>DATCGV010000085.1:0-3404 GCA_036508755.1 Candidatus Limnocylindrales bacterium | reverse complement strand
CGACGATCCCGTTCGCGCCGTCGAGGAGGAGCGCCGTCTCGCCTATGTTGCCTGGACGCGGGCGAAGAAGTCGCTGACCCTCGTCTACGACCCCGTCGCGCCGTCGGTCTTCATGCGCGACGCGTTCAGCGACATCGAGCTGGGCGCCGCCGCCTGACGAATCAGCCCGAGCGGTAGCGGCGCAGGTCGACCGAGAAGTCGATTACGGCGCGCAGGTTGGCGAGTGCCTCACCCCAACCTGACAGGCAATCGGCGTACGCGTCGACCACGCCGGGCACGGTCAGGTCGAACGGGCCGTCCTCGAGTGTCACCACACTGCCGTAGCCACGTGGGGTGACGGTGACCGTGACCGTGGTCACCAGCTCGTCGTTGTCCAGCCACGGCCAGCGGAACCGGAACTGGACGTCCGGCTGAACCTGCAGGACGTCGCACCAGACGCGCCGCGACGGAAATACCAGCGTGCTGCGCGCACCAACCGCGAGCGAGCCCTCCACGCTGTCGGGAAACCATGTGGAAAGCGCATCGGGCGATTCCCAGGCCCGGAAGACGCGGTAGGGCTCGGCATCGACACGTTGACGGAGGCGAACGGTGCGCACGTGATCCGGGATCTCGATGCTCGTGTCAGTCATAACCCAAGATCTCCTCGGACCGTTTTGAGGCCCTCGATGACGTTCGCCACGTGTTCGTCAAATGGCACACCCAGCTCGGCCGCGCCCTTGACCAGCTGGTCGCGCGGTACCTGCCGGGCAAAACCCTTGTCCTTCATCTTCTTGGCCACGGCCGCGGGATCCACCTCGTCCAGCGACCGGTTGGGACGGACCAGGGTGACGGCGATGACGAAGCCGCTCATCTCGTCACAGGCATATACGGCCTGCGCGAGATCCGTCGTGCGCGGCACGCCGGTGTGGTCGCCGTGGCCCAGCACGGCCTGGACGAGCTCCTCGGGGTAGCCGCGCGAACGAAGCTCGTCGGCGCCGCGCAGCGGATGGTTTTCGGGGAAGCGCTCGTAGTCGAAATCGTGCAGCAGCCCCGCGCAGCGCCACGTCTCGAGCTCCTCGCCGGTCTTGCCGAACCTGTTCTGGGCGTACCAGCCGACGGCGCCCTCGACCGCGCGGCCGTGCTTGCGCAGCGCATCGGACTGCGTCCATTCGCACAACAGCGCCCATGCATCGTCGCGTGACGGCATCGTCACGCTCCCCGGCGGCGCAGCCGGCTCAGGCGCGGCGTCCCGACCCGCCACCAGATGAACAAGGCGATGAGCACGACGACCACGACGGCGATGATCAGGTCGAACGGCTGCAACGCGCTGCGGATGTCCTGCCAGCGGTCACCGAATGCCACCCCGAGCTCGGTCAGGATCGCCGACCAGATGAACGCGCCGGCCGTCGAATACACGATGAAGCGACGCAGGTCCATGCGCGCGACGCCGGCAGGAAAACTGATGAACGTGCGCACGACCGGCAGCAGCCGGCTGAAGAACGCCGTCGCCGAGCCGTAGCGGTCAAAGAAGTGCTCGGCCAGCTCGATGTCATGCGGCCGGATGAGCACGTAGCGGCCCCAGCGCTCGAGGAATGGCCGGCCGCCCCAGGCACCGATGGCATACGCGATAAGCGAGCCGATCAGGTTGCCGATCGTCGCCACGATCACGACGATCCAGTAGTTCCAGTGCGCGTTCGTCAGCTTCTCGACCGACGTCGGATCAGAGATCAGGAAGCCGGCGAAGGGCAGGATGAGCTCCGACGGCAGCGGGATCATCGCCGACTCGATCGTCATGGCGACCAGCACGCCGGCGTAGCCGACCGCCCCGTAAAGGCTGGTCAGGAACGGGATGACGATCTTGTCGATGAACTCGAGCACGGGCTACGCCTGGCCGGTGGGCGGCGGAAACGGCGGCTCGTTGAGTCGCGCCGGCTGGCCGGCGGTCGTCATCTCGCGCTGCTCCACGACGAGCTCGAGGCGCTTGCGTTCCGAGCCGTCGACGAGGATGCGGATCGAGTAGTCGCCGGGCACCGGGAACGACAGGTTCCACATGTCCAGGCTGAACGTCAGCACCGTGTCACGGCCGTCGTTGGTGCCGCCGGCGAGGACCTTGGCCGTGGCATTGGTCAGCTGCCGTCCGTCGGGAGTCAGTAGCACGAACTGGAGGTCGTGCTCCGAGCCGAACTCCGGCGCCGTCACGGTCAGGCCACAGACGAGCGCGAGATGGGGATGGTGGAGCGGAAACTGTCCGCCGCCGAGGCGGGTGACGCCGCCGCCGATGACCGCGAACTTCTGACCCGGACGCGCGTCGGCGGCGTCGGCAAGGAACGCGTACTCGATGTCGGGCACGGCGGACAGTCTAGGGCCGATCAGCCGAATGGCGATGTCAGCGAGCGGCGGCGGCCGTGCGCTCGACTTCTTCGACCATCTGGGGCCGTGGCTTGCGGCCGGCGCCACGGCCCGCGGCTTCGGCAAACGAGACGTTTGCCATGGGGATGATCGGCTCGCCGCGCAGCACGCGCGCGAGGTACTCCCCGGTCGCCGAGCCCACGGTCGCGGCGACCTCCTCGGGCGTACCGGCTACGACCACCTCGCCGCCGCGGGCACCGCCCTCCGGCCCCAGGTCGATGATCCAGTCGGCGGTCTTGATCACGTCAAGGTTGTGCTCGATGACGATGACCGTGTTGCCCGTGTCGACCAGCTTGTGCAGGACCTGGAGGAGCTTCTCCACGTCCGCGAAGTGCAGTCCGGTCGTGGGCTCGTCCAGCAGATACACCGTCTTGCCCGTGGCGCGCCGTGACAGCTCGGTCGCCAGCTTGACGCGCTGCGCTTCGCCACCCGACAGCGTGGTTGCCGGCTGGCCCAGGCGCATGTAGCCCAGGCCGACATCGACGAGCGTGGCCAGCTTGGCCCGGATCTGGGGCACGGCGCTGAAGAAGTCGAGCGCCTCCTCGCACGTCATGTCGAGCACGTCGGCGATCGAGCGGCCCTTGTAATGGATCTCGAGCGCCTCGCGGTTGTAGCGCTTGCCGCCGCACACCTCGCACGGCACGTAGACGTCGGGTAGGAACTGCATCTCGATCTTGATGATCCCGTCGCCCTTGCAGTTCTCGCACCGGCCGCCCTTGACGTTGAACGAGAAGCGGCCCGGTCCGTAGCCGCGCATGCGTGCCTCGGGCACGCCGGCGAACAGCTCGCGGATGGGCGTGAACAGGCCGACGTACGTCGCCGGGTTGGAGCGCGGCGTTCGGCCGATGGGCGACTGGTCGATCTCGATCACCTTGTCGATCTTGCTTGCGCCCAGCAACTGCTTATGCGCGCCCGCCTTCACCTTGGAGGCGTACAACTTGCGCTTCAGCGCCGGGATCAGCGTCTGGTTGATCGCTGACGATTTGCCTGACCCGGAGACGCCGGTGATGCATACC
>DATCGV010000084.1:0-62080 GCA_036508755.1 Candidatus Limnocylindrales bacterium | reverse complement strand
AGACTGGCGCACCCGGCGGCCGCCGACGATGTCGAAGTAGATCCACCAGAAGCCGAGGCCAATGACCAGTGACACGACGCCGGTCGCGATCGCGAGCAGGTCCTGCGACGCGGCGATCATGCCGCTGACCACGCTGACGATCACCTCGCCGAGCACGATCAGCGTGAACGTGTCGAAGCGTTCGACCATCGACTCCGTGGGTGAGATGCCGATGCTGTACGACCGCGGACGGGTACCCAGCCCGATCGTCGCCAGGATCCACAGCACGTCGAAGGCCGCCCAAACGATCAGTCGGAGGTCGGGCGCGAGGAACGCACTGGCGAAGATCACGGCCGCGGAGATGAACAAGCCTATGGCGTACGTCCCTGTGAGGCGCGCCACCGGCCTCGCGTCAACGCGCCGGACGGTGAAGAAGAGCCAGCCGACGACGAGCAGGAACGCTACGTAGGCGAACGCGAACTGCGCGCCGGTGTCGCTCGCGGCGTGTTGAGTAAAAAACTGCCAGTACGCACAGGATCGCCATCTGGAGAAATACGTACGAGCGCGTTCGCCCGTCTTCGCGACCGTGCAGCTCGAGATAGAGGCTGCCGTTCACCCAGCCGATCCACGTCAGGGCGAAGACGACGACGAAGTCGAGCACGCCACCGACGGTCAGGTTGTTGCCGAGCGCCATCGTCGACTGCGCGATGACGGCGACATAGATCAGGTCGTAGAGCAGCTCGGTGTTGCTGACGCGCCGCCCCTCGATCGTCTCGCCGTGCGCCCGTGGCCGCGCCCAGAACCAGCGCCTGAAATCGGAGACGAATTCGCTCATCTGCGGCCGATGACCCGGAACGCCTGTATCGGCTTGGTGAAGCCCTTGAGTTCCTGATCGGGGACAGGCTCGGTCTCGAATTCGGTCTCGATGACCGCGTTGAGCCGCTGGCTCACGAGGATCTCTGCGGCCGCCGCAACGTCGCTCAGGCGCGACGCGAGGATGACGACGTTACCGACGGCGCCGTAGTCGAAGCGGCCTTCGAAACCGATCCGACCGAGCGTCGCGAAGCCCACCGCGAGCCCGATTCCAAGCCCGAGCTCATACCCCCGGCGATGCCAACCCAGTGCAAGCTGCCCGAATTTGTCTCGAATCTCGATCGCGCTCTGGACCGCGATCTCTTGGTGCGCCTCGAGCTTGCGCGGGTCGTTGAAGAACGCCATCAGCCCATCGCCGGCGAAGTGTTCGACGCTGCCACCGTCGCCCACGACGATCTCGCCCACGGACGCGTGGTACTCGCGCAGCACGCCCAGCACCTCTTCGGGCTCCGCGGACTCGGCGAACGACGTGAAGCCGCGCAGGTCGACGAACATGGCCGTGATCTCGCGCCTGTGGCCGGCGAGGAGCTCGGCGCCCGCCTGGGTCGACATGAGCTCGGCCGCCTCCGGCGCATAGCGCGCCAGCTCGGTGCGCTGGCGTTCGATCGTCTGGAAGAGTCGGAGATTGTCGATCGCCAGGACCGCCTGATCCGCGAAGGTGCTGAGCAGCGAGACCTGCTGCTCCGTGAAAGGTTCGACGCGATAGCGCCAGAGGACGAACAGGCCGATCAACTCCGTGCCGCGCATCATCGGGACGCCGAGCATCGTTCGGTACTGGCCGGCGGCATGGACGTCCCATGCCGTGTAGTCGGGGTCCTCGAGCACGTCCCGGATCTGGACCGGCCGCTTCTCGAGCAGCGTCCGGCCGATCATCGAGCCACGGTCGGGCACGTACTTGTTCTTGACCACGATGTCCCAGTAGCCCTTGTTCACCTCGCCGTGCTGGGCCACGACCTGGAAGTAGTCATCCTCGGGAGCCGGACGGAGGACGTTGCCGAAGTCAGCGCGACTGAGTTCGACAGCGTGGCGAACGAGGGTCTGGAGGACTTCGTCGAGCTCGAAGCCGGAGCTCGAAACCGCGCGAATGACTTCGCCCAGTGCCGCGAGAACGTCCGCCGGCGCGGCTTCGTCTGTTGCACTACGGCGCGACCCCTCAGCCACGCTCGTAGGTTACGGGTGCGGCTCGCGCAAAATACGTGAATGACCGCACCCATCGACCAGGTCCGTCCACTGATCCGCACTCGCCAGAACCGCGAATTCACAGCCGATCCGGTCACTGAGGACGAGCTCATCGCGCTCGCCCAGGTGGCCCGCTGGAGTGGCAGCAGCAGCAACTCGCAGCCGTGGCGCTTCGTCATGGTGCGCGACATCGCGCTCATCCGCCAGATTGCGGAGATCGCCATCCCGCAGACGCGTGCGTTGCGTACGGCCGTGGCGGCGCTTGCCATCAGCATGCCCAATGAGCCGTCGCATGCCCTGAGCCACGCCTTTGACGAAGGCCGCGTCGCGGAGCGCATCCTGATTGCGGCTCCGATGCTCGGGTTGGCTGCCGGTATCACCTGGCTTTTCGAGAAGTACCGACCTCAGGTCGGCAGCCTGCTCGGTGTGGGTGACGACCGATTCGTGCGCACGATCATGGCCATAGGTCACCCGACCGATCAGGCACAACAGCCGAGATCCGCGCCGGGAGAGGCGCGCCGCCCGTTGGCTGAGCTCGTCGACTGGCGGTGAGCCGCTAGCGCTCGCGGATGGAGAGGTCTACGAGGTCGTCGCGCTCGCGATCCAGATCGCGATCATCGGCGGCATGGCAGTGATCCTGGGCGCGCACTTCGTCGGTGGCATCGTCGGCTTCGGCGTGCTGACGGTGGCGGCGATGCTGATCGGCCTGAGCGTGGCCGGCGTGTCCGACGCCCTCGCCCTCTCCCTCCGCCAGCGCGAGTCGGTCATCGGCGTCAATACGCTGCTGACACTGCCGCTGACGTTCCTCTCGGCAGCGTTCATGCCGCTCAACCTCGTGCCCTCGTGGATCGCGACGGTCGCGGCGTACAACCCCGTCAACTGGGCGGTGGAAGCTGGCCGACAGGCGCTCACGTCCGACTCGCCAGACTGGTCGCTCATCCTGCCGCGGTTGGCCGGCCTCGCGGTCCTAGCGGTTCTGACTACGGCCTGGGCGACGCGGAACTTCCGCTCCTACCAGCGCTCGATCTAGCTGAGCGTCCTAGTTGCTGGCCGGGATGATCACGCTCTTCGACCACGGGCCCCAGCCGGCCGCGTTATGGGCGCGCACCTTGACTGCCCAGTCGTAGTTCCAGTTCGCGCCCACCGGTGCGCTGAGCGAGCCGCCGTCGACAGTCACCTTGAACGGGCCACCAGCACCCGGATCGGCATCGTGGGCCGTGGCCTTGACCTGGAAGCGATCGATCGGGCTGTCGCCCAGCTTGGCCGGGGCCGAGTAGCTGACCAGCAGCGCCGACGTGCCCGCCCATTGGACGCTGACTACCTTCGGCGCGCCCGGCTTGGTCGTCGCGGCGCCGGTGGTGATCTGGATCGCGTCGCTCGCCGGGCTCGTTCCGGCGGCGTCGGTGTTCGTGACCGTGATGTAGTAAGTCGTCAGAGGCGCCAGCGGTCCCAGGAGAGCGCTGGTGGCATTGCCGCGGCCGTGGCCGGATCAGGTGTCCAGCTGATCGTGTATTGACCGCCGGACAGGCTGAACTGCACGCCAGTCGGCGCGTTCGGCGCGGTGCCGGTCAGCCAGGCGTGATAGCTACCACTGGTGCCCGTCGTGTACAGCTGGTCGCCGTGCGCGTCCGTGTACGTCGCCGTCGGATCGGCCGTGCCCTGCACACCGGTGACGTAGCTCAGCAGGTGCGCGCCCAGATCCCATGTAGCCGTCAGCCAGGCCGAGTACGTCGTCGTGTGGTAGCCGCCGCCACGGCCGCTGCCGCCGCAACGCGTCTGCATGTAGACCGCGCCCGTCGGGTTGCCGGTCGTCGCGTCGAAACCGATGGCGATCGACTGCTCCTGGATCCCGCCGCAGCTGTGGCCCAGGACGGAGAACGCCACGGACTGCGAAACGGAGAGCTGGATTGGCGTGCCGCTCGTCGCGGTCACGACGGGCACGGCAGCGATCAGCAGCGATGCAGCCACTGCCAAACAGAAGGTGAGCCTGCGCAGCGAGGTCACGGTCCCTCTAAGCCTGTGTGGGTTCTGGCCCCCCGGCGCGCATCTACGACTGAATGAGATTCGATTTCACGTCATCCGATAGTCCCGGTCGTTGCACGGACGCGCCGCGGTCGTTGGATTAGTCTCGCAACGTGGCAGAGGACACAGCCCCGGCTCTGCGCATCCGCGGCCTGGTCAAGGACTACGGGTCCGTCGTGGCCGTCAACGGCATTGACCTCGATGTTGCCCGCGGCGAGGTGTACGGCTTCCTCGGCCCCAACGGCGCGGGCAAGTCGACGACAATCCGCTGCCTGCTCGATCTGCTGCGGCCGACCTCCGGGACGATCGAGGTCCTCGGCCGCGACCCCAGGCGCGACGGCGTGGCGGTTCGCCAGCAGGTCGCGTATCTGCCTGGCGAGCTGCGCCTGCCGGAGCGCATGACCGGCCGCCAGCTGGTCGCGGCGATCGGCAGACTGCGCGGCGGAATCGATGACAAGCGCCGGGACGAGCTCGCCGATCGGCTCCAGCTCGACCTCGGCCGGCGGCTGCGCGACCTCTCGTCGGGCAACCGGCGCAAGGTGGCGCTGCTCCTCGCGTTCGCGCCCGACGCGGAGCTGCTGGTGCTCGACGAACCGACGAGCGGGCTCGACCCGCTCATGCAGCAGGTCTTCCAGCAGCTCGTCGCCGAAGCCCGCTCTGCGGGGAAGACCGTCTTTCTGTCATCGCATGTTCTGAGCGAGGTCCAACGCGCGGCGGACCGCGTGGCCGTGTTGCGCGCGGGCGAGATCGTGACCGTCGGCACGGTCGAGGAGTTGCGCGGCAGGGCCCGCCAGCGCGTGGAGGCATGGTTCGTTGGCGACGTGCCGCTGGCCGAGTTGACGGCACTGCCGGGGATCGTCGATCCGGTCGCGGACGGTCGCCACTTCACGGCGATCCTGACGGGGACCATCCAGCCGCTTGTCGAGGTCCTGGCACGCAACCCTGTTTCGACGATGCTCGTCGAGGAGCCCGATCTCGAGGAGGCGTTCCTTGACCTGTTCGCGGAGCCGGCACCGTGAGCGCAACGTCGCGCTGGCTCGAGCTCATCGCCGCGCCTTTCCGGGCATCGTGGCGTGCCGGCCTTGCCTGGGCCGTCGTCTTTGCCTTCTTCATCGTCGCCACCGTTGCGTTCTGGCCCGCGTTCAAGGGATCCGCGGCGCTCAGCGACGCGCTGAAGGTGCTGCCTGCGCAGATGCTCCAGGCGTTCGGCCTGCAGGACTTCGCGTCAGCCGCCGGCTACCTGCGCGGCGGTCTGTATGACGTGCTCATTCCGCTGATGCTGGCCGCCGCGGGCGCGATGTTCGCCAACAGCGCGACCGCGGCGCAGGAGGACGCGGGTCGGATCGAGCTGTACGTCGCTCAACCCGTGACCCGCGTTGCGTTCATGACCGGAAGGGCAATCGCGACCCTGCTCTGGATTGTCGTGCTGATGCTCGTCGTGCTCATCTCCCAGGTCGTGTCGGATGCCCTGTTCGACCTTCAGATAGGGACGAGTCAGATCGTCGCGACGATCGTGCTCTCCGGCCTGATCGGCGTCTTCTGCGCCGCGCTGGCGATCGGCCTCGCCGGCATCAGCGCTCGGCCTGGGCTGGTGCTGGGCATTCCGCTCGCCGTTGCGCTGATCGGCTACATCGTCTCGGCGCTATTCCCGCTCAGCGACCTGCTGGCGCCGTGGGTCCGGATCTCACCGTGGGAATGGGCGCTGGGTGGCGATCCGCTGACCAACGCCGGGGAGGCGTGGCGCTACGCGGCGCTGATCGTTCCGTCGATCGTGTTCGTGGCCATCGGAGTTCTCGCGTTCAACCGGCGCGACGTCCGCGCCGCCTAGAGGTCGTCCTCTGAACAGCAGTAACAGTCATGAATCGGGCGATCAGACGCCGAAAGGTCCAACCGGCTCTGGCGCCACCGCCCGCTGGATGGCGAAATGCTCGCAAGGAGGGCAGAGGAGCACGAGATGACGCACTCCGACAGCCGGATTCCGGAGGAACCGACTTCCAGCGAGTGGCAGGCGGACGTAGATGCCGAGCGCAAGGGCTGGTACGAGCTCGCTGCGCTGGTGCGCCGCCTGACGCCCGACGAGTGCCTCGAGCCCGGCTACTTCCGCGACCCGGATTGGACCGTGCGCGACCTCGCGGCGCACGTCGGCACATGGCTGGCAGAGGCCGAGGTGCAGCTCGAGCGCATGGTCGGCGGCACGTATGCGGGCCACGACATCGACATCGATGCGGTCAACGCGCACTTGCTCGAGGCCATGCACGATCAGCCTTGGGACGTGGCATGGACGATGGCCAACTCGGCACGGACACGCCTGCTCCAGGACTGGTTCGCGATGCCGGCACCGGACGCGGAGGCGCGATGGTGGATCGCGAAGTCCGGTGGCCAGCACTATGCGCAGCATCTGCCGCGCCTCCGCGAGTGGATCGCGGAGCTGGAGGCGCGGCGCCGCTGATGGCCGCGCGCGATCCGCGCGTCGACGCGTACTTCGCACCACTGCCGGCATGGCAGCGCGACCTGTTCGTATAGGTGCGCGATGTGCTGCACGAGGCGGATCCTGGGATCGAGGAGACGATCAAGCGCTCGGTGCAGCCCTACTTCGTGCTGCGCGGGAACGTGGCTGCGTTTCTGGCCGCGAAAGACCACGCGACTGTGTTCCTTTACGACCCGCTGGTCGACGATCCGGCCGGCATCATTACCGCCGGCCACGGCAATTCGACCGGACGGCAGATCTCGCTTCATCAGGGCGAAGTCATCAACAAGCCGGCGCTGCTACGGATGTTTCGCCAGATCATTGAGCACAACCGCGCCGGCGGCTGGCGCAAGAGCGCGGCGGGCTAGTTCGAACCGATAGTCACGACCACTTTGCCGCGCGCCTGCTGGCCTTCCGCATAGGCAACAGCCGCGGCCGTCTGCTCGAGCGGGAACGTGCGGTCGATGACCGGCGTCACCTTGCCGGCCTCGATCATCTCGCGCAGCGTTGCGAGGTCGTCGAGCACGACGTCGGCGATGAAGAAGACGATCGGTTGCTTGAGCAGCCGACGACGAACCTGGCCAAGGATCAACCTGCGCAGGACTCCCCTGTGCGCGCCGACGATGACCAGCTTGCCAGTCGGCTTGAGCGTTCTCAGCGCGCTTCCGAGTGATCGGTCGCCGCCGATGTCGACGACAAGGTCGAATCTCCCGCGCAGCGTAGTGAAGTCAACCTTTGCCCGGTCGAGCACGTCCGTGGCGCCCAGCGAACGCAGCAGATCCGCCTTGTCCGCGTTGGTGACAGCGGTTACCTCGGCGCCCAGGGCCGTGGCGATCTGGACCGCGAACGTGCCCACGCCTCCGCCGGCGCCGTTGACCAGGACCTTGTCTGTGGCCGTGGCGCCGCCCTTGTCGCGCACGGCCTGCAGCGCCGTGCACGCCGCGATGGGCACGGCCGCGGCTTGCTCAAAGTTGAGGTTCGCGGGCTTGAGCGCGAACGTCGTGCCGGCGACTAGCTCGCCCAAGGCGCCACGCCTGACTCCATAGACCTCGTCGCCGACGTGAAGACCGGTCACGGCGGATCCGACCGCCTCGACGACACCGGCCGCGTCGGCGCCGAAGGCGGGGTTCTTCGGCGAGCGCATGCCCTGGATGAAGCGGACGAGCATGGGGTCTGCGCGTACCTGGCGGCAATCGCCCGAGTTGATTGACGCGGCCTGGACGCGGACGAGCACCTGGTCATCTGCCGTTACGGGCGCAGCCACGTCCTCGAGTCTCAGCACCTGCTCGGGTGATCCGTAGCCGCGCTGCCGTATTGCCTTCATGTTTGTCCCGCCCTGCCTCGCTTGTCGTACACTGTAAGGTAATGGCCAAGAGCGTAGACATACAGCGTAAGGCTGTCAAGGCCCAACGCGCCAGCCGTGAACCGCTCAGTCGGGAGCGCGTGGTGCAGGCTGCCATACGGCTCGCCGACGCGGGGGGCATCGAATCGGTGTCCATGCGCCGGCTCGCGCAGGAGCTCGGAGTCGAGGCCATGAGCCTCTACCACTACTTCGCGCGTAAGGACGACGTCTTGGTCGAGATGATGGCCGCGGTATTCGCCGAGATGGGCCTGCCCGAGTCTGGCCCCGACTGGCAGGCGGACATGCGCCGCGCCGCGGTTTCAGCCAGGGACACGCTCCTGCGCCACAAATGGGCGGCCAAGTTCATGGGCGAGCCATTGCCGCCGTCGCGTGCCCAGCTCGACTGGATGAACGGCATCCTCGGCCGGCTGCGCGAGGCGGGCTTCACGCCGAACATGACCCACCACGCCTACCACGCGCTCGACAGCCACATCGTCGGCTTCGTGCTCTGGCTGCTTCCGATCATCGAGCTCGCGGACCTGATGCCGAACATGGCGCAGGACATCCTGACGGAGACGCAGGACGGCTCCTTGCCTTACTTCCTCGAGCACGTCCACGAACACCTCGATCCGGCGCCCGAAGACGTCAGCGAATTCGAGTTCGGGCTTGACCTGATCCTCGAGAGCCTCGAGCGCAGGCGAACGATTTAGGAGTCGCTCGCAGACCAGGACGTGTAGACGGGTGGCCAATCGTTGGCCGTCGGGCGCTCGCCCAGGAGCACGTGCTCCACGAGCAGCTCATACAGCGGATACGAATCCTGGACGGTGAAGAACCAGTCCTTGGCGATGTGCGCTCGACTGTCCGCGTCAGTGACCTCGACAGCGCGGCCACGGACGAGGAACTCGCTCGGTGCCTGCGCGACGACGTGGGTGTGGAAGGCGTATCTGCCGTCCTCGTCCAGGTCGGTGCGCTTGGCGCTCTTGCCCTGCACGAACATGTAGAAGTGGCCGTCGACGATGCCGGCGTTGACCGGGTGGACGCGCGGAGGCACGCTCTCGCGGACCGTGACGAGCATTCCCTCGCCGTCGCCCGATCGGTACATCAGCTCGCGCCCACGCGCGGCCATGGCTGGTTGTTGTCGTTCGAATTCAGCCCAGCTCGTCATATGCGCCAATTTACGCGCCCAGTTCGACAGATCGCGTATCGTGGTTGATCGATGACGCGAATGAGCACTTCTTCTGATGGCTGAGGTGATGGAGCCTGAGGCTCCGTTTGGCCTGCGCGGTCAGTACGAGAACATCTGGCATATCGCTGCCGCGAGGCGTTCCAGCGACGGGCAGTTGGTCGGCCATCGCACTTTCTGTGGCCGTAACTACCCCGACCAGGACGAACGGCCGGACCTGGCCGGCCTGACCGAAGTGTGCTCAGACTGCCTGGCCCAGATGGAGCACCGCCACTAACCGCGCGCGAGACGCTCTCCGGGCAGGCTGGCCGGGCGGCCGATCGAACCAGCCTGGTGCGCGGTCGAACGGGCGGGCAGTCCGCGATCCCAGCTCCGCGGCCGAGCATCACGCTGCGGCCGAGCCTCCCACTGCGGTCGACCCTGCGTTTGTGGCCGACCCTGCGTCAGAGGCCGACCCTGCGTCTGTGGCCGACCGCCACGCTGAGCCTGGCGCCCCGGCTGGTGGCCGGCTGAGCGCAGCTGGATGGCCTGCGCGCGGATGGTCGGGTCCGGCGCGAAACCGGGGACGATCTCCTCTTCGACGCGGTGGCCGAGCAGGCGCTCGATCTCTGCGAGCAGCGGGCGCTCGTCGACGCACACGAGCGAGATCGCGTCGCCGTCCGTGCCGGCACGGCCGGTGCGGCCGATGCGGTGCAGGTAATCGCCCGCAACCATGGGCATCTCGTAGTTGACGACGTGAGGCAGCGCCTCGATGTCGAGGCCGCGCGCGGCAACCTCCGTTGCGACGAGGATGGCGACCTTGTTGCGCTTGAAGTCGTTCAGCGCGCGGAAGCGCTGCGGCTGGCTCTTGTTGCCGTGGATGGCCACGGCCGTGATGCCGTCCATCGCCAGCTGCTCGGCGAGCCGGTCGGCGCCGTGCTTGGTGCGCGTGAAGACGAGCGCCTGGTAGATGCGGCCCGACTTGACGAGCTGGCTCAGCAGCTCGCGTTTCCTGCTCCGGTCGACGGGGATGACGACCTGGTGCACGAGCTCGGGCGCGGTGTTCCTGGGCGTCACCTGGACGAAGGCCGGGTCTCTAAGGAAGTCCGCGGCAAGGCGGCGGATCTCAGCCGAGAACGTCGCACTGAACAGAAGGTTCTGGCGCTGCGTGGGAAGCAGGGCGAGGATGCGGCGGATGTCGTGGATGAAGCCCATGTCGAGCATCCGGTCGGCCTCGTCGAGGACAAGGATCTCGACCTGGCCCAGGTTGATCGTGCGCTGCGAAACATGGTCCAGCAGTCGGCCGGGTGTCGCTACCACGATTGGCGGGTTGCGTCGCAGGCGGCTGACCTGGGCGTCGAAGCCGACACCGCCGTAGATCGCGGCACTCGCCACGGGCCGCGTCTGGCCGTAGGTGCGCACGCTCTCCTCGACCTGCAACGCCAGCTCGCGCGTCGGGGCGAGAACGAGGACGCGCGGGCCGCGGACAAAACCGTTCGCGTTGGGGCCGCTTGAGTTGGACGGTGGGCGCGTGGCGTTGAGGCGCTGCAGGATGGGCAGCACGAACGCGGCCGTCTTGCCCGTGCCCGTTTGCGCGCCGGCGAGCAGGTCGCGGGCGGCCAGGACGTGCGGGATTGATTCGCGCTGAACGGGCGTGGGCTCTGTGTAGCCCTGCTGCGCAACAGCGCGGAGGAGTTCGGGCGCCAGCCCGAGATGATCGAAAGACACGAGTAGTCAGCTCCTGACGAGGCCCTCCCGCCGTGGCGGGGCCCGGTCAGGGCTCAATGGGTGGGTCGGGGTCGAACGGAACGAACCGGGGCGCAGACCGGAGCGCCCAAACGAACACGAAGTGCCCGAAGGTTAACAGGCGAGGTGAACATGCGTTCCAGAGCCAGCTCACGGCGCGCAGTCATGGAACGATCAGGTCCACCTTCGTACACTCGGACTGGCCATCGTCAGGGAGCCCGACTCTTTGCGCCTGCTCGTAATCGAGGACGATCCTCGCCTTCGCGCCGTACTCGCCCGGGGCCTCGAGGCCAACGGGTACTTCGTCGATGCGGCACGCACGGCGGAGGACGCTCGGCAGATGCTGGCCTTCACCGACTATGCCGTGCTCATCGTCGATTGGCGCCTACCGGGGATGAGTGGGCTGGATCTCGTGCGCCACGTTCGGTCCAGGTCGCTCGAGAGTGCCGTTCTGATGCTGACCGCGCGCGACGCGCCGGACGACCGGATCAGCGGCCTTGACGCCGGCGCCGACGACTACCTCGTAAAGCCGTTCCACTTCGGTGAGCTTCTGGCGCGCCTCCGTGCCCTGCAGCGCCGGCCGCCCAACTCGGACGGAAGCGCCCTGCGCAGTGGCGACCTGGTGCTTGATCCTCGCGCCAGAACAGCAGAGGCGAACGGGATCGCGCTGCACCTGACCAACATCGAGTTCCGGATCCTCGAGTTGCTGATGCTCAAGGCTCCGGCCGTCGTTGATCGACGCCAGATCGCGCAGCATGCATGGAAGGACGAGACCGATCCGATCGGCTCGAACGCCATCGATGTCCGCATGGCCCGGCTGCGCGCCAAGCTCGCCGGCAGCGGCGTTGAGATCGTCACCGTCCGTGGCGCCGGCTACCGGCTGGGTGAGCGTTGAGCGCCGCGAGCGGCGGTGGCTTCCGCAATCTTCCGCTGCGCGTCGCGGCGATCACGACCGCCATCGTGGCCGTTCTGTACCTGGTCGCCGCGCTCGCAGTCATCGTCATATCTCGGAACACGCTTGTAGGTAACGTCGACAACCGTCTGAACAGCCGCCTGACCGCGATCGTGGCCGATCCAGAGGCGATCACGGAAGCCTTTGGCGGAGGTGCCGCCGATCTCGACAACGACGGAGATGCGCGCCGCTTTGAGGCCCCGCTGGTCGTGTGGGTCATGGGTCCAGGCGGCGCCTCATATCAGACCAACCCGACTGCAGATCTGCCTGCGAACGTCGAGCACAGCGCCGGGCCGACGACGGTGACGATCGGTGGCACGGAGATGCGCCTCGTGGGCGGCCCCATCAGCACGTCGCGTGGCACGGCCTGGATCACGATCGCCCAGTCACTGGGAGACGTCGCGGGTGCAACGGACACGCTCGTGCTCGCCGAGCTCGTGACCGCGCCGCTGCTGTTGCTCGTGGTGTTCGTGGGTGCGCTGCTGATCGGCCGGCGCGTCGCTGGACCGATCGACCAGGCACGCGTTGCCCAGCTGGCGTTCACGGCGGATGCCTCGCACGAGCTACGCACCCCGCTCACGGTGATCGAAGCCGAGACGTCGCTAGCGCTTCAAACGGAACGAAGCCCCACTGAGTACCAGGGCGTGCTCGGCAGGATCCAGGACGAGACGCTTCATCTGCGCGGGCTCGTGGACGACCTGCTCTGGTTGGCGCGCTTCGACGCGGCGCCCTCGATGCCGGCGGCTGAGCCAGTCGACGTCGGCGCACTTGCGACGACGACGGCGGATCGCTTCCGGCCGATCTGCGATCAGCTCGGAACGAAATTGAGCACGTCCGTGTCCGGCACTTTCAGTCCGGTCATCTCGGCTCCCGCGGAGTGGATCGCGCGCCTTCTGTCCGTGCTGCTCGACAACGCCGTACGCCACTCGCCGCCGGGCTCGTCAGTGTCCGTAGCCGTGAGTGGCGACGCATCGCACGTGCAGCTCGTCGTCGAGGACACCGGGCCCGGCATTCCTGTCGCCCAGCGCGAGCAGATCTTCAACCGCTTCCACCGCGCCACTGAAACTCAAGAGGGCGCCGGGCTGGGCCTGGCCATAGCCGACGCGATCGTCAGTGCCACGCACGGTCATTGGGAAGTTGGCGACAGCGCGGCGGGCGGCGCGCGCATGGCCGTCTGGTGGCCCAGGATCTCGGATCGAGCATTCGACTCGGCCAGCGATGAGCAGGCGACCGACGTCAGCGTTCGGCCATGAAGCGCTCGAAGCCAGACGTCATGACGAGGTGCCGGTCAGTCGAGATGGCGCACGCCTCGTAACCGTCAACCTCGCGCGAGATCCAGTCGACGCCGCGGATACCCATCGCGTATGCGGCCGTGGCCCAGGTGTCAGCCCACGTCAAGGACGGCCCAACGACGGTCATGCTGGCGATGCCGTCCGGCGGTCGCGCGGTATGCGGATTGATGATGTGGTCGCCGCGCTCGTAGGTGCCGGAAGTCGCGATCGCATGGTCGTCAACCGAGAGCACGGCAGCAGTCGTCGTGGCGTCCCACGGATTGCGGATCCCGATTCGCCACGGTGATCCTGGCCGCGCGTGACCTCTCACGCGGACATCGCCCGCCGCGTTGATGCTGTAGTTGCCGATGCCGGCCGCATCCAGGATCCGCGCGGCGCCATCGACCGACCAGCCCTTGACCAGGCCGGACGGATCCAGCTCGCCATCACGACGATGGCCGCGGATGTCGAAATAGCCGTCGCTGATCTGACGCGCGACCTCGCACATGTCCAGCACGTCGCGCAGCTGATCGCTGCAATCCTGCTCGCGGATCTCGCCCCGGTTCAGCCGGCTTACCTCGCTGTCGGGCTTGTACGTGCTGAAACGCGCGTCGACCTCGCGGAAATGATCGAAGGCCGCCTCGACGGCGACCTCGCGACCGTCCACGTCAGGGAGATCGATGACTATCGCCGTGCCCATGATGTGTTCGACCCGGCACAGCCGTGTCAGGGACTCGGCGGACGTCACTGCATCTGCGACAGCGCCGATTGGAGCGACTGGTAGAAGCCATACGACGTGTAGCTCGCTCCGGAAACGCCGTTGATCTGGTCGCTCTGGGCCTGCAACACCTGCGTCCGCAGCATGGGTCCGGCCTGGGCGCTGATCTGCTGTGAGAGCCGGCGGTCGGAGGGCAGCTGCAGCTCCTGGACGTCGATGATCTTGCCGCTCTGGACGACCAGGGCGATCTGTACCGTGCCGTAGGGCGTGTCGATCGCCTGGCCCGTGAACGTGCCGCTGGTGTTCTGGCCGACGGGCGCAGCGGTGGAAGGCTGTGGCGTCGCCGCGGGCGCGGGCGGACCGGCGGCCCTTCCCGGCGCGGCGGTCGGTCCGGATCGTACTGATGTCGGCGGGGTCGTGGCGGTTGTGCCGGGCGTCGGGCCTCCAACAACAGCTATCGGGGCAGCAGTCGCCGCCGGCGGCGCACCGATGAATCCGTCGGTCGGCAGTCCATGCCTCAGCGTCGACTGGTCACCGGTCTTGAAGGTGAGCAGGAGCACGACGGCGAGGATGGTCGTGACAAGCGCAACAGCGCCTCGTTTAGGCACGCGGCTAGGCCCTCCGGGGTTAGAACGCGAAGCGTTCGGCATGGATCTGACTGTTAGCGACGCCAAGTCGACGCAGGCTGCGGCGAACGGCATCGTTCATCGAATCTGGTCCGCAGATGAAGGTGTCTCGGATGCGGACATCGGGCACGAGGCGGGCGATCGAGGCCGCGTCGAGCGGATCAGATCGGCGGCTGCCCGGCTGGCGCTTGCCGACGAGATAGGCGATCGTCGCGCCGCTGGCGGCGGCGAGCGCATCCAGCTCCTGGCGAAAGACGACGTGGTCCCAGGAGGATGCCCGATAAAGGACGGTGGCGGAGCCCGGCTGTCCCTGGAGCTCCTCGAGCATCGCCCGAAGCGGCGTGATACCGATACCACCGGCGATCAGCAGCACCCGCGCGAATCGACGGCGCGCTCCGGTAAAGGCGCCGTACGGACCTTCGGCGAACACGCGCATGCCCGGCTGTACGTGCTGGATGAGGCTGGTGTCGTCGCCGCTGATCTTTACCGTGATGCGCAGGTATTTGCCGTTTGGCGCCGCGGACAGTGAAAAGGGATGTGCGCGCCACCAGCCGCCGCCGCTCAGGAAGCGCCAGTAGAAGAACTGCCCGGCGCGCGAGGGGAGGCGGTCGAGCTTCCGTCCGGTGATGTAGATCGAGACGACGTTTGGGCCTTCAGCACGGACCTCGGCGACGCGGAAGCGGTGGCGCCACGAGAGCACGATGGGCTGCCCCAGGCGGAACACGAGAACCAGCACCACGACCGCTACGTAGAGCCCTATCCAGTACACCTGGGCGACCGTGTCACTGACGAAGTCGGTGCCGACGACGAGCTCGTGCACAAATGCAAGCGCAACCGCCAGGTATGCATACAGGTGGATGCCGTACCAGGTCTCGTACGAGAGCCGTTGGCGCGCTGCCTTGATCGAGAGGAAGCCGACGACCATCATCAGCCCGAGCGCCACGGTCGCCGCAAGCACCCACGGGTAGGTGAAGAGCAGGGCATTGATCTCGTCGGGTATCGAGACGCCGGCCTGCGCGGCAAAACCGATCGTAGTGAAGATCCCATGGCCAACGAGCAGCCACAGCGTGCCGAAGCCGACCCACTTGTGCCAGCGCGCGAGCTCGCCGGCGCCGAACAGCTGATCGAGCCACGGGCTGCGTGACATGAGCACGATGCCCACGAGCGCCAGGTAGGTACCGAGCAGCGCGGTCAGCTGACCCACGGCCGTAAGCAGGCCGCCGAACGTTCCCAGCTGCGTGAGGCCACCGTGAATGAACCACATTCCACAGATGACGACCGCGTTGAGCGCAACAACAACCCAGACTTCGAACGGGTGGATTGCCCAGATCTTTGGAAACGGCGGCACGCGGGGACGAACGGTAAAGCGCTGCTGCATCTACCCGACGCTAGCGCAGGGAACCTGACCGTTCGGTGACGGGCCAGGAATGGGCCGTTTTAGGCGGAGAGGTCGGAGAGGGCGTATGATGCCTGTACATCGCAGTGTGCGGTGGCGCCGTGTGATCGACTTCTTCTCGAACAGATCGTGCGTCAGAGCCAATCGTTCGAGAAGACGTGGAGGTCTACTGTGACCACCGGAACCATCAAGAAGGTAGTCGCTGATCGCGGCTTCGGCTTCATCACTGCGTCGGATGCGAAGGAATACTTCTTCCATCGCAACTCCCTCGACTCCAGCCTCGACTTCGATCGCCTCAACGGCGGCGAGTCGGTGAAGTTCGAGATCGAGGACAGCCCCAAGGGCCCACGCGCCAGCAAGGTGTCAGCCGCTTAGGCTCAACCTCGCGAAAACGAAAGCCGCCCGCAGCAATGCGGGCGGCTTTTTGCAACTCCGAAGGAGGGACGCGGGAACGGTGCGGGCAGGACTCACCATCGCCATCGTCGGCGGCGGTGCATCGGGGACGTTGTGCGCCATATCGCTCCTGCGCCACCCGTCGCCTCGTCCGCGACGGATTGTCGTCATCGAGCCCGCGCCAAGCCTTGGCGCCGGGGTTGCCTACGGCACAGAATCTGTCGCTCATCTGCTGAACGTGCGGGCGAGCGGCATGAGCGCGCTTGCCGACGAGCCCGGCCACTTCCTTGCCTGGGCGCGGCAGCGGGGGATCGCGGCCGACGGCCCGGAGTTTCTGCCGCGCCTGCTCTACGGCGCGTACCTGCGCGACACGCTCGCGGATGCCCAGGCCTCGGCCGCGCCCGGGGCCACGGTCGAACATCTGCGCGCGCGGGTCACAGGAGCGCGCCCAGCGGTGGCCGTCGATGCGGTGGCCGTCGATGCGCTGGCCCTCACGCTCGACGACGGCACGGAGCTCGAGGCGGATCAGCTCGTGCTCGCCACGGGCAATCACTTCACCGCGCCGGCATGGCTGCCCAGGCACGAGTGCGTCGTCGCCGATCCGTGGCGGCCGGGGGCCATCGAGTCGCTGCGCGACGCAGGATCAATTCTGATCGTCGGGATGGGGCTCACGGCCGTGGACGCGGTGCTGACCCTGCGCGACGCGGGCTTCAAGGGCATTGCGCACCTTGTCTCGAGCCACGGCCTCTTTCCCGCCGAGCATCGCGCTGGTGAGCTGCCGCCGCGTCCGGCCGCCGTGCGCGTGGGTGACGCGGCGGCCCGAACGGCCCTCGGTCTCGTCCGTGCGCTGCGCGCCGACGCCGCCCTCGCCGACGATTGGCGCCAGAGCGTCGATTCGATCCGGCCGGTAACGGTCGATCTGTGGCGTGGCCTTCCGCCGCGCGAGCAGCGCCGCGCCATGCGCCACGCCGCGCGCCTCTGGGAGATCCACCGCCACCGGATGGCGCCGCAGGTTGCGGCCGAGATTGCCGAGCTGCGAACCAAAGGCCAGCTGACATCACAACGGGGTCGCGTCGCCCGTGTCGAACCACTCGGGTCCGGCCTGCGTGCGACGCTGACCAGCCAAGGCAAGCACTCGACTCGCGACGTCGACGCGCTGATCGCCTGCGTCGGGCCCAGCCCTGATCCGGCCAAGGACCCACTCCTGGCCCGGCTGATCGAGACCGGCATCGCGGCTCGTCATCCGCTCAACCTGGGCCTGGACGTCGAGCCCGACGGACGGGTGAGGACCGCCGCCGGCAACGCGTGGTCCACTGTCTGGGCGGTCGGGCCTCTGCGCAAGGGCGCCGATTGGGAGGCCATCGCCGTCCCCGAGCTTCGTCTGCATGCCAGGCACCTGGCAATCTCGCTGTTGGGACCCAAGGAGACGCGTTGTCGGCGGGCGAGCGTCAGGAGCTCACCGGACTCCTGCGCAAGCTGCTCTCATCGGCTCCATTCCAGGCCCTCGATCCGACCGGCTCCGTCGAGAAGTAGGCGCCAGACGAGCTCGCCTTCTTCCACCTCGTCGGTGGGGGAGAGCCCGAGGTTGGTGGCGACCCGCGCGGAGGCGGCATGGTCGGCTCGGATGTGGGAGGTGATCTCGCGCACGCAGCGTTGTTCGAGCAGGGCGAGCATTCGGCCGGCGGCCTCCGTCGCGTATCCGCGGCCCTGCCATTGCGTACCGATCAGCCACGCCACGTCGGCACGGCCGTCCACGACCGTGGCCTGCACGAAGCCGATCGCCCGCCCGTCATCGACCGTGCGCACGATCCAGTTCAGCCACTCCGCGGAGCCGTCTGGCGACCGACCTACCGCTTGGCGTTCGTAGCGCGCCCGTAGCTCGTGGAGCGTCGGCGGTTCGCCGCCGGTGAACATGTAGAGCGCCGGATCGCGGAGCACTGCCACCATCTCGTCCGCGTGCTCGGAGCGCAGCGGTTCGAGCACAATCCGGTCTGTCATTCCGTGATCGGTAGGGTAGGGCGGCTTCAAAACACGGGGAGAGGGCATGAGCGAGCAGGGTCGGGGGTCGTTCCTGGCGGCCGATGGCGTGGAGGACTGGGTCGTTCTGCACGGCGGGCCGGTGGCGGCGTTCAGCGTCGGGTCGCTGGCTGAGGCCGCGCGCCTGGCGGCGGCCGTCGCGGAGGTTGAAGGGCTGCGCAGACGGTCGTAACCATCTCCGTTGCTAAGCGCCTGGAAGAAGCCCCACCAGTCGTTTGACAGCTGTAGACTCCCTGTCCTTGGCAGCATGTCGGGCCTGATCCAGCCCCAAACAGATACTTCTTGAATCGGCCGGCCTCCTCCCAGGCCCCACCCGATTGCTCGTAGTCGAACACCTGGCGCCAGATCGAGTCGAAGAGTGGGTTAGAGACGACGACCACATCTATGTCGGAACCATCGCTGAAAGGTCGATAGCGTTTCGTCGGCGCGATCGAAAAGCCGAGTTTGCCCGATCCAACAATCACGACCTCATTGGTCGCCACGTCGAACTTGTCAGCGATTGCGGCCTTGAGATCGAAATGCTGCTTTTCGTCCAAGGCAAAGCAGGCGCCGAACGTTATGTGTTTCTGGACGACCCGAGGGCGGTCCAGCTCTATCACATCGCTTTTGAACGACTCGATGCGACCAGCTACGTCGGGCGCCGCCTGCGACGTCGACGGTGTCTCATTAGTGGCTTCGAGCCCGGCCGGGTCCCGATCAGCTGCACCCACTGGTGCTACCGCAGTTGAGGCACTTGTAGCAGCTGCCGCTGCGGACCATGATCGAGCCGCAGTCGGAGCAGGACGGGGAGTCCGCGCTCACGCTGAAAGCGACCTTGGTACCGCCGCCCAGGTCGAGCGGCTTGATCTGTTGGCTTGAGCCCCCGTTGGAGTTCCCGTTCGCCGACGCGTGTCCATTGGAGAGTACGGGGAGGTCGGTGCCACCAGCGGTCTCGGCCAGAGGAGGAGCAGCTTCGGCCGATGATGGTTTGGGCCCACCGGCCTCCCCGATGGCGTCATTTGTAGCACCACTGTCCGGAGACGTCGCGATGGGTTCCCCGAAACTGAGGCCAGCACCCAATGCGTCAGCCGAACCAGCCGGCGCCTCCGCCACGTACGCGTCACTCGAGATGATCCCGAGCGCGTCCCGGTCGTCCTTCGAGAGGAACCGCGAGCCCATCCAGCGGAAGATGTAGTCCACGGTCGACTTGGCGATCGGGATCTCGCTGTTGCCGGTGAAGCCGGATGGCTCGAAGCGCATGTGCGAGAACTTGTTGACCAGGTCGCGCAGCGGCACGCCGTACTGGAGCGAGATCGAGGTCATCGTCGCCAGCGTGTCCATCAGGCCGCTGATCGTCGACCCTTCCTTGGCCATCTTGAGGAAGATCTCGCCGGGCTGACCATCCGGGTACAGCCCGACCGTGATGTAGCCCTCGTGGCCTGCCACCTGGAACTTGTGCGTGACGGCTCGCCGCTCGTCCGGCAAGCGGCGCCGGTATGGCTTCGGCTCCCCAGCGAGCTCTGCCTTCATCGGCGCCGCCGCCGCGGTCGTGGATTCTGTATCCGCCCCCTTGTCCTTCTTCTTGCCCGTCGAGAGTGGCTGCGAGCGCTTCGAACCATCCCGATAGATCGCGATGGCCTTCAGCCCGAGCTTCCAGCCCTCCATGTAGACGTTGGCGATCTCTTCCGCGGTCGCCGCCTCTGGCATGTTGACGGTCTTGCTGATCGCGCCACTGAGGAACGGCTGGATCGCGCCCATCATCCGGATGTGGCCCATGTAGTGGATGCTGCGATCGCCGTTGACCGGCTTGAAGGCGCAGTCGAAAACGGACAGGTGCTCTTGCTTGAGCTGTGGCGCGCCTTCGATCGTCTCGCGCTCGTCGATGTACTTGACGATGTCCTCGACCTCAGTCGGGGAGTAACCCAGCTTCTTGAGCGCGGACGGAACCGTCTTGTTGACGATCTTGAGGAAGCCCTCGCCGACCAGCTTCTTGTACTTGATCAGGGCGATGTCAGGCTCCACGCCGGTCGTGTCGCAATCCATCATGAAAGCGATCGTGCCGGTCGGCGCGAGCACGGTCACCTGGGCATTCCGGTACCCGAATTGCGTGCCCAATTCGAGAGCGGTGTCCCAGGATGACCGTGCTGCGTCGATTAATTCCGCCGGCGCATTGCGATTAGCGGGGATCGCATACGCGGCAGCTCGGTGCTTCTTGATTACTCGGAGGAACGGCTGCTCGTTCTTCTTGTACTCGCGGAACGGGCCACCATGGTCGCGCGCCACGACCGCCGACTGGGCATATGCCTCGCCGGTCATGATCGCGGTCAGGGCAGCGGCGGTCGCTCGCCCCTCGTCGGAGCCGTAGGCCAGGCCGCGGCTCATGAGCAGCGCGCCGAGGTTCGCGTAGCCCAGGCCCAGCGGGCGGAACAGGTGTGAGTTCAGCTCGATCTGCGGCGTCGGGTAGCTGGCGTTGTCGACCAGCATCTCCTGCGCTGTGATCGTGATCCGCGCCGCGTAGCGATACGCCTCAGCGTCGAACTCGCCGTCGTCGCGGACGAACTTCATGAGGTTGAGGCTGGCCAGGTTGCAGCTCGTGTCATCAATGAAGCTGAACTCGCTGCACGGGTTGGTCGCGTTCTGACGCGCTGAGTTCGAGACCGGGTTCCAGTCGTTGATCGTCGTGTCGTACTGGATGCCCGGGTCGCCGCAGATCCACGCGGCCTCACCCATCCGGTGCATCACGTCGCGGGCCCTGTATGTGGCCGCGGTCTGACCCGACCTGACTTCTCTTGTGTTCCAGTGATCGTCCGACTCGACCGCCTGCATGAACTCGTCGGTCACGCGCACGCTGTGGTTCGCGTTCTGGAAGAAGACGCTGCCGTACGCCTCGCCGGTGAAGCTGGCGTCGTAGCCCTCCTCGATCAGGGCCCACGCCTTCTTCTCCTCGTTGGCCTTGGAGTCGATGAAGTCCAGTACGTCGGGATGGTCGGCGTTGAGGATGACCATCTTGGCTGCCCGGCGCGTCGTGCCACCGCTCTTGATGGCTCCCGCGAATGCGTCGAGGCCGCGCATGAACGAGATGGGGCCGCTCGCCACGCCACCCTTCGACAGCATCTCCTTGGCGCCGCGCAGCGTGCTCAGGTTGACGCCCGACCCGGAGCCGTATTTGAAGAGCATGGCTTCTGTCTTGGCCAGGTCCATGATCGAGCCCATGTCGTCGTGGACCGAGTTGATAAAACAGGCACTACATTGCGGCCGCTCCTCGACGCCGACGTTGAACCAGACCGGCGAGTTGAAGCTCATCTTCTGGTGCAGCAGCAGGTGGGTCAGCTCAGCCTTGAAGGCGGCGAGGTCTTCGTCTGTGCGCATGTAGTGCTGCGTGCTCGCGTACGCCGCGATCGTGTTGACGACGCGGTCGATGAGCTGCTTGACGGAGCGCTCGCGCTGCGGCGTCCCGATGTGGCCACGGAAGTACTTGCTGACCACGACGTTGGTCGCGAGCTGGCTCCAGAAGCTTGGGACTTCAATGTCCGTCTGCTCGAAGACGGTCTTGCCCGACTCGTTCTTGATCTCCGCGCTGCGCAGGTCCCAGGTGACTTCGTCGTACGGGTGGATGCCCGGCGTGGTCCAGCGGCGCTCGAAGGTCAGGCCCTTGACGCCGATGCCGGTGAAACGGCCGTCGTCATTGACCGGGCCGAGCTTCTTTGAGCCCTTCATCACGGCCTTGAGAGCGGGGTTTGTGGCAAGCACTTTTGTCCCGTCGCCTGTCGTTTCTGGTGCCACCGCTCCCGCAGCTCGAGCCATCTCTCTTGCCCTCTCCGTCGTCCTCTCCCGACCACCTGCACCGACTCCCACTGGGGTGGTCTGCGGCGCTCGCAATCTGTCGATGCTAGTCCCGGGCGCCGAGCCATGTCAAGCCTCAAACCACAATATCTGGTGGTCGGCGGTGATTTGCAATGCTAGTCCTAGTGGCTCGCCCAAAATCGCGGTGGACCCGTGGTGGAGCGTCCGTGGAGCATCTGGGGACGGCGCGTGGACGGTTTCCGCGGCTCTTTCTCGGCTCTCTTCCTGGCTTGCGCCGGCCTGCGCCGCGGTTTCCACCAAATCCCGACCAACGCGCGGATGGGTTCCGGCTAAGGCCCCGAATCTGCGCGGGAACCGGCCGTTTTGGCGCCAAATCCCGGCCAGGTGGCGGATCTGGCTGGACATGGCACCTCCGTGGCACGGTTCGCCCGATTCCATCCCCCGGATTCCGTGGATTTGGTGGAAACGGGTTCGGGTGGCAGCCGGTTCCTGCCAGATGCAGGACTGGTCTGCACCGGATCCGCTCCGCACGTCGAATCCGCCCGATTCACCTGACACCTGCAGCACTGGTCAGGCAGATGACGGATGCAGCGCGAAACCGCGCAGACCGTTTCTGCATTTGGCGGAAACTAGGCCGCGACGAGGGCTGGGGACATCAAGCGCATTCATTAGGGCTACTTCGTGCCGCCCGACGGGTATCCGGACGCGGGGCAGCCCATCCCGCTGACCGGCTTCGTAATCCCGGACCCCGCGGTAACAATCCTCTTCGACACCGGTTTCTCGCCGTTCGAGGACGACGTCCGCGAGCGCTACCACCCGCGCTATCGGCCGGCGCGCGAGGCGCTGACCGAGTCGGGAGTCGATCCCGAATCGATCACGGCAATCGTGAACTGCCATATGCACTCGGACCACGCGGGCGGCAACCACGAGTTCCCCGGCGTCACGATCTACGTCAGCAGATCGAACTGGACAACGCGCGCACGCCCGACTTCACCTACCCGCAGTACACGTGCGACTTCCCGGGCGCGACGCTCGAGGTGATCGAGGGCGAGCTGGAGCTCGGACCCGGCGTGGTGGTGGTCCCGACTCGAGGCCATACGACCGGCCACCAGGCGCTGCTGGTGTCGACCGCCGATGGCGTCGTGATGTTCGCCGGCCAGGCTGCCGAGATCTGGCGCTTCAGCTCGGCCGTGTTCTCAGAGCGGCTGGAGCACGAGCTGGGCGATCGGATCGGGGAGTATCCGGCTTGGGCAGGGCTGCTGCGCGAGCGGAACGTCGCCCGCGTGTACCTCGCGCACGACCTGATGGTCTGGGAGCGCGACGACAGCCCTCTCGGCCACCCTCGCCTCGGATGAAGCGGCGAAGCACCTAGGTAAGGGCTTCAACTGTCCCGTCGGGCAGGATCAGGATGTCATGCCTGCGCCATGGCCAGGCGATGATGCTGCCAAGGAGACATGCCGCCCCTGCGATCAGACAGATCCATGGACCGAGGCCCACTGACAGGCTCACCGTAGATAGGGTCTGACCCGTGATGTCCAGCGCCGCACGACCCTGGATCGCCAGGACGCTGACCCCCATGATGGCCAGACCGGCGAGAATCTCGAGTGCCAGAAAGACCCGGTGATGCGGACGCATGAGCGTGGTGGAGAATCGCCCGCCGCCCTGTGCCCGAAGCCGAGCTACAGCGCCGGACCACGCCTCTCGTTCGGGTTTCGGCGACCGGAGCCGAACCCCCTGTGCGCCGGCCTTCCTCAGAGCTGAGTCCGGTCGAATTGTCACGCCCGTTTGGAACGCGAGCGCCAGGAGCAACACCACAAAGATCGCGATTGGCGGGTAACCGATGTACATCAGCCCTGAGAACGAGGTGCGTTCGTGATAGAGCCACGTCCACATGAACAGCGAGGATCTGTCGGCCGTCCCGGTGGCGTTGAATGCCATCACGCTCGCCCAGATCTCGAACATGAACGCGATCATTACCAACGTGGCGCCCACGGACAGGAAGGCCAGGCGCCACGCGTTGCCGCGCACGGCGCGATAGCCGGCACCTGACAAGCGTCCAGCCCAGGCCGTCGAGCTTGCGTCGGATCCGGCTCCGCTTGGATCGTCGGTGGTGACGCCGTGATCGAGGACCTGCCGCCCCCAGCGGATGCCATCCCAGTAGCGTTGCTCATGGCGTGCCGATGGGTCGCGATACCAGCCGGCTGGGAACTGTCCGACGTTCATGACATACCTCCTGGCCCTCCTCTGTCCCTCGTCAACGCAGTGCCCGGTAGTCCGCGACGTCGATGCCAGCTGCCTCGAACAGGTCGCGGATCTGGCCGATCTCCTCGTCATTTGGCCCACTGCCGAAGATGTCGAACGACGTCCCCAATGGCTGGTAGCCGTTGCGCTTGGGATCGTTGGTGATCGTCCAGACGGCGAACTGGCGTAGGCGACCCGAGGCATCGGACAGTGCTGGCGCCGCGAGCAAGAGCTTCAGGTCAGGATCCAGCGCCGCCGACGAGACAGTGAATGTGTCATCGCTCGTTGGCTGGTCCTGGTGCATTTCCACGCATGCCACATCTAGCGACGCGCTGGCTGTCTCACCCGGCAGAAGTTCGATCGGCTCGTCCCACAGGACCACCATCTGCTGCGTCCGCTTCGCTGCCGGCTCGAGCAGAGTGCCGGCCTCGACCAGCAGCTGGATCGACTCATCGAGCTGTGACTTGATTTCGATATCCAGGCGCTCCAAGCCGTCGCCCGCTCCGCTGACCTGGACTGAGCCGTCGACCAGCGCCTCGCGCAGGGTTACGACCCGGGGTGCCGCGGAGGCGACCGCTGTTGTCTCCTCCGGCTTGTCAGTCGCGTCCGCGAATGACGGCGACGGCGACGGCGAGGGCGGGACGAAGACACCACGCTCTACGAGACCCGCGAGGTACGACTGAACGTCCTGGGCGTTTACGCCGCCGCGCAGCTCGGTGAGCGACGCGTCCTCATGTAGCTGGCACGCTCGCGCATCGGCCGTTATGTCGAACCTGGCGAGGGCTCTGCCGGTCGATGGCTCGAAGACCTGGACCGGCCAGATCGCCGCGTAACGCGTGACGTCGCTGCCGTAATACGGACAGACTTGGATCTGTACGTCGTAGCGCTCGCCTACGCAGGCGACGAGCTCAGCGTCAGCTGTGCTCGCCGGCCACCATTCCTGTGGCGTCCAGTCGGACCATTCGAAGGCCTGCCCTGCCGTGTCGAGGACAACGACGTGGTTCAGTGCGTGGCCGTCGGTGATCACCGCACCGGCGTTAGCGACCGCCTGCCCGGTGCATGCCGGGGCCACCGCGGCAACCACGCCGGAGTCCATGGTTGGCACGGGGGTCGTGCTCATACACGACGCCAGAAACAGAACGCTCGCCGCGAACCAACTGACCGTTGTGAGACGCACCCGGACGCCTCCCATCCAGATACGTCGTCGCCGTGCAGGATCGGACGGTCCCGAGCGCGGACGGCGGACCCCGGTTGGGAGAATGTGACGTTTGACCTGGCCGGGACAAGTGCCGAATGGCCCGGCGGCCTCTGCGTCAAGCCGGGGCGCGATCCCAGACGGCGGCGTACCAGAGGCCGAGGCGGGCATCGCGGCTGCGCGTGAAGCCGGCACGGCTCAGGATGCCCTCGATGCGCGAGATGTCGTGCACGAACGTCGGGCAGGCATTACCGCGCAGCCACGTAGGCACGTTCTCGAGCCACCAGCCGACCTTGTTGACGAGGCCGCGGAACCCGCGCGAGTTCGGGACGGAGAAGGCCACGCGACAAGTGGCCGCGCGGGTGGCATTGGCGAGCAGCGACTCGACGTTCGGGTAGCAGCAGATCACGCGGTCGAGCACGACCCAGTCGTGCGCATCGAGCGGGATCAACGCACCGTCGCCCTGCACGAACGCGGATCGATCGGCCACATCCGCTTCGGCGGCGCGGCGCCGCGCGGCGCCAATCATGTCCGGTGACAGATCGACACCGTCCGCGGACGCGGCGCCGCGCCTGACCAGCTCGGTCATCAGCGCCGCGCTCCCGCAGCCCAGCTCGAGCACCGTCGGGGCAACCACGCCAACGTCGGAGAGCAAGCCAAGCAGCATCTCGGAGACGTCGACCATCTCGGGCAGCTGGCCGTCGGCCGTCAGCTCGGCGATACGGTTGTCGAAATGGTGCGCGATGCGCGGGTCGACCTCGCAGCAGTTCGGTTTGTCGGCCGGTAGCATCCCGTCGAAGTTACACGCTGGAGACCAACACATGGGTGTCTATCGCAAGAGTCTCGACGATCCCGAGGCATCCGAGGAATACGACGGCGACGGCGAGGCCGAGGCGGTCCAGATCGGCGACAGCGTCGTCTGGCGCTCGCGCCTGAAGCCAGGCTGGAGCTGGGAGAAGAACGCCAAGCCGCGCACCGGCATGGATTACTGCCCCGGCTCGCACCACGAGTACGTGATCCAGGGCTCGATCGTCTACCACCTGAAGGACGGCACGAGCGTCGCCTGCCGCGCGGGCGACTTCGTGATCATCGAGCCCGGCCATGCGGGCGAGGTCGTGGGCACGCAGGAGTGCATCCTGATCGACTGGTGAGCGCCCGCCGTGCCCGCCCCGCCGGCCGCGCCCGCGGCGCCGGGCGCTACAGGTTGTTCGTGCTGAACGTGTCGCAGTCGCTCGCGCCCGTGCCGTTGTAGCCGTTCGTGAACCAGCGCACGCGCTCGTCCGACGAGCCGTGCGTCCACTGCTCGGGATTTACCGTGCCCGTCGACTGGCGCTGGATCCAGTCGTCGCCGACCGCCTTGGCCGTGCTCACTGCACTGGCGATCTGGTCGGCGGTCAGTGGCTCGATGTAGCCCGTGCTGACCGCGTTGGCCGCCCAGACGCCCGCGTAACAGTCGGCCTGGAGCTCGATGCGCACGCTGGGACTGGTCGGACCCGTGTCGCTCGACTGGTTCTGGGCAAGCACGCCGAGCAGGTCCTGGACGTGGTGGCCGTACTCGTGGGCAACGACGTACGCCTGCGCGAGCGGCGCGTCGGAGCCGCCCAGCTGCGTGACCAGGTCGTTGAAGAAGCCCAGGTCGAGATACACGTACTTGTCGGCCGCGCAGTAGAACGGGCCGGTGTCGGTCGACGCCTGGCCGCAACCCGTTTGGTACGAGCCCGAGAAGAGCACCGTCTGCGTGTCCTGGTATTGCGTGCCGATGACGGGCAGCGCATCCGTCCAGTAGGCCTGGATCGAGTCGACATAGCCCACGATCCGGCAGTCCTCGCGCGCGTTCGCGTCGGCGCCCGTCTGGCAGGTGCTGAGGTCGCTCGAGCCCGGTCCGACGACGTCGTTCGCGCCACTCGTCGAGCCCAGGCCACCGTTCAGGACGAAGAACACACCGAGCACGACGAGCAGGAGAACGATGCTGCCGATCCCGCCGGCACCGACAGACGCGCCCCGACCGCCGCGCCCAAAGCCGCCGCGCCCGATCCCGCCTCCGAGGCCGCCGGGAAAGCCGAAGCTGCTGCCGCCGCCGCTTGAGCCGCGCTCGTCGATCACCTCGCCAGGGTTGAGCCTGGCGCCCGGTCTGAACGTCATCGTGCGTCAGGGTACGTCCCCCGAAGGTTTCGGCATTGACAACGGTCCGTCCCGGTCGCCACTGGGCCAGCCCACGTCACAGGAGGAACCGTGTCAGCCCCACGTCTGATTCGCGCCCGCGCGCTGCCGATCGTAGGTCTCGCCGCCATTGCCGGCAGCTTTCTCGCGATCTCGCCGGTCATGGCCGATACGCAGATCGCGCATCACGGCAAGACCGGCGTCGGGTCGGTCAACGAGGCACAGGACGACGTCGTGGGCCAGTGTCCATAAGGAACACTGGGGAACCCGGGCAAGGGGGGTGGCGGCATTGGGCCGGGCTCTTTAGGTGCGTCGAGAGGGCGAGCGGCGCTCCGACTGGCGGGTGATCGTTTGGGTCACGTTGACGCGAACGCCCGGTCCTCAGAGGTTGGCGAGGCGTCCGCTCGGAGGCGGCCGCTCCGGTAGTCTTCGTCTAGCAGAGGATGGGATGTACGAGGATTCGGGAATGGTCCGTTGGGAGTACATGGCGTACACAATCAAGTGCGGCACCGAGAGAGTAAAGGGTAGCGACCTCCACTGAGGGTCGGCGTGGAACGGGGACTGGTCGCACATCCAGTTCCCTTCCGCAAGCCGTCCCGCTGACGGCTACGACGAGTGATCGCATCGCGTCCCCTCGCTGTGGGTTCGCGCGGATGCTTAGCCGGACCTCAACCGCGCCCGCGCATCCGGTCAGCAAGGGGTCGCGCCCTCGGCGAGGATCGTCACGGTCTTCTTGGACGGGCGAATGCGCAGGTCCATCCAGTAGCTGTTATTCGCGTCTGACTTTTCGAGCCACACGTTTTGAGGGTTGACCGTTGCGCACAGCCGATATTTGCCGGGGGGTGTGCCGGTCACGTCGATCGCCTGGAACTGGTAAGACGGCAAGTAGGCGTCACCCCAGCCGACCGAGATTCCCATCCGAACCCTTCTCGAGCTTTGCGTGCCGCAGCCAGTGAAGGTCATGGGTGCCGCGTTCGGCGGACGCTCATCGGGCGGCAGCTGCGTCGTGTCATAGAAACAGAAACCGATCTTCGTTGACAAGCGATCGGGTGCTGTGGTGCTCCCGAGTGCCGTGAGTCGCATGGTTATGAAGTCCCTTAGGTGCCAGTGGTCGTGAACTCCGACCGGCTCGAAATACATCGTGGCGTCGGGCTGCGCCACACTGCGAATGGTGTTGTCGGTCTGGCGGATGAGTTGGGAGACTCGCTTCATTTTCCCGTTCATCGGGCGTCTTCCACGGACGATCAGTGGTCCGTCGCCGACGTTGTTAACCAGGGTTCCGAAGCGCAAGCGGAGCTCGCCATGCTTTGCCTGCAGAGCGACACCGAACAATGGGGCCATCTGGAGGTCCGGCAACAGGTCCGAGGGGTGCGCCGCCGCGACCGGCATGGCAGCTGCAGGAAAGAGCAGGCCGATTGCGACAAGCGCGGCAGACAGCCGCGATATCGTTCTCGTCGAGCCCAGGCGATGCATCAGCGTCCCTATATTACCGCTCGCCCTTTGGCCCCCTCGGTGAGCTCGGCCACCTCCGCCTCGATCAGCGCCTCGGCGAGCGCCTGCACGCCCGCGCGCAGGAAGTCGGTGTCGCCATCGGCTCCAGCCTTGTGCAGCAGCGCGAGCACGTCCATCCTGTCCTCGGCCATCGTGGTCTCCTCTGCGTCGTCGGTTGCTACTCCAACGGCGTGAGGGGTGACGCGGCGGCCGCTCTCGTTGTCGGCCGCTCCGCTGTTACACCACGTTAGGGGACATGACCGGACGACGACCGCCTAAGTGGGGCTACTGAGCACACCGCGTCATGAGCCAGTGTTCGCTAAGGACACCAGAACACCCAGAGGATTACGCCGGAGGTACAGCGCCTGGGTCCGTGTGCAGAAGGCGCAGCGACTCCTCAAACGGCGCCCAGGCGGCCTCAAATGTCTGCGGACGAATTAACGGTCGAGCTGCCAACGCCATCGCCGCCCACAGCACGACGTCCTTGAGTGCGTCGTATCCAACCTGGGTAAGCACGGCGGCCTGAACCCCAGTTCGGGGCGCCATGTGCTTCCTTGCGGCCTCGGCGACACCTTCGAGCATTTCCTTCTGATGGACGTGACAGAAGAAACGGCCGGCTGTCCAGGCGGATCCGCCCCACGCGGTCAGCGATTGACTGGCTCCAGCTCGCGCTGCGTCATCACCCGTTGCCTCAAATGCCTGCGGCGCTCGTGCTACAAGTCCGCGGGGAATGAGGCGGACGGCGAGCACGCACCAGTCGCTTGGGGACCATGAACCGAGGCGGCCGAAGAACCATTGAACCTGAGCGGCGTTCGGACCGGCTTGGGTCGGCAGGCAGTCAACGATCAAGTGCCAGACCGTTCACTGTTCGTCGTCGATGCGTTGAGGGAACATGGCAACCGACTGCTGCCAATCGTTCAACTCATAGACCGAGATCGTGAGCTGGTGGAACGCCTGCTCGTACGTGAGTGGCCCGCCTCGGTGCGACTGTTCCACCAGGACAAGTGCGTGAGTAACTTCCGTCGCGTCCGCCGCTTCTGCAGCCGTCCATATCGCGTCCCAGGCGGCATCTTGACGGCGCGGATCACCAGATTTCGCTGCGTGACCTAGTTCGAGCCAGGCCTCTTGGACGGCGGCGGCTGGCGTCCCACTAGGCGGCCCACCGCGCCTGATCAGCCAATCGCGCATATGTCCCCTTCAGAGTGGCGGTCGCGTCCCTCGTGTCTGCCCAATGACGGGAGGTGCTCCTTCAGTCGAACACGCAGTCGCGGTGGGATCGGTAGGTCAGACCCTCTATCGAGATGTTTGTCGCGCCTTCCACGCGGATCCCACGGGCCTAACTTCCGACTGCTTCGCGGTAGAAACCCTCGATGCAGTCTCGGAGCTTGTCATAGGGAACCTTCTCGGGCATCGGGTCTGGCGGGATTACTTCGAGCATGTCCTGCTCGTATCCAGAGCCGGCGGTCTGCTTGACACCGCAGATGAGGCCTCGATGAACCCGACCGTCCCATTCGAGGTCAAACAGCACCTCGGCTTTGAGGTGCTCGATGGCGCGGGCCGGGTTCGCGGCCGTTTCCGACGGCTCACCGATCGTCTGGCTGAAGGTTCGCACCTCAAGAAGATAAGCGATCCGCCGTTGCTGCGGCTCGCTACGGGCCGCGTTCAGGATGGCTTTGTCGATGTCGTCCACCTGGTCCCTCCGCTGTGGCGCGCTCTCTGTCATGGCGGACTATCACGCGGATGGTAGATGGCCCTCGCGTGTGTCAGTACAACGACACCACAGACAAGCTGCTGTCGATCACCATCGCCAGTCCCACGATCTACGCCCGAGACACGACACCCGCCGACGACATCCAGAAGATCGGCTGGCAGGTCATCACGCGACGTACGGGTGGCGGCAAGCCGACGCTCACGTTCACGAGCGACATCATCAAGGCGCAGTCAGCGGAAGATGCGTCCGCCGCCTTCAGCCCGAGGGTGTTCACGCCCCAAGCCTCCGACGTTAAGCCGAGCACGGCGTTCACGGTGATCATCAAGATGATCTGGTACAAGCCGACGGGAAGACTGTTGCCGGCTGGTCGAAGCACCGCGTCGACCAGTACACCTGGCGCACCCAGAACCTGGGCGAGAAGTACCCGGGGCCCATTTGCGCGTCGATCTGGAACCCCTGAAGCCCACGTTCACGCTCGCTCACTAGCCGGCAGCTCGTGTGCACCCCTGTCCACGATCGTTCCGCTCAAGCAACACCATCGCTTGGATCGGCTACTTCTGACGCCCGAGGCGGCGGAAAGGCACGTCCGACCTCGGTGCCCGCAAGCCATGCGGTGATCTGACCGTGTCGCCGCGGGTCGATGAAGTAGACGACCCGGCGCCCGTCGACGAAGTGGTGACGAACGGAGATCAATCCCGCCTTGTGGAGCAGCCGAAGCTGGCGCGATGTCGCCGGCCTGCTGCGACCTATCTCCCTGGCGATCTTCGAGGGCTGCCCGACGCCCAGGGCGAGCAGCGCCACGATGGCCCGTCGGGTCGGGTCCGCGAGCAGCTCAATTCCCTGGCCGTTGCGCTTGGGCATTGCGCCGCAATCGTGGCGGTGGACGCTTAGCGCTGGCTTATCCGGCCGTTTGCCCGGCAGTAGTGGCCGACGCCCTCGTTGGTTCCGCTTGGTGGAACGATCGCGAACCTGCGTATTTGGGGAGGGCGAGCGCCGCGCGGCGCGGATTAACGGGCGAGGACCGGGTCGCCTACCTCGGCCGGCGTGTCCAGCGCAGAACCCAAGAGCAGTGGCCGGCCCAGCCGGTTGTGGTACTGCGGCCGGAAACGCTCGGGGTCGTACATGGTGTCGATGTCGACCTTGCGCGGGTTGCCCGGCTCGGGGATGGGCACGTGCGCGTATTTGCCCTCGACGATGGCCACCATGCGGCCGTGCACGTCCCCCTCGCGGATCAGATCCACGGCGATATTGGCGAAGGTGATGGCGACCATCTGGTCGATCGAATCGGGCTCGCCGGCGCGCAGGTCGTAGGTCAGCTCGGAATTCACGGCATCCTCGCCGGTCTTTGCCTTGATCTGCTCGACCAGTGCGAAGCCCACGTCCTCCTTGCGTCGGTGGCCGAACGCGTCGGGCTCGCCGAACTCGCGCAGCTCACCACCGCGCCACATCGCGCCCTCCGACGCGATGACGAACGCGTAACGCGACGGATTGGAGCGCTTGTCCTCGACGAGCACGTCCAGCAGCCGGTCGAGATCGAAGGGCGACTCGGGGATCACGCACCGGCCGGAGACGACGTACGCGGTGTACAGCGCGGAGAAGCCCGCGTCGCGGCCGAAGATCCGGAACACACCGATCCGCTCGTGCGAGCCGAGCGTCGTGCGCTGGCGGTTGATCGCCTCCTTGGCGCGCGTGATCGCGGTCGAGAAGCCGATGCAGTACTCGGTGCCCTGGACGTCGTTGTCCATCGTCTTGGGAATGGCGATGACCGGCACGCCCGCCCGGTCGAGCACGGCCGAATACGACAGCGTGTCGTCGCCACCGATCGTGACCAGGTAGTCGAGGCCCAGGTAGTCGATGTTGTCGAGCACGACAGGCGTCAGGTCGTACAGACCGTCGGACGTCTCCATGTTCGCCAGCCGCTCCGCATGCAGATGGGCGGGCAGTCGGCTGGCCTTCATCTTCGACGGGTTGGTGCGCGAGGTGTGCAGCCAGGTGCCGCCGGTGCGGTCAATCGTGCGCGTGTTGACCCGATCGAGCGGTCGAATGTATTCGCTGTCGTAGCGCCCGCCCGCGGCGAGAAGCTCGGCCCTGCGCATGTGGGTCAGGCCTTCCCAGCCGCGCCGGATGCCGATCACGTCACAGCCGATCTCAGTCGCGTTGTAGACGACGCTCTTGATCACCGAGTTGAGCCCAGGGACGTCGCCGCCGCCGGTCAGGATTCCGATTCGTCTTGCTGCCATGTGCCCCATTCTCCCCGCGCCGCACCTTTAGGGGAGGGCCGATCGGCCCGCTTTCCTAGAGACCGCTGTAGCTGTGAAGGCCCCCGAAGAAGAGATTGCCGCCAAGGTAGGTGAGCATCACAGCGCCGAAGCCGATGACCAGTATCAGCGCCGCGGGCCGGCCCGCCCAGCCACGCTGGCTGCGCGCGTGCAGGTAGACCGCGTAGATCAACCACGTCACGAGGGCCGACGTTTCCTTGGGATCCCAGCCCCAGTAGCGGCCCCACGCGATCGACGCCCAGTACGAGCCCAGGATGATGAGCGTGGCGAAGATCGGGAAGCCGATGATGACGGCGCGGTAGGCCACTTCGTCGAGGACCTTGGCCGACGGCAGCCACGACACGCGGTTCTCGCGGCCCTGGATGAGATAGCCGATGGCCGCGCCGAAGCTGACCGAGAAGATGCCGTAGCTGATCATCGCCATCGCCACGTGGATCGTGAGCAGCGGCGGGTTGTCCAGCGCGGGCACGAGCGGGCTGATGGCGGCCGGCAGCGTGAACGCGTAGGTCAGCAGGAAGAACGCGATGCCGATGGGCACGAAGGCGATGGTCCGGATCGGGTAGCGCCGGCTGAGGAACAGGTAGCCGAGCATGATCCCGAACGAGAACGCGACGCTGAATTCGTACAGGTTGCCCCACGGGCCACGGCCGACCAGGTAGGCACGGACGGCGAGCCCGATACCGACGAGGACGAAGGAGGCCCACACGAACGCCTGTGCCATCCCGCCCGCCGGCGTGCTGCCGGCCGAATCAGTCGTGGTCAGGGTCGTCAGGGTGGTCGTGGTCGTTCCGCCGCCGGCCCCCACGGCCGCCGCCACCTGGCGCCGGCCGGCGGCGAGCAGTGTCGTGTGGACGCAGAACAGGATGAAGGCGATGCCCATGGTGACCATCGCCACGTCGAATGCGTAATAAGTCATCGCAGCCATATGAATCAGGCGACCGCGGCACCACCGGCTGGTGGAACGCCACGACGGCGCACGACGACCGGCGCAAGTGATGCGCCCAGCTGGTAGCGCGTGCCGCACGTCCGGCACAGCTGCTGGCTGGCGACGCGGACCGAGCTGTCGACCGGGCAGGGGACGAGCAGCTCCTCGCCGTTGATCGGGCACGCGCGCATGGTTGCCGGGTAGACGAGATGGTGGGTGGCGCAGTACGGGGCGTTGGCCGGATAGTCGTAGCTGCCATCGGCGAGCTGCGCGACGGCGACGGGCGCAGGGTCAGCGACGCTCACCTTGCCGCGCCGGTTGGTGAGCTGCACATACACCCAGTAGAGCGCGATCAGGCTCAGGCCCGGGCCGATCACGCCGACGATGAGCATGATCGGCAGCAGCGCGATCAGCCCGTTCCAGTCGGGGATGATGATCGTCTGCAGCCACTGCAGGAAAGCGGTCCATGGGTCGACCGGGGCTGGCACGGCCAAATCATAGGGCGTCAGCCCGGGTCTGCTCGCTCCCGCTTCGCTCTTTTGGGATTGCCCCGTTTGGTCGTTGCGCCGCGGCCCGGTTGCCACGGCTTGCGGTCTTCTGCCGCTGCTTCGCGGGCTGCTTCGCGCACGTCCGACTTTGGACTGCGGATGCCCTTGCGACCTATCGACGCCTGCGTCGTCGGTGCGCCGACAGGGTGCTCGAGCAGCGCCTGGAGCCAGTCGAGGCGGCGCGTACGCGCCCCCAGGTGGCGGCTCTTGTCGGTCAGGCTTCGATCGTCGGTAACGATCACGACACCGGCGCGGTCTGCGGCCGCGACGTCGCGCACGATGTTGAGCAACGCGTCGTCGGCTGAGAGCGAGCCCGCATGATGGATCTCGAGACCACGCCGGACGCGCTGCCGGCGATCCGTCCCGGCCGCGGCGTGGCCGTCGAACATGACGATCGTCTCGACTGTCGGCGGCATCGCGTTGGTGAGTCTCGCCAGCAGCAGTCGGATCGCCCCGTCGTCCACGCCGCCGCTGACGCGATGGAGCAGATTGTTGCCGTCGACCAGCAGCCGGGCGATGCCGTCGAGCGCCGTCATACCATCGTTCCGTGCTTTTGCTCGTCGATCTCGATGGTGTCGTCTACCGCGGCCGCGATCCCGTGCCGGGCATGGCCGCGCTGCTCAACCGGCGCGCCAGGGCCGGCGACCGGATCGTGTACGTGACCAACAACTCGCGTTCGCACCGAGACGAGTATCGCGCCCGGCTGGAAAGCGTCGGCGTGCCGCTACTGCCGACGCCCGAACAGAGCATCGTCACGGCCGCGCGTGCCACGGCCGTGCTGCTGTCGGAGGCACATCCGCCGGCGCGCGTGGCGATGGTCCTCGGCGGACCCGGCCTTGCCCGCGAGCTGCGCGACGTGGGCATCAAGACCGTGCCACCGACGTCGCGTGGGTCGGGCGCCGCGCCGGACACGCTCGTAGTCGGCGTCGATTTCCTGTTGTCCTACGAGCGGCTCAGCATCGCCGCGGACTGCGTCCGGCGCGGCGCCCGCTTCTGGGCCACGAACCGCGACCCGATCTTCCCGACCGAGACCAGGCTGATGGCCGGTGCCGGATCCATGGTCGCCGCGGTTGCGTTTGCGTCCGGCCGCGAGCCGGACATGGTCATCGGCAAGCCCGAGCCGCGCCTGTTCGAGGCTGCCGCTGAGCTGGCGGGAGTGCCCGTCACCTCGGCCGTCGTAATTGGCGACAGCCTGAAGACGGACATCGCCGCGGCGCGGCGCGTCGGAGCCCGCTCTGTGCTGATGTTGACCGGCGTCACCTCGCAGGCCGACCTCGACGCCGCGCCGGATTCCGTGCGTCCCACGTGCGTAGCCGCCGACGCGACTGAGCTGGCGGCCGTACTGGACGACCTCGCGCGCGGCTAACCTCCGCGGCTCCGATTTCGCGGGTCCACGCCATCACGTCGACAGCACGGGTTCCGACGCCGCGAAGGAGTCGAACTCGGCGCGCAGGGCGTCGCGCAGCGGCTCGTCGTCGTGCAGGAAGGCGACATCGAGCGCGTGGCGGTTCATGCGCCACAGGTCGGCGACCGAAACGCCGATGTCGGATCTCGTGCGCTCGTACTCGCGCACCAGCGTCAGGTCGGAGACAGTGCGGTCGTCGGTCGACAACGTCAGCGGCACGCCGGCAGAAAGCAGGGCCGGCAGCGGGAACGACTTCAGCGTCGGGAAGATCGACGCCTGGACGTTGCTCGTTGGGCAGACGTCGAGGGTGATGCCGCGTGCGGCCAGCTCGGCACTCAGCGAAGCGTCGTCGGCCGCGCGCGCGCCGTGGGCGATGCGCGCGGGGCGCACCTCGAGCGCGCGCCGCACCTGTGCCGCGCCGCCCCACTCGCCGGCGTGGATGGTGATGCCGAGTCCGGCTTCGCGCGCGATCTCGAATGCACGCGCGTGGACGAGGGGGTCGGGGAACGCCTCTTCTGGACCGGCCAGGTCGAAGCCGGTCAGGCCCTGGTCGAAGAACGACGAAGCAAGGCGAGCCATGACCGCGTTGGCGTCGGCCGGATGGGAGCGGATCGCGACGGCGATCAGGCGCACGATGACGCCGGTCGCGCGGCTCGCGTCCCACGCTCCGGCGACGACCGCGGCAATGCCGGCGCCAAGGTCGAGCCCGTTCTGGATGTGGAGCAGCGGACCCCAGCGAATCTCGACGTAGCGCGTGCCTTCGCCGGCCACGTCCTCGACCAACTCGTGGGCGACGCGATACAGCGCCTCCGAGTCCTGCATGATCGCGATCGGCAGCTCGAACGTGTCGAGCAGCTGCGCCTGGTTGTCGACCTGCGCCGGCGCCCGAAGGCGAGCGCTCATCTGCTCGGGGCTCATCCCAGCGTCGAGGCCGCGCTCGCGGGCGAGCTCGAGCGCCGTCAGTGGCCGCAACGATCCGTCGAGGTGGAGGTGGAGCTCGGCCTTGGGCATGCGCGCGAACAGGTCAATAGCCACTGACCCGATCGTACGGCAGCGGACCGACCCAGACCGAACCTAGACTCGCGCCGTGGGGACCTGGTCTCGTTTCGTCGCGACGACGCTGCTCGTGCTGATCGCGCTGGGTGGCGCGGGTCTCACCGTTGCCGCCGACCGTGTTCAGACGCCCGACCAACGCCCCGAGGTGATGTGGGCCGCCGATCAGGCCGCGCAACCCTGGATCGCCACGCTGACCGCCGACCTGACGGGCATCGCTACTGCCGCGACCGCGCTATCCAAAGCCGGTCGGGACACGCTGGGCAATCTGCAGGGGCTGGCCGCCGACAAAGTACGTTCAGCGATGGGCGACGGCGACAGCGCGCTGGCCACGATTTCCGGCGCCATCGCCGGCCTGCAAACGGACCTGGCCCAGGCGAACTCGCACATCGACCGCTGGCGGCTTGGGCCGGAGACATCCGCGCAGATGGACGCGTTCGATGCGGCCGTCGATGCCGTCGGGGACTTGGGAGCGCAGTGGACGCGGATCAAGACCCGGGCGACGCTCGTGACGCAGCTGCTCGACGAGCTGGCACAGCACGACTCGCAGGTGTTTCGGGCCACGACCGCGGGTCGCCAGACGCAATGGTCTGACGCGCTCAACGACCTCGACGCAGCCGCCTCCTCGCTTGGCGCCGCGGGCACGGTGCGCGACGAGCTCGCCGGCGCGGCGACGATCGACACGCTCGACGATCTCCTCGGCCGTGACGGCACCTATGACTCGGCATTGCGCGCCCTGTACGAGTACATCGGCAGTGGTGGCGCGCAGAGCGGCGACCAGTTCGACACGTTGCAGGGCGCGGTCCAATCGGCCCAATCTGCTCTCCCGTCCGACGACCGCGCCCTGTCCGTGATCGTCGGCGAAGCAGCCGGGGCAGAACTGTCCGATGCGCTCGCAGCGCTCGAACACGATCGCGGCAAGATCAATGACGCGCTTGCTGCCACAAACGGAGGTGCCAGCCAATGAATGGCGACCCACTCGTCATCGGCGCAGTCGCCGTCCTTGGCGCCGCGGTCGGCCTCGGCGCGGACCACATCGCCCGCCGCTGGCCATCCCATGAAGAGGACTACGTGCAACGCCGCGCCCTCGATTGGGCCACTCTCGTCGTTGTCACCACCGGCGCGGCATCCGGCGCCGGGCTCGCCGCGCGCTTCGCCACGAACCCCGCATCGTTCGCGGTCTACGCCGTCCTGTTCGTTGCGCTCCTGGTGCTCCTCGCCACGGACCTCGACCAGCGCGTCCTGCCCGACCTGATAACCCTGCCCCTTATCGTGTTCGCGGCCGTGCTGCTCGTCGGCGGCTGGTCGCCGGCGCTGGCCGACAAGGACCTGGGCCGGATCAGCGGCATCGCCGCCGGCATAGTCGCGCCGGTCCTGCTGCTCGTGAGTGACCGCGTCATCGGCGGTGACCTGGGCATGGGCGACGTCAAGCTGTCGATCAGCCTGGGCCTGATTTTCGGCCTCTCGGCACTGTTCTACGGCCTGCTGCTGGCCAGCATCGGCTTCGCGGTCGTGCTCATCGGCCTGATGGCCGTTCGCCGCCTGGGCCTTAAGTCGGCCGTGCCCTTCGGTCCCGTGCTCATATTCGCGGCGTTCCTAGCCGCACTGGCGGCCTGAGCCGGAGTCGGTGCCATAATCGGCCCGTTCAGCAGGCTCGCCGTGGGTTGGGGTCCAGTGTCGGTTCGTGTCCGTCGGTCGCTCTTCGCGCTTGCGCTTGCAGTCAGTGTCTGCCTTCCGGCCGCCGCGCCGGCTGTGGCCGTCGACAACTCCACGCTCGGCTGGATCTGGCCGACGAGTGGCAAGGTCACCCAGCCGTATGGCTGCACCGGCTTCTATGCCGAGCCGGCGCGCGGGCACTGCTCGCACTTCCACAACGGCATCGACATCGCCAATGACCGTGGCACGCCGGTGCGCGCGGTTGCCAGCGGCGTGGTCGCCCTGGTCGGCTGGGATCCGTGGATTCATCCCGATCCTGACTGGATGGTCATCATCGACCACGGCAACGGGCTCAGGACGATGTATGCCCACCTGCGCGCGAGCCCCGTCGACGGTATTGCCGTCGGCGCGCATGTCTTCCAGGGCCAGCTCCTCGGGCTGATGGACATGACCGGCCACGCGACCGGGCCGCACCTTCACTTCGGCGTCTACCTCAACGGCAACGACACCAACCCGCGCAACTACCTGCCGGGCAACCCGCTGCCGCCCATCTCGGCGGGCAGTGCCGGCCCCGCGGGCTGCCTCGGCCCGCTGCCCGACGCGAACGGCGTCGGCGCGTGGCTGGGCGGATGGACGGCGATGCTGCCGATCACGACCGACCCGTCGGCGTGTACCGGCTGAACAGGTTCTGGGCCGGTCTTGCGGCTGATCGGCCGGTGTAGCATCGCGCCGTGAAACGGGTCGTTGCCGTCGTCCTCGCCGGTGGGGAAGGGGAGCGGCTGTCGATCCTGTCCGCTGTACGCGCCAAGCCGGCCGTGCCCTTCGCGGGCAAGTACCGGATCATCGACTTCACCCTCAGCAACTGCGTCAACTCCGAGATCGACAACGTCCTCGTCCTGACGCAGTACAACCCGCGCTCGCTGAACGACCACATCGGCGCGGGCCGTCCGTGGGACCTCGATCGCTCCAAGGGTGGCATCCAGCTGCTCCAGCCGTTCATCGCCCGCGGCCGGCCTTCGGAGTGGTATCGGGGCACTGCCGACGCGGTGCTGGTCAACATCGAGACGATCCGCCAGCTGCCCGGCGACATCGTCCTGGTCCTCGCCGGCGACCACATCTACAAGATGGACTACGGGCCGTTCGTCCAGTTCCATCGCCGCAACCGGGCCGACGTGACGGTCGCCGTCCAGCGCGTCCCGCTCGGTGAGGCGAACCGCTTCGGCATTGTCGCCCTCGACGACGACGGGAAGGTGTCGGACTGGCAGGAGAAGCCCAAGCAGCCCAAGAGCGACCTCGCCTCACTGGGCATCTACGTCTTCTCCAAGCGCGCGCTGCTGGCCTGGCTCGACGAGTCCCGCTCCGACTTTGGACGGGACGTCATCCCGGCCATGCTCGACGGCGACGCGCGCGTGTTCGGCTACCAGTTCGACGGCTACTGGCAGGACGTGGGCACGGTCGAGAGCTACTGGCAGGCGCACATGGACCTGCTCGAGGAGCACCCGGGCCTGGATCTGTACGACAAGGAGTGGCTCATCCACACGCGGTCAGAGGAGCGCGCCCCAGCCCGCATCGGTCCGACCGCGAACGTGCATCGCTCGCTGATCAGCCATGGCTGCCAGATCTGGGGCACGGTCGAACGGTCGGTGCTGTCGCCCGGCGTGCGCGTCGACCCGGGGGCCGTGGTGCGTGATTCGATCATCATGTTCGACACGGTCATTCGCGCCGGCGCGGTCGTCGACCGGGCGATCATCGACAAAGAGGTCTCGGTCGGGCCCAACGCCGTGATCGGCATGGGCGCCGACTACAACACGCCCAACCGCCAGGAGCCAGGCCGGCTGAACACCGGCATCACGGTCGTTGGCAAGCGCGCGGTCATCCCCGCCGGCGTTCGCCTCGGACGCAACGTCAAGATCAACGAAGAGGTGCGGCCGTCCGACTTCGGCGGCCGGCGCAACATCCCGAGTGGCGGCACGATCGAGATCAAGCGTTCGCCGTCGACGACCGGTCCAGGCCGCGCTGTCAAGAGAAACCACACCGAGCCCGCAGCCGAGCGAATGACCGCTTCGGCGCCGGAGGTCCGCTAGCCAGTCTCCTCGGCCGTCAGGTCACGATCCTCCATCTCCCAGGTGTGGTCCAGGACGTGGTACGCCGAGTGGCGCAGCAGGTACGGGATCGTCCATTTGCCCAGCGGCTTGTTCTCGGCGCGCCACTCGCGCATCGCGACGACGAAGCGATCGCGATGCGCGGCGCGCGCCTCCGGAGTGCGGATCAGCTCGAAGTCAGTTGGCGCCTTGACGCGTTTCGAGAAGTCGCTGCCCTCAACAACGAGGACGTGGCGGCACATACGAGCGCAACTTCGCAACGGCCTCGTCCTCGGATTTGCCGTTCCGCTCGAGACCCGGCCAGTCGCCGGCGATGGCCACCCAGCGCTTGCCCTTGGGTGCCTCCTCGATCAGCACGCGCAGCTGCGTTGCCATGGCGCCCCCTTTCGTGTGTGCGAGGTTACCGTTGACGAGATGCTTGCCGCCGATATCGACCGCTGGCTGCTCGAGCTGGGCGTGGTCCCGGTTGACCGCGCCGAGCGCGACGGCGCAACGTCGTGGGACCTGGTCCTCGACGGGCGCCGCCGTCGCGCGCTGCGCATCACGCTGATCCTCGATCCGACCGTGGCGCTGGTCGCATGGGTCCACTTCGCTCCGCCAATGACCGACAACCACCGCAAGGCCTACCGCCAGTTCCTGCGCTGGAACGACGAGCTGCCCTTTGCCAAGTTCGCCATCTCGGAGGACGAGCGGCCGATCCTGACAGCCGAGGTCCCGGTCGCGCGCATGAACCCTGATGTCGTCGGCGCGCTGGTCGCCCGTGTCCTGGCCATCGCGGACCTCGTCCAGGAGCCGACGCTCGCGCTGAGCAGCGAGCTCGCGCGAGCCCAGGCGAAGCTGGCCGCGACAGAGGCTGATCCTGCTGGCGCTGCGCTACTCGAGCGCTACGCCGGCTCACTCAGCGAGTTGTTCCTGTCAGTCAACGAAGACGTCCGCCTGCCGGCGGAAAGGCGTGATCCTCAGGCGTAAGTCTGCGGAGGCTACGGCGTCGGGCGGATCGCGCCCAGGTGGCGCTCGATGTCCTCGACCTCCGCGACCTGCGCCGAGTTGGCCACCCGTGCACGCTCCAGCTGCCGAATTGCCTTGGCGCTCCACCACGGTGCGTCACTGACGCGGAACTCCGCGAGGGTCTGCGTTCCGGCCTCAGCCACGGCTTCACGGTCACCGCGCGCTGTCGCCAGTCGGGCACGCATCAGGTTGTACGTGCCACGGCCCAGGTGCGACGAGGTCGATCCGCGCTCGAAGTAGGCCGTCGTCTCATCGATGGCACGTTGCGCGCCTTCGAGCGCTCCGGCCTCGATCCATGCGCGCGTGACGCGATCGAGCGCTGCCGACCAGCTCGGCCCGCCGGGATCATTGGCAAAAGCGGCGAGGCGTGGCTCGACATCTGGCAAATATCGCGGCCACAGACCGGCATCGGCCAGCTCCAGGTCCTGGGCGACGCGAACGACTCGCGCATAGGGCGAATCGGGGAACTCGAACCTGCCTTGGAGCGAGCGATACCAGCGCGCGGCGCGCTCGAGGATGGCTCGGTCGCCACGGATTGATGCGATGGGCACGGCGACATGGATGGCGCGGACCGTCAGGCGCAGATACTCGTTGGCCTCACCGACATCCATGGCGGCGACTGCGCGATCGAGCGCGCGCGACCAGTCGCCGGCCGCGAACGCCGCCTCTGCTTCCGCGTAGAGAACCCAGCCGCCGTCCTCGACCAGCCCGTAGGCCGTGGTCATGTCGCGCGCCGTCGCAAGTGGCCGCGAGATGTCACGAGGCGCGTCGTCGACGTGGGACATGGCCACATTCAGGGAACCTTCAACTGCCAGGCGCGGTTCACCCAAGGCAACGGCATCGTCCGCGATACGCAGCCACACTCCCGAATCGACCTCGCCGATCTCGGCGCGATAGCTGGTCAGCGCAGCACGCGCGCGCAGGCCGAGCGATCGGTCATTCGTGCCTTCCGCCAGCTCGACCGCTCGCCCTGCGCGTCGGCATCAACACCGGCGAGGCCGTCGTCGCCATTTCGGGTACGGACGAAGGCCGCATCACCGGCGACACGGTCAACACGGCGGCGCGCCTCCAGACAGGTGGAGCACGTCTTCCTCGATGCCGAGCTGCGCACCCAGGTCCTGCACGGCGTGGACGAGAGCCAGTCCAGCGCGCACGGCCCGTTCGGCGTCGTCGTCGCGCGCAATGGGCACGCCGAATGCGGCCATTGCGGCGTCCCCGATGAACTTCTCCAGCCGTCCGCCGTAGCGGCCGATTGTGTCGCGGACGGCCGCGAAGTAGCGGTCCTGGATCGTCGCCACGTCCTCGGCATCGAGCCGCTCGGAGAGCGTGGTGAAGCCGACCAGGTCCGCGAAAAGGACGGTGACGATCCGCCGCTCGAGCCCTTCCTCGGCGTGCATCGGCGCATGCTACGGGGAGTGTCGAGACGCACAACTCGGCGCTGGTAGACTCGCCGCGCTCGGCAACGGCGCGCGCTGTCACGCTGCCGGAAGTCGCGCGAGCACGTTCGGGGCCAACACACAGCGTGAGCCAACCATCTCAGCCACGCGCCGGCATCCGTCGCGCACCTTCGCGCGAGATCCTGTCGGGCGAGGCTTCCGACGTCTATTTCAGCCGCGCCGAGGAGATCCTGTCCAAGGAGAGCCTCGATCCGGTCGTGGTCATGGAGGTCTTCGCCCGGCGCGAGGCCGTGCTGTGTGGCATCGATGAGACGAAGGTGCTGCTGGCCGACGTGCTGAGCGATAACGGCTCCGCCAGGGACGCTGTGGTCGAAGCGCTCGCCGACGGCGACACGATCTCGCCCAAGGAGATCGTGCTGCGCATTCGCGCGCGATATCGCGCATTTGGCCTGTTCGAGACGGCGCTGCTCGGGATCATGGCGATGTCGACGGGCTGGGCAACCGCCGCGCGCGAATGTGTCGATGCGGCCGCGCCGGATCCGGTCATCTCGTTCGGCGCGCGCCACGTCCATCCCGAGGTCAGCGACACGCTCGACTACGCGGCCATCATCGGCGGCTGTGTCGGTGCCTCCACGCCCGCCGGCGCGCGCCTCGCCGGCCTTTCGCCCACGGGCACAATGCCCCATTCGCTGGTGCTCATCTTTGGCGACACGGTCAAGGCGGCGGAGGCCTTCGATCGGCACATGCCGCCCGAGGTGCCGCGCATCGTTCTCGTCGACACGTTCCACGACGAGGCAGAGGAGGCCCTGCGCGTCGCCCATGCCCTGGGCGACCGGCTGTACGGCGTCCGCCTCGACACTCCGTCAGAGCGCGGCCGGGTGACGCCAGAGCTGGTCAGAGAGGTCCGCGCTCGGCTTGACCAGGAGGGCTACGGGCACGTCAAGATCACCGTCAGTGGCGGCCTGAACCCCGATCGCATCCGCTTCTTCAAGGAAGAGGGCGCGCCGGTCGACTCGTACGCCGTCGGCTCGTACATTGCCGGCGCCAAGCCGATCGACTTCACCGGCGATCTCAAGGAGATCGACGGCACGCCCATCGCCAAGCGCGGCCGTATCCCCGGCCTGACTCCCAGCCCGCGCCTCCAGAAGCTGGATCTCGCCGCGTGGCGATCGAACGGGGCCTGATCGAGACCGCTCGGAGCGCCATCGGACAAGGCGCGCCGACCGTGGCAGGATTGGCCGGCATGAACCCCGGAGAGAGCGAGCGGCTCGACGAGCTGGCCGAGCGCGAGACGGCTTATGGCCTGTTCCAGCGCGCGCTCGCCCTGCTCAAGCGCCGCCACCACGCGCAGGCTGCCGTGCTGCTCGAGCGTGCTGACCGGCTGGAACCGCGCAAGGGCTCGATCATCGAGGCGCTCGCTCGGGCGTACTACAACAGCGGCCAGCACGACCGCGCGGCAGACAGCTTCCGCGCGCTGATCGATATCGACCCTTCGGCGCCATACGGCCACTTCGGCCTGGGCCAGTCGCTCAAGATGCTCGGCCGGCGCGATGAGGCGCGCCTCCATCTGCGCCTCGCCGTCGCCCTCGCCCCCAGCAGCACGCTCTATCGCAACGCCCTGGCGCGCGTGAGCAGCCGGCAGTGAACCCTCGCTCGGCGCAGACGCTGGCCGCGGCCCTCGCGGCACTGCTTGTCATCCTTGTCGGCGCCATGATTTTCATCGTCCTGACTCGGCCGCCGACCGGCCCGACACCCAGGCCCAGCGGTGCCGCGCTGCCGACCTTCCCGACGCCCCACCCGACGCCGACGCAGGTGGCACAGGCCAGCTTCACACCGATTCCCGGCCCACCCAGCGCCGCGGCCAGCTCCGGCGCGCCGGCGACCACCGTCGTCGCGACCCCTACGCCGACCGTCTCGACGGGAGCGACCTCGATCCCGACCACCAAGCCGACACATGCGCCGACGCCGACGCCTTCACCGACCCCGGTGCCCACGCCGACAGCGCCACCGACGCCCACGCCCAGCCCCACCCCGACGCCGACGCCCGTGCCCACGATCAACCCGACCTCGGCCGACCGAACCATCGTGCTGGTTGGCGTCGGTCTCGACCAGTCGAGCGTCACCGGCTCGGTGCCGCGCATCCTGACCTTCAACGTCGATGGCCAGAGCGACGTCTCGGCACGCGTGTCGAACGCGAGCGGGCCGGTCCGGCTGTGCGTCTGGACCGAGGCCGTGGACGATCAGCGCGAATGCCACACCGTCCACAACGGAGGCTTCGACAAGCTCGTGACGACGACCGATCAGTCGGTCTGGCACGTGTCGATGATCGGCACACAGGCCAGCGCGACCGCGTCACTGACCGCCCATTTCAACGCCAACGCGGCGAGCGTCTCACTCGACAACTTCCGTTACCTGGGCGCCAATACGCCCAACAACAACGGCTTCGAAGCTCAGCTGACGACTCTGGGCGATGGGTCGCCGCTGCACGTCCAGGCTGCGTTCGACGACGGCGGTCAGGGCGCATACGGCTGGCACCTGACGATCGCAACCAACGGCAGCGCGGTATTCGACCAGAGCGGCTCGGATTCGAGTGTCGACCAGTCCCAGGACGTCGCTGCCGGAACCAGCTACACCGTCGACTTCCACGATCCGGACCCGATGGCGAACGTCAGCCCGGTCTTCGTTGCAGCCACGATCTCGTGGCCCTAGTCAGCGCGGGCTGAGCTCCGGCACCTCACCAGCCCGCGCGAGCGCGTCGACCAGATACAGCCCGAGAAGCGTCTTCGCGTCGCGGACCTGGGCGCTGTGCGCCAGCGCGAGCATGTCGTCGAAGGGGATTGGCTCGAGGATCAGCCGCTCGTCCGGATCCGGCCCGCGATAGTCGGGGTCGGGTGACACGTCCGTGGCCAGGAACATCGTCATCAGCTCGCTGGCAAAGCCGGGCGCCGTGAAGAAGGTAGCCAGCTCGCGCCACTGACCGGCGCGATAGCCGGTCTCCTCGGTCAGCTCTCGCTTCGCCGCCCGCAGACGCTCCTCGAGCGAGCCATCGGGCTGGCGATCCAGGGTCCCTGCGGGCAGCTCGAGCAGTGCCTCGCCAGCCGCGTGTCGGTACTGCCGTACCAGGAGCAGACGACGGTCGGGCAGGATGGCGACGATCGTCACCGCACCTGGGTGCAGAACCACGTCACGCGTGTGTTGGACGCCGTCCGCGTCTAGCACCGTGTCGCGCGTGAAGGTCATGTAGGTGCCGCGATGCACCACTTGTCTGTCGACGAGGCGCTCGGTCAGGTCCATTTCACGCTCAGAAGTCACGGCTCTGGAGTATCGCAGGCCTCGTACTGGTACGAACCTCCCATGGAGCGAAGCCAACAGCCGCACCTAGCATCGCGACCTCGACGACCCGACCAGGTGTCGTGCCCTAACTGGAGAAGTGGATGAAGAACCTGCGGCAGATCGGTTTCAGCCTTCTGGTGCTGACCGCTTACCTGCTCGTTCTGGCGGCTCCGTTCCGCTGGGGCTTCTAGTCGCTAAGCGGCATAACGCGTCCGGCTCAACCTGTTCTCGGACGCACTAAACGAGTGGCACGGCGCGTTCTTGTGACGCGCCGTTCCATGTATCTGGCGGAGAAACAGTCGCGCTGATGCTCCTTCTTTACGCTGTCGTACTCGGCATCGTCGCCGGACTCCTGACGAAGGGCCGGCTGAGCGCGCTTGGCTCGGTGCACATCAAGCTGTGGCCGGTCGCGCTCGTCGGTCTCTTGTTCCAGGCGCTCCTGTTCAGCTCGCCGCTCGCGCAGAGCGTCGGTCGCCTGGGTCCGTCGCTGTACGTTCTGTCGGTCACGCTCGTGCTCATGGCCCTCGTGGTCAACCTCCGCCAACCGGGCTTCTGGCTGATCATCGTCGGCGCGCTTCTCAACTTCACGGCGATCGTGCTCAACAACGGCTTCATGCCCGCGTCACCGGACGCGGTCGCCGTGCTGATGGGCTCGCCCGTGCTGCCGACCGCTGCCTACACCAACTCCGCCCTCGCCACGGGGCAGACGACGCTGGGCTTCCTGGGCGACATCTTCGCCCTGCCGCGGCCATTGCCCTTCGCGAACGTCTTCTCGATCGGTGACGTGCTGATCGGGCTCGGCGGCGCGTGGTTCGTGGTGCGCACCATGCACATGCCTGCGGCTCTCCGGCCGTGGAAGCAGCAGACCGTGGCTGATCCCAATGCCTGATCAACAGCGCGCCGCGCTGACGGCCGTGCTCAACGAGGTGTGCCAAGCGGTCGGCGCCGATGCGGGCGGGACGCTCTACCTCGACGACGGCGACGGGACCCTGTTGCTCGCCGCGTCGTCGGGCACGGCTCGTAGCGGGCTGGCCGGCGTCGTTCGCCGCCTGAGCGGCGGTGCCGGCAAGCGCGATCGGCGAACGCTCGTCCTGCCCATCGGCGGCGCGGGAGATGGCGTCGCCGTTCTGAAGCGAAAGACGGGCGCCGAGTTCACGCAGCAGGACCGCGCCGTGGCGCGCCTCTATGCGCGCCGCTTTGCTGATGACGGCGTCGTCGCCAAATCAACGGTCGGCATGTCGGGTTGGACGCGCCAGCTCGAAGCGATCCAGCGCATTGCTGCGCGGTTGACGCGCCTCGCGTCGGTCGAGGAGGTCGCGACGACGATCTGCACCGAGACGCGCGAGGTGATCGACCACGACGAGGCGCACGTCCTCGTCCTCGACGCCGCCGGCATGCTCCAGCGCGTGGCCGCGACAGGGCCGACGCGGAGCGGCGACCCGAGCGTCCCGCCCCTGCCCAGCGACGGATCCGGCGCGCGCGAGATCTGGGCCGCGGTACGCAGCGGCGCGCCGGCGCTGCTGCCCGAGGTCGAAGACCTGGGTCCGAGCCGGCCGGGGCCGCACTCGATGCTGATCGTGCCGCTCCATTACGAGAGCCGTGTCAGCGGCGTCATCTGCCTCGTGGCCAACGGCCGCCGCCACTTCGACGACGACGACCTGCGCCTGATGCAGATTCTCTCCGACCAGGCGGCCGTGGCAATCGAGAACGCGCGCCTTCTCCACGGCCGCGACGAGCTCGTGCGCGAGCTGGCCGGGCTGCTCGAGATCAGCGAGGCCGCCGGGGCGGCCGACGACGAGAAGACCCTCGCCAAGCTGCTGGCCGCGCGCGTCCGGCAACAGACAGGCACGGACTCCGCGCTCGTCGCGCGCTGGGACGAGGGATCGACGGTCATGCGCGTCATCTGCCGCGACGGCGTGGGCGGCACGGCCGAGATGATCGACGTAGCCGAATCAGCTGCCCGCCGCCAGGTTCTGGGCGACGGCCGGCCGGTCATCCTCCAGGCAGACAGCGGTGATGGCGGCGTCGAGACGGCTCAGCTGCGCCAGGTCGGCGCGTCAACGCTCGTGCTGCTGCCGCTCAACGCCGGCGCGCGGACGATCGGCATGGTTGAGCTTCTCGCCCTGCGCGAGCCGCGCAACCCGACCCCCGCCGAGATGCAGGCGTGCGAGGCGATGGCCTCACTGGCCGCGGCCGGGCTCGAAAAGGTGCGCGTGCTCGAGCAGCTGCGCAGCGCTGCCGACATCGACCTCGTCACCGGTGTTCACAACCACCGCTACCTCCAGGAGCGACTGCGCCAGGAGATCGCACGCTCAGCACGCAGCCATGCGCCGCTCGCTGTGCTCATGCTCGACCTCGACAAGTTCAAGCCGGTCAACGACCGCTACGGCCATTCCGACGGCGACCGGGTGCTGCATAACGTCGCAACGACGATCCGCGCCCAGGTGCGGACGATCGACATCGTCGCCCGCTACGGCGGCGACGAATTCGTCGTGCTCATGCCCGATACCTCCGATTCATCCGCCGAACAGGTCGCCCGACGCGTCGTCGCCGGCGTCAGTCACCAGCGCCACGCGCTATCGGACGGCTCGCACGTCACCGTCGGCATCAGCGCGGGCCTCGCCGTCTACCCGAGTGACGGTCGGAACTCGGCGCAGCTCCTCCAGGCCGCCGATGCAGCCATGTACAGCGCCAAGCGCGACGGCGGCCGGCAGCTCGAGCGATCACCCGTCACCGCGCCGATTGACATGGGCGAGCCGCTCACGGCGCGCGCCACCGCCTGACCGCGGCTCCGTCCCGCCGCTCCAACCCGCCGCTGCGCTCCTCAGCCTGCTGCCGCGCCGATCCGCGGGGCTATGCACCGAGCAGCCTGAATATGTGCCAAGCGGCCTGAATATGCCGGAACCAGACCCGCGCGACCGAACCACCAGTACCCCGCCACGCCGCGCCTCGCATATCTAGGCCGATCGATCCATATCCAGGCCGCTCCGTACATGGGCGGTCGATATGAAGTGCCGCCCGCCGCATGAAGAAGGCGCCGCCGGCCATTCGGCCGGCGGCGCCCTCTCAGATCAGCCCGACTAACGCGCGCCGACGTTGGCGAGCGCCTTGCCGTCCTCGGCGTCGAACAGGTGGATCTTCTCGATCGGCACGAACAGGTCGAGGACGTCGCCCGGCCGAACGCGGCGCGAGGCGTCGACGATGGCGACCAGATCGTGGTCACCGACGGTGACGTGGAGCAGTTCCTCGTTGCCCAGGAACTCGACCACGTCGGTCACGGTATGGATCGTCGCGCCGGGACCCATGGTCGCGTTGGCGTCGGCGATCTCGAAATGCTCGGGGCGAATGCCGGCTGTCAGCTCTTGCGCCCCCGACTCCCCGACGGCCGCCTTGAGCCCATCCGGGAGGGGTATCTCGACACTCGAATCCTTGAGCACGGTCTTTCCGTCCTGGGTAGATTGCGTGACGTTGATGAAGTTCATCGACGGGCTGCCTATGAACCCGGCCACGAATTTGTTGATCGGTCGTTCATAAAGATCCTGCGGCGCACCGATCTGCTGGAGCACGCCGAAGTTCATGACCGCGATCCGGTCGCCCATCGTCATCGCCTCGACCTGGTCGTGGGTGACGTAGACGATCGTCGTGCGCAGGCGCTGGTGCAGGCGCGCGATCTCGGCGCGGGTCTGCACGCGCAGCTTGGCGTCGAGGTTCGACAGCGGCTCGTCCATCAGGAACACCGCCGGCTCGCGCACGATCGCCCGGCCAAGCGCGACACGCTGTCGCTGGCCACCCGAAAGCTGCTTGGGCTTGCGGTCGAGCAGGTTGCCCAGCTCGATGGATGCCGCTGTCTCGCGCACGCGCCTGTCAATCTCTGCCTTGGGCACCTTGCGCAACTTCAGCCCGAAGGCGAGGTTGTCGAAGACGTTCATGTGCGGGTACAGCGCGTAGCTCTGGAAGACCATCGCCACGTCGCGGTCCTTGGGCGCGAGATCGTTGACCACGCGGTCGCCGATCCGGAGGGTGCCTTCGGTGATCTCCTCGAGGCCGGCGACCATGCGCAGGGCGGTCGTCTTGCCGCAACCCGAGGGGCCAACGAGGACGAGGAACTCCTCGTCCTGGACGTCGAGGCTGAGGTCCTTGACGGCAACCACGTCGCCGTACTTTTTCCAGACGTGGTCGAAGGTAACGGTGGCCATGCTCAACCTCCTCGTGACGTCGTAAGCCGGCCCCGGCTTCGGTGCATGCGGCTCGACCGTCGCGCATCTGTGATCGTAGTCGCGTCACGGCCATGCTGGCTACATCTGCCGAGCAATTACGATGCCTTGAAGCACTGGAGGAGAGATACACATGCCAGATTTCACCGGCATCGGCCTGATCGGCTGGATCATCATCGGCTTCCTGGCCGGGGCACTGTCCGGGCTTGTCGTCCGTGCTCGGACTGCGGGCGGCTGCCTGGCCAACATCCTGATCGGCATCCTGGGCGGCATCATTGGGGGCTTCCTCGCGCGGTCGCTGTTCGGCACCAATGAGGTCTACGGTTGGATCGGAGCTCTCGTCGTCGCCTTCGTCGGCGCCGTGATCGTGCGCTGGCTGCTCGCCCTCGCGGGGCCGAAGGATCGGCACTGGTAGGCGGCGCCCTCGTCGCCCTCGGCGCTACTTCTTCTTCGCCGGCAGCGTGAGCGTGTAGTCGAGCGAGCGCTGTCCCCAGGCACGGGCCTCGTCCGTCCGCGTTCGCCAATCCGGCAGAGTCACGTACTCACGCATCGGCCGGCCGGGCATGACCTCGAGCGGCCGCCCGCCCGCGGCGCCGAGCAGGTCGCGCTCCGGCTCATCGAGGCGGACGTAAAGGATGTCGCACACGAGGCCCATGAACATGTTGCCGTTCACGAATGCCGCGACGCTGCCGAACATGGGCCGCACGCTCACCCGCTCGTCGGCCGGGACGATCTCGCGGAACGCGGCGCGCGCTTCCTCGCTGCTCTTTGGTGACCGCTTCGCGTCCATCAGGCAAATCGAGGATACGCTTCGGTCGTGGACGAGACCCAGCCTGCTGCGGGCGATCTCGAAACGGTCGACAACCCCGACCGACACCGCTGGGAGGTCCGCTCGGGCGGCGCGGTGATCGCCTTCGCCGAGTATCGGCTCCATCCCGGGCGCGTCACCTTCACCCACACCGTCGTCGAGCCTGAGCAAGAAGGTCGCGGCGTCGGGTCGCGGCTTGCCAGGACCGTTCTGGACGATGCCGTCGCGCGCGGCCTGCGCATCTCGCCGCGCTGCCCATTCATCCGCGCCTACATCCAGCGCCACCCGGAGTACCTGCCCTCGGTCGACATGCCCGACCCGCGCTGATGCTGCGTTCATTCATTCGGCTGCTGGCGGCGCACCCACGCCTGACCGCCTTCCTTGGCGCGATGTCGATCGCCTTCTCGGGCGTCCTGTACCGCTACTCCGGCACATCGCCCGAGACCGCGACGTTCTTCCGCTGCTTTTGGGGTCTGCCCATCCTGTTCGTCGCGGCGTACATCGAGCGCGGCCAGAGCGGGCCAATGGACGGCCGATCGATCCGCGTTGCTGCATTCGCCGGATTGCTCTTCGCAGGCGACCTGATCTTCTGGCACCACACGATCAACCTCGTCGGCGCCGGCCTGGCCACCGTCCTTGGCAATCTCCAGGTGGTCGTCGTCGCCGTCGCAGCGTGGCTGCTCTTGGGCGAGCGGCCGGCGCGGCGGACGCTGATCGCGCTGCCGATCATCCTCGTCGGCGTCGTGTTCATCGCCGGCGTGCTCGGTGGCCAGAACTACGGCACGGACCCGGCACTCGGCGTCGGCCTGGGCATCGTGGCAGCGCTGTCGTATGGCGGCTACCTGATCATCATCCGCCAGGTCAGCGGCCGGCGCGCGGCAGGGCCGGTGGCCGTCTCGACAACCGCGACAGCGCTCGTCGCCCTCGTCGTGGGCATCGGTCTGGGCTCGCTCGACCTGACACCGGGCTGGCAACCGATGTTCTGGCTGATCCTGCTCGGGATCAGTGCCCAGTCCATCGGCTACATCTTCATCTCGCTGTCACTGCCGCGCCTGCCGGCCGTGGTGACCTCGATCATCCTGCTCGCCCAGCCAGTCGTATCGATCGGCCTTGCCATGGTGCTGCTGGGCGAGGCGCCATCGGCCGGCCAGCTGCTGGGCGTCGCGTGTGTCATCGGCGGCATCGCGTTCGCGACGGTGCCCATCGGCCGGCTGCGCCGCCGGCCGGCGAACGCACCGACGGACCTGGCGGTCGGCCCCGGCTGATGGTCGCCCGGCTTTGAGGCCGGCCGGCTCTGGCGGTAGGTGGTAGCCGCCCTAACACTTGGGACCATGAAGAGTGTCGTTATCTACGCCACGCGGTCAGGCAATACCAAACAAGTAGCCGACGCGGTTGCCGACGTCCTCGGTGAGCGAGGAACAGTTGAGATCCACAGCGTCGACGACGCGCCCAGGGACCTGCGCGACTTCGATCTCGTGGTCATCGGCGGCCCGACCGAGGCGCACGGCATGACCCCGCCGATGAAGGGCTATCTCGATGCGATCGACGCAGCCTCAGTCAAAGACAGGCCGTGCGCTGCCTTCGACACGCGATTGGCCTGGCCGCGCGTGCTGGCGGGTTCGGCGGCGGATGGCATTGCTCGGTGGCTGCGCGAGCACGACGCGAGTGTCGTCGCTTCCCCGGAGAGCTTCATCGTCAGCATGAAGCCCGAGCTCCAGCCCGGCGAGGTTGAGCACGCCCATCGCTGGGCACGGGCAATAGCTCAATTACTGCCACTGACGGACACGGCCGAGCCAGTCATCTGATCGACGCAAAGGCCTGACGCCGCCACTTGAACGTAAAGGCGGCCGGCGCGCCCCGTTCGGGGCGCCGGCCGCATTGGCGAGAGTTGAGCGCCGCGTCAGATCAGGTAGTTGACGCTGACCGTGATGGTGATGTCCTGGGTGCCGGGCTGAACCGGGGTCGGCACGGTCGGCGCTGCTGGAGCGCCGCCCTTGCTGGCGTCCGAGGCGACGCCGTACACCGGCCACGGATTGCTGTAGGTCGTCTCGCTGATCGACTGGACGCCCGTGATCGTGACGCCGGCCGCGGATGCGAGCGCGTCGGCGTGTGAGCGCGCATCCTTGACCGCCGCCGCGCGCGCCTGATTCTCGAGATCAGTTCGGTTCGAGACGTCGAAGCTGACGCCGTCGACGTTCGTCGCGCCCGCGGCGACCGACTGATCGAGGATGTCAGGCAGCTTGGTCAGGTCGGTCACGTGGATGGTGATTTCGTTCGTGACCATGTAGCCGGTGACACGCTGCGTGCTCGAGTTGTAGTCGTAGACCGGGCTGAGCGAGAGCGTCGAGGTCTGGATGTTCGTGTCATCGATGCCCAGGCCGTGCAGCGCGTTGATGATCGTGGTCATCGTCTGCGCCGCGTCGTCGCGGGCCGCCTTGGCGGTGCCGCGCTGGATCTGGACGCCCAGGTTGACGTCGGCGATGTCGGGCTTGACGGTCACCTTGCCCGTGCCGCTGACAGAGATGACGTGCTCATTCGCGGCCGGGGTGGTCGGATCAGCGGCATAGGCGGGATGGGTCAGTCCGGCGAGCATCGGCGCGCTGAAGACCCCGATTGCGAGCAATGCGATGGCGCCGAGCGCTATCGAGGAGCGAGAGATTCCGTGCATGGGGACGTCCTTCCTTGGCTAGCGAGGGGGCAGTGAGTTGTCGGGCAGGTGGGTGACGTCCACTGCCGCGGCGTACTGGAGGGCCTTGTCGCCCACCGTGAGGGTGAGCGTCGTCCCGTCGATCGAGAACTTGATCGGGTCGCCATCGAGCACGGCTCGGACTGCCGACTCGACCGACCCACGCGGGTCCTGGCAGGCCATCATCGTGCTGACGATCTGCGCGAAATGGAGCGAGTCGCCGTCGACGGTGTACTGGCCCCCACCGGAGTTGCACCCGCTGTCAAATTGGACCTTGCCGTCAGCGGTGAACAGGATTGTCGCGCTGACGCCCTCGGGGACCGACGACGCCGTTTGGCCGTCGATGATGGTTGTCAGGCCCCAGGTAATGCCGACGAGCGGCTGGTCGGGCTCGGCAACCTCGCGGTCGAGAAGCGTGACCACCGTGGTGCCCGATGAAAGGATGAGATTTGAGCTCTGGACGGCGAACTGAGGGTGCGCCGTGAGCAGGTCCGAAAGCCACGTGTCCTGCGCCTGGAGATCGGGCGGACAACCAATTTCCGTGGTTGCGAGCTGACCGACCACCAGCTTATCGCCTGCGATCTGGTAGTCACCGCTCATCGTGTTGCAGCCGGCCGAAGCGGTGACGTTGCCACCGGCGAAGGCGAGCCGGATCTTGGTCCCTGTCACCAGCGGCTGCATTGCGCCGTCCTTGGTGACCGTTAGCGACACGAACTGGCGGCCGTCGAGGCCCGCGGCCGGTGTGGTGTTTGGCTGAGTGCTTGGTCCAGTGCTGGCCGGCGCGCTCGGCGCCGGGGTCGCCGTCGGGCTGGCGGTTGGTGCCGGGCTCGACGAGGGGCTGACTGAAGGCGGATTGCCGGACGGCTGGCCGCCGATCGCCGAGCAGGCGACCAGCAACAGCGCCAGCGTTGGCAGGGTGACGGTCAGGTGGTGCTTCACGGCCGTCAGACGAGCATCGCGCAGGATCAGTTCCCGAGAGGTCGTGAATATGCGGCCGAACGGCCCGGTGCTGTGCCCCATATGGCACTGCGCCGGGCAGCTGCCCGTGACTAACTTCGGTGGTGAAGTGGTTGCGACACTCGAGCTGCAAATCCTCGACCCGATCGATGTTGCCACCGATCGCTGCAAAGGCTGCGGTCTGTGCATCGATGCCTGTCCCAAGCACGTGCTCGAGCTCGACGAGACCATCGTCAACGCGCTCGGCTATCACCCCGCACAACTGACCGACGCGGCTGGCTGCACCAGCTGCGCCATCTGCGCCCGGATCTGCCCGGACACGGTGTTCACGATCTATGCCCCGCTCAAGGGAGAGCAGCGATGACCGCGGCGCCTGTGCTGATGAAGGGCAACGAGGCCATGGCCGAGGCAGCCGTCCAGGCCGGTTGCGACGCGTACTTCGGCTACCCAATCACCCCTCAGGCAGAAGTCCTCGAGTGGATGGCGCGGCGCATGCCCGAGCTCGGGCGCACGTTCATCCAGGCCGAGAGTGAGCTCGGCGCGATCAACATGGGCCTCGGCGCCGCAGCGACCGGTGCCCGCGTTCTCGTCTCGAGCTCCAGCCCGGGCATCAGCCTGATGGCCGAGGGCATGAGCTACATGGCCGGCTCTGAAGTGCCCATCGTGCTGCTCAACGTCATGCGCGGCGGGCCCGGACTCGGCAGCATCGGCGCATCGCAGAGCGACTACTTCCAGGCGACGCGCGGCCACGGCCACGGCGACTACCGAACGCCCGTCCTCGCCCCGTCGTCGATCGAGGAAGCCGTTGCGCTGATGGCCGACGCGTTCGAGATCGCCGAGCGCTACCGGACGCCGGTATGGGTTCTCACCGACGGCGTCCTGGGTCAACAGATGGAGCCGGTCGTGCCCCAGTACCGGACTCCGGCGCGGCACGAGTTCGATTGGGCACTGAGCGGGACCGGGGGCACGCGCGAGCCGCGCGTAGTGCGCTCGCTGCACCTCCAGCCGTACGAGCTCGAAGAGCACAACACGCATCTCCAGCAGAAGTACGCCGAGATCGCACGCAACGAGACGCGCTTCGCAACCGAGGACCTCGACGACGCCGACATCTGTGTCGTTGGCTACGGCACTGCCGCGCGCGTCGCACGAACGGCGTGCGAGCGCGCGCGGGCGAACGGCATCAAGGCCGGCATCTTCCGCCCGATCTCGCTCTGGCCGTTCCCAGCCGAGGCACTCGCCAAGGCCGCGGCCAAGGTCTCGGCGGTCGTCGTCGTCGAGCTGTCTGCCGGGCAGATGATCGAGGATGTCCGGCTCTCGCTCGAGGGCAGCTGCCCGATCTACTTCGTCGGCCGCACGGGCGGAATGATCCCGACGCCGGGCGAGGTCCTTGAGACGATCCGCAACGCCGCTCTCGAAGCCGAGCCCGACTACTGGCTGCCGGCCGGCGAGACTGCGACCAGCACGCCGTCGACGAAGACCGCGGAGAAATGCCCCGAGTCTGCCGTCGGGCTGTATCCAGTGGAGCTGTTCGAATGACGGCAACGATCGTCCCGGCCGAACGGCGGGTCATCTACCGCCGACCGCAGGCGCTGACCGAGAAGTCAACCCACTACTGCCCAGGTTGCGGGCACGGCATCATCCACCGCCTGATCGGCGAGCTGCTCGACGAGATGAACCTGACCCAGCGCACGATCGGCGTCGCGTCGGTCGGCTGCAGCGTCTTCGCCTACGACTACTTCAACGTCGACTTCGTCGAATCGCCCCACGGCCGAGCGCCGGCCGTCGCCACGGGCGTGCGTCGCGCCAGGCCCGACCAGTTCGTCTTCACCTACCAGGGCGATGGCGACTTGGCAGCGATCGGCACGGCAGAGATCGTCCATGCCGCGGCGCGCGGCGAGCTGATCAGCGTCATCTTCGTCAACAACGGCATCTACGGCATGACCGGCGGCCAGATGGCCCCCACGACACTGCTCGGGCAGAAGACGACGTCGAGTCCGTTGGGCCGCGAATCGGGCGCACAGGGCGTGCCCATCCCGATCACGGAGATGCTCGCAGTTCTGCCCAGCGTCGCCTACGCGGCGCGCGGTTCGATCGCCAACCCGCAGCTCATCGGCCGTGCCAAGCAGATGCTCAAGCGCTCATTCGAGATCCAGGAGAAGAAGTTGGGCTTCTCGATCGTCGAGATCCTGTCGACCTGTCCGGTCGGCTGGGGCATGACGGCAGGCGAGGCGATGGAGCACGTCGAGCACGACGTCGTGTCGACCTACCCGCTGGGCGTCATCGTCGACCGGGTCAAGGGAGACAAGTGATGCAACACGGTGCGATCTTCGCCGGCTTCGGCGGCCAGGGCATCCTGTTCTCCGGCCACGTCCTGGCCGAGGCGGCGCTGCTCGAGGGCAAGCATGTGACGTGGATGCCGTCGTACGGCCCGGAGATGCGCGGCGGCACGGCATCGTGCACGGTCGTCGTCTCAGACCGCCCGATCGGATCGCCGATCCTGGATCAGGCCGACTCCGTCGTGGCGCTCAACCCGCCCTCACTGGCGCGCTTCGAGGCGACCGTCGCGCCGCATGGTCTGCTGATCGTGAACACGTCCCTGATCGAGGCTGAGCCGACGCGTCACGACATTGAGCTGCTGGCCATGCCGTGCACCGGCATTGCCAGCGAGGTAGGCGACGTCCGCCTCGTGTCGATCGTCGCGCTGGGCGGTCTGCTGGCGGCTCGGCCGGTCGTCCGGCCCGAATCGATCCGCCGCGCGCTCATGGAGATGCTTGGCTCACGCCGGCGCGAGATGCTCGACTCGGACCTGGCCGCCTTTGATCGCGGCTACGAAGCGGCCGCCCCGATCAGCGAGCTGATCACGGCCGTCTACATCTAGGCGGCGCGCAGGCGTTCCCTAGCGAGAGGCCGCCAGCGCCTCACGGCTGAGCTCGAAGGCCGCCTTGTGATCGCCCTGGCCGGCCACGAAGTCGGCCCACTCGGCCAGCACGCGACGCACCACACGCATCCTGTTCTGGGTGCGCGACTCGTCGGCGGCCGCGGCGAACGCCGCCTTGGCCTGTTCGACGTAGCGGGCGCCATCCTTGGTCGCAGCCAGCCCGGCGTACGCGCGTGCCATCGTCAGCTTGGCGTCTGCGTTGGCATAAGGGTTGTCTGTCGCCGTCGCCAGGCGGAGCGTCTCATCAGCGGTTTCCAGCGCTCTGTCGTATTCGCCAAGAGCGATCTCGATCTGCGCCCGTGAGTCGAGTGCGTGAGCCAGCTGGCGGTCGTCGCCCAAGGCAAGGAACCGCGCGACCGAGTCCGATGCCATCTCCTGAGCGCGCGCGATGTTGCCGGTGTGCAGGTGCGCCAGCGCGAGCTCATATTCCAGCCGCGCAAAGTCGAAGCTGGTCTCGACCGCCTTGAACAGGGCGAGGCTGGCGTGCCCGGTGCGAATCGCCGCCTCGTAGTCACCGGTCTCCGTGTAGACGTAGGCGAGGTCGAACAGGTAGTGAGCGCGCCGTCGATCGTCCAGCTCGTCTACAAGACCGCGGATCTGCTCGAGGTAGGACAGCGCCCCGGCGTGATTCGCGTCGCGGGTCTCATTTGCCGCGAGTGCCATCAGCAGCCGAAGTCTGAAGTCGGGCGCAATACGCATGCCCGTCCTGACGCGAGCCAGGATCGCCTGCAGCAACGCCCTGGCGTCGTCGGTGTTGCCCTGCTCGTACATCGCCGCAGAGAGCCAGTAGCTGGCCAGCGCGGCGTCCTCGTGGCGGCCCACTGATTCGAACAGCTCAATCGCCTGCGACGCGTCAGCGGCCGCTTCGCTGACGTGGTCGAGGCGCACGAATGCTTCGGCGCGGCCACGCAGCAGCTCGGCCCGGGTTCCCTTGTCGAGTCCAACGGGATCGACGAGCAGGGCGTCATAGCCGTCCGCCGCGACCTGCCACTTGCCCGCCGCGAGCTGCAGGTCCGCGTCGATGCGCGACCAGGCGGGACGGACGTCAGCCAAGAGCGCGCTGGGCGTCGTGCCGAGGCGCGTGGCAAGGTATTCGAGCGCGGCGACCGAAGGCCGTACCAGGCCGTTCTCAAGCGCGCTGATGTACGCCTTGGTGTAACGGTCGCCAGCGACCTGCTGTTGGGTCATCGCGGAGCGTCGGCGTGCCTCGCGGATGCGCGTTCCCACTCCCGAAGAGACGCGGACCTTTTCGTCAGTTCCCTGCGCTGTGCGCGTTTTGACGGGTGGCATGCGGGTCAGTGTACAGCGGTGCCAAGCGCGGATTGACGGCGCCCAGGATCTCGCCACTGGTCGTATTCAGCCTCTGAGCCAGAAGCATTAGCGCCGACAGCGACGGCACGCACTGACCGCTCTCGACAGCGCTGACGTAGGCGCGGGTGAATGGACGCCCGACGTCGGTCTGCGACATCCGCAGCGCTAATCGTCGTCGGCGCAACTCCTGGCCGAGGCGATGGGCGGACTCCGGGTCGATCCGAGGTTTAGAAATACTTGACATACGCATCGGCAAAACATAGCATCCGACCAATGGGCTCGCCCGGTCGGAAGCTCAACTGCCAGAGCGAGGAGAGGGGAGAACAAGGAGCTCCCCCATGCTTGGTTCACGTCTTCGTCACCTGCCCGCCGGATTGCTGGGCTTGGCTCTTGGCGCCCTGCTCTCGATCGTCAGTGCCGCCGTCGCGCTTGCCGGCGGAGGTCCCTCCTACCCGTAAACAAGCTCTAGTTGCCTCGATCCGACCATTAGCCCCGCTCCCGCTCTGGCTTTCCCGGTCCTTTGTGGTCAACTGATTGAGCACGCGAGTCAACATGATGTTTACAATCAGCCATGATCAGGCCAGCCGGCCGGCGCAATTTTGTCGACGCTTCGCACTCGTCACCGCGGGATCTGCCCGACGGCCGAGCGTCCACCTTCGATGTGCGCCGCTGGCTGGCCGGCCTGGTCAACTGCACCACCGATGAGGTGCGTTTCATGAGTGAGACCGAGCGCCACGACCGGCGCACCGTCACGTACGAATGCAATGGCGAGACGGCCAAAGTGCGCATGGCGCCAGTCGCCGCCGGCGCAGCGTGGGAACTCTTGGCCGAGGCGAACGGCATGGCCGATCGAGTGGTGCTGCCAGCCGGCACGCGCTTCACGTGGCGTCCGCGGCGCACCCAGAGCTAGACGCGCGTCGCGCGCAGACCCTGGCACTGCCCTGACAATTCGGCCGTGACGTGGCGGCCGGAGATCGTCGTTGACCAGGCCCTGGCGGCGAGGCTGGTCCGTGGCCAGTTCCCGCAGTTCGAGCACGTCGACCGGCTGGGAGAGGGCTGGGACTACACGGCGTACCGCGTCGACTCGGACTTCGTCTTCAGGTTTCCGCGGCGCGAGGTCGTGCTGCCCGGCATGGAGCGCGAGATCGCGGCGCTGCCGAGCCTGGAGCTGCCCGTTGCCATCCCTAAGCCGCTCTTCTTCGGTGAGCCTGGTTCCGGTTATCCGTGGCGCTTCTACGGCGCGCGATACATCCCGGGTCGCGAGCCACTCGAGGTTACGGACGAGGTCAGGCGCCGAGTTTCACTGGATCTCGCGCGCACGCTGCGGGCCTTGCACGCTCACGATCCGGCCGACCTTCCCGCGGACGCCAACCGGCGCGCCGACATGACCCGCCGCGTTCCGTGGGCACGCGAAGCGCTGGCGCAGCTCGGGCTCGAGGCGGAGCGGGTTCTCGCGCCGGCGGAGAAGCGCCTATCGAGCCACGCTGCGAGCGTGTTGTGCCACGGCGATCTACACATCAGGCAGCTGCTCGTGGGCGGGACGTTGAACGGGATCATCGACTGGGTCGACGTCTGCCGAGCCGATCCGGGCATCGACCTGTCGCTGCTGTGGAGCTTCGTGCCGCGCGACATGTTCGACGCATTCCTGTCGGAATACGGGCCAGTGACAGAGGAGTCGTTGATCGTCGCGCGCGTCCTGGCGCTCGGGCTGAACGCAACTTTGGCCAACTACGCGCGCGATGTCGGCAACGCCGCCCTCGCGCGCGCCGCGCTCGAGGGCGTACGGCGCGCCGCCGCCAAGTGAGCTGGCCCGGCATTCCGTTCAAGGTGGCACTCAAAGGCGGACCGCCATAAGTTCCTCGGCCGTGGCGTGTATGTACGGCTGGGCACGCGAACTCTCCGTGCTTACCGTGCTCTGACAAGCCGGTGACCGTGCGCGGCCACTGTCAAATCCACCACGACGGCGTCGCTATCGCGCAGTGGGGGCTTCTGAAAGGGGGCGCCACGTGTTGAAGCGCGGTCTGCCTGTCTCAGTCCTTCTCGCGTTGCTGCTCGGCCTTGCCCTTACCGGCAACGTCGCGGCGTCCCACGCCATTGGCCTGGGCACCGCAAGCGCCTTCGCCGTCCTGGGTGGCTCGACCGTGACCAACACCGGGCCGAGCGTCATCAATGGCGACCTTGGCGTCAGCCCCGGTTCAGCCGTCACCGGCTTTCCACCGGGCATCGTCCACGGCACAATCCACGCTGCCGATGCCGCAGCCGCCCAGGCGCAGTCGGACTTGACCACCGCCTACAGCAACGCGGCCGGCCAGGCGTGCAACACCAACCTCACTGGCCAGGATCTCGGCGGTAAGACGCTCACGGCGGGCGTGTATTGCTTCAGCAGCTCCGCTGGCCTGACGGGGACGCTCACCCTCAACGCTAAGGGCGTCTCCGGCGCGCGGTTCATCTTCCAGGTTGGCAGCGCCCTGACGACAGCGTCGTCGAGCACGGTGAACTACATCAACGGCGCGCAGCCGTGCAACGTCTTCTGGCAGATTGGCAGCTCGGCGACCATCGGCACGTCGAGCTCGTTCGTCGGCAACATCATGGCGCTCACGTCGATCACCATGACCACGGGAGCCACGCTGCAGGGCCGTGCTCTGGCGCGCAATGGCGCGGTCACCCTCGACACGAACGTCATCACCGAAGCCACGTGCGATACCAACGGCGGCAG
>DATCGV010000083.1:0-2149 GCA_036508755.1 Candidatus Limnocylindrales bacterium | reverse complement strand
GCGCATGTAGAGATGCACCTGCCGGGCGACCCCGGTCACGATCACGGCCCCGGTGGCCATGCCGACGAGGTCGCGAACGGCGGCGCCATGGTAGATCGCGGCCGTGGCCAGGCTGGCGAGAATCGCGGCAGCTGGGATCACCGTTGCGAGCATCGGCGCGAGCCGCTCGAACCTCGGGCTGTACGACGCACGCGTGTTCCAGGTCATCCCACCGAAGGCGATCAGCAGGACTCCGGCGCTGAAGATGAAGTCGGACGGTCCGACCGTCGTCGGTGCAGCGGCGTCGACGGACCAGATCAACCAGGAGGTACCGATGAATGCGGCGCCGGTGAGCAGGGTCCATGGACCGCCCCAGGTTGGGCGAATGCGTCGTCCGACTAGCGCGAACGCGCACGCGGCGATCGTCGCGACAAGCAGCACCAGGCCGATCAGCCCGGTGTGGTCATCGGTGAGGTCGTGGCCCGTCGTCGAAGCAACGAGCACGACCCCGGTCAGGAACAGGATGAGGGCGTCGGTGGCGATACCGATCACGAGGCCGCGTTCCAGGCCGCCGAAGATGGCCGGCACGATCGCCGCGACGCCGATGGCCACACCCAGGACGAACAGGGCATCGCCGACCCCTGGGAGCGACAGGTCCCAGGCGAGCATGCCGAGGGCGGCGCCAGTCAGCGACAGGGCGAGGGCAACAAGCAACCGGCGTGTCGTGCCGCTTCCGTGCCGGCACGCCAGGCCGAGGCCAGCCGCGGCTCCCGTGACCGCGACCAGCTCCTGGATGTTGTCGGCGAGCAGGGCTGTCGGCCCACCGAGAAGGGCGATCGCCGAGGCGAACACCGTCGCAACGGTCGCAACCAGGAGTGCCATCCACGCGGCACCGATGGAGGCACGAGCACGCATCCATCGGTTGATGACCGATCGATGCTCCGGCCTCGACCCGGAAAGTGGAGCCGCCACCGGCTGAATGCTCATCTGTGACCCCCGGCCAGAGCCGGTCAATCCAGTCTCGCGGCCCCCGGACGGGTGCCGGTCGTCGACCTTGGGCTGACCGTATGGGACATCTGGTCCGGATACAAGGACCCGTTCGGGCTATGCCCGCGACGGTGACAGGTGCGGCTGTCGGTATGGCTGGCCGCTCTGCTATCATCGATAGCAGAGGTGATCTGTGAGCCAGCTGATCGTCCGCAATGTCGGACAGGAGATCGTGGGAGCGCTGAAGCGACGTGCGGCCCGGCATGGCCGCTCAGCGGAGGCGGAGCATCGCGAGATCCTCGGGGCAGCCCTCCGCGAGGACGTGGAGCGTGCCTCATTCAAGGCGGCGCTGGCGTCGATGCCGAACGTGGGTGCCGACGAGGACTTCGAGTTCGAACGAGACCTGCCTCGGCCTTCGCTGTGAGCTGGCTGGTCGACACCAACGTCCTGTCCGAGCTCCGCAAGGGCGACCGGGCGAACGCCGGAATCCGGGCGTGGTTCGCCGACGCGCGCGAGGACGAGCTGTTCACCAGCGTCCTTGTCCTGGGCGAGATCCGGCGGGGAATCGAGTCGATTCGCCGGCGCGACCTGCCGTCCGCCATCGCCCTCGAGCAGTGGCTGACGCGCCTCGCGACCGACTTCGCCGATCGCGTCCTGGCGGTCGACGCGCGCGTGGCCGACCGTTGGGGCGGCCTCAACGTGCCCGATCCCATCCCAACGGTGGACGGCCTGCTGGCGGCCACGGCGCTGGTGCACGACCTTGTCCTGGTCACCCGCAATCTTCGGGACGTCGAGCGTACCGGTGCTCGGCTCTGTGACCCGACCGCGGCCAGCTGAAGTCGAACGGAAAGAGCACCGGAACGCAACGCCGAAGGTCGTCGTCTGGCCGCGCCGCCGCGCCACCTCACCAAGCCGAGCCCTGCGGCACGCTCCATTGCCGCGCCGGCCGTTGGCTAACCGATCGGATGCTCGCCTGGCGAGCCGTATGGCGGGTCAGCCATCGTCTTGACACGTGCGACGGGTCCCACTAGCGTACGTACAATATCCGTACATGGAGTGAAGGATGACGGTCGCACGGGAAACAAGGCGCAAGGAAGACCGACTCGAGCTGCGCCTCGAGCCCGCGAATCGGCGCTTGCTCGACGAAGCTGCAGCCGCCAGCGCAATGAGCACCAGCGCATTT
>DATCGV010000082.1:0-14878 GCA_036508755.1 Candidatus Limnocylindrales bacterium | reverse complement strand
GTAGCCCCAGATGAACCAATAGCCGTTCATCTCGTGGGCGAAACGGACGATGACGCGGCCGCCGTAGGCCTTTGCCGCCGCGGCCCACTGGCGTATGTAGGCGTCGTGGTCGCCGTTGATGATGTTGTCGAGCGACCAGTTTCCGCAGTCGGTCGGGTGAGACGGGTCGATTGGTTGCCAGTTGACCATCGGCACGATGCCGCGCGTGCGCAGGGCGCTCATGAAGCTTGTCGGGAAAGCCCGATTAGCACCGCCCCAGTCGCTCCAGACTGCCCAGAGAGCCGGCGCCCGCCCAACGCTCGACTTGTATGCGTCAACCGCGGCGACGTTCTGGTTGTCGAGCTCGGACACGCCTAACGCAACCTTGCGGATCGCGGCGTCGGCCACCGAGGTCGACGCCGGGATGAGGAGTGCTGCTGCGAGTATTGCGACGAACAACAGGCGAGCGGGTTTCATATCACAGATCTCCCCATAGGTCACTGGCCGCAGAGAAGCCTACTCCCGTGCGGCGTCCTGCCCGGATCGGTCGGACGCCTCGTCCCAGGCGCCGACGGCCCAACGGACACACACATAGCGCGACGGCGAGCACATCAGCTGAGGTCTTCCGCCCCTTGCCTAACCTGCTCGGTCACTCCAGGGTAGTTGCGGAAACTGCGCCCTGAGCCAGCCAAGGTGCCGCTCGCGCCAGCGCCTCTGGGCGGCCTTGCACGCCGCGGACGCGCGATAGGCGGCCAGCCGGGCAGGATCCGCTGAGCCGTAGGACGGGAGAAGGTGCCGGCGCTCAAGCCAATGGCGGCGGCAAAGCGACCGCGGCGCTAGGCGCGGCGCAGGGCAGCCCGGCACTGAGCAGCGGCGATCTGCGGCGACTGGCGCCGCCGGGCGTGGCCCCTGATCTAGTCGCGCCGGGTGCCAGGCGCGAACGGGCGCGGCCTTGCGGCGCGCGTAGCGCTCGCGCGCCTCTAGCGCCGAATGCTCGCGGCATCTGGACTCGGTAAAGCCTCCGCGCGTCACGTGGCGCGGTGCAAGGCAGCCTTTCACGGCACACGGCTCAGCCGCCAGGTGGCTGCGCTTCGCATCCGGCTTCGCCGTCGTGGTCGACGACTGCTGGCGCAGCCTGCCCGCGATATCCCACAAAACGAAGCGGCGTCGGCGGCTACTCACGGGAAACTCGCGACAACCGCCGGCCGCTGCCGCTACTCACCGGGATCTCTCGGGGGTATATTTGGCGACCAAGGGCGTGTCCGAGGCACGAGCAGGGTAAAAGAACGCTCGCATCTTTATGCATCGTCGCAGTCGCAAGGCGCATAACTATGCAGTCAGTTCGGCGTGCGTCGAGCACGCTGGCGCGCCGCCGAGTAGCAGCGTGACGGCCTCGGACGGGCACCATGCGCACGTCAGGGGTGTGCCGGCCAACTGAGCGACGAGCAACGGAGCGACGGTGGCGATGGCCTCGCGCAGTTCGGCAGACATGGCGCCGCCTTCGGTGACGACGGCCAGGTGCGCCCGGTCAGGCGTCAGCTCGACGCGCACGCCTGCCTTTGACAGTCGGGCGAGGATGGCATCAACGCCCGATGCCGCGGGCTCGGCCGGGGTGAACCGCGACACGGATGCACCACGATCATCGAACAGGCGCGCCATTGCCGGGCTGGCGACAGCGGGATCCTGGAGCGTGAGCGCGGCGTCGCTGCTCAGTGCCACCGGATCGCGCTCGGGTCGCACCTCTACCGAGGTCATGCGTTCGGAACGAGCCGCGAACAGGGGGATCGCCGATAGCGCGTCGACGCGCCTGGACGGCTTAGTGCGCCGCGCTTTGGCCGCCGGCAATGCCGCGAACGAGCCCGCCTTCATCCGCCAGTAAACAAGGTCGCCCGTGTCCGAGTCCGAGCCGCTGACGTAGGTCTGGCCGTCGAGCAGACGTTCGCTCTTCGAATCATCGCGAATCGCGTGCCGCCAGTCGACCGCGTACTCGGTGCCGCGGTATTTGACCCACTCGCGGTTTCTCAGGCGGCCGAGCCGTTCGACGTCGGCCAGGGCGATGATCTGCGGCGGGAGCGGGCCCGCCTCGCGTTGCGGGGCGGCGAAGGCTTTGCGAACGGCCTGCGACAGACTCACTTGGGTATCTCCTTGCGAATGCGCTCGATCCACTCGCGCCGCGACTGGACGGGCGGTTTCCGTATCCAGCCGGGCGCGAGTTTCGGTGGCGGGGTGAACGGATTGGGCCTTTGCTCGCGCGTATCGACCATGACTCTCACGGACGGTCTGTCCTTTCGATGGGGCGGTAGGCGGCGAGCGGAAGGAGATCACCGCTCGCCGCCGTCCGCGGGTGTGCCGGGTCGACGACGCCGACTAACGGACTCCGCGCCGACCGGCGCATGTTGTTAAACGTGGCACGGATCGGAGTCGGACCGGTCATGCGTTGTCCTGTTCGTGAGCGCGGCGGGTGTCCTGTTCGGCCATGTCCTGTTCGTTGTCCTGTTCACGCTCAGGCGGTGTCCTGTTCGTTGTCACTTCGGAGCGCGCCGGTGTGTCCTGCCCACAGAGCAGGACACCGGCTCCCGGCCTAGGGATGGCCGTTGTCCTGTTCGTCATCGCACGGCCCACGTTCGCGGCCGTCCCGACGTGGCCTGCTCGAACCGCCGCGGATGGCGGGTGAGAGTCCGCCTCAGGGTGCCCTCATCGACAGACTGGCCGGTGTCCTCTTTGATTGCCGCCGCAATCTTCGGTACGGTCAGCGGTCCGTCGGCCAGCACGTCCGCGGCCAGGTCGGCCACCGTCCGACCCGCCGGCCGATCCGTCGTCGCTTCGATTGTCCCGTCGGCATAGAAGCTGAACGTGAGGAACTCGGGCGCGCTCTGGCGCCGGCCGTTGGACTTCCGGTTGCGCAGCTCGAGCGCCACGACGTGCGGCCCGAACGCGATGAGGTCCGGGTCCGAGTCGGGCTCATCGTCGCCCAGCCGCTCGACGGCCCACGTCTCGCGGGCGAGGTTGTGGACGAATACCGATCCGAATGGGCGATCGGGGAACTTGCCCGAGTCGCCCCGGACGTGTGCGATCGTCAGGCTCGGCAGGCCGATCGTGGCGAGTCCGGTGAAGTATTCGCGGGCCGCCTGCTCCCCGCCCATCGTGTCGCCGTTCGAGGTCGCGACCGAGTAGGAATCGATGATGAGATACGTCGCGCCGATCCGGTCGGCATCATCGCGCAGCGCCACGGCCACGGTCGCCAGGGGACCAGTCGGAGCGGTCCAGTCGGACCCGAACGGAGCGCGGTAGGCGATGCGCCCGAGCTCCTCATCAGACAGGCCCAGACCGCGGAGGCGCGATCCCCACTCCCGCTCGTGTCCCTCGAAGTCGACCACCATGACCACGTGCCCGGCGGCGACGAGCCGTTTCGCGAGCAGACAGGTGGTAATCCCCTTGCCTGTCCCGCCGCGGGCGTAGATGAAGGTCGGTCCTTCGGGGGTCAGGAACGGTTCGGCAAGCTGCTGCGGCGGTGTCCCGTGCCGCAGATCCAGCGCGGTGCGCGTGCCGATGGAGGGCTCGGTGTCGGGCTCGGTGTCGGCACGTAGTGCCGTGACCATCTTCCGCGCGAGCTCGCGTTGCTCGTCCTCCGGCACCTCCGGCACCGGCACACCTTCCCATAAGGGACGCGGCGATTCGGCAGCTTCGAGCAGTGCCTCGAAGTAGCCGGATGGCGTCGGCTCCCTGCCATCCTGGCCGAACGTTGAGGCTGTGGACGGGTGCGTCATGGCAGCCTCGCCCCTCGTGATGCGTGGGCACCGATAGCGCTCGGCCGCCCGCGACCCCCTGTTGTTGGGGGAGAAACCGTGTTTCCGGCGATCCCTTGGCGCCTTTGGCGCTCGGTGATGTCACCCTTCGGGTAGTAGCTGCTCGGCCCCGTGAGCGCGAAGCATCGCGAGCAATGGAAACCGGCTGCCTCCCACAATCCACAGGCAGGACAGACCTGGTCGAGCTTGCCCTTTCGCAGCTCGTCCAGGTGAGCGCCGATCGCCATGGCGGCCGTGTCCGCGAAGATGGCGGCCAGCCGATCGTCGCCAGCGGCCTTGGCGGCCCTGGCTTGCAGCACGGCTCGACGGGCCGCGCGGGCGTGACGGGTGTTAGCGTTCACCTCGCCGGCTCCGGCGGTCCGGCTGCCAGCCGCTCGATTTCGCTCCGCGGTACACGCCGGGCCTTCCGGCCGCCTACGGTTCGGAGTCGCCCATCGTCCGCCCATCGCGTCACGGTTGCGCGAGAGCAGCCGATCGCGCGGGCGGCCGCAGTGAGGGTCAGCAGGGCAGGGGACTCGGCTGGCTCGCGCCGCTCGGCGAGCATGGCGCCCATCGCGTCGCGCAGGTCGTCCAGGGCACGCAGGACGCGGGCCTCGGCGGCGGCTGTCATCGGGCGGGCCGTTTGGCCGCGTCGGCGGGCTCGAAACCCGCGCGCCGCAGTCCCTCGATAACGAGCATGGCCGCCTGTGCCCGTGGATCGCGCAGCTCACGGCGCGCCAAGTCGCGCAGGGCGGCCGAGGCGCCTTCCGGGAGCGGGACGTAGATGCTGCGCTGCATGACAGGAACGATCGCGGCCGCAGCGCGGACGATATAGAGCCCTAAACCCTGCCCTAAATAGTGCCCAAAACTCGGGCTAGGTCGGCCGGCCGTATCTCCTGACTAGGCGGCCGAGCTGCTGGGGTCCGATCGACATTTCCGCGGCGAGTGTCTTGTCGCCGGCCATCGGTCCGCCGGCCCGGTCCCTGGCCTCACGGTAGGCCGCGTGAAACGCTTGCCGAGTCCACGGCGGGCGGCCGGGCTTGCGGCGCTCGACGCCGGGCTCGGCGACGCCGAGCGCCCACCGGGCACGTTCCAGCTCGCCGGCGCGTTCCACGGCCTCCTGCTCCCGGATCACCTCATCGATCGCCGTCAATATCGCAGCGCCCGAGACAGTCTCGCCGCGCGCGGCGGCCGCGTCCTGTAGCTGGCGCGCGAGCTCGATCTTCTGGCGATATCCACGCTGCAGGTCCGTCATTGCGCGGTTCACCTTGTCGCGCAGTTCGTCGCTGCTCATGCCAGCGCCTCGCCGATGGCCGCGGCGATCGCCTCTCGGCCGTTCTCAATCGGCCCGGCATAGGTGCGGAGCAGGACGGCCGTATCGTGGCCGAGCACGTCGGCCAGCGCCTTAGGCGGGACACCGCTGGCAAGCGCGAGCGTGGCGTATGTCCCGCGCAGGTCGTGAAAGCGGAGCCCGTCGAGTCCCGCGCGGGTCCGTAGGGCGCGCCATCTCTCGCCCGCCCGCTCGGGGATCATCGGCATGCCGTCAGTCGTTGCGATCACCGGCCCATCGCGTCGCGTCTCGGCTCTGAGAGCCGCGAGCGCGAACGGTGGCAATGAGACGGTACGGACCCCGCGCCGACTCTTGGTCGGGCCGACGCCGGACCGTGAACGCGAGCCGGTAATCGACACCGTGCCGGCGGTCAGATCGACGTCGGACCATTCGAGGGCCAGCAGCTCGCCGACCCGGGCGCCTGTGCCGAGCGCGAGAGTGACGAGCAGCCCGGCCTCCGGATCGTTGCGCGCTACGTCGAGCAGCGCCCGCGCCTCAGCGCGTGTCAGCGCCCGGCGGCGCGTGGTGCCTTCGACCTTCGGCGCGCGGGCCAGCCGGGCCACGTTGCGCGATACCCGGCCGTCACGTTCGGCGTCGGTCAAGCAGCCGACCAGGACGCGGCGACTCAGTGCCACAGTCGAGGGGCGCAGCCCGCGCTCAGTGAGCGATCCGGTCCACCGCTCTACGTCGCCAGGGCGCAGCTCGGCCAGCGGCCACGAGCCGAGCGCCGGCAGGACGTGATGCTGGATTACCTTGCGGTAACTGCGGAGCGTGGCCGGTCGGACACGATGCGCGACGGTATCGAGCCATCGCTCGGCCCACCATGCGAGCGTCGGGGAGTCTGCCGCGGCTTTCTCGCGGTGACCATCCGCGATCGCCTCTCGCAGCCGACGGCTGGCCTCCGCCCGGGAGTGGCCCGAGACGAAGCGCCTCGCTCGCTCGTGCGTCAGAGGGTCGGTGACAGCGTAGGAGCCGCGCCATTGGCCGGCCTTCGGGCCGCTCTTGAGCTCGTACAGACTGCCGGCGCCGGGCGTCCGTCGGGGTCGACTGGTAGTCTCGTCCACGGCTCGGGTCCTTTCCGAGTCGAGCGTGGAGCTGGCCCGGTCGCTCATACCGGCTGGGCCGCCGCGCTTCGTATTCGGAGTGTATCACGATGCTGCACCGATGCTGCACAAGCGCGCAATCAAGCACGACACGGGAGTACGCAAAGTAGGCACGGACAGCGACGCGATCGGCCAGGTGCGGCCGGTCCAGGCCGCCGACAGGCTGCCGCCCGCGCCCGTGGAGCCGCGCGCAGGCTCTGTGCGTGTGCTCATGATCGGCGACGTGATCGGCAAACCGGGCCGCGTGGCGCTCGAGCAGGTACTGCCCGGCCTGCGCGCGGAGCGGCATATCGACCTCGTCACGGCCAATGGCGAGAACCTGGCCGGCGGGATGGGCCTTACCCCGTCGACGGCCGCGGCACTCTACGACGTGGGTGTCGACGTGATCACGTCGGGTAACCACATCTGGGACAAGAAGGAGATCTACCCGGAGCTTGACCGGGACGAGCGCATCCTTCGCCCGCTCAATTACGGCGAGACAAACGTCCCCGGCCGTGGCTGGGGCGTCTTCCATGCCCACGACGGCACGGAGGTCGCGGTCATCAACGCCCAGGGTCGGGCGTACATGGCCCAGATCGAGAACCCGTTCACGATGCTCGACACGCTGCTCGACGACGGCGCCATGGACCTGCCCCCGGCGCGCATCGTTGATTTCCATTGCGAGCTGACAAGCGAGAAGAACGCCTTCGGCATTTACCTCGACGGGCGGGTCAGCGCCGTGTGTGGCACGCATACGCACGTGGCCACGGCCGATGAGCGGATCCTGCCCCACGGCACGGCGTACGTGAGCGACATCGGCATGACCGGGCCGGTCTACAGCGTCATCGGCTTTGAGCCACGGACGGTGCTGCCGCGCTTCATCAATGGCCTGCCGACGCGCTTCGAAGTGGGTAGCGGAGCCGTCCTGTTCAACGCGATACAGATCGACATCGAGACGGGCACAGGACGCGCGCTGCACGTTGCGCGCATCAGCAACATCGTCGAGGAGCGCGCGTGAGGACTGCCGTGCAGAGCCGCTTTGTCGAGCCGACCCCTCGGCCGGGCTGGCCGAAGAACCACGTCGACCTGCACTGCCACACGAATCGCTCCGACGGCGTCCTGTCGCCCATCCAGCTATACGGCGCGATGGCGGAGTCGGGCATCGAGATCTGTGGCATCGCCGACCACGACACTCTTGCGGGCTATCGCGAGCTGCGCTCGGCGGTCGCGGCGGGTAGCGCGCCGCAGAATGGTCCGCAGCTCATTCCGTCGGTTGAGATCAACAGCATCGCTGACCGGGCGCTGATCGAGCTCGGGGTGGAGCTCGAGGAGGGCGAGCTGCACATCCTGGGCTACGGCGTCGATGCGGACGACGCGGATTTCGAACGCCACCTCGACAGCCAGCGCAGCGCGCGCAAAGCGCGCCTGCTGATGATCATCGAGCGCCTGCGCGAGCTGGACCTGCCCATCGACGAGCAAATTGCGCCGGCGTTGGCAAGCGAGGAGGCTGTTGGCAGGCCGCACATCGCCCGGGCGATGGTCGCCGCGGGTTATGTCGGGTCCGTCCAGGAGGCGTTCGACAAGTGGATCGACCGCAATGGCTCGGCCTACGTGCCGCGCCAGGGCATGAAGTCGCGCGAGGCGATCGACGCGATCATTGCCGCGCACGGGGTGGCGGTGCTCGCCCACTATCCGGCCGCGCCCGAGCAGCCCAGCCTGATCAGGCTGGTCATGGATTGGGGCGTCACCGGGCTGGAGGTCTACTACCGACGCTTCACGCCCGAGACGGTCGCGGCCATGGAGGAACTGGCCGGTGAGCTTGGCCTGCTGCTGACGGGCGGCAGCGACTACCACGGCGACACGGGCTCGTACGCCGAAGCGATGCTGACGACGTTCGTGCCGCGGCCGGCCGGTGAGCGGCTGCTCGCCGCGATTGCCGAAGAGCACGCGACCGAGCTGCGCATCGACTAGGAGTCAGCACATGGCCACGCGCATGCTGCCCGTCTTCGACACCCGATCGGCGACGCGTCCCGCAGGGCCGCAGGTCAGCGAGGAGCTGCTCGAGTTCACCACGGACGATGTCGCACTGCCGAGCTTCCACGTCTGGACGCTGGGCTGCCAGATGAACCACTCCGATTCCGAGGAGATGGCCGGCGCCCTGCTTGCCGCGGGCTGCGCGCAGGCATCGAGCCTCGAATCGGCGGAGCTGATCGTCATCAATTCGTGCGCCATTCGCGAGGCGGCCGAACAGAAGGTCATCGGCCGCATGGGCCACCTGGCCCGCCTGCGCGATGCAAATCCGGCGCTGCGCGTCGTGCTCACCGGCTGTTCCGTGCGCACCGACAACACTCATGCGCTGCACAAGCGCTACCCGCAGGTGGACCTCTTCCTGCGACCGGATGAGGAGCCGGAGCTCACCGCGCGGCTCGGCCTGGCGGGCGCCACCGCACCCGGCCGGATGGCCGCGCCCGCGCAACGCGGCTCAGCGATCTCGGCGTGGCTGCCCATCATCTACGGCTGCGACAAAACGTGTACGTACTGCATCGTGCCCTTCTCGCGCGGTCCGGAGCGCAGCCGGCCGTTCGACGAAGTCGTCAACGAGGCGCGCGCGCTGGCCGCGGCGGGCTACCGGGAAGTGACGCTCCTCGGCCAGAACGTCAACTCATACGGCCACGACCTTCCCGTCGAGGAACGCTTTGCCCACATTCGCCGGGCGCGCGACCTGGGTCGCAACATCGAGCTCAACGGCCGGCCGGACATCGCCGAGCTGCTGCGCGCGATCGATTCACTGCGCACCGCGGACGGCGTCCCGGCCATCTCACGCGTGCGTTTTGTCACCTCCCACCCGTGGGATCTGTCCGACCAGCTCGTAGCTGCCATGGCGGAGTCACTGTCGGTATGCGAGCACCTGCACCTGCCCGTCCAATCGGGCGATGACGCCGTGCTGCGCCGGATGGGTCGCCAGTACACGATCGAGGCTTACCTCCGACTTGTCGAGAAGCTGCGCGCCGCGGTACCCGGCATCACCCTGACGACGGACGTGATCGTCGGCTTCTGTGGTGAGACGGAGAGCCAGTTCGAGAACACGCTGGCCCTGCTGCGCGAGGTCCGCTTCGAGACCGTCTTCGCGGCCGCCTTCTCCGTCCGGCCAGGGACGCCCGCCGCGCGGCTCGAAGACGACGTGTCACGCGCCGAGAAGAAGCGCCGCCTTCAAGCGCTGCTCGATCTCCAGGAGGGCATTGGCCGCGAGGTCAACGATGCGTGGGTTGGCCGAACGACAGAGGTGCTGGTCGACCAGGTGCGCCCACCCTCAGCACACGACGGCGGCGCGCCGAGAGTCGCCGGCCGCAACCGAAACAACAAACTCGTCCACTTCGACGGCCGGCCGGACCTGCTGGGCCAGCTCGTGGACGTCAGGATCGAGCGAGCCGGCCCATACGCGCTCGTGGGCCGACGCGACGACTGAGGCATCGTCACCGCCGCTGATCGTGATCGTCGGAGCGACGGCGACCGGCAAGACGGGCCTGTCTATCGACCTCGCCGAGCGGATCGGCGGCGCCCAGATCATCAGCGCCGATTCTCGCCAGATCTATCGGGGTATGGACATTGGCACGGCCAAGGTCACCGCCGCTGACAGAAAGCGCGTCCCGCACCACGGACTCGATCTCGTCGATCCCGACGAGCAGTTCACTGCGGCCGACTACCAGCGTGCGGCCTTCGACGCATTGATGACCATCGAGGCGGACGGTGGCGTTGCCCTGCTGGTCGGTGGCACGGGGCTTTATGTCCGCACGGTCGCCCGAGGCGTTCCCCTCGCCGATACCGGCCGGGACCCAAGCTTCCGCGCGCGCCTCGAGCAGCCACTCGCAGGGGAGGGGCTGGAGTCGTTGGCGCGTGAGCTGCAGTCGCGCGCGCCGGCCGTGGCCGCGACGACGGACCTGGCGAACTCGCGTCGCGTCGTCCGTGCACTCGAGCGGGTGTCGGTAACCGGTGATCGGCCGCCTCCAGCGCCGCGTGGCTATCCCGCGCGATCGGTGTGGATCGGCTTGACCCTCGATCCATCGGAGAACGCGCGACGTATCGACGAGCGTGCCCGCGCGCAGTTCGAGGCCGGACTGCTCGAGGAGGCTCGGGCGCTGCGCGAACGGTTCGATCCGGCATTGCCGGCCTTTTCCGCCACTGGCTACCGCGAGGCGTTCGACGTTCTCGACGGCAATGCCAGCCTGGACGAGGGGATCGCGCGTGACGCGGCGCGGACGCGGCAGCTCGCGCGTCGTCAGCGGACCTGGTTCCGGGCCGAGCCGGGAATCAACTGGCTCGACGCCACCTCGCCGACGCTCGTCGACGACGCGCTCGCCGTGGCAGAGACGATCCTGCCGCGCTAGGTTCTGAAGGTGAGCCCCGCCGCGTCCGCGAAGCGTGCCATGACGCCCCAGCCACCGAAGGTCTCCGAGACCGCGATGACCAGTTCGTTTTCGCCCTGGACGAGGGGCAGGAAGAGCGTATACCAGTAGCCGATCGAGCCCAGGAAGCGATAGTCACGCGAGCGGTAGTCGTCGGTGCCCGCAAAGACCGGGCGGCCGTTGAGGTAGACCACGGCCCTGTCGCTGAAACCGAGCGCGAGCGAGCGGACGCCAGCCGTGGCACTGACGATCGCGGTCCGGGCAAAGACGGTGTTGAGGGTCATGCCCAGCGGATGTACTCGGGCCAGGTTGGCGAGGCCACTGGGCTCGCTCGCAAGATACGTCCAGGTGCGTGCCGTCGCGGGCGCCGTGCCTTCGGGAACGAGGTTGGACACGGACCAGCTCGGGACTACCCCGGGCAGCATCTCATCTACGGCCGGCGCCGCGCCGCGCAGCGTGGGTCGCGTCGCGTCGTACGCGAACCGTCCGACCCTGATGCGGCCACCGCCCGGCAGGATGCCGACGCCGCCTGGCATGACCGGAGCGCGCAGCCGGCCGAAGACCAGCGCCGGCTGAGAAAGATCGCCGACGTACGCCTCGCCGCGATCAGCGGCGAAGGAGACGCGGAGCGTGAACCACTCGTTGACCGGGATGGTCACCGGCGACCAGAAGCCTGCGCCGTGGTACAGCTGCCAGCCGGAGACGTCGTTGAACACAGGCGTGTACTGGACAGCATCGTCGTTGCCGGACTGGTGCGGACGCACGAAGAAGGACTCGTAAGCGTCCGGCCGGATGCGCCACGCGACGCCAGCGAAGCTTCGCTCGGCCGAGATCGCCAGGTCGACCTCGATGGTCCCTTCGAGGAGCTCGGCCCCGCCGACCGTCACCAGCACCGGCGCGGAGTCGTCCAACTCCACACACGTCCGGCCAAGGTGCTCGGCAGCCGTCCCCAACGGCAGCGGAAGCTCACGCAGACTCATTGCAGAAGTCTTGCACGAAGCAACCGGCCCAGCCCTGGGTATCTCAGTCGGTTACGCCTGGGACCTCGAGCTCGTCGATGACGTCGGCCACGCCAGTGACCCGGCTGATCACGTCGATGACGTTGTCGGTGTCGTCGATGTCCTCGACCACGCCACGGACCACGACCGTGCCGTTGCGTGTCGCGATGGCGAGCGCGTCCGCGTACTGCGTGGTCGCTGCGTCGGCGCGCAGCGCCTCGCGGACGCGTTCCTCAACGTCGTCGGCCTTGACGCCAAAGCCGGCCCCTACCTCTGCCCCTTCCGGATCGTCCTCATCGGCGACAACCGGCGGATCCATCGGCGGCACCCAGGTCAGTCCCTCTTCGGCGGCGATTGCCGGATCGTCGGTCTCACCCTCGCACAGCTCCCGATCGGTCAGTTCCTCGAGACGCGGCGCCTCGTCGCCAGCCGGGTTCGGAATTGGGTAGCCCTCGTACTCCGCAGTGTCGTTGAACTCACCACTGGAGTAACTGACCTCGTCCTCGCGTAGGTAGGCGACCTGGTCGCCCTCCTGCTGTTCGCCGCTGAGCTCGTGGCCCTTCTCCTCGACGGGTACGTCTGGCGCATTGAGTCGGGCGTTGTCGCCCTGATACGTCGGCCGGGGCAAATCGCGTGATGCCATCGTCCGAGAATGATGGTCCCCGCGTCGCGAGTCGGTCAAGCGAGAGCGCGATGAGTTGCAGTTGCGGTACGAAGCGGCCCTATCCTTGGCGGCGTGAACGCGCGCAGTCGGATGGTCGAGCTTTCCGCGCCTCTCGAGCGCGCGTTCCTGATCGCCGTCGATACCGGCAAGGACGAAGGCTGGTCGGCCGAGGACTCGCTGGCGGAGCTCGCCAGCCTGGCCGACACGGCCGGCGCCGAGGTGGTCGGCGCCGAGTGGCAGAACCGCCGTCACGTCGACCCGAATTGGTACGTGGGCAAGGGCAAAGCTGAGGAGCTCGTCGCCGCCAAGTCGGAGACCGGCTTCACGCTGCTCATCGCCGACGACGAGATTTCGCCCAACCAGCAGCGCGCGCTCGAAAGCCTGCTGGGCGTCAAGGTGCTCGACCGCAGCGGCCTGATCCTGGACATCTTCGCCCAGCACGCGCGGACCCACGAAGGCCGGCTGCAGGTCGAGCTCGCCCAGCTCGAGTACCAGCTTCCGCGATTGACGCGCCTGTGGACCCACCTGTCGCGCACCCAGGGCGGTATCGGCTCGCGCGGCCCGGGCGAGTCGCAGCTCGAGACTGACCGGCGCATCATCCGGGTCAAGATCCAGAAGCTCAAAGAACGAGTCGAGCAGGTTCGCCAGCAACGCGACACAGCGGCGCGCTCACGCGACCGGCGGCTCGTGCCGACGGTCGCCATCGTCGGCTACACGAACGCCGGCAAGAGCTCGATTCTCAACGCGCTGGTGGGCGCGGAGGCGGCGCGCGCCGAGGACCGACTCTTCGCCACGCTTGACCCGACCAGCCGCGTGGTCAAGCTGGGCGACGGCCAGTCGGCGGTCATGACCGACACCGTGGGCTTCATTCACAAGCTGCCCCATCAGCTCGTCGAGGCCTTTCGGGCCACGCTCGAGGAGGTCAATCGAGCCGACGTGCTGCTCGAGGTCGTCGATGTCTCCGAGCGCCACGCCCCGGAGCACCGCCAGACGGTCCAGGCAGTGCTGGCCGACCTGGGTGCGGGCGAAAAGCAACGTCTGCTCGTCTACAACAAGGCCGACCTCGTCGACCCTGCCGCCGCTGACGGCGCAGTTCCCGCTCCGACCATCGCCGGGTCGGTGCTCGTCTCGGCCGTGACGGGCTATGGCATGGACGTCCTGCGGGCGCGGCTGAGCAGCATCCTGGCCGACCTGTGGGAAGAGGTCGACGTCGCCGTGCCGTACAGCGAAGGCGAGCTCCTCGCGCGCGTCCGCGAGCGCGGCACAGTAGACATCGGTTACCGCGCGCGTGATGTGCGCGTGCGCGGTCGCATCGCGCCGTCGCTCGCCAATGAGCTGCGCGCGGCCGCGTTTGGCGGCAACGGGCACCACTGATGAGGCCGACGCGCCTGATTCGCTCTCTGGCGCTGGGGGCACTGGCGCTGGGTGCTGTTGCCGCGGTCGTGCGTCACATGCACGGCCCGGTCGGCTCTCGCGGCGACGCAGAAGGCGGCATCGAGATGGGCAACGTCTGGCTGTACGACGTCGTCAGCCGGTTCCTGTGGGCGCCAATGTTCCGCGGCATTGCCGACGACGTCGCGTCAAACCTCGCGACCGACGGCCGCATCCTGGAAGTTGGTTGTGGCCCGGGCCATCTCGCGACGCGGCTTGCGCTGATCCCGGGCATGTCGGTGACGGCCACGGACCTAGATCCGAGGATGGTCGAGCGGGCGGTCGCGAATGCCGGGCGGGCGCTGCCGCCAGGCGAGCGGCCGACTTTTGCCACGGCCGATGTTGCGCACCTGCCGTTCGACGACGGCACTTTCGACCTGATCGTCAGCACCTTCTCGATGCATCACTGGGCAGATCCGCCGGCCGGTCTGGCCGAGATCGCGCGGGTGCTCAAGCCAACCGGCGTCGTCCTGATCTGGGACCTCGAACCCGGCTCGCCGATGGACCACGCCATGACCGGCAAATCGTCGGTCCCCGATATCGCCGGCCTGACGCTTGTCTCCCAGGTGCCGTGGCGCTGGCCGGGACCGATTACGATTTCGCGCCGCTTCGAGCTTCGTCCCGCCGCGGCCTGATACCCCTGCGACTTCCTACTGGCGGCGCGCGACGTGCCACACGCCGCCGATGCCGTCACCGAGCATGTCGCCCGGGTTGTCGTCACCGGCATAGGTGTATAGCGGGTGTTGCTTGTACGCGACCTGGGTGGTGCCGTCGTCGCGCGTGAAGGTGCTGAAGTCAGCGGTCGTCAGGCTCAGGCCCAAGGTGAGCTGCTGGGCGCTCGGGACGGTAAGTGGCGCGAAATCGGCCGTGCAGTCGCCCGTGCAGGTGCTCGAATTCGGCGTGTCGTTGTCGAACGTATAGAGCGTGAATCCGTGCACGTCGAGCAGGACGCCGGACGCATCGGCGTTGACTGTGCCGACACCGACCGCGATTGTCGGCGGCGGCAGCGCGGACGTCGGCTGGGCAAAGAAGTCGGGGAAGCTCGCAATCGGAGGCAGGATCGGCGTCGGTGTCGGGCCACCTCCGCCGAAGCAGCCCGCGGCCAGCACGGCCGTGGTCAGCGAAAGCACCACCCGCAGACGACGCATTTGCCGGAGCGTAATCCGAAGGTAGGAAAGAGGCGGCCGCCGCTGTTGCCAGCGGCGG
>DATCGV010000081.1:0-134705 GCA_036508755.1 Candidatus Limnocylindrales bacterium | reverse complement strand
GCGATAACGGCCTGGATCCTGGCCCACCTGCCGATCACGCTGGCCATCGCCGCGGCCGGACCGGCGATGGTCAGCCTGGCCGAGAACGCCGTCGCGCCCGCCGCGCCGGGGGCGACGGCGTGGCTGCTGGCCGGGGCAGTTGCGGTCGTGCTCGTAGCGGAGATCGTCGTCGTGCTGGCCTTCGTCGACAACCAGGACGAGCGGCTCGTCTACCGGCCGCTGCTGATCGCGATGGCCGTCGCGGCAGTGGTGATGCTTGGCGTGGCGCTTGTGCCACTGCCGGCCTGGGCGCTGGCGCTCGTCCTGAACGCGATCCTGCTCGCGATCTGGTTCGTCGCCGCCGGCCGCTTCATGCGCGCCGGGGCGTGGCCTCCGCGTGGCGCGCAGGCCGACTAACCTTCGCTCATGGATGATTTCAAGCTGGGGATTCTTCTGTGGAGCCAAGCGACCGACTGGCCGGCGTTCGAGGGGGCGGCGCGCAAGGTCGACGAGCTCGGCTACGAGCACCTGTGGACGTGGGACCACCTGCACGCGATCTTCGGTGACCCGCAGCAGCCCATCTTCGAGGGCTGGATGTCGCTCGCGGCGTGGGCGAAGGCGACGTCTCGAGTCAGGCTGGGGCTGATGGTCGGGGCCAATACCTTCCGCAATCCTGCTCTCGTGGCCAAGCTCACGACGACACTCGATCACATCTCGACCGGCCGCGCGATCCTGGGCCTGGGCGGCGCGTGGTTCGACTACGAGCACGCGCGCCACGGCATCGACTTCGGCCGTGGCTTCGGCCAGCGTCTTGATTGGATGGACGAGGCCGCCGCAGCGCTTCGCCAGCTGCTCGACGGCGGCGAGGTCACCTCGGCGCCGGGCGCCAAATACGAGTTCGATCACCTGCGCCAGGAGCCGCTGCCCATCCAGCAGCATCTGCCGCTGATGATCGGCGGGTCCGGCGAAAAGAAGACGTTGCGCACGATCGCCAAGTACGCCGACATGTGGAACGGCATGGGCGATCCCGAGACGATGCGCCACAAGATGGACGTGCTGTTGAGGCACTGCGCCGACGTAAACCGCGACCCGAACACAATCATCAAGACCACCGCGCTGAAGCCGGTGATCCGCGATTCAGTCGCCGAGGCGGAGAAGGTCTGGCGCGCCCAGATGGCTCACAACAAGACGCCCATGAGCGATGTAGAGGACGACGAGACCTTCGTCAACGGTCCGAGCGAGCTGGTCGCGGAGTACCTGATCGCGCGCAAAGAGATCGGCTTCACCGAGGCCATCGCCGAGATGGCGGCGCCATACGACGATGAGACGCTGGAGCGCTTTATCGGCGAGGTCAAGCCGCTCGTCGACCAGGCCTAGCTGCGAGGCGCGACGCGGTCAGGCGTCCAGAACGCTGAAGTCGATTCGGGCGAGGCGGTCCGGGTCGGCGAGGATGTCGATCTCGACGATGCGCTCGTTGCGGACAGTGAAACCAAGGACGGCATAGGGCCGATCTCCGGTGAACACGACGAGGCCGGCTGTGCCATTGATAATGGCCGGCCGCGCACCAGGCGCGAAGCGCCGGAACAGCAGTGCCTGGGCCGCCACGTTGTGCGCACCGTGCGCCTCCAGCGAGGCTGCGGCGAGCTTCGGTCCGTAGTCGGCGCGCACGGCGGCGTCCGGGTCGAGCATGCTGATCAGCGCCGTCAGGTCGCCATCCCGGCCAGCGGCCAGGAACGCGTCGACGATCCGTCGCTGGCCGCTGACATCGACGTCTGAATCCAGATTCGAACCGCGCACCCGCCGCCTGGCTCGGCTGGCCAGCTGGCGCGCCGCCTCGGGCGAGCGATCGACGATCGGCGCGATCTCGTCGAAGGCCATGCCGAAGACGTCGTGGAGCACGAACGCCAGCCGCTCCGGCGGCGTCAGCTTGTTGAGCACGACGAGCATCGCGATGCCGACCCAGTCGGCGAGCAACGCCTGCTGCTCCGGATCCGGCCCGCCCGTGCCACTGATCAACACGTCGGGAACCGTGAAGCCCATCGGCTCCTCCTTGCGCGCGCGGCGTGAACGCAGCGCGTCGAGACATAGGCGCGCGACGACCGTGGTCAGCCAGCCACGGAGGTTCTCGACGTTGCTCGTGTCGGCGCGCCGATAGCGGAGCCACGTTTCCTGCACCACGTCGTCCGCCTCGGCCAGCGAGCCGAGCATGCGGTAGCCCACGGCGCGCAGATGCGTCCGCTCCGCCTCGAATGCCTGCGCCAGGTCCTGCTCGGTCACCCTTCGGTCACGTTCCTTCCTTTGGTTCCGTCAACCGATTGACGCAACCAAAGCGACAGAGGTGACCAGATGACTCACGCCAACGCACATATTTCCGTCGCCCGGGCTCCGGCCCTGATCACCCGACCGAATCGGCTGGTCAACAAGCTGCTCGAGCTGGGCATGCCGATGGGACCGAACGTGCTGGTAACCATTCGCGGACGGATCAGCGACCTGCCGCGCACGCAGCCGCTTGCGATCGTCGCCCTGGACGAGCGGAGATGGCTGATCGGCACGTTCGGCGACACAAACTGGTGCCGCAACCTGCGCGCCAATCCCGATCTCCAGGTCCGCCACGGCCGGCGTATCGAGCGGCTCCGTGCGCAGGAGCTGACGACCGCAGAAAAGGAGACCTTCTTCAGCGCAACGTTGCCGCGCGAGATCGCTCAGATGTCTCTTCCGGTCCGCCTGTTCGGACGTTCGTTCCTGCGCGTGGTGGCACGCGACATCGTCGCCGACCCGCGTGCCGCCGCGGCGACGCACCCCGTCTTTGAGCTTATTGCTGACCCATCTGCGACCGATCAAACGGCGTGATCAGCTGGAAGTAGTTGTTGTCGGGATCGGCAAGTGTGGCGATCCATGTGCCTGCCATGCCCTCGAACTCGTACGGCTCACGGACCACGATCGCGCCAGCGGCGTGCATCCGGGCGAAGTCGCCCTTGACGTCCTCAGTCTCGATGTTCCAGATCAGTCGGCCGGGCTGGTCGTTGCGGCCATGGACCTCGCTGTGCGGGCCGACGGTCACCGAGCCGTTGCCGATCATCCACGACGTGTAGCCGCTGTCGCTCATCGTCGGTGCGCCGAGCACCTTCGTGTAGTACTCCGCGAGCCGCGGCGCGTCGTCCGAGCCGATCAGGATTCCGTTCATGTTCATTCGATGACCTCCTTGTCGGGACAGACGTCCTGGGTCCTTCGGCACTTGTCGCCAGACGCGCGCAACACGCATCGTGGCGCACCGGGAGGCGCACACATGAAGACGCTTGTCGCCGTTGCTTCGAAGCACGGTAGCACCATGGAAATCGGTCAGCGCATCGCGGCGATCCTGCGCGAGTCGGAGCTGGACGTCGAGGTGCAGTCGATCGAGCAGGTGCATTCGATTGCCGGTTATGACGCGGCAATCATCGGCAGCGGTGTGTATATGGGCCGCTGGCTGGGCGCCGGTCGTGACTTCGTCGAGGAGCATGCCAGCGCGCTGAGCAGGATGCCGACCTGGATGTTCTCCAGCGGGCCGATCACGGACAAGGTCGATCCGGCCGATGCGGCCGATGGACTGCGGCTGCTCGAAGCGGCGCACGGGCGAGAGCACAGGCTCTTCGCCGGCCGGCTCGACAAGGACAGCCTGGGACTCATGGAACGGACGATCGTGCGCATGGTCCATCCCGTGTACGGCGACTACCGACCATGGGCTGAGATCGACGAATGGGCAAGGTTGATCGCCACGGAGCTGGCCGCCGTCCCGGCCTAGCTCGATTCGATCCGGACGGTCATTCGCGCCGATCTAGAAGGGCAGAAGGACTGCGACCGTCCCGATCAATAGCGCGACGACCAGCGATGCGGCTGAGAGCTGAGCTGCGCGCCGCCGATCACGAGCTCGAGCTTGCGAGTCGACGACTTTGGCTTCGGCACCAAGCGCGCCGAAGTTGAACAGACCCCTCATTCCGAACCTGACACAGAACTTCAGCGCCGCCTCGAGGTAGCAGGCAGCTCCGACGGCCGCCGGCGCGGCCACGACGAAGCGGATGAGCGCCGGAGTGTGGGCGAGCACGAGCACGGCGTACAGAGCAATGGCGACGAGCAGCATCAGATGGCCGAAGCGCCACCTGCTCCGGATCTCTGCGCGGCCGATGTTGCACGCGCCGGGCCTGTAGTCGCCGGCCCTGTAGTCGGCGTCTGGACCATCAAACGAGATGCGCGGCGTGTCGGCGCCCGTTGCGCGGAGATAGCTCATCGCAGACCAGTATCGCGCCGCACGCCCTACCCTCGCTTCGCTGCGCAGGGACGTCCCGGCCTAAGCCTCCCGATTCACGAGCGCAAGCGCCAGGCAGGCCGGGCACGCGGCGTCGGCCCAGGCCGCGAAGTCGGCGCTCGAGCGCCGCCGGCGGCGAAGGAGCAGCCAGCCGATCGCGCCGATCACGGCGAAGACGACCAGGCCCCCGACCAGCAGGACGGTGCCACTGCTCTGGATGATCGCCACGGCAGGCACGCCGACGACGTAACCGAGCACGAAATGGGCACCGACGAAGAGCGTGTTGCCGGCCACGAGACCCGGCACGAACGACTGCATGGGCAAGGCCGCGACGCCGCTCGCGGCTATCGCCGGGACGCGAACACCAGGCGTCGTCCGAGCGATCGCCACGCCGCGCGCGCCCCCGCTCCGCAGGCGCTCCGAGAGCGCGTCAATTCGCGCGCGCGGCACGCCGAAACGGGTCAGTAGCGCGAGCAGTGGCCGGCGCAGCGCGCCACGGGCCAGCACGAACTGGACCACGCCGCCCAGGTAACCGGCGACGAGAATGGATACGAGCGCGACCACCGCCCCGGCTGGGTTGCCCGCGCTTGCGACGCCGGCACCGAGAACGAGCAGGTCGCCCGGGATCGGGATCGGCACGCCTGCCTCCTTGACGAACAGGAGCGCCGCGAGACCGAGAGCAGCGGCAATGTCCATCGGCTAGACCCTCGATCTACGACTTCGCATCGAGCAAAGCCGCATGCAGGCTGCGATATGAGTCGCGCAGCAGGCGAGCGACCTGTGGCCAGTAGGCTGCACCCGGAGCAGTCGGGCCTGCCGGGTCGTCGGCCGCACCGCGATCGCGAACCTCCGCCGCGAGACCGCGCAACCGGCCGGTTTCGGCGACTGACTGCTCCGGCAGTCGATAGATCGCTGAGTAGAGCTCCGTGATGGCCTTGCCCGCCTCGTCGCCGGCGGCAACGCCGATCTCGCGGCGCACGACCCACCAGCGCAGCTCACGGCGCGCAACCTCCAGCGCGTCGACGTCCGGGGGCAAACCAAGCGCCCAATAACCGCGCACGACATCGGGCGCGAAGCGGTCGTAATCGCTTGTCGCGCGTCCAAACCCGTAAGCGCCCCGGGCGAAGTAGAACGCGGCCACGAGCGCACGTCGCCAGGAGACGTGCGCCTGATCGTGGTTGGCCATCACAAGCAACCCGAACAGCCTGAGCGCCTGACGGCGGTAGTAGGCCTTCCAGGCGCGCAGCTCGAGACTCGCCAATCGGTCGGGGTCGAAGTCCGCACCCCAGGAACCGCCGCTCACCGTCGCCTTCATCACGAAACGATACGTGGCCCGAGCGCGACCGGATCAGCCATACCTGCACGCTCTGGAACCTGCCGTTCGGCTCTCCAAAACTGAGCGTGCGATGGACCATATTCGTGCTCATCGGGAGAGTCCATGTATAGCGCCAATCGAGGTGACGTCCATGCCCGCCGTCGTCGTTGAGGGACTGCGCAATGACCGGTGATCGCTCACACGGCTTGTTCGGTCTCTACCGGTGGGAAATGAGCGCAGAGATCAGCGGGCCCGGCCCGCACTTTCATCGCTCTCTCCAGGAGTCGCTCTACGTGCTTACGGGAACGATCCGCATCTACGACGGCCGGCGCTGGATCGACACGGTCGCAGGCGATTTCGTGCACGTTCCGGAGGGCGGTATTCACGGCTTTCGGAACGAGTCCAGCGCGCCGGCATCGATGCTCATTCACTTTGCACCAGGCGCGCCGCGGGAGGCCTATTTCGAGGGTACGGCCGCGGTGTCACGCGGACTGAAGATGACCGAGGAGGAGGCCACCTCCTTCTACCTGCGCCACGACACTTTCTGGGTCGCCGAGCAGCGCTAGGAGATCGCGAGGGCGATCGTCCCGTCGGCCTGGTTGACGATGAGTGGCAGCTCGAGCAGTGGTTGGGGTGCCGGCCCGCCCAGGACGGCGGCGTGATTGGCCGGGTCGAACTCCGCGCCGTGGCACGGACAGAAGATCACCCCTGCTGTCTTGTCGTAGCTCACCCGGCAGCCCTCATGCGTGCACAGCGCGTCGTAGGCCGCGAACGAGCCGCCCGACAGCGCGATGACGAGTGCCGGATCGCCCGCCGGAAGCGGCGCCGGCGCCGTGATCGGCACCGTGAAGCGGCGCGCGCCGGCGCTCTGGACCTGCGCGACCGTGGCAATCGCGATGCCGGAGCCCGTGCTGGACGTCGGTGACGCCCCCGCCGACCGCGCCGGCGAGGCGCCAGGCGAGCCTGACCCGGTTGGTCCCGGTGTCGAACCGGAGCCTGGGCCGCGGATGTCGCCCGTGTCGGTACCTCTGGGCGGCTCATTCCTGATCAGCCGGATCGCACCCGCGACTCCGCCGACGAACAAGGTCACGGCCGCGAGCGCGCCCACCTGGAGCACCACTCGTCGACGAGGATCCGCGCTCGCGGCCTGGGCCTGAGCACCTGAGCGACTCAGGCTCATGACGAGCAGGTCGCCGTGGCCGGCGAGCGCCAGTGTCAGCCAGCCGAACGCGTAAGGCAGGTCATTGCCGAAGTAGTACGGGTGCGTCGCCCATGAGGCGGTCAGGAAGAACAGCGCCGAGGTGAGCGCGCCGCCGAGGGCCGCGAGCCGAAAGGCAAGTCCGGTCAGCGCGCCGATGCCAACGGCGATCTCGCCCAGCGCGATGAGGGCGCCGAGCAACGGCGCGACAGGTTCAGCCAGGTGAACCAGGGACCCGAGCGGCGAGACGCGTTCATAGATCAGGAACTGGGCCTGGATCGAGGACGCGCTCGCCGCGTTGAAAAAGTCTGGATCGAGGATCTTGTCGAGGCCGGCGTAGAGGAACGTCAGACCAAAGAAGACGCGCAGCGGCAGGAGCGCAACTGCCGCGACCGGCAGCCGGCGCAGGCTGTCCCAGCTGACACGACCGGACGGCGGTTGCGCGGCGGGCGGCAAGGCGTTGGTCGAGTAGGCGCGCGGCGGCGTGACGGCCTTCGTTCGGTCGAAGCTCCGCCGCGCGCTTTTCTTCACTGCGCGAGCTCGGGTGGCAGGAGCGGCCGGATCCAGACCTGGTACTGCTCGTTGTCGGACACGAACACAGTGTCGGACGTCGCGCTACCCCCCACCGCGGCGAGCTTCGTCGCGTCGTCGCCGAAGACGACGCCCGTGCGCAGGCCGGTGATGCCGAGATCGGGCGTCACAGGCTTGCCGAACGTGGCGAGCGACGCGCTCAGCGGCCAATCGATCGCATTCGCGCCGCCGCTCGTCGCCGGCGCGTCATAGACCTTGTACGCGGTCGGCACGAACGGCGTCGTCGTGACGTTGGCCGCGCCCCACGTCTCGCCTGGATCCTGGAGGCGCGCAAGCAGATCGAGAGCCGGCTCCGGCGAGCCGCCGGGATGGCCGGGCGCGGGAGCACCGCCGCCCGAGATCTGGTTCAAAACCTCCTGGCCGTCGACAACGACGCTGAACACGGTCACGCCCGCATCGGGGTTGCCCGGGCCACCGCCGGTGGCATTGGCATGGTCGAGACCGGCGGCCTTGATCGCGGCCATGATCTGCGCCGCGCCGCTGGCGCCGACGCTGCGCACGACGGCCAGGGCAATCAGGCTGCCACCCGCCGAGTTCGGATCGGCCGTGTAGATGTTGCCAGCCGTGTCGACGACGACGGCGGGCAGCTGGCCGAGATGCGCCGATGGCGCAATGAAGCCGCCCTCGGTGGTCACTTCGAGCAGTAGCGTCGCACCCTCGGGCGTCGGCGAGGGCTGATCGGTTGGCGACGGCGTGGGGCCGGAGACCGGTGGCGGAGTCGGAACGACGGTTGGTGACAGCGATGGGCTCGCCGTCGGTGCAAGGCTGGGAGCAATCGTCGGTGCAGTACTGGGCTGAGTCGAGCCGCAGGCAAGGGCCAGGATGGCCGGCAGCAGGAGCAGTGATAGTCGGAGCTTCAAGGCAGACCTCTTCAGGAGTGGTCGATACGCGGAAGCCCCGCGGTTCCGCGATGACGGCGAAGAGCGCCTTTGAGTTGCCTTCGCGTTGGTTGGATTATCGCAATCAGGCGGCGGCGGCACTCCCGCTCTGCTCGATCGTCGGTTCGTGGCCCATCGAGCGAATGGCCGGCGAAAGTAACGAGATCAACGCCACGACTGCCATTCCGCCGCCACCGACGAGGAGCAGGCCGGTCAGGTTGACCTGGACGAAGACGCCCGCGATGAATTCGGAGACGGGCACGAGCCCGAGGGAGCCGAGCATCAGGACGCTCATGACGCGACCCATCAGCGTGCCGGGAACTCGGCGCTGAATCCAGGTCATGGTCAATAGGTTGCTGAAGCCAAGCGTCACTCCGATGCCAAACGCGACGGCGAGCGCGGGCAATGTCGAGAAGACGGTCCCCATGAGCGCAAGGAAGACTCCGGCGAGGGCGATGGCGCCAATGGCGAACGTGCTGAACAGCGCCGGCCGAGGCGCGGGTAGCGCAGCGGCCGCGCCGAGGCCGATCAGCGACCCGAGCCCGAAGAGGGCGGTGATCGTGCCGAAGGCGGCCGCCCCTTCAGGCAGGCGCGCATATGCCAGGACCGGCATGCCGACCTCGACCGGCCCAACGATCAGGAGGTTCAGCAGCATCGAGAGGACGACGATCAGGCGCATCGACGGCCAGTTCCAGATGAATCGAACGGCTTCGCCAATGGCCGAGACGACCGACGTTGCCTGGGCCGCCGCCGTCTGTGCCACGCGCCGGATGAGCCACAAGGTCGCGAGCGAGGCCAGGAAGCTCAGGGCATCGACCACGAACGCTACGCCTAGGCCCTGGGTACTTGGCGTGGCTGCCGACGATCCGAGAGCGGCAATCATGATTCCGGCGACGGCCGGGCCAAGGAAGACGCTCAGTTGGGCCGTGCCCTGGACGATGGCGTTCGCCTGGCCCAGCTGCTCGCTGGGCACGAGGGCGGGAACGATCGACGTTTGCGCCGGAAAGAAGAACGCGTCAGCGATGCCGAAAACGAGCGCGAAGGCGTAAAGCATCCACAGCTGCGCGGCGCCCTCGAGCACCGCGCCGGCAAGGAGCGACACGGCCACGAGGCGAACGGCGTTGGACAGGAGCATGACCCGGCGCGGTGAAAGGCGGTCGGTGTAAGCGCCGCCGATGATCATCAACGCAGCTCGGGGCACGGCCATGAGCGCGAGCACCGTCCCGAGGGCGAGGCCGCTGCCGGTCAGGACGAGCGCGAGCCAGGGCAGCGCGATGAGCGCGAACTGGTCGCCCAGACTCGAGATCGAGGAGCAGCGCCCGTTCCTGCTCGTTGCGCGTCCGTGACGTACACCTCGTGCGTCGTCAGTTGTTGCCCGAGCGTCCTAGTCGAAGATCTGCAGGATGTCGATCTCGCCCTCTCCCGTCGCACCCGGCAGGGCAGCCACCGGCACTCGCTTGACCCACTCGACGCACTCGTCGAGCGAGCGGCACTGCAGGATCCAGAAGCCGGCGACCAGCTCCTTCGCCTCGGCGAACGGTCCGTCCACTACCTTCGTGGTCCCCGCGCTGAGGTAGACCCGGGCGCCCTTCGAGCTGGGTTGCAGGCCCTCAGCGGCAAGCCTGACGCCCGCGCCGACGAGCTCGTCGTTGTAGGCATCCATCTGTGCCGCCACCTGCTCGCTGGGCATGACGCCTGCTTCGCTCTGGCTGTTGGCCTTGAGCATGACCATGGAACGTGGCATGTGCGACTCCCTTGTTGGTTTGGTCTCACTTAAGCGTCGATCAAGCCGACGCGGAATCGACACGGCAAGCGAGCAATTTTCCGGCAATTGCGCGGAGCTGACCCAGATCCGGTCAAACTGCATCGGTGACTCTCCGACAGGTCTGGCGACGCGAGTGGCTGTTTGACCTTGGCTTGCTCGTTGGAACGCGCATCGCGCTGACTTTGATCGGGATCGTCGCGCTGGCGGTGCTGCCCATCGGCCCGCGCCATCTCGATCTCGTGCCCCACATGCCGCTGCTCGACATGTGGGCGCAATGGGACGCGCAGCACTACGTGAACATCGCCGTCAGCGGCTTCGAGCCGCCCACCGATGCCTACTCGAACATCGAGTTCTTTCCCCTTTACCCGGCGCTGATCAGGCTCGTGCTCGTGCTGATCGGGCACGTGGACATCGAGAGCGGCGCGATCGTCGGGTTCGTCATCTCCAACGTCGCGCTGTTCGTGGCGCTGCTCTACCTGTCGGCCCTGGTGGCACGCGACTTCTCGCTCACGCTGGCGCGCCGCGTCGTGCTCTACGTGCTGGTCTTCCCGACCACGCTCTTTCTGTCGTCGGTCTACGCCGAGCCCGTGTTCCTGGCCGCCGCCGTGGCCAGCTTCTACCACGCGCGCGCCGGCGAATGGGCACGCAGTGGCCTGGCCGGCGCGCTGGCGGCGCTGACGCGGCCGTTCGGAGTGCTGCTCGTCATCCCGATCGCGATCGAGCTCTACCGCCAGCGCGCGCGGCTGCGGTCGTGGCTCGCACTCATCGGGCCGCCACTCGGCGTCGCCATCCTCATCCTCTACGAGTGGTGGCTGTTCAACGATCCGCTCGCCTATATCCACGGCGGCACGAGCTGGGGGCGCGGCCTGCACGCCCCGTGGGACGTGCTCATTGGCTACATCCACGGCCCGCTCCAGATGTTCGATTGGACGTACGCCTGGACCGACCTCGTGGGCATGGTCTCGATGGTCGTTGTGCTGTTCGTCGGCGTGCGCCTCGTGCCGACGTCCTACTCGGCGTATACGGCCGCCGGTCTGCTCTTCTCGATGAGCACCGGCGTCGCCTGGTTTTCAGCGTCGCGCCACGCCCTCGCGCTCTTCCCGATCATCGTCATCATCGCCGTGATCGGCCTGCGCTACCGCTGGTTCAACTACGCCTGGTTGGCCCTGTCGATATTCCTGGCCGTGGCGTTCATGGTCCGCGAGGCCGTCGGCTACTGGGTGACCTGACCTCGGCCCGTCAGCGGCGGGGTTGGTGCACGGCCGAAACGCGAAGCGCGACCCGGACCATCAGCCTAGCCCGATCAGCCATCGGCTCAGTCGCGAGCACCTCGTTGAACCCGTAGCGTGTGCGCACGTCGCCCAAGTGTCATCAAGGGGTTCCGTCTGCACTCCACCGCGCCAGACAAATGGCAAACCACGACCACGCGCACGGGTCGCGGTCGTGCGGCACGACCAGAAGAGCCCGGCGCACCGCTCGACGAGCAGACGCCGCGCCTGCTTTCCGATGCCCGCCGCTGGAGCCAGCAGCTCGAGCGCATCGAGGCGCTGTCGCGCAAGCTGAGCCGCTCGCGCGACGTGCGGTCCGTCGCTGAGGCAGTCGCGAGCGAGATCAACTCGGTCATCGACTGGCAGGGCCTGCGCTTCTTCGTCGTGTCCAAGGACCAGCAGACGCTCGAGGCAGTCGTGCTGCGCAACACCGTTCCGCACTATGCGAACGAGACGCCGGAACGCCTGCGCATTCAGATCGGGCGCGGCCTTGCCGGACACGTGGCGGCCTCGCGCGTCGCCGAGATCGTTCCTGACGTGCGCCACGATCCACGCGGGGCAAAGATCCCGGACACCGACGACGTGGACGAATCGATGATCGTCGTGCCGCTCGTGTACGAGGACGAGGTCCTGGGCGTGCTGCAGCTGACTCGACTTGGCCTGGGAGCGTTCGATGCCACCGACCTGCGCCTGGCCGAGATCGTCGGTGCGCAGGCCGCGGTCGCACTTTCCAACGCGCGCCAACTCGAGGAGCTCGAGCGACGCGGCGCGGCGCTCGAGCGCCGCCTCGCCAGCCAGCGCCAGCTGCTGGCGATCACCGAGCGCCTCCTGCTCACACGCGACCGCAACCAGGTCTTCGAGGCTATCGCCGACACGCTGGCCGAGGTCGTTCCGTTCGATACGCTGACGATCTATCTCGTCGACCGGCCGAACAACTGCCTCGTGCCCGTGCTCGCGCGCAACCCCTATGCCGACCAGATCCTCATCACGCGGCCCGTGCTGGGCGAGGGCATAACCGGCGACGTGATCGTCAAGGGTGAGGCCGAATGCATCAACGACACGGCCCGTGACCCGCGCGCGGTCGACGTGCCGGGCACGCCAAACGACGAGGAAGAGTCACTCATCGTGGCGCCCGTGCGCAGCGCGGACGGCGTAATCGGCGCGCTCAATCTGTACCGCACCGCGCACGAGTTCGACGACGAGGACCTGGAGCTCGTCAGGCTGTTCGCCAACCACGTCGCCATCGCCCTCGAAAACGCCACGATCAACGAGCGCCTGATCAGCGCGGCGCTGACCGACCCGCTCACCGGCCTGCCCAACCGACGCCTGTTCGCCGATCGGATCGAGCACGCGCTCGAGCGGCGCGAACGCACCAATAAGCGCTTGGCCGTCCTGTTCCTGGACCTCGACCGCTTCAAGCTCGTCAACGACGGGCTGGGCCACGCGGCGGGTGACGCCGTGCTGCAGGCCGTCGGCGAACGGCTGCGCAGCGTGCTCCGTGCCGGCGACACGGTCGCTCGACTCGGTGGCGACGAGTTCGGGATCCTGCTCGAGTACGTGGCCGGACAGGCGGAGGCATACGCGACGGCACAGCGCGTCCTGGCGGCCCTGTCGGACCCCCTCGATATCCATGGTCGCTCGGTGTCCGTGCGCGCGAGCATCGGGCTGGCGATCGACCGTGATGACGAGTTCCTGAACGCCGACGAGCTGCTCCGCGACGCCGACACGGCGATGTACCGTGCCAAGGCCAACGGCCGTGGCGTGGTCGCTGTCTTCGAGCCGTCAATGCTTGCCCACCAGCTCGCGCGGCTGGAGATGGATGCCGAGCTGCGCGCCGCGGTCGCGCGTGGCGAGTTCTTCGTCCGTTACCAACCCATCGTCGAGCTTGCCTCCGGCCGAATCACGGAGGTCGAGGCGCTGGTGCGCTGGAGGCATCCCAAGCGCGGCGAGCTTGGTCCGGGCGACTTCATCGATGCCAGCGAGGAATCGGGCCAGATCGTCGATATCGGTGCCTGGGTCATCAACGAGGCGTGCCGCCAGGCACGGTGCTGGCAGCTCGAGCACAAGGCTGAACGAAACCTGCGCGTGTCGGTCAACACGTCCGCGCGCGAGGTGATCGAGACGTCCTTCGTCGACGGTATCGAGAGCGCGCTCGCGGAGAGCGGCCTGCGCGCCGACTGTCTCATCCTGGAGATCACCGAGAGCATGATGCTGGGCGACGAAACCGTCGCCATCGCCGCGCTGCGCCGCCTGCGCTCGCTCGGCGTGCACGTCGTAATTGATGACTTCGGAACAGGCTATTCCGCCCTCAGCTATCTGAGCCAGCTGCCCGTGGACGGGCTCAAGATCGACCGCTCATTCATCCAGGGCCTGGGCGTCGAGCGCGAGAAGACGGCCATCGTCAGCGCCACTGTCGCGTTCGCGCGAGGACTCGGACTGGCAGTGACGGCCGAGGGGATCGAGACGGTGGAGCAGCTCCGGCGCCTGATAGCGCTCGACTGCACGCTCGGACAGGGCTTCTGGTTCGCCCGACCGCTCGATGCGGCTACGATGGGGCGCCAGCTTCTAGCCACGTACAGGATGCCCCATGGACGACGAACGACCGACGATCCCCGAGGATCTGCTCTACCTGCTGACCTCTGACCACATCGGCAGCGTCTCCTCACTGCGGCGCGATGGCAGCATCGCCACCAACCTGATGTGGATCGACTGGGACGGTGAGCACGTGCTGACCAGCTCGCCCGTAGGCTCGCGCAAAGCTGCGAACTGGCGCGCCAACCCGCAGGTCTCGGTGTCGGTCGTCGACCATTACGATGACTGGCGCTTCGTCATCGTCCGCGGCCGCGTCGTTGACATTCGACCGGACGTGGATCTCGAGTTCATCGACCGCATGTCCATGCGCTACACGGGCGCCCCGTATCGCCGGCGCGAGAACCCGCGCGAGGTGTTCGTCATCGAGCCCGTCAACGTGCGTGCCGGCCGTGGTGGCTGGCTGCCGAAGAGACGCGGACCGCTCGAAGAGTGATACGGCTTGCGCCGCGGGCGCAGATCGGGCACACTTCGACCGCTCACCACCGCCGCAGCTCGAAGGGAGAGGTCTGATGACAGTCACAGCGACCGCCCTTTCCGGCTGGCCGGAGGTTGACCCGGGCAACTAGTCCGTCGCGCGCTCTCGCAGCGCCGCGATTTCCGAGCGAGGCTGACTGCCCGCTCATCTCGACTTACAGCTCCGGTACGGCCGGCGTGTGCCGTCGCGTTGTTCCCAACACGTACCCGGAGCTTTGCTTTGTCTCTTCACCTGCTGGCCGACGAACGGCCGGCGCCACCATGGTTGATCACCCACTCATACGAGGACCGCGACGCGGGCGTGCTCAAGTCGGGCAAGGAGGCCGAGGTCTTCCTGGTCGAGCGCGTCGCCGACGACGGTTCGTCCTGCCTGCTGGCGCACAAGCGCTACAGGCCGCGCTATCCAAAGAAGGGCGAGCTCGAGGCGCTCGGCTTCTCAAAGGGCACGATCTACCGAGCCGACTCGGTCTACTCAGCCGGCTGGGCGCTCAAGGCGCGCGACCGAAAAGCCCTCGAGCAGAACTCGAAGTTCGGCCACGAGCTCGCCGCTGCAGCGTGGCCGGCGCTCGAGTTCGAGACGCTGGACAAGGCCTGGACTGCCGGCGCGTCAGTGCCGTTCGCGGTCGAGCTGACCGAGGACGGCGTGCTCATGGAGTACATCGGCGACGGGGGCGGCGCTGCGCCACGCGTCGCCAGCGCACATCTTTCGGCGGACGAGGCGCGCGCAGCCCGCGACCAGCTTCCCGGCACGCTGCGCGCGCTGGCCGGCGCGCACATCGTCCACGGCGACCTGTCCGTCTACAACATGCTCTGGTGGCACGGCCGCATGGTCGTCATTGACTTTCCACAGGCGGTCGATTCATTCAACAACCCGCACGCGCCCGACCTGCTCTACCGCGACCTGCACAACGTGCACGACTGGTTCGAGCGCCAGCGCGCAGGGTTCGATGTGGAGCAGCTCTTCGTCGAGCTGATCGAGCTGCTCTTCAACGGACCGGCGGCGGACATTCTGCGCAAGCCGCGGCGCCGCCTGTGATCGGAACGACCCAACGACGCCTCGGCCTATCCTTCGTGCGTGGCTCTCCTGCGCATCCATGACCTGCACGACATCGTCGCGCCGACGGTCGTCGTCGCGTTCGATGCCTGGGTCGACGCGGGCTCCGCGGCGACGAACGCGCTCGAGGCAATTGTCGATTCGGACGCCCCGCCGGTGGCGACCTTCGAAGCCGACGTCCTGTACGACTACCGTGCTCGAAGGCCGACGCTGGACATCGTTGACGGCCGCCCATCGAACCTGGACTGGCCGGAGCTTGCCGTGCGGCGCACCATCCTGCACGATCGCGACGTGCTCGTGCTCAGCGGCCCGGAGCCGGATTTTCGCTGGCGCGAGGTGGCCGATGACCTGATCTCGTTCTCGCGCCAGCTCGACGTCGCCCAATGGATCACGCTGGGTGCCATTCCGGCGGCCGTGCCCCACACGCGGCCCGTGCCGATCCTGGGTACCGAATCCAGCCCCGGCCTGCTGCGTGCCAACGTCCAGCCCGGCCCGGCCGGCCTGCTGCGCGTGCCGGCTGCGTGCGTTTCCGTGCTCGACATCTCGATCGCCGACGCGGGCGTACCCACGATCGGCTACTTCGCCCAGGTCCCCCATTACATCAGTGGCGAGTACGCGCCTGCTGCCATCGCGCTGCTCGACACGCTCAGCCAGCACCTTGACGTGCCCATCGAGGTCGGCGCGCTGCGTGCCGAGGCGACCCTGCTGCGCAACCGACTCGACGCGGCAACGGCCGACGACGAAAAGACGCGCAGCTATGTCGAGCGGCTCGAGACGATGGTCGACGAGTCGCGTCTGCCGGCCGGTGACGAGCTGATCAGCGACATCGAGCGCTTCCTAAGAGAGAGGGGCAGCGAACCCGGCCACGGCCAGATCCACTAACCAAAGGGCGGCTCGCGAGACGCATGGGAGATTCTGGTAGTCTTGCGTAGATTTGGTGAGATTTCGTCGTGGCACCAAGCGCTCTGAGTGGATTGCCCTCGGTGAGGCGAGCCGCATGCTGGGGGTCGCCCCCGGCACGCTACGTCGCTGGAGCGACTCCGGCCAGGTAACGGCATTCACCACGCCCGGCGGCCATCGCCGCTATCGGCGCGTGGCGCTGGAAAGTCTCATGCCGTCCGATCGCACCCCCCGTCCCACGCTTCGTCGCGCGGGTCTAACCATTGCGCGCGTCACACGCGCGTATCGCCAGGAAGCGCGCGACGCCGTCGAGACCATGCCCTGGCTGGGCGGACTAACCGAGTCCCAACGCGCGTGGTTCAGGACTCACGGTCGACGGCTGGCCGAGCACCTCCTTGTCCATCTCGACACCACCGATGACGACGCGCGGGTCGAGAGCCTGCGCCAAGCATCGGAGGGTGCGGCCGATTACGGGCGGATGGCTGCCGAGCTGGGCCTGTCACTCAGCCAGGCAGTCGAAGGCTTCCTCCAGTTCCGCCGTCCTTTCCTGCACCAGCTGACGGCTTCGGCGTCGAACCGCGGCCTGGACGTATCGGCGACCTCCGACCTCGTCGATCGCACCGAGCGCGCAATGGACCGCCTGCTGATGTCGGCGATGGCCGGCCACGGGGTAGGACGGGCGACAGCGAAGTACGGCACAGATCGCGCGGTGGGCAGCGGCAAGAAAGGGGGCTCCTGATCTCGGATCTCGCCGGGATGCTGACCAACGCGCGCTGGATGCCCGGCGAGGAACGCGCCAGGATCGCCGCTTCATGGCATGAGCTGCGACAGCCGGGCACCCTGTTACTCGAAACCTGCCACCGCGTCGAGCTGTACGGGACGCCGGCCGCCATTGGCGACATCCATGCGGAGGCGCCGGCCAGCGTACGTATGCTGCTCGGGCGCGACGTTGCGGATCACCTGGTGACTGTCGCGGTAGGTCGCGACTCATCCGTCGTCGCGGAAGACCAGATACTCCACCAACTTCGCCGAGCGACCCAGTCTGCGCGCGCCGGCGGCCATCTGTCGTCCGAGCTCGATCGCCTCCTTGACCTCGCATTGAGCGCTGGACGGCGGGCGCGCAGCTGGCTGCCGGCGCGCCGTCCGAGCCTTATGGACCTGGCCCTTGCGCGCGTAACTGGCCGGCAGGACCTGCATGGCCAACGGATGCTGGTAGTGGGCACGGGCGAGATGGGCCGTGCGGCGATAGCGCATCTGCACTCACGAGGTGCAACGGTCAGCGTCGCCAGCCACACCAGCGAGAGCTCACGCGGGGCCGCGCTCAAGTTCGGCGTTGCTGAGATAGCTTTCGATCCGGGACCGGCGGTGTTTACTGACATGGCCGGTGTCGTCGTTGCGCTGAAGGGTGGCTGGGCGATCGAGCGAGCCACGACCGACGGATTGCTTGCTGCCGATGCGTGGATCGTGGATGTTTCCTCGCCGCCGGCGCTCGAGCACGGTTTTGCCCAGGCGCTTGGTGAGCGGCTGCTGACGATCGACGACCTTGCCGCTGCCGGCTCTGCGGACGTGCCGTCGCAGACGCTGCTGGCCCGGCTGGACGCTTTGATCGCGGAGACGGTCGGCCAGTTCGAACGCTGGGCCGCGAACGAGACGCGCCGCGATGCTGCAGAGGCGCTTACCTCGCGAGCGCGAGCGGTTGAATCGGCCGAGCTGGAACGTCTATGGCACAGGGTCCCAACGCTCGATGACGGGGAGCGTGCCGAGGTCGCCCGAGCGCTCGACCACTTGACGGAGAGCCTGCTGCGCGACCCGCTAGAGCAGCTGGGACGGGAAGGCGACGACAGCCACGTCCGTGCGGCGAAAGAGTTGTTTCGGCTGTGAACGAGCCGCGGATCCTGCGCTTGGGCACACGCGGCAGCGCGCTTGCTCTTGCGCAAGCGCATCTCGTCGCCAGCGCACTCGATGGCCGCGGCGTTCAGCACGAGATCGTCACAATCGAGACCGCGGGCGACAAGCGCGCCGTTGACACCGCCTGGGGAGAGGGCGCCTTCGTGACTGCCATCGAGCGCGCGCTCGTTACCGGCGAGATCGACGTCGCCATTCACAGTGCCAAGGACCTTCCGACCGAGACCCATCCAGGGCTGATCGTTGGCGCGTTCCTGCCGCGCGCGGAGCCGCGCGACGCGCTTGTGCTGCCCGCTGGCGAGACGGGCTCGCTTGACACGCTGGCGGCTGGCACGACCATTGGGACCGACAGCCCGCGCCGGGCGGGCTTCCTGCGTTCGCACCGGCCTGATCTCGTGGTCAAGCCCATCCACGGCAACGTGGACACGCGTCTGCGGCGGCTCGACGATGGTGCGGGCGGTGCTCTGCTTCTGGCCGCTGCCGGTTTGATCCGCCTCGGACGTGCAGATCGGATCAGTCAGCTCATCGCCGCCGAGGTGATCCCTCCCGCGCCCGGCCAAGGCGCCATTGCCGTTCAGATCCGAGACGATGACGAGGCCGCGCGGAAGATAGTGGCGTGCGTGGATGACTTCCCCACACGCGTCGCGGTGGAGGCCGAACGAGCTTTCCTCAATGCCACGGGCGGCGGCTGCCGCGCGCCGATCGGGGCATTGGCGAGCGTCACCGACAGTCGCCTGGAGATACTCGGCGGCTTTGCCACGGTCGACGGCCGGGCGGCGGGACTCGACGCAGTTTCGGGAACCGTCGACGAGCGCGACGCGCTGGCTGAGAATTTGGCCGCCCGGCTGGTTGCGCGTCGCTCAGCGGCTATCAACGCGCGCCGAGTCCTCGTCACGCGACCCCAAACGGATGCCGGCACGCTCGTGGCGCGCCTGGCCGAGCAGGGCCTGACCGCGGTCGTCGTGCCGACAATCGAGGTCGAGCTGCTCGACCAGACGGCCCAGCTCGACGAGGTGCTGCTCGACATCGCCTCGTTCGAGTGGGGCATCGTCACCAGCGTGAACGGCGCGCGCGCGGTGGCGCGGGCCGCTCAGCGCCTTGGCGCGGGTCTGTCCGGACCGCGCTGGGCAGCCGTCGGCAGACAGACGGCGCGCGAGCTGAACGCGTCGGGTGTCACGGACGTGTGGTTCCCGACGGTCGCCAACGCCGACTCGATGGGCGGCGAGCTTCCGCTCATCGCCGGTCAGCGCGTGCTGTGGGCGCGCGGCGACCTCGCCGACGACGGTCTCGCCGCAGCTCTTGAGTCACGAGGCGCCATCGTTACCGCAGTCGCCGTCTACCGAACGATTGTCGGCCCGGAGAGCTCGCGAGCGCTGCTCGATGACGCCATGGCCCAGGGTCCGATCGACGCCGTCATCTTCACCAGTCCATCGGCCGTTCAGGGATTGCTGGCTATCGCAAGCCACGCCTACGAACACGATTTGCGTTGTGTGCCCGCTGTCTGTGTCGGCCCGCGCACGGCACTTGCCGCCACACGGGGCTGGTGCGACACGGTAGCGGTCGCGACATCTCCGGACCCTGGCGTGCTCAGCGAGCTCGTCGCGGAGCTGCTGGCCTCCAGACAACATGGATCCGAGAGCGCGGGAGTTGTCGAATGACGACCGTCGAGCGGGGTACGCCCGGAACCTCGGTCGCGCGCGATCAGCCCGACGCAGGCACGGGGTTCGCGCCCACCGATCGACCGCGACGCCTACGGCGCACGGGCGCCTTGCGGGATCTGGTTCGCGAGACGCGTCTGCACCCGAAAATGCTCGTCGCGCCGATCTTCGTCCGGCCGGGCACTGGGATCAGACGGCCCATCTCATCGCTTCCCGGCGTCGATCACGTATCGGCCGACGAGGCGCTGCGCGACGCCGAGCGTTACGCCCGCCTCGGCATTGGCGGCGTGATCCTGTTCGGTGTTCCCGACGATAAGGATGAGCAGGGATCTGGCGCGTGGGCTAGAGATGGCGTCGTGCAGCAGGCACTCCGGCTATTGCACACCGCAGATCTGCCGCTCGCCCTGGTTGCCGATACATGCCTGTGCGAGTACACGAGCCACGGTCACTGCGGGCCAATGACGACGGATGGCGAGGTCGACAACGACCTGACGCTTGCAGTGCTGGCACGAACGGCAGTCGCTCAGGCCCAAGCTGGCGCCGACATAGTCGCCCCCAGCGCGATGATGGACGGCCAGGTCAGCGCGATTCGTGCCGCGCTCGACGACGCGCGACTCACTCAGACGGTGGTCATGGCCTACGCCGCCAAGGCCGCGTCGGCGTTCTATGGACCGTTTCGCGACGCGGCCGGGAGTACGCCCGCTTTTGGTGACCGGCGCGGCTACCAAATGGATCCGGCCAATCGGCGTGAGGCGATGCGCGAGATCGCGCTCGACGTGGACGAGGACGCCGACATCGTGATGATCAAGCCCGCCCTCCCGCAGCTGGACCTGATCGCCGAGGCGCGTGCGCGCTGGGACCTGCCGATCGCGGCATATCAGGTCTCGGGCGAGTACGCGATGCTCGCCGCCGCGGCCGAGCGCGGCTGGCTGGACCGGAGGCGGGCGACGCTCGAAGCGCTGACTGGAATAGCGCGCGCCGGCGCCGACATCGTCATCACCTACGCCGCGACGGATGTCTGCAACTGGTTGAGCGAGGAGGCCGGGACGTGAGCGGCGAGCGCTACGTTCACGCCTGGCTGCTGTCGCTCGATCCGGCCTGGCGTCGTCTTTCGGCGCGCGAGCGCGAGGCAGACGTCAAGGCCCTCTGCTCGGCAGCCGACAGCGCCGCGCGGCGCGTGACGCAGCATTCCTACTCGACGATCGGCCTGCGCACAGAGGGCGACATCCTGCTTTGGCGTATGGCCGACACGATCGACGACCTGGAGCAATCGGCGGCGGCGCTGCTGTCGGCGGGCATCGGGCGGTGGCTGACACCGCACATCTCATTGATCGGCATTACGCGGCCGTCGCAGTACGTCAAGCGGCCCACAGGCCAGGAGCAGAGCCTGTTCGAGGGCGAGCGCTCGCGCTACTTGATCGTCTATCCGTTCAGCAAGTCGGTCGAGTGGTATCTCACTCCGGCGGAGGACCGGCAGAAGGTCATGGCCGGGCACATGAAGGTTGGCCATCGCTACCCACAGGTCCGTCAGCTGCTCGCCCACTCGTTCGGGGTCGACGACCAGGAGTTCATCGTCGCATACGAGACGGACGACCTCGTCGCGTTCCAGGACCTCGTCCGCGAGATGCGCGAGACCGAGAGCCGACGGGCGACAACGCGCGACACGCCGATCATCACAGGCATTCACCGACCGCTCGGCGACATCCTTGGCATGCTCTCTGGCAGGAGTCTCGCCGCGGCTCGCGGACGATGACGATGAGTAGCGAGACGGCCCCAGCGCTCGCGCAGCAGATGCTGCGCGAGCGTGCCGAGGCCATCTTCCCGGGTGGAGTGAACTCTCCGGTGCGTGCCTTCGGAGCCGTGGGCGGCGAACCGCTGCTGATCACGCGCGGGGAGGGTGCTTACGTCTGGGATGCCGACGGCCGCCGCTACATCGACCTGATCGCCGGCTGGGGGCCACACATTCTGGGCCACGCCGATCCGGCCGTGGTCAGTGCCGTTCGCCAGGCGGCGTTAGCCGGTTTCGCGTTCGGCGCGACGCACCCACTGGAAGTCGAGCTCGGCGAGCGCATTCGCAGCGCGATGCCCGGGCTCGAGAAGCTGCGCTTCACCTCCAGCGGCACTGAGGCCGTGATGAGCGCTGTGCGCGTGGCACGCGCCGCCACGGGACGCGACCTGCTCGTCAAGTTCGCCGGGGCATACCACGGTCACAGCGACGGGCTGCTGGCAGACGCCGGCTCGGGCGTCGCGACGCTCGCGATCCCCGGTAGCGCCGGTGTTCCAGCCTCCGTCGCAGGAGCGACGATCGTGCTGGAATTCAACGATCCGGCGGCGGTCGACCAGGCGTTCGCAGCCCACGACGGGCTGATAGCCGCGGTCATTGTCGAGCCCATCGTGGCCAATTCCGGCGTCATCCCTCCCTCGCCCGGATTTCTGGAGCACCTGCGCGAGGTAACGCGACGCAACGGAGCGCTGCTCGTCTTCGACGAGGTCATCACTGGCTTCCGCGTGGCGCGCGGCGGCGCCCAGGCCATGTTCGGCGTCGCGCCGGACCTGACCACGCTGGGCAAGATCATCGGCGGGGGCATGCCCGTCGGCGCGTACGGCGGCCGCGCCGAGCTGATGAACCTCGTCGCCCCAATCGGCCCCGTCTACCAGGCGGGCACGCTGTCGGGCCATCCGCTGACGATGGCCGCGGGCATCGCGACCCTCGATCAACTCGAGGAGCAGCGCTACGTCGCGCTGGGAACGCGGGTCAATCGCCTCGAACTGGGCTTGGCGGATGCCGCCCGGGACGCACAGCGCCAGGTGTCGATAGGGCGATGCGGGCCGCTGCTGACCGTCTTCTTCACGGCCGGCGCGCCGCACAACGGCCAGGAAGCACTTGCCGCCGACCGTGGTGCGTATGCGCGCTTCTTCCGCGCGATGCTCAGGCAAGGCGTGCTTCTGCCACCGTCTCAGTTCGAGGCATGGTTTCCCGGCTTCGCCCACACCGATGCCGAGATCGACCAAACCGTCGCCGCCGCCCGGCATGCCTTCGGAGAATCCTGATGACCGTTTCTGTCGCGACGATGACCGGCGAGCAGCGTTTCCTCGCCGCGGCGCGGCACGAGCCTGTAGATGCCACGCCGGTCTGGTTCATGCGCCAGGCGGGACGCTGCCTGGCCGAGTACCGCGCGCTGCGCGAGCGCTACGACATCCTGACCCTGGCCAAGACGCCGGAGCTGTGCGCGCAGGTCACGCTGATGCCGATCGAGGCGTTCAACGTCGACGCCGCGGTCATGTTCGCCGACATCATGCTGCCGCTCGAGCCGATGGGCGTCGAGCTCGAGATCCAGCCCGACATCGGACCGATCATCCATAACCCCATCCGCTCGGCCGCCGACGTCGATCGACTGCGGCTGTTCGAGCCAGCCGAGGGCGTGGGCTTCGTCCTTGACGCGATCCGGCTGGTGAGCGGCGAGCTGTCCGGTGACCGCGGGGTGATTGGCTTCTCCGGTGCGCCATTCACTCTCGCTTGCTACCTGATCGAAGGCCGACCGTCGCGCGAGTTCGCCAAGGCAAAGACCTTCATGTACCGCGAGCCCGACACCTGGCACGCGCTGATGAGCAAGTTGAGCGATGTCATCGTGCGCTACCTGCGCGCCCAGGCAGATGCCGGCGCCCAGGTGCTCCAGCTCTTCGACTCGTGGGTCGGCGCGCTCGCGCCGAGCGCTTATGAGCGCTACGTCCAGCCCCACGTCGCCCGCATCTTCGCCGAGCTCCACGACGTTCCGACGATCCATTTCGGTGCGAACTCGGCCGGTTTGCTTGAGCAGCTCACAGCGGCGGGCGGTGACGTCATCAGCATCGATGCCCACCAGTCGCTCGACGTCGCGTGGGCGCGCGTCGGCCACGAGCGCGGCGTGCAGGGCAACCTCGATGCGACGCGCGTGTTGGCCGGCTGGACCGCGACCGAGGAGGGGGCGCGCGAAGTTCTGCGCCGCGCGGATGGGCGCCCGGGCCACATCTTCAACCTGGGCCACGGTGTGCTCCCGGAAAGCCGCCCCGACATCCTGCGCCGGCTCGTCGAGTTCGTGCACACGGAGACCGCGCAATGACCGGCACCCAGCCGTTCGGCGTCCTGCTCATGACGTACGGCTCGCCCTCATCGCTCGACGACGTTGAGCGCTACATGACCGCGGTGCGTGGCGGCCGGGTCCCGGAGCCAGAGCTGGTGACCGAGTTTCGGCGGCGCTACGACGTCATCGGCGGCTCGCCGCTGATCCAGATTACCCAGGCCCAGGCCGCCGCGCTCGAGGAACATCTCGGGGGTCGGGCGGTGGTACGTGCGGGAATGCGCTTTTCGGCGCCCACGATCCCCGAGGCGCTGAGGGATGTCGTCGATGCGGGCGCCGAGCGCGTCGTGGCCATCGTGATGTCGCCTCAATACTCCGAGATGCTCATGAGCGGCTATCGGCGCGCCGTCGACGCCGCACGGTCAGCGTTCGGCGCCGCAGCGCCTGCGGTCGTCGTCGCCGGTGCTTGGCACCTCGAGCCGGAGTTCACGGCGGCCGTCGCCGGTCGCATTCGCGAGGGACTGAGCCGGCTCTCCGCTGCTGGCCACGAGCAGGTACCGGTCCTGTTGACGGCCCACTCCCTCCCCCGCGGGGTGGCCGACCAGGAGCCTGGCTACATCGCCCAGCTCCAGGACACGGCCACGGCGGTCGCGCGCGCCGCGGGTCTAGCCGATCATCAGTGGCGTTTCTGCTGGCAGAGTGCCGGGCACGAGCCGGGCGAATGGATGAAACCGGACTTCGCCGACCTGATGCCGGAACTGGCGGCAGAGGGCAACCGCGCTGTGCTGGTGGCGCCCGTGCAGTTCCTGGCCGACCATCTCGAGATCCTGTACGACGTGGACGTGGGCGCGCGCGAACAGGCCGAGGCGGCCGGCCTGGAGTTCGCAAGGATCGACTCGCTCAACATGACGCCGCGCTTCATCGACGCGCTGGCCAAGGTCGCCGAACGAGAGGCGAGACTCGCTCACAGCTAACCAAAGGCGCGCCTGCGCCAACTGCTTTGTGCAGGGCAGTGGCGACCGCGCGGTAGGCGCCCGAGGCGAAGGCCGCGCCTGAGCACGCGACGCGAGCGCACTCCATGTGCGTGAGCTAGCGGCGGAAGGCGCAACGCCCGCATCGGGTGCATAACGCGCGGACGCGGGCAGCGGCGACCGAGGGAGTGGTCACCGCGTGGGGAGGAGAGTCGAGCCAAGCGCCGGAAGCCGCACACCTCGGAGGAGGAGGAGAGAGTCAAGGTGAGCGGCTTGCCCTATTGGCGCTTGGTCGTCTCTTCAGTTGTGAATGCTGGACCGCTTCCCTTGGCAAAGGCACAACGCGCTCTGGGAGATTGCTGTGAGTCTGTCACCACACTATTCCTTCGGTAGACTCACAGCGAGTTCACAGTCCGAAGGAGTCTTATTCCCAGACGTGAAAGCCCTCCCCTCCAGCAGTGGCAATCGCCCCGAGCCCGTCGGGCGCGTCCTCGTCGTCGATGACGAGTCGTCGATCACCGAGCTGCTTTCGACCGCGCTGCGCTACATGGGTTACGAGGTGGCGACCGCGCGGACGGGCATGGGCGCGCTCGAATCCGCTTCGCGCACGCCACCCGACGTGGTCGTGCTCGACGTGATGCTGCCCGACATAGACGGCTTCGAGGTGTGCCGCCGACTGCGCGCGGACGGCGACTTCGTGCCGGTCATCTTCCTGACCGCGCGCGACGCCGAGGATGACCGCGTGACCGGCTTCATTCGCGGTGGCGACGACTACGTGACCAAGCCGTTCTCGCTCGAGGAGCTGACGCTCCGCATCGGCGCCCTGCTGCGGCGCACACGTGCAGTCGACGCCGAGAACGAGACGCAGCGCCTGCGCTATCGCGACCTGGAGCTCGACGAGGATCGCCACCAGGTGTGGCGCTCGGGCGAGGAGGTCCGCCTGTCGCCGACCGAGTTCCGGCTGCTGCGCTACCTGCTGCTCAATTCCGAGCGTGTCCTGTCCAAGCAACAGATCCTCGACCACGTCTGGCAATACGACTTCAACGGCGACGACAACGTCGTCGAGACCTACATCAGCTACCTGCGGCGCAAGCTCGACGCGCACCACGACCCCTTGATCCGCACGGTGCGCGGCTTCGGGTATACGCTGCGCGCCGAGGCTGCCTGACACGATCCGACCGACTCTTCGAGCGCGGCTGCTGCTGGCGCTCGGCCTTCTGCTCGCGACCGCGCTGCTCGTTTCCGGCGCGCTGGTCATCGGCCTTACCAGGCAGAGCCTCGTCGACCAGCTCGACACCGACCTGAGCACCGCGACGAGCGCTGACATCTCGACGGCGCCGACGGGCAGCAATAACGACCCGACGGGGCGCCGCTTCGCGCTGCTGATCTACGACGCGGACGGCGACCAGCTGAGCGAATTGCCCTCTGGAATTGCATCGGCGCCCGATCCACTGCCCCAGATCCCAGGCAACGATCCGACCCGCCTGCCGGCGACGATCGTCGAGCTTCCGGCCGTTGATGGATCGCTCGACTATCGCGTCCTGGCCGTGGCCGGCCACATCGGTCCGCAACCGGTCATCGCCGTCCTTGCGGCACCGATGCAGGGCATCGAGAATTCGATCGGCGTCCTGACGCGGACGCTGGTCATCGTCGGCCTCGCGGTCCTGGCACTAATCCTGATCGTCGGCTGGTTCATCATCCGGCGCGACCTGCGCCCACTCGAGAGCATGACCATGACCGCCGAGCGCATCTCGGATGGCGACCTGTCACAGCGCGTCGGCGTGCCCGACGACGGCTCTGAGATCGGCCGCCTTGGCCATGCCTTCGACACCATGCTCGACCAGATCCAGGGCCTCTTCGACAGCCAGCACTCGGCGCTGCTGGCCAAGGAGCGCAGCGAGCGCAAGCTGCGCCAGTTCGTGGCCGACGCCTCGCACGAGCTGCGCACGCCGTTGACCGCGGTGCGCGGTTACTCCGAGCTGTACCGCGCCGGCGGCCTGGCCGACGAGGATGCCGTGCGCCAGGCAATGGCGCGCATCGGCAGCGAGAGCCGGCGCATGGCGGCGCTCGTCGAAGACCTGCTCCTCCTCGCCCGGCTTGACCAGGGCCGGCCGCTGCGCCACGACCAGGTGCCGCTGAGCGAGCTCGTCAACGACGCGCTGCTTGACCTGCGCGCGGTCGAGCCCGAGCGGCCGATCGATGCCTCGGTGCAACCCGACGTCGTCGTCAGCGGCGACGAGGATCGGCTGCGCCAGGTCATCGGCAACCTTTTCACCAACGTCCGCGTGCACACTCCGCCCGACGCACCGGTTGAGGTCGCGCTGTCGGCGCGCAACGGATCGACCAACCTGCGCGTGGCCGACCACGGGCCGGGCATCGACCCGGCGCATGTCGAGCACATCTTCGATCGCTTCTATCGCGCCGACACGGCGCGCACGAGGGATCGCGGCGGTTCCGGCCTGGGCCTGTCGATCGCGGCGTCGGTGGTGGCCGCGCATGGCGGCGAGATCGACTACTCGAACACGCCCGGTGGCGGCGCCACGTTCACCTTGACGCTCCCGCGTGACGGCATCGCCACGGCCGACGAAGCCGACACCGACGCGGACGAACCCGAAACGGAGCAAACGGTCGCGCCTGCACAATAGGCGGGTGAACGACGCCGAAGAATACGAAGGGAACCCGGAAAAGCTGGCCCAGCGCTTTCCGGATGGCTTCCGCTGGGGCTTTGCCGCCTCCGCCTATCAGATCGAGGGGGCCGTGACCGAGGACGGCCGCGGCGCGTCGATCTGGGACACCTTCTCGCACACGCCGGGTAAGACGCTCAACGGCGACACGGGCGATGTCGCGTGCGATCACTACCACCGCTACCGCGACGACGTGCGCCTGATGGCCGAGCTGGGTGCGCGCGCCTACCGCTTCAGCATCAGCTGGCCGCGCGTCCTTCCGACCGGCAGTGGCACGGCCAATCAGAAGGGCATTGACTTCTATCGCCGCCTCGTCGACGAGCTGCGCGCGAACGGCATCGAACCGCTGGCCAACCTTTTCCACTGGGACCTGCCGCAGGCGCTCCAGGACCGCGGCGGCTTCGCCAATCGCGACATCATCGGCCAGTTCGCGGACTACGCCCACCTCGTCGCCACACGCCTGGGCGACTCGATCAGCGAATGGATGACGTTCAACGAGCCCGCCGTGTTCGCGTTCCTGGGCCATGCCGAGGGCGTCCACGCGCCCGGTCTGGCCGACTGGCCGACTGCGCTGCGCGTCGCCGACAACGAGCTGCGCGCGCACGCAGCGGCCGTCGAGGCGATCCGCAGCGAGGTGCCGCGTGCGCGCATCGGCGTGGCCGTGGACATCAACCATTTCGTGCCGGCGACCGATTCGGAGCGTGACTTTCGCGCCGCGGCCGAATACCGCGCCACGCGCGACACATGGTTCCTCGACCCGCTCTTCGGCCGGGGCTACCCGGAGCTCGGCATGCGCGCCCACGAAGCGGCCGGCCATCTCGATGGCGTCGAGCTGACGACCCCGCCAGCGGGCGACCTCGACTACATCGGCATCAACTACTACCGCCAGGAGACGGTCCGTGCGCGCTCGGACAAGCCGTTCGACTGGCACATCGCGCCGCCCGCGGGCGTCGAGCTGACCGAGATGGGCTGGGAGGTCGTGCCCGACGGCCTTTCGGCCAGCCTGACCTGGGTCCACCAGACGTACGCGCCAAAGGACATGATCGTCAGCGAGAACGGGGCCGCCTACCCCGATCCGGTCGCGGCCGACGGCACGATCCACGACGCGGACCGCCAGTCCTACCTTGCCCGCCACCTGGCGAAGGCGGCCGATGCGATCGACGTCGGCGTGCCGCTGAGCGGCTACTACGTCTGGTCGCTGATGGACAACCTCGAGTGGAACCTGGGCTACGCCAAGCGCTTCGGAGTCATCCACGTCGACTTCCCGACACAGGCGCGGACGCCGAAGCAAAGCGCGCGCTGGTACCAGCGCCTGATCTCCCGCTGAGGCGCCGGCCGAGCCACCTGGATTTGTTGCGCAACGGTCATTTGTTGCGTCTCACGCCAGAATCGGCGTCCCACGAGCCTGATTCGATGCGGCCGGCGCGGCATCCGTTGCACCCGCCGCGAGTAGTCAATAAGCTTCGTTCACTGCCTTGACAAAGCACGCACCAATGCCTTACAAAGTACCGGTCACTGACCTGTCGTAGCTCGCAGTGCCGCACGTGTTGGGGAGCACCGCGCGCGACCAGAGGAGAGAGCGAGGCGACCGGCCGGCAGTGTGAGGTAAATGCCGAACCTTCCTGAGAAGGCCACGCACCGGCAGACGCGCGCGTTCAACCAACAGCTTGTGCTGCGCGCGATCTACGACCGGTCGCAGGTCAGCCGCGCCGAGCTTGCGCGACTGACTGGCCTGACACGCACGTCAGTCTCCGCGCTTGTCGCGGAGCTACTGCGCGATGGCCTGATCGAGGAGATGGGACCTGGCCCGTCGACCGGTGGCAAGGCGCCGATCATGCTTCGCGTCCGACCCGACGGCAGGCACGCGATTGGCCTCGACCTGGGCGAGTTGGTCTTCTCCGGCGCCCTCGTCGACCTGCGCGGCAGCGTCGTCAAGTCGGCCCAGGTTGCCCTCGAGGGGCGCAAGGGCAATGACGCAGTCGAGGTCGTCTACGGCCTGATCGACAGCCTGATCCGACGCAACGGCCACAGCTCGTTGCTCGGTGTCGGCATCGGCGCGCCGGGTCTGGTCGACTCGCGTTCGGGCGTGGTGCGCTGGTCGGTCAACCTCGACTGGTCGGACATGCCTCTCGGGAGCATGGTCAGCAAGCACTTCGGAATGGCCACGGTCGTGGCCAATGATTCACAGGCCGCTGCCGTCGCCGAGAGCACCTACGGCAGCATCCCCTGGCCGCAGAACCTGATCGTCGTCCGCGTCGGCCGGGGTATCGGCGCCGGGATCATCCTGGGCGGCAAGCTGTACAGCGGCGACGGCTCCGGCGCGGGCGAGATCGGCCACTCGATCTTCGGCGACATCTCGCCCATGGATCGCGTCGAGCGTTGCCGCTGCGGCCGCGTGGGCTGCCTCGAGACAGTCGCGAGCATGTCGGCCATGGTCTCCGCGGCGCATCGCCTCGTGCCCTCGATCACGGACGACCAGTCGCTCATCGCCGCCTTCCGGGCCGGCGACGAGCAGGCGCGCAGCGTCGTCATTCGCGCCGCGGGAACGCTCGGCGAAGGCATCGCGGCGCTGATTGCCGCGCTCAATGTCAACCACGTGCTGCTCATCGGGCAGGCGACCCACCTCGGCAACGAATGGCTGGACGCAGTCCGCCGCCAGACGGCGTCAAGCGCCCTTCCGATCCTCGCGCGCGAGACGATCATCGAGCTCGGCGAGACACGCGATGACGACGTCATCGTCGGTGCCTCGGCGCTGCTCATGACCCAAGAGCTGGGGTTGACCCTCATCAGATGACGATGCCCTACGCGCCGATCATGCCCAACTCAATCGCGGGCCGGTTGCCTGCGCTCGCGCCGCACACCGACCAGCTGCTGACCGTGGGTATCGACGTGGGCGGTACGAAGACCGCGTACGTCGTGACCGACGCCGACGATCGAGTCCTGCTCCACGCTGTCGTGCCAACCGACACGACACGCCTTGCCGGCCAGCTCGGCGACCTGATCCGCGGCGCGGTGGCGCGCTGTTCGGCCGACGACGGCGATCGAGTTGCCGCGGTTGGCGTGGCCGTGCCCGGCCACGTCGAGCCCGACACCGGCACGATCCGCCTCGCGGTCAACCTCGGCGGCAACCGGGACGGCAGCGCCATGCGCCTTGGCCCAATGCTCGCCGAATCGGTCGGCCTGCCGTGCTACGTGGAACACGACGCACGCGCGGCGGCTTCGTGGATCGAGTCGAGTGGTGCGGACGGCGATGTCCCGCTCGATCTCGCATATCTCTCCGTGGGCACTGGCATCTCGGCCGGGATCGTCCTCAACGGCCGCGTCCTGCGCGGCGCGAACGGCCTCGCCGGTGAGGTCGGCCACGTCAGTGCCGACCCCGATGACGGCCGCTGCGCGTGCGGACTGATCGGCTGTCTCGAACACGTGACGGCCGGGCCGGCCATCGTGCGCATGGTGCACGAGGCCCTCGCCAGCGGCAGGCAGAGCACGCTCGGACCGGATGCGACACCGACCGACGTGTTCCGCGCGGCCGAGGCCGGCGATCAATTGGCAGCAGAGCTCGCAACCACCGTCGCCGAGCGCCTGGGGCGCGCCATCCGCAGCCTGGTGCTGACCCTTGGTGTCAGCTACGTCGTCATTGGTGGCGGCGTAGCCGGCGCGGGCGAGGCACTCCTACGGCCGGTGCTCGAGGCGATCGGCCGCGAGCGCGCGGCATCCCCGCTCGTGGAGGCGGCTTTCGCCGACACACGGGTCGTGATCTTGTCGCCCAACGTCGAGGCAGGCGCGCGTGGCGTCGCGGCAATCGCTCGCCGCCGCGTCCTCGCCGACAGACGAGAGGGGGTGGGCGAGCGATAGACAAGGGAGGCAGGGGAGTAGAGGTTCCGGGGGGAGCCATCAATCCCGAACGGCGCAGTCGTTCGGACCGTACAGGAGGAACAATGAGGAATAGACGATGGTGGGGTATGGCGGTCGTGACCGTCGCCGTCGCCATGGCGTGCTCGAGCACGCCTGCGACGCCGGCGCCGGCGACAGCGCCACCCGCCTCACAGCCAACAAAGACGACGACACCAGTGACGCCGCCGCCTGTCGTGACAACCGCGCCAGGCGCGACGGCAACCGCGCCAGGCGCGACGGCAACCGCGCCAGGCGCGACGGCAACCGCGCCGGCCGCGACGGCAACCGCCCCGGCGGCGACGCCGACAACGGCGGCGACCCCGGCCGCGGTAACGCCGGCCGTGCCGAAGACGCCGACTGGCTATGCCCAGCTCGACGCAGCGCTCGGTTCAACCCAGCCGTTCAAGGGCAAGGCCGTTGACATCCAGACGCAGTGGATCGGTGGCGAGGGCGCGAACTTCACGGCCGCGCTTGCCGACTTCGCAACCGCGACTGGCATCACCATCAACATCGAAGGCGTTGGCAGCAGCCACGAGACGGTCCTCAAGACCCGCATCGATGGCGGCGCACCGCCTGACCTCGCCATGCTTGCCCAGCCGTCGGCAGTTGATGCCTACGGGACCGCGGGCAAGCTCGTCGACCTCGGCACGGCGCTGAGCGCCGACGAGATCACCAAGCTCAACACGGAGCACCCGGCGACCATCAGTCTCGTCACTGACGGCACGCATATCTGGGGCATCCCGTACAAGCTCGACGTCAAGTCGACCGTTTGGTATCCGATCAAGGCCTTCGCGGCCGCCGGCTACACCGTTCCGACGACGTACGACGAGCTGACGGCCCTCGAGGCCAAGATCGTCGCTGATCACCCGGATGGCAAGAGCAACCCGTGGTGCATCGGCATGGCGGCCGGGACCGCAACGGGCTGGCAGGCGACTGACTGGCTCGAAGAGGTCGTCCTCAAGACGATGGGCGTGGACTACTACAACAAGTGGATCACGCACCAGGTCACGTTCCAGGACCCGGGGATCAAGGCCGCGATGGACAACTATCTGGCCAAGATCTTCTTCACCCCGAACTACGTGTTCGGCGGCGTGCCGGCGATCATCGCCACGCCCCAGACCGACCCCATGGATCCCATGTTCCCGCCCGCCTCGGCCGGCGATAACTGGGACGGCTTCACGCCCGGCTGCTGGATGCAGAAGCAGGCAACTTGGTACGGCCCGGACTTCTTCCCGGATGTCAAGGCCGGTGCCAAGACCTCGCAGTACATCCTCGGCCAGGACATCGGCATCTTCGAGTTCCCGGTCATCGACCCGACTCTGGGCCAGGTGGTTGAGGGCTCCGGCGACACGCTGCTCATCCCGGCGCCGGCTAACGGCTCTGCCGTTCGGCCCGAGGTGCTCGCGGTAGCGGAATTCCTCTCGACGCCGGAAGGCACCGAGAACTGGATCCGCGCCGGCAGCGCGATCTCCGCCAACCAGACCACCCCGAATGACTGGTACGCCGGTCAGTACAAGCTCCAGATCGCAGCGAACATCGTTGCGACGGCGAAGGGCTTCGGCTTCGACGCTTCCGACCTCATGCCGGCCTCGGTCGGTGCAGGCACGGAGTGGAGTCAGCTGTCCGACTGGATCAACGGTGGCGGGACCAACCCGAGCACCGATACCGTCCTCAAGGCAATCGACGACAGCTGGCCGACTCCGTAGCCCAACGGATCAGTCAGAATTCCGGGGCGCGTCGCGTTAGCGCGACGCGCCCCGGCACCACTCTCACTCACGAGCCACAAGGAGCGAGCCAATGGCGGTGGTGACAGGGGCGAGATCACGCAGAGAGACGGCGCAACGTTGGCTGTTGCCGATCGCCGCGCTGCTTGGCATCGTCGTCATCGTTGTCGGGGTCAGGTTCATGGCCGACCCGAAGGGCGCGGCGAACCTCCTTGCCTCGATCTACGACCTTCTCGGCAACTCAACTGGTGCCCAGGCGTTGCGCAACGGCGGGGGCGACCAATTCTTCGCGAAGCTGCTGCTGGTCGGCGTCGCGCTGATCGCGGGCGTCGGCGGCGTATGGATGGTCTATGCCGGGTTGAGCGCCCTTGTCGGCCTGCTCAAGCCGCGCACGCAGATGCGCATCATCCCATGGGTCTTCGTGCTGCCGGCCGTTGCCCTGCTGGGCGTGTACCTCGTCTATTCCACGGTCGTGACGATCTGGACGAGCATCGTCGCCGACAAGGGCTTCAGCGATAACTACGGCCAGCTGCTGACACCCGACCTGCGCGGGGTCCTGATCAACAATGTCATCTGGCTCATCGTGGCGACTGGCGGCAGCGTGCTCATCGGCCTCGTCATCGCCGGTCTGTTCGACCGCATCAAGCGCGAAGCGCTGGCCAAGACCTTCATCTTCCTGCCGCTCGCTATCTCGCTTGTCGGCGCGTCGGTGATCTGGCGCTTCATATACACGTGGCGGCCCGCGGGGACACCCCAGTACGGCCTGCTCAATGCGGTCTGGACGACGCTTGGCGGCCAGCCTGTCAACTGGATCAACACGCCGCCGGTCAACACCTACCTGCTGATCGTGATCATGATCTGGCTCCAGACCGGCTTCGCCATGGTCGTGCTCTCAGCCGCGATCAAGGGCGTATCGATTGAGGTGATCGAGGCAGCGCGACTCGACGGCGCCGGTGAGCGCCAGATCTTCTTCCGGGTCATCGTGCCGATCATCAAGGGCTCGATCATCACCGTGGCGACCACCATCGCCATCGCCGTGCTGAAGATCTTCGACATCGTCTACGTCATAACCGGTGGCCGCTTCGGCACTGACGTCGTCGCCAACCGAATGTTCCTCGAGAAGTTCCAGTACTTCCAGGACGGTCGCGCCGCCGCGCTGGCGGTCGTCCTGTTCATCGCGGTACTGCCCGTCATGTACGTCAACCTGCGCAACCTGCGCCAGCAAGGAGTCGGGTCATGACCGCGATCGCGAAGCCAATGCCGCGCTCGACCCGGCTGCGGGCGTGGCGTCCGCTGTTGATGCGCAGCCTGCCCTTCCGCCTCGCGGTCGTGCTCCTGTGCCTGCTCTGGTCGGTGCCGACGTTCGGCCTGTTCGTCACATCATTCCGGCCGGCGCGAGACATCACCCTGACCGGCTGGTGGGACGCGCTGATCAACCTGTTCAGCACGCAGTGGACGCTCGACAACTACGCCCAGGTCATCAACGGCCAGGGCATGGGCAACGCGTTCCTGAACAGCCTCATCGTCACCCTTCCGAGCACCGTCATCCCGATCACGATGGCCGCCTTCGCGGCCTACGCCTTCGCCTGGATCCCGTTCCGCGGCCGGGGCATCCTGTTCGCTATCGTCGTCGGCCTGCTCGTCGTGCCGATCCAGATGGCGCTAATCCCGGTCCTGCAGATCTACTCAATGCTCCACCTGACGGGCACGTTCCTGGGCATCTGGCTGGCGCACACGGCCTTCGGCCTGCCGCTGGCCGTCTTCCTGCTCTACAACTTCATATCGCAGCTGCCCCGCGACCTGTTCGAGTCGGCATCCATCGACGGCGCATCGCACTTCCAGATCTTCACCTCGATCGTTCTGCCGCTGTCGATCCCGGCGCTCGGTGCGTTTGCCATCTTCCAATTCCTGTGGGTCTGGAACGACCTGCTCGTAGCTCTCGTTTTCCTGGGTGTAAATGCCGACGTGCAGGTCCTGCCGACGGCTCTTTACAACCTCATCGGCAGCCACCAAGAGGCGTGGCACGTCCTGACTGCGGGCGCGTTCGTGACGATGATCGTGCCGCTGGTAGTGTTCCTCCTCCTCCAGCGGGCGTTCATCCGAGGGATTCTGGCGGGCTCAGTCAAGTCATGACGGCCGAGCGGCTGATGGTCGCCTTCGCCGGGATGCAAGTCCCGGCGGAGGTGGCCCAGGCGCTCACCGATCACCCCTACGCAGGGGTAACACTCTTTCGCGACGTCAACGTCTCGTCGATCGAGCAGGTGCGTGCGCTGACCGCACAGCTCCAGTCGGCGGCGCCGGCGATAGCACGACCGCTGTTGATCGCCACCGACCAGGAGGGCGGCCAGCTCAACGCGCTGGGCGACGGGCCGACCGAGTTCGCCGGCGCCATGGCCCTCGGCGCGGCCGCAGATCCAGCACTGACCGAGAAGGTCGCCCGGGCCACGGCGCGCGAGATGCTGGCGCTCGGCGTGAACGTCAACTACATGCCCTCGTGCGATCTCGCCACGGCACCCGACAACCCCGCGCTGGGCATCCGCTCCTTCGGCGATTCGCCCGCGCTGGTCGGCGAGCACGCCGCGGCCTATGTCCGCGGGCTCCAGGCCGAAGGCGTGGCGGCGACGGTCAAGCACTTCCCGGGCCTCGGCGACGCGACCGCCGATACGCACCACGGCATGGCCGTCGTCGATGCGTCGCTTGCGCAGCTGAGGCAACGCGAGCTCGTGCCGTTTAGGGCCGCGATCGCCGCCGGCGCGAAGCTCGCCATGGCCGGACATATTGCCCTGCCCGCGATCACCGGCGATCGCGGCCTGCCGGCCAGCCTGTCCGAGGCCGTCGTCACGGGCCTGTTGCGCGACGAGCTCGGCTTCGACGGCCTGGCGATCACCGACGCGCTCGACATGGGTGCCGTCGCGCAGGGCGTGGCCCAGGTCGTGGACGTGATCACCGCGCTGCGCGCCGGCGAGGACCTCCTGCTGGCGACGCCCGATCCCGAGCTCGTCGCGCGTCTCGAAACGGCCGTCGCGCAGGCACTCAAGCGCAGGCTCATCGGACCCGACTCGGCGGCGCTCGCGGCCGGCCGACTGGCGGCGCTGCGCGAATGGCTGGCTGGGTTCGCGCAGCCGGGTCTCGAGGTCGTGGGCTGTCCAGAGCACGAGGCGCTGGCGGCCGAGCTCGCGGCGCGATCGATCACCCTCGTGCGCAACGACGACGGGCTCCTGCCGTTACGCATCGATCCTGACGCTCGCGTCGCGGTCGTCCACTCCCCCGGCGTGCGCCTGACACCGGCCGATACCTCCGACACCGTGCCGACGGCGCTCGCCGCCGCGGTGCGGCGGCGAGCGCCGCACACGGATGAGCTGCTGACCTCCTCCGAGCCGACGAGAACGGAGATTGCCGCGATACGCGAGCGGGTGCGCGAATACGACGTGGTTGTCGTCGGCACTGCCATGGCCAACCTGCGGCCGGAGCAGGCGGCACTGGCCAATGCCGTGCTGGACGTACAACCCACAGCGATCTGCGTCGCTCTGCGCACGCCGTGGGACGTGTGCTCGTATGCCCAGGCACGCACGTATGTCTGCGCCTACGGCATCCTGCGGCCGAGCATGGAAGCGCTGGCCGGGGCGCTCTTCGGCGAGGCGCCATTCACCGGCCGGCTGCCGGTCGACATCCGCGGCCTGTACCAGCGTGGCCACGGCCTTTAGCCGAGGGCGACATGGCACTCCGCGACGAGATCCTCGAACAGCCGCATGCCGCGCAGCGCCTGCTGTCCGCTGCGCCGGTGTCCTTCGCGCCTGTTCGCGAGCTGGTCACCGGGCGCCGGCCGCGTTTCGCGCTCATCGCCGCACGGGGCTCGTCGGACAACGCCGCACTGTACGCCCAGTACCTCTTCGGCATCCGCAACAGCCTCGCCGTGGCGCTTGCCACGCCGTCGGCGATCACGCTCTACGGCGCTCGCCCGAACTATTCCGATGCTCTCGTGATCGCCATCTCGCAGTCGGGCCGATCACCGGACATCGTCGCGGTCGTCGACGAGGCACGGCGCCAGGGGGCGCCCACGATCGCGCTGACCAATGACACCGACTCTCCGCTCGCCGAGGCGGCCGAGGTTGCCGTGTCGATTGAGGCTGGGCCGGAGCTGGCCACCGCGGCGACGAAGACGTACACGACCGAGCTGCTGTCCGTCGCGCTCCTGTCAGGCGCGCTCGATCCGATGTCGCAGGCAGAACAGAGTGAGCTAGCCCGTGTCCCGGACCTGATGGCGCAGGCACTCACCGTCGAGGAAGAGGCGCGCGCGGTCGCGAGCGGCCATTCAGATCGGACGAGTTGCGTGGTCCTTGGCCGTGGCTACGGCTACGCGACCGCGCGCGAGTGGGCGCTCAAGCTCCAGGAGATGGCCCAGCTGCTGGCAGTCCCCTACTCCACGGCCGACTTCGAGCACGGCCCGATGGCACTCGCCGAGCGTGGCTTCGCAGTCCTGGCCGTGGCACCCAGCGGGCCACCACTCGATGCCCAGATGGACGTCCTCGAGCAGTTGCGGGATGTCCACGGAGCGCAGGTCCTGGTGCTCTCGGATTCGGCCGCGGCGCGCAGCATCGATCGCGGTCTGACGCTGCCTGCCGACGTTCCAGGCTGGCTGTCACCCGTCGTCGACATCATCCCCGGCCAGCTTTATGCATACCACCTGACCGTCGCGCGCGGCCTCGACCCAGACCGGCCGCGGACGATCAGCAAGGTGACCGAGACGACCTGAGCAAAGAAAAGACCGGAGGCCCGGGGAGAGGGCCTCCGGTCGAAAACGGAGGGGAAAGAGGAGATCGGGTTATGAGCTCGTGCCGGTCGTGCTCGGGCTCGGTGAAGACTGCGGGTTCTGGCCGTTGCCGCCGTTGTTCCACGGCCCGCCGGGGCCCCACGGCCCGGGCATTCCGGGTCCGGGACCAAACCCAGGGCGCCCGCGCATCATGCCCGGACCCATGCCGAAGCCGTGCATCAGCTGCTGGAGCTGCTGGACGGTGACCTTGCCGTCCTGGGCAATGCTGTCGAACGCCTGCCGGAACGGGCTGTCGGCCGGCAGCTGGTTGACCTCGTCCTGGGTAATGACGCCGTCCTGCAGGAAGCCCTGGATCTGGGTCCATTCCTGCTGAAGCTCTTGGCGCTGCTGCTGCGCCTGCGTCTGCGTGTTGGTGACCGCCTGCTTGAGCGCCTGGGTGATCGCGTCGGATTGCGCCTGGGTGATCGTGCCCGCTTTGACCAGGTCGCCCAGGACCTGGCTCAGGAGATCGGCACCCGGTCCGGCCCCTGGCATTGGGCCCAGCCATCCCCTCATGCCCGGCTGGCCGCCGTTGTCGTTCGTGCTCGGACTGGCGGCGGCGCTCAGCGCGGGTGACGCAGCGTCAAACAGGCCGTGGCTGGGTGTAATGCTCGGGCCGGCGGCAGCAGCGGCGATTGCGGCACCGGCGATGAGCAGAAACCCGACGATGGGCAGCCAGATCAGTCGGCGCATGAAATACCAGTTCCTCCGGCGTGGGTGACGCTTGTGGTGATGGCAAGATCGCGAACCTGCCTGCGAGTCGACTGGTCGCATCCTTGACGTTGACTGTGAACGCTAGATCCGGCGGATGATGGTCAGGCCGTCGCGGATGGGAACCATCACGCATTCGACGCGTGGGTCGCTTGCCACGCGCTCGTTGAAGTCGCGGAGCGCGGCGGTCGATGGCGAGCGGTCCTCCTCATCGAGGACCTGTAGCGACCAGAGGACGTTGTCCGCACAGATAAAGCCACGCTCGGCGAGGCGCGGCAGCACGGCTTCGTAGTACGCCGGGTACGACGGCTTGTCCGCGTCGATGAAGACCATGTCGAAGGTTCCGTCGAGCGCGGCAATCGTGTCGAGCGCGGGGCCGACGCGGATCTCGATCTTCGCGCCGTGCGGCGAACCCGCGATGTGTTGCCGTGCCAGCGCGGCGTGGGTCTCGTCGATCTCGCAGCTGATCAGCATGCCGTCAGCAGGCAGCGCCTCGGCCATCGAGAGTGCCGAGTAACCAGTGTACGTGCCGATCTCCAGGATGCGCCGCGCACCGCTGATCGCGACCAGCATCTTCAGGAAGCGCCCCTCGAGATGCCCGGTCAGCATCCGATACGAGCCGGCGAACTCGTGCGTGCTTTCCATCACGCCGGCAAGGACGTCCGGCTCCGGTGACGAGTGCTGCCGGGCGTACTCCTCCGCTGCTGGGTGGGTGATGTCGGCCAAGCTCAACCTCTCTGTCACGTCTCTTCCCTGGGCACCAGAAGACCCACACTCCGGGAACGAGTGTGGGTCTCCGACATCAAGTCCTGGTGATCCGCGCCGCGGAAGGCACGATCCGCATCAGGCCCCGGATCACCCGGCTGTGCCGGCTCGCGTGTCGCTGCTGATGTTGCCCGCTCTGGGCTGGAAGGCGAGGTTCATCGAGCCGCAGGAAGCATCCGCGGTGACCGACAGGACCGAAGACGCCTCAACGTCCAGGATCCTCCTGTCTGGCCGTCTAATACGGCGCTGGCGATGGTTCATGACGCTCACACCTCGCTAGACAGGGAATTCTACTACCGCTGTCTGGGCGAATCCATCACAGGACCGTAAAGCCAGCGTATAAAACGGCGCCCGGCGGCGCCGGGGGCGCCGGATGACTACGGCGCCTGGTAGATGCGGACGTCGTCCACGGCCGCCTCGACGAGCGAATCCGGACCGCCGTCGGCCGCCTGGACGAGCACGTGCACCTGCTGCCCGGCAAACGCGTCGAGGTTGACCGTCTGTTCGGTCCATGCCGCGTTTACGTTCGTGGCGCTGCCGTCCGCCTCGAACACGTTCGTGCCGTTGACGCTGACGCGCAGGTAGTCGGCCGCGGTAGAGCGGGCATCGTGGGCAAACGCGTAGCGGAAGTCGAGCGTCCAGCCCGTCGTTCCGGACTTGCCCAGCCGGACCGGCGGCGAGAGCGCGGAGGTGACGCCGCCATCGAGATCGTCCGCGTTAGCCGTGGCGCCGGCCTTGGCGCCGGTCACGAGCGCGGCCTGACCGCTGTAGCCGTAGGCGAGCTGCTTGACGCCGCTCGAATCGGCGCTCTGCTGCGGGATGGCGCGCTGGAAGGCGCCTTTGGTCGCGGTGTCGGTGCCGTAGGGATTGACTGTCCAGCCGCGCGCCGTCTCGAAGTCGTCGTACAGCGGTCCACAGTCGGTCGTGCCCAGGCCGGCGACGGCGTACGGACAACCGGCCTGCTCCAGGAAGTAGAGCACCGCGTCGTCGTTGCGCGTCGTCTCGCGATCGATGACCGAGACGGGTGGATAGAAGCCGCGTGGCTCCGGGACGGCGTCGGTCGGGTACATCTCGATCGTGAAGGCGAAGATGCGCTGGTCGCCGTAGAACCAGTCGGTCGCGTCGCCGTCGGTGATGTACAGGTCCGACAGCTGCTGCGCCGTGTAGCCATTGCGGTCGGCCATCTGCGTCCCAAGCGCCTGGAATGCCGCCAGGTCGTCGGCGGTCATCGTCCGTGGCAGGTCGGCCTTGGTGTAGCCATAAGGCCACATGACCTGCTCGTTGAACGTGTGCCACGAGATGGCTTCGGTGATCTGCTGTCGGCCGTTGACCACGCGGCTCAGGACAAAGTCGCGCAGAGCCCGAACCTCGGGCGCGGACCATGGTTGTGGCCCGCGATATGTGATGTTGCCGGGCTTGCTTGACGAACCGCCACAGCAGCCCCACTTGTAGCCCCAGTTGCGATTGAGGTCGGTGCCGATCTGGCTGCTGCCCGGAGTCGGCTGGCGGTTCTTGCGCCAGTCCTTGAAGCCGGTGCCGCTCGAGATGTCGTACTCCGCGCCGTCGGGGTTGACCATCGGCACGATGAAGATCTCGCGCGACTTGACGATTGCGGACACGCGCCGCTGGAGGTCCGTCGTCTGGTTGGCGGGTTTGGATCGGTAATTGTCGACGAGCAGGTGGATCAGGTGGAGCGCCTCCTCGCCGGCCAGATGCTCCCGTGCGTGGTGCATGGCCTCGAAGAGGACCTCTGGCTCGCTTGCGTCAAAGTTGACGTTGGCGCTGATCTTGACCGCCCAGATGTCACGGCCCTCGTAGCTCTTGCCGATCGAGAATTTCTTGATGATCTTTGGATGGGCAGCGACCTCGGCGTCGATGTCGGCGACCATCTCGGCGTAGTTGTGGTAGCCCTCGTAGCCAGAGGGGAAATCCTGGGGCACCGCGGCGCGCGCCGGGGCGGCGCCGGAGAGGACACTCAACGCGCCGCCCATGATGAGCGCGGCAAGGCCGAGCGCGCGGCCAAGCCTGAGCTGGACGACGACGAGACTCACCTAGCTGCAGTACTTGCCCGCGAGGCCGGCCGCGCCATATGGGCACCCTGCCTGCGCGAAGAAGTAGAGCGCGGCATCACGATTGCGCGTCGTCTCCCGGCTCAGGACAGTGTCCGGTGGATGGAAGCCGCCGCACTGGCAGCCCCACTTCGGGTACATCTCCCAGGTGAAGCCAAAGATGTGCTGGTCACCGTAGACCCAGTCGATGAAGTCGCCGTCGTAGATGTACATGTGGCTGCCCTGCATCGCGTGGTAGCCGTTGAGCGACGCCATCTGCCGGGCCATGGCCACGAACGTGGCATGGTCGTCCTGGGTCATGTCCGCAGGCACGGCCGTCTTCGTGTAGCCATAGGGATAGAGGACGTGCTCGCCATATGAATGGATGTTGAGCACCTCGCTGATCTGCTGAACGCCATTGATTCGCCGGCTGAGGATGAAGTTGCGCAGGAGCTGGTCCTCGGTCGCCTGGAATGGTGCGTTGCCCCGATAGCGGGCGGAGCCGGGGTTGGCGCTCGACCCGCCGCAGCAGCCCCACATGTAGCTCCAGTCGCGGTTCAGATCGATCCCGACCTTGTTCGAGTAGTCAAACGTCTGCCGGTTCTTGCGCCAGCCCTGGAAGGCGCCGTTGCTGATGTCGTACATCGAGCCATCCGGATTGACCATGGGAATGATCCAGATCTCGGTCGACTTGACGATCTTCGTCACCTGCCGGCCGACGGCGCCCGCTTTGCCGTAGTTGTTGGTCAGCAGCTGGGTCAGGTAGAGGCACATCTCGGTCGTGATGTGCTCCCGTGCGTGCATGTTGCACTCGACCAGCACCTCGGGCTCGGCTTCGTCGCGGCCGACGTTGTCGCTGATCTTGAGCGCCCACATCTCGTGGTTGCCCTGGAAGGTCGAGCCCAGGTCGTACAGCTTGGCAATCGACGGGTGGGCGCTGACGGTCGCCCGCATCTGGGAGAGCATCTCGGCGTACGTGTGGTAGCCGGTATAGCCCGCGGGGAAATCCGCAGGATCCGCCGGCGCTGTTGCCGTGACCGGCGCCGCGCCCAGCAAAAGGCCGGCGACGGCAACGATGGGAATGACAAGACCGAGACTCAAGCGGCCGCGCAGTTTCATCAAGGCCTTCTCCCTTTGACTCGTTATTTGGTCGTCCACGGCAGACGGCCATCGTCGGTTCGACCGGGCTCGGGCGACAACACGCCCATTCGTACCGGCCCGGGCAGAATTGCAGGATGGAAAGCGACGGCTCGGTGCGCATCGCGTGGGCCGCGGACGGCTACGAGGCGATCCACGTCTACGCGCGGTTCTGGCCGTCGCCAGTCGTCGCCGAGCGCGCCCAGGACGTCGCCGACGTGGCGTTGACGAACCGGACGGTGCATGACCTGCGCGTCGGACTGCGCGACCGATTTGGCGCCGCGTTCCAGCTCCAGGCGCCGGACGAGGACGCTCCCGATCGGCGCGTTGCCATCTTCTTCGACCCGCCCCGCGGAAAGCCGAATCCCGACCCCTGGTGACCAATCGGCACAGACCATCAGCGGTTGTTCCTGATCCTGAGCGGGGCCAGCCCGGTGCCGTCATATCGGTCACGATCCACGCAGCCCTTGATGCCGGCGACCGAGCCGCAGTTGTCGTACTGCCAGAACGTCCAGCCCTTGCCGCCCCAGTCGCCGGCCGGAACCGTCGGCGCGCTGGCCGTCGTCCAATCGGCGATCCACAGCCGGTAACCATTGGCCGCGAACCACTGGCTGTTGCCCAGCTTCGACCTCCAGAAGGCCGGGGACGCGTAGATGATCGCCTTGACGCCCAACTTGGCCTGGACCTCGTCCAGCCAGTCCTTCGTCCAGAGCTTCAGCCGGCGCACGCCCAGTCCTCCGTTGTCCTCCAGGTCGAGCACGGGCACGAGATCGCGTCCATTGAGCTGGGCCGCGGCCAAGAATGCATCCGCCTCGGCGACGGCATCTCCAGCGGACTTGTTGGGACGTGCAAAGTGGTAGGCGGTGAAGGCCAAGCGCTGCGCCTCGGCCTGCTTCTTGTAGGTCGCGTAATGCGGGTCGACGAACGTGCGTCCCTCGGTCGCCTTGGCGATTACGAAGCTGACGCCGGCGTGCTGCACCTTGCTCCAATCAAGTTGCGGTTGGTAATGCGAGACGTCGATGCCCTCCAACGCCTGTGGCTTGGCGGCCACGGTGGGTGTGGCGGCGCCGAGCAGCGCAAAACCGAACGCGACCAGGATGGCGGCAGGCGAACGAAAAGCGCGGGTAACGCGCAACCCGTTATCCCCTTTTGACACGGCAAGGCCAAGTTTGGCAGGCGCGGCTGGCGCGTGCTGGGCCTATCGGCAGCCAGCCATGGTCAGATCCGAGCGGGTCAATGCGGCGTACCTAGACTGGAAGGACCAACGATCGGAGGCTCTCAAGTGTTCCTGTTCAACCGCGACAAGATGAAGATGCCCGAGCCGGGCGCCGCGCTCCCCGGCCGCTCGACGGCAATACGAGTTACCGAAAATCACTTCGTCAACGGCGCGAAGATCACCCCGCCTTACCCCGACGGCACGCAGATCGCAATGTTCGCGGCGGGCTGCTTCTGGGGCGTCGAGAAGACGTTCTGGAACGTGCCCGGCGTGGTCGCCACGGCCGTCGGCTATGCCGGCGGCTACACGCCGAATCCCACGTACGAGGAGGTCTGCTCAGGCAAGACCGGCCAGGCCGAGGTCGTACGCGTGATCTGCGACCCGAGCAAGGTCTCGTATGAAGAGTTGCTCACGCACTTCTGGGAGGAGCACGACCCGACCCAGGGCATGCGCCAGGGCAACGACACGGGCACCCAGTACCGCTCGGCGATCTACACGTATGGCCCCGACCAGAAGCGAACCGCCGAGGCCTCGCGCGATGCCTACCAACGCGAGCTGACGAAGGCGGGCTACGGACACATCACGACCGACATCGTCGAGGCGCCCGAGTTCTATTTCGCCGAGGACTACCACCAGCAGTATCTGGCCAAGAATCCGGCGGGCTACTGCCCCGACCAGTCGACGGGCGTCTCCTGCCCGGTCGGCTTGGGCGTCAATGCACGCTCGGACGCTGCTGGTTCGGCACCAGCCGCTCGCTGATCGTCCCCAAGACCCGATCCCTGGAGGTATCGATGGCCGATGTCCTGCTCTTCCACCACGCTCAGGGCATGACGCCCGGCATCACGGCCTTCGCCGACGAGCTGCGCGCCGCGGGTCACACCGTCCACGTGCCCGACCTGTTCGACGGCCGGACGTTCGACTCGATCGCCGAGGGCATGGCCTTCATCAACGCCCAGGACTTCGACGCGCTCCGCGAGCGCGGCATCCGCACTGCCGACGAGTTGCCGGCCGAGCTCGTCTATGCCGGCTTCTCGTTCGGCGTGACGATCGCCCAGCAGCTTGCCCAGACGCGACCGGGCGCGCGCGGTGCGCTCCTGTTCTATTCGTGCATCCCGATCAGCGGGGAGTGGGCATTCGGGCCTTGGCCGGACGGCGTGCCGGTCCAGATCCATGGCGCCGACCACGACCCGATCTTCGTCGACGAGGGTGACATCGACGCCGCCCGCGAGATTGTCGCGACCGTCCACGACGCGGAGCTGTTCCTGTACCCGGGCGACCAGCACTACTTCGCCGACAGCTCCCTCCCGTCGTACGACCCCGACGCCACGGCGCTGCTCATGACGCGGGTGCTCGACTTCCTCGGCCGCATCTGAGCGGTCAAGGCGTCGACACGCTCAACCCGGAATGGACGTGACCTGGCGCGAGCTGTAACCGAACTCGGCAATCTGCGCCGCGCGGCCGCGATAGGCCTCCTCCGTGGGCAAGGTGCGCGCGCGGAAGCCCTCGACGATCCGGTTGTACATGCAGAAGGCGGCAGCAATGAGCACCGCCAGCTGCACGTCGCCGTCGGTGGCGCCGGCATCTAGTGCGGCCTGGGTGTCGGTCGCGGTCAGATCGAACGGATCACGGGCGACCGTCCTGGAGATGTGCAGGAGCGCCTGCATCTTGCTCGACACGCCGTCTGACGAGCCACGCTTGATGCCGCCCACGACAGGCACGAGATCCTGGTGTCCCGACCGGGCAAGCAGCTCGCTCGCATACGCACCGTGCGAGTCCATGCAGTAGAAGCAGGCGTTGCCGGCCGACGTCGCCGTCGCGAGCATCTCGCGCTCAGCGCGCGTGAGGGTCGCCCCCGGGTGGTCGTTGACGAGCAGCTCGTCGGCCAGGCCGCGCAGGTGAATGCCCAGGCCCGGCGTGAGGGTCAGCGCGGTGATGATCCCGGGTGCATCGGGGAGTCCGCCGACGATTGGTTCCTGCGCGGCGCGCGCCGTGCGCGCTTCGTCACGTGCCATGTGTAATTCTCCCTACGCTTCTGCCGCCTTCCGAAAGTATGACTGCCGTGCGCGCCGCCGAGGCGAACTCACCCGATAAGATCTGACCGATGGCCAACCAGACGCCGCTGCTCCCGTTCACGGGCAACGACGGAGCAGATCGTCTCCTCGAAACTGATCCCAATGCGCTGCTGATCGGGCTTCGTACTCGACCAGCAGGTGCCGCTCCAGAAGGCCTTCTCCGGGCCGTTGGAGCTGCGCAAGCGGATCGGCACGCTCGATCCGGGCAAGATCGCGGCGATGGATCCGTCGAAGCTGGAGCAGGCGTTCCGGGAGCGGCCGGCGTTGCATCGCTTCCCGGGCAGCATGGCTCGCCGCACACAGGAGCTGTGTGCGGCGCTGGCGCGCGATTACGACGGCAACGCCGGCCGCGTGTGGACCGAGGCGCGGACGGGACAGGACCTCGAGCAGCGCCTGCTGGCTCTGCCGGGTATCGGCGAGATGAAGGCCAAGACGATCATCGCCATCGTGGGTAGGCGTTTCGGCGTCAAGCCGCCGGGCTGGGAGGACGTGGCGCCCCGCCATCCGAGCCTGGGCGACGTCGACTCCCCGGCCACGCTCGCCGAGTACCAGGCCGGCAAACGTGCTCACAAGGCCGCCCAGCGCGGCGCGTCTGGCGCAAAATGACAAACGGCTCGAACGTCGGGCCAAACGTACCGGAGAGGCGAATCGCCGGACTCGACTAGAATGACATCCGACAACCGGAGAGAACCGCAGGTCTGAGCATCAAAGCCTCGCTCCCGCGGCCCCGATTGGGTCATAAGCTCCGACGCAGGTAAAGGAAGCGTCGTGGAGCTGAAGCAAATAGCCGCCGGCGCCACGATACGTACGAGCCGGCAGGCCCCACAGAAGGTTTCTTGGTTCAACTCTATGCAACTACGGTCTCAATACACTCATAGCAGTTTCAGCCAGCATGCGTCTGCGCGACGGCGCATCCGGCGCACATCGGCCGGCGGCAGCCGCCTATTCTGTTCCACGAACGGCTGCGCCACGTTCCTCCTGCCGGATCCGTCCGGCGCCAGCGCGACCTGCCCGATATGCGGAGCGCGTCGAGCGCTGCACTGATCGCCCGGTCACAATCGGGCGTGATGACGGTGACAGCGGGCGAATCGGCGACCGATTCCACAGCTGTCGTCCCTGTCGACGACCACGCGGCGTGGGATGACCTCGTCGCCGGCCTCGGCGGACAGCCATTCCAGTCGTGGGGCTGGGGCGAGCTCAAGTCGCACTTCGGCTGGCGGCCTGTGCGCCTCGCGGCACGCGACAAGAGCGCGGCCGCACAACTCCTGATCCGGCCCTACCGCGGCTTGGCCGTGGCCTATGTGCCGCGCGGCCCCGTGCTCTCCGGAGACGCGCGCCGCGACCAGGCGCTGATCCGCGAACTGGTCCGGGTGGCGCGCTCGCAGCGCGCGGCCTTCCTGCGTTTCGAGCCGGACGTCCTCGAGGACAGCCCGGGCTCCGACTCTCTGCGCGCCAGCCTGCGCCAGCTCGGCTTCAAGACATCCGAGCGGACTCTCCAGCCACGCTCGACGATCAGGCTCGACCTGGCGCCCACCGACGAGCAGCTCATGGCTGCGTTCTCGAAGGGCCACAGGGCGGATATCCGGCGCGCCGAGCGCGACGGAGTCGTGATGCGTGTCGGCGCGCCCGAAGCCGACGCGGACGTGCTGCACCAGATGCTCGTCGCAACCAACCAGCGCAAGAGCTTCGGCTTCCACAGCGCGGGCTATTACCGGCTGTTGCTGCACGCGTTCGGCGACGCGGCGCGCCTCCAGATCGCCGAGCTCAATGGTCAGCCGATCGCCGCTTCGCTCGTGCTCGCCTGGGGCCGCCACGGGACATACCTTGCGGCCGGCTCGAACTCGCTCGGCCTCGAGCATCGCGCCGCGCACCTGCTGCAGTGGCATGCCATCCGCTGGGCAAAGGAGCGCGGGGCACGGACGTGGGACCTGTGGGGCATCGCCGACGCGCGCGGCCGCCACGAGCTGGCCACGGCCAGTAACTCGATGCCGCCCGATGAGCTCACCGCGCTCGAAAAGGCCGCTCAGAGCGATCCACTCGACGGCGTCTACCGCTTCAAGAAGGGCTGGGGCGGGCACGTCGTGCGCACCCTGCCCGCGTTCGATCGGGTCTTCATCGCGCCGGCCTACTGGTTCTGGCAGTGGCGCCGTGGCGAGGCGTGAAAACGTGAACCGCCTGAGTCCTGCATACTCCGTTCATCGAGAGGAAACCAACGTTTGACTTTTGACCATTTCGGGCTCAGCCCGGAGATCCTGCGCGCGGTCAGCGAGCAGGGCTACGAGATACCCACCCCAATCCAGGAGCAGGCGATCCCGCTCGTCGGCGCAGGCCGTGACGTCATGGGTCGCGCCCAGACCGGCACGGGCAAGACGGCGGCGTTCGCGCTGCCCATGCTCGAAATGCTGCGCAGGCACGCCAACACGAGCTTCTCGCCGGCCCGCCATCCGGTTCGCGCGCTGATCCTGACGCCCACCCGTGAGCTCGCCGTCCAGGTCTACGACTCGTTCCGGACCTACGGCCGCCACGTGCCGCTGCGCTATTCCGTGGTTTACGGCGGTGTCCCGATCGAGCCCCAGACCAAGGAGCTGCTCGCCGGCGTCGAGATCCTCGTCGCCACCCCGGGTCGCCTGCTCGACCATGTCGGCCAGCGCACCGTCAACCTGAGCCAGGTCGAGATCCTCGTCCTCGACGAGGCCGACCGGATGCTCGACATGGGCTTCCTGCCCGACATCCGGCGCATCGTCGACCTGCTCGCCAACCGCAAGCAGACGCTGCTCTTCTCGGCCACATTCTCGGCAGAGATCCGCGGCCTCGCGAGATCGCTCCTGAACGACCCGATATCGGTCGACATCGAGCCGCAGACGACGTCTGCGGACACGGTCAATCAGGTCGTCTACCTCGTCGACGCCGACCGCAAGCGTGAGCTGCTGGTCGAGATCGTGCGCAAGCGCAACCTGCGCCAGGTGCTGGTCTTCACGCGCACCAAGCTCATGGCCGGGCGGCTCGCTTCGCAGCTCGACCGCGACGGTGTCGAGGCAGTGGCGATTCACGGCGACCGCTCGCAGCCGGAGCGCGAGCGCGCGCTTGCCGACTTCAAGAGCGGCGACGTGCGCGTTCTCGTCGCCACGGACGTCGCCGCGCGCGGCCTGGACATCGACGCCCTGCCGATCGTCGTCAACTACGAGCTGCCCCACGTCGCCCACGACTACGTTCATCGAATCGGACGCACCGGACGCGCCGGCGCTGCCGGCGAGGCCTTCTCCCTCGTCGCGCCCGAGGAAGAGGACTACCTGAAGGCCGTCAACCGGCACCTGAAGCGCGACCTTCCGGTCAAGGTCGTCAAGGGCTTTGAGCCGACGCTCGGCGCAAGTCACAGCCGGCCGACCCGCCCGGCGCCGCGCTCTGGTGCACGGACTACTACACGGCGAGCCACTTCAACTGACCGGCAGATGACGCCCGGCGCGGACAGCGCGGCGCGCGTCGCCTGATCCCTGCCGTCGCGGCCTGGCGCCGCGACGAATCTGCAAGTAGCGCCGTGCTCCAGCCACTGACCGGCCCCCACGGCCGCGGCGTAGCCTCGCGCCGTGCAACTGCGCATCGAGGACTACGCGCTCATCGGCGACACGCAGACCGCAGCGCTGGTCGGCATCGACGGCTCGATCGACTGGCTGTGCGCGCCGCGCTTCGATTCGTCGGCCTTCTTCGCCGCGTTACTGGGCGACCCGCGCAACGGCCGCTGGCGGCTCGCGGCCAAGGGCATGGAACGGGCCACGCGGCGGCGCTATGTGCCCGGCGCACTGGTGCTCGAGACGGAGTGGCAGACCGAGACGGGCATGATGCGCGTCACCGACTTCATGCCGCCGAGCACGTCGCAACCCGACGTGATCCGCCTCGTGCACGGCATCAAGGGCCGCGTCGAGGTCGAGATGGAGCTCATCGTTCGCTTCGACTACGGCCGCATGGTGCCATGGGCGCGACGCGTCGGCGGCGACTTGATGTTCATCTCGGGGCCTGACGCGGTCATGCTCCGGACTGATATCCAGACGCACGGTGAGGATGCACGGACGGTCGCCGAGTTCGCCGTCGAGGAGGGCCAGTTCGCTTCCTTCGTCCTCTCATGGAGCCCGTCCTACGAGCCACCGCACGAGCCGCCCCATGCCGGTGGCGCGCTCGAAACGACAGTCGAGTGGTGGCGCGGCTGGAGTGATCGGCTGACCTACAAGGGTGACTGGCAGGACGACGTGCGTCGGTCGTTGATGGTCCTCAAGGCACTCACTTTCGCCCCGACCGGCGGCATGGTGGCCGCGCCGACCACCTCACTGCCCGAGCACCTGGGCGGCGTCCGCAACTGGGACTACCGCTACTGCTGGCTGCGCGACGCGGCGTTCACCCTCTGGGCGCTGAGCATCGGTGGCTACAGCGACGAGGCTCGAGCGTGGCGCAACTGGCTGCTCCGCGCTGCGGCGGGCGACCCGGAACAACTCCAGGTGCTGTACGGGGTGACGGGCGAGTCGCACCTGATCGAGCAGACTCTCGATTGGCTGCCCGGATACGCCGGATCGGCGCCCGTGCGCATCGGCAACGCGGCCGTCGACCAGTTTCAGCTCGACGTCTTTGGCGAAGTGATCGATGCGTTCCACCTCGCTCGTGGTGTCGGCATCGAGTCAGATCAGACCGCCTGGGCGCTCGAGAAACACCTGGTCGAGTTCGTGATCGAGCACTGGCAGGAGCCCGACGAGGGCATCTGGGAGATGCGCGGCCCCAGGCGCCAGTTCACGCATTCCAAGGTGCTCGCCTGGGTCGCCGTCGATCGCGCGGTCGGCGCGGTCGAGAAGTTCGGCCTCGACGGTCCGGTCGATGACTGGCGCCGCGTTCGCCAGCAGATCCACGACGACGTGTGCGCGAATGGCTTCGACCGCGAGCGCAACAGTTTCGTCCAGGCGTATGGCGGCAAGGAGCTCGACGCGAGCCTGCTCATGATTCCGCTCGTCCATTTCCTGCCGGCGACGGACCCGCGCATGCGCGGCACGATCGACGCGATCAGGCACGAGCTCGTGCGCGACGGCTTCGTGCTGCGCTACAAGACCGACAAGACGGACGACGGCCTGCCACCCGGCGAGGGCGCTTTCCTGCCGTGCACGTTCTGGCTGATCGACAACCTATCGCTGATCGGCGAGATCGACGAGGCGACGCGCCTCTTCGAGCAGCTGCTCAGCCTGCGCAACGACGTCGGATTGCTGGCCGAGGAGTGGGATCCGGAGGCCAAACGCCAGCTGGGCAACTTCCCGCAGGCGCTGACTCACGTCGGGCTGGTCAACTCCGCGTTCAACCTGGATCGGGCTCGGCGGACGCGGAAGAAGGCGCTGCACTCGGCGTACTAGCGTGGGCCGCGCGGGCATGGCGCGCGAGCCGCGCCTCCAGCTGCTGGCGGACGCGCGGCCACTCCTCCTCGATGATGCTGAAGTAGACCGAGTGCCGGCGGCGCCCAGACTGCGTGACCATGTGATTGCGCATGGTCCCCTCCTCTGTCGCGCCGATGCCGGCCAGCGCGGCGCGCGAGCGCTCATTGAGGGAGTCCGTCTTGAACTCGACGCGCAGCGCGCCGAGCGTGTCGAACGCGTGCCGCAGCATCAGCAGCTTGGCCTCGCTATTGACGGCCGATCGCTGCCAGCGCGGATTGATCCACGTGTAGCCGATCTCCAGCCGACGGTGGCGCGGTTCGATGTTCATGTAGCGCGTGCTGCCGACGACCTTGTCGCCGTCGCGCACGATCGTCGCGAAGGGCATCTCCGAGCCACCGTTGGCTGCCTCGAGCGAGGTATCGAGCCATGCGCGCATCTCGCCCGGTGTCTGGATCGGAATGGGCATCCAGCGCCAGATGTCCGCCTCCAGGCCGATATCGATCAGCCCGGCCAGATGCTCGGGTGCCAGCGGCTCGAGGCGGACGAGGCTGCCCTCCAGAACGACCGGCTCGACCCAGCGCCGGCTGGCCATTGCTCAGTCCTGCTCGGCGAACTGGCGTACCTTGATCTGCCGATCGAGCTCATCGGCCGCCTCACGCAGCTGGCGCGAGAGCGTCGGGAGCGAACCGTCAAGCTCGGTGAGCAGGAGGCGTGAGTGCTCGAGCACGCGCGGGTCAGCGTTGTGCGCCGGGTAAAGCGACAGAATGTATGCGCGGGCAAAGGGATGGTCACGGGTCTCGAATATCTCGCGCACCTGGCCGAAGAAGGCCTCGGCGTAGGGCGCCAGGAGCTCGGCCTGGTGCGTCCAGAAGAAGCCCATCATCGCCGCTCGCGTCAGATGGAATGAGCCGAAGCCTGCGCCGTTGATGCGCTCCCATGCCTCGCGCTTGGCGGCCTCGGTCGGCCGCGCTGCGTGAGCCTGGAGAACCGCGCGCCGCCCACGGTCGGAGGGATCGCGCCGCGCCTGCTCGTCGAGCAGCCGGTCGCCGTCGGGCACCCCGTAGGCGATCGCCTTGACCGCCACTGCCCAGCGCATCTCCTGGTCGAACTCGAAATCGCCGACGCTCTCCTTGCCGTCGACGATCGCGACGAGACGCGCGACATCAGCGGCCGACGCTGCTGCCCTGATCGCCGAGCGCGCCCACGTGATGCGCCCGTCCTCCGCGCCGGCCTTGGCGAGTGAGTCGAGCGCGAGCACGAACCAGGCATGCGCCTCGTCGATGCGTCGCGCTTCGGGCACGAAGCGGTTGATCGCCAGGCCGACGCGCTCGAGGACGACCTCGCGGATGTCCTGGTCACGTTCCTGCGCCAACTGGGCCCGGCAGATGGCCAGGTATTCGGTCGACTTGAGCTGGCGGTCGCGGACCATCTCCCACAGCGACGCCCAGAGCATGCTCCGGGTCAGGTCGTCGCCGACGCGCTCCAGGCCGCCGCGCACATAGTCGACAGTGCGCTGGTCGAGCTCGACCTTGGCGTAGGCGTGGTCGCCATAGTTCGGAAATACGATCTCGGGCTCCGGTACGCCGTCGGCCGCGGGTACCAGCGTCATGGCGCCGGCAACGGACGCGGGCACCGAGTTGAACGTGAGCTTGCCGCCGGCGTCCTGGCCGAATCCGATCTCGATCGCGTGCGCGCGTAGCGTCGGGTAATCCGCCGGCGCGGTCTGCTCGATCGCGAAGCCGCTCGTCTTGCCCTCGACGGTCGTCCAACGCGCGGCGAGCGTATTGAGCGACGCGGTCTGGAGCCACAGCTGGGCCCACTCGGACAGGCTCAGGTGGCCGGCTTTCTCAAGGCAGCTGAGGAACTCCGACAGCGTCGCGTTGCTCCAGGCATGCCGTCGGAAATAGAGGCGCAGACCGTCGCGGAAGGCATCGGCGCCCATGTACTTGACGAGCTGCTTGAGGACCGAGGCACCCTTGCCGTAGGTGATGCCGTCGAAGTTGAGAAAGGCGATCTCCGTGTCAGCCGCATCGCCCGAGATCGGATGCGTGGTGGGCAGCTGGTCGGTCATGTACGCCCAGCGCTTGATGTCGGAGTTGAAGACCTTCCACGCGTTCGTGAAGCGCGTCGCCTCGGTCATGCACAGGTAGCTGATGTACGTGGCGAAGCTCTCGTTGAGCCACAGGTCGTTCCACCAGCGCATCGTCACGAGGTTGCCGAACCACATGTGCGCTAGCTCGTGCAGGAAGGTCTCCGCGCGATCGAGGTGTTGGGTGTCCGTCGACTTGTCGCGGAACAGGTACGACTCGTTGTACGTGACACAGCCCACGTTCTCCATCGCGCCCGAGTTGTACTCGGGCACGAAGACCTGGTCGTACTTCGAGAACGGATACGGCTGGTCAAACAGCCTGGCGTAGAAGTCCATGCCCTGGCCGGTCAGCTCGAGGATCTCCGGCGCCTGTTCGTCGAGAAGCTTCTCCAGCGAGCGCCGCGCGTAGAGGCCCAGGTCGAGCGATCCATGCTGCAGGCGGCGGAGGACGAACGGGCCGCACACGAGCGCGGTCAGGTAGGTGCTGAAGACCTCGGTCTGGTCGAAGCGATGGCGCAGGCGACCGTCCTTGGTCGGAGTCGTCTCTGCCACGGGAGCGTTGCCGAACACGACCCATGAGTCGGGCGCGGTGACCGTGAAACGGTAGGTCGCCTTGATGTCCGGTTGGTCGAAGCACGGGTAGAGCCGGTGCGCCTCGTACGGCTCGAAGTTGGTGTAGATGTACTCGCCGCCGTCCTCGGGGTCGATGAAGTGATGGAAGCCGTCACCGGTCGCGTCGTAGTCGTTGACATAGCGAAGGTGGACGACCATGTCCGGCTCAACGGCATGCGCCGGCAGCGTCAGCCGGTAGCCGGTCCAATCCGGCTCGAGCTCCCGGCCGTTTACCTCCAGCAGCTCGATCTCGCGCCCGCGGCAATCGAGGAAGAGCGGACCGGCGCCGGCGACGCTGAAGCGGATCGTCACCTCGCCGTGATACGTCGATTGACCGGCGGCAAGACCAAGCTCGATCTCGTACGCGACGTGGCCCACGCGCCGCGCACGGTCGGCGGCTTCGGACTGGGTGAGGATGTCGCGGGCAGCGGCCTGACCGGTAAAAGTTGCAATCTTCGACAACTCGAGCCTCTCTCGCGCGGGCTGCTCATACGGGCGGCGGACCCGAGGCGCGAGTGTAACCCCTGAGCGGGGTGTCTGCGCTACCCCGATTTGACTAGGCGAGCGCCGACGGCACCGGGCGAACGTCAGGCCCGAACCAGGTCCGAGGCGTCGTCGTCGTCGACCGCGCGCGCGCATGTCGGGCAATACCAGCTCGCCTCGAGCAGTGAGCCGCACGTGACGTGCCTGAGGCCCTCCCCGACGGGCGTGCCGGCCGCCGCGCCGGACGAGCCCCAGGCGGCGAGAAGGCGCAGGACACCGGCCAGCTCGCGGCCATCGGAGGTAAGCGCGTAATCATGGCGCGGCGGCCGCTCCTGGTACGCGCGACTGACCACGACCCCTTCCCGTTCGAGGCGACGCAGGCGGTCGGTCAGGATGTTGGGGGCGATGCCGGGCACGGCCGCGGCAAGGTCGTTGAAGCGGCGCGGACCATCGAGCAGTGCCTCGACGACCAGGAACGACCAGCGGTCGCCGACGCGATTGAGCGCGCCGTCCAGCGGCGAAAGCTGTTTGGGTTGATCCACGGCTCCATCCTGCCACGCGCCTGCCCGCATTGCGCGTCCATTGTGCGCGTGGTAACTTGCGACTTGCAAGTTACTCTTACACCCCACGCACGAAACGGAGTCCAAGCGCAATGTCAACGCTCGACGAGCTCGAGTCCTCCTTCTCAGCAGTCCTCGACAAGGTCGGCCCATCGGTCGTGCACCTGGGTGGCTGGCGCGGCGGCGCCGGCGTCGTCGTCGGCAACGGCGCCGTTCTGACCAACGCTCACAACGTCCGCGGCGATTCGGCCACGGTCACCTTTGCCGACGGTCACGAGGCCGAGGCCGAGCTGGCGGGCATCGACGTCGACGGAGATCTGGCCGTGCTGACGGTCGACACGGGCGCCGCGGCTGCTATCGAGTGGTCGGATCGCGCGGCGACGATAGGCACTGCCGCGTTTGCCGTCACGACCAGCGGCAGCGGCACGCGCGCGACCTTCGGTTTCGTGTCGAGCGTGGCGCGCTCCTTCCGCGGTCCGCGCGGCCGGCGCATCTCGGGCAGCATTGAGCACACGGCCCCGCTTGCGCCCGGCTCGTCGGGCAGTGCCCTGGTCGACCGCGACGGCCGCCTGATCGGCCTCAACACCAACCGTGTCGGCAGTGGCTTCTACCTGGCCCTGCCGGCGGACGAGGCGCTCAAGAACCGGATCGCCGCCCTCCAGCGCGGTGATTCGGCCGAGCGGCCGCGGCTCGGGGTTGGCATTGCCCCGTCGTGGGTCGCCAACCGCATGCGGCGCGCAGTCGGACTCGAGGAGCGCCATGGCGTGCTGGTGCGTGAAGTCGAGGATGCCAGCCCGGCCCAACGCGCCGGAATTCGCGAGGGCGACCTGATCGTCGAGGCCGGCGGGAAGCAGATCGTCGAGCCCGACGATGTCTACGACGCGCTGGGCGCCGTCGCTGCGAACGGCACGATCCAGGTCAAGCTCGTGCGCGGCGCTGAAGAGCTCAGCGTGGAGGCGAGCTTCGCCCCGGCGGCCTAGGGACTCGGCGCAGGCGTCGGCGCCGCAGGCGTCGGCGCCTGCGCTGCGGGCGAGGACGATGCCGGCAGCGGGCTGATCGTCGGGCCGCCGGCGAGCTGGAGCGCGCGCAGCAGCTGCGTGTCGCTGATCGTGTCGAGCTGATCGGCCGTCAGTCCCTGCAGGTCGGTCGGCTCGATGGGCACGTCGCTTGGGCCGAGAGCCACGGGATCCGTTGGCGTGATGCCCTTGCCGAAGATGAGTTCGCCGTCGGGCGTCAGCCAGCGCTCGATCGCGAGGCGAATGACCGACCCATCGGACAGGGTGTACGGCAAGAGGACGGTGCCAGTACCGAAAGTTGTGGCACCTACGATTGGCGCCCGGCCGGCCGACTTGATGGCGCCGGACATGATCTCGGCCGAGCTCGCCGTGTTGTTATCGACCATGACGACGAGCGGCACGTCGCTCGAGGCCACGCTGTCGTCGGTCATTACCGGAACCCGCGAGCCGTCGGCCAGCTCGCGGATGTACACGGTCTTCCCGTGCAGGAACTCGCTCGCTGCCTTGACCGCCTCGTCGACGTAGCCACCGGGGTTGCCACGAAGGTCGAGGATGATCGAGGTCGCGCCCTGGCCCACGGCGGCGTCACGAGCCGTGAGCAGCTCGTCGGCTGAGCTCGCCGCGAACTGGGACATGCGGATCAGGGCAACGGTCGTGCCCGGGACCATCGTCCACGACACGGACGGGAACGTGATCTTCTGGCGGACGATCGAGAAGTCGAGGCGTTCGCCGGTTGATGGTCGCTGGATAGTGATCTGGACGGTAGTGCCGGCGTCGCCGCGGACCTGGGTCACGATCTGGTCGGGCGTGGCGCTGGTCACGTCCTGGCCGTTGACGGCAACGATGAAATCTCCGGCCTTCAGCCCGGCGGCCTGGGCCGGGCTCTGGGGCACGACCGAGACGACGACCGGCTGGCCGTCCTTGGTCCCCAGCAGCACGCCGATGCCGACGACGTTCTGGTCAAGAGCGCTCTGCTCAGCCTGCGCCTCGGCCGGAGTGAGGAAGACGGTGTGGTCGGTATCGCCGAGCGCCAGGACCAGGCCGCGGATGGCGCCGTAGGTCAGCGTCGTCGGGTCGAGGTTGGCTCGGCCGACGAAGTTCTGGCCGATGACGCTCAGCGCCTGGCCGAAGAGGTCGAAGTTGAACGGCGCATTGGCGTCCGCGCTTGGCGCCGCAGATGCACCGGGCTGTCCCGGCCCAGCCGGAGGCGACCCCGAAGACCCGCCGACAGATGATGATCGACCGAGCACCCCGCTCGAGCCGACGGCGATGCCGATGACGAAGACGACCACGAGCAGCACCAGCGCGGCGATCGACGAGGCGGCGCGCGGAGAAGGAGGCGGCGGCGCCCACGCCGGCTGCCCAGGGGCCGGCACCGGGCTGGCAGGCACGGGGCTCGCCGGCGGCGGTACGAGGTCGTTCATCGCTGGCGGGTCATGGGGTGCTGATCATCAGGCAGCGATCAAAAGCGCGCTGTGGATTGTTGATCTGGAAGGTTCGTGGATAAAGCCTTGAGTCGCCGCTGTTTCGTGGACAACTCCTCTTGCCGCACCGCCGCGCTGCTGGGTAGTCTCTGGTTGTCCCGAAGGGGCCACGGAACACTGATCGACATAGCTGGTTCGCCAGCCGTGAAGATCGGCGGACCGGGCGGCTCCTTCGGGCGTTTTCTACTGGTTCACGGGCTCGATCGCGACGACCCGGGCGCTCCATGGGCAGAAACGATCGCCGGTCAGCGTGCCGTCCTCGACAAATGACGGCTTGCCGTCACAGACCTCGGTCGTCATGTCCGCGAACTCGAGCGACTGTGGATCGATGTGCCAGCTCCAGCCAGTGTTGACACTCGGGTCGCCACGGACGATCAGGCCGTTCGGGATGCTGGGCGCCTCCTGACCGGCAAACAGCTTCTGCGCGATGGCGACGTTCTGGGGGTCGACGACCAGGATCCGGTACTGCTCGCCGTCGACGTCGAAGGTGACGATGGCCGATCCGGCCGGGTAGACCGTCTGAGCCGCGCTCGGCGCCGGCGTCGGGCTGGTCGTAGCGGTCCGTGTTGGGCTCGAGCTAAGGGTCGGCGCACCCGTCGGCTGAGGCGTCGCCGTCGGCGGCCGCGGCGTGATCGTCGTGGGAGCGCTGGTCTGTGTTGGCTGCGGTGTGAGAGTCGGTGCCGGCGTGGTGGCCGTGCACGCGATCGCGATCATGGCCAGGAACCCGGCGAGGGTCGTTCGGAGCAAGCGCCGTCCCCGTGTGAGTGCTGAAGGGTTGATGCTCAGACGATCGGCCCGCGCAATGGGTTTCGGCTACTGGCCGATCGTCAGAAGGTCTGCGGGCACCAGGCGGGCGCCGGCGAATGGAAGATCGCGTCCGCGCGCGCTCTGGCGCCGTCGACCAGCTCCTGGGTCCGGCCCGCGCGCGCCAGACCGGCAAAGGTGAAACCGCCCAGGTAGAGAGCGCCCAGGTCGGCCGCGTCGAGGGCGATCTCGGCCGCCTCGGTCGTCCGCTCGACAGCTCCCCGGCCGCCCTTCGCGGCCAGCCGGAAACGGCCGCCCGCGTCAGGCAGGAACTCGTCGCGCACCTCGAGCACGATCGTGCCGTCGGCCGCATAGCCGCGCCGCTCGAAGGCCGACGGCACGTCGAGGACGCGCAGCCACAGCCCATCACGCAGGCGCAGGTTCAGGCGGCGCGGCTCAGCGAGCATCGACAGCAGTGGCTCGTCGACGCTGCCCGCGCGAGTCGTGATGCGCTTGATCAGGTCGATGCCGAAGATGAAGCGCCACATCTCGCGCAGCGCCTCGCCGTCGAGGGCCAGAATTTCCTCTACCTGGAGCTGGCTGCCGGGCACGGAGTTGGACCATTCCTGGCGCGCGCGGTAGATGGCATACGCGTCAGGTCGGCCGTCGCGCTCATGGACGGCAAAGAACTTCCGCTCGAATCCGCGCCGTGCCCACTTGTAGTCGGCCAGCATCTCGAGTTTCCACCACTCCGGGCTGCGCGAGTAGAAGCCCGGGAACTGGCTGCGGTTGTGCTCGAAAATAGGCGGCAGGAGACGACGCGCTTCGTCGATGTCGACCAGGCGCACGGTGCCCACCGCCGGGCTGGTTGACACGAGCTGCGCTCGGTCACGCTCGAGGTCGATCGACGATGCGAGCGTGGACAGGCCGTAGCCGAAGCGCTGGTAGATCGAGCCTTCCGACGCCCACAGCACGGCCAGTGGCTCGCGGCGCTGGCGGGCATCCTCGAACATGCGCGTCATCAGCATGCGCAGCGCACCACGCCGACGATGGGTGGGCATGATCCCGACCCACGTCACGCCTGCCGACGGGAGCGCGGCGCCGCCCGGAACGGTCACGTCGAACGAGAAGATGCTCCCGCCGCCCACGACCTGGTCGCCATCGTAGGCTCCAAACGTTCGGTCGAGCTCCACCTCGGGCGCGACGTCACGCCAGACCTCGTCGGTCAGCTCTTCGGTATTGGCAAACGAGACGGACTCCGCCCAGCGCCGCAGCCCGTCGGCTGGGACGCTCCTGATCTCGAGGCTCACCCTCAGTCGATCGGGATGTTCTCGCGCCCGCCGTCGCGCGCCGAGCTCGCGTCGGCGGCCGCGTCCGTGGCGGCGGAACCGTCGTCCAGGTGCTGTGCCCAGTTGTCGAGCATGCTGCGCGCTGCGAGCAGGTTCTCGCGCCACGCAGCGCGCAGGTGCTTGCGCGTCTCGGGCGGGATCATCACGCCCATCGCCGCGCGCGAGCGTTGCATGACCGTGTCCATGGCGCGCTCCATCGAGCTCGCGCGCTGGTCCAGGTCGGCCACCTTGCGCTCGATCTGGTCCAGACGTCCATCATCCATTCCTCTACCCCTCCGGCTGTTGATCGGGATTCGTGCTCGTCATCGGCGCGCCGCCCTGACCGGCTCGGCAAAGCGGACCTTGAGGACGCGCTCCTCCATTTTCGCGCCCTGTGTCGGCGCATCAAGCAGGAGCCGCGGCAGGACGAGATTACGGCGCCAGGCGCCCACTTGCAGCACCAGCTCATCGCCCGAGCGCGACAGCGAGATCTCGTCGCGTGTCGTGAACGGCAGTTCGAGCGCTAGCGTGTAGCCGCCGTCCTCGCGGGTGATCGAATACGGTCGGCCGCGGTACAGGAACTCGTGCGGGTCCGTGTCGCCAAAGAGGGCGCGGCCGAGCTCCGCCAGCCGCTCGATACCGACCATCTCCTTGTCGAAGAACGGGATCGTGCGCACAGGGACGGGCGCGAACTGCTCCTCGACCATCGGCAGGTAGCGCGCCTGGGCCGCGCGCCAGGCATCGAAATAGGACCCGCTGGCGGCGGGCAGGACACGGTTGGCGACGATCATGTCGGTCGGAAAGCCGTACATGTGGAAGTAGGTGAACGAGCGCTGCGCTTCCTGGATCGAGACGCGCTCGAGATTGAGCACGAGCCGCACCGATGATTTATCGGGGTCAGCGAGAAGGTCGTGCACGTATTTCAGGCGATCCAGGAGTTGCTCGCCGGCCTCGTAAACCGCGTCGGTCGGCAACGGGACGCCGACTATGCGGCGCAGGATTGGACCACCCAGCTTCTGCACTCGACGCCCGATCGGCGCGATCTTCTCGATCCACCACCGACTCGCCTCGGGCAGGCTCAGCAGGCGAACGGTCTCGCCGGTGGGCGCGGCATCGACGACGATCAGGTCGTACATGCCCTGGTCGACGTGGTCGCCGATCCAGAGCAGGTTGCCCAGCTCGTCCATGCCCGGCAGGACAGTCATCTCCTGGGCCATGACCTCATCCAGGCCGCCCCACGAGAAGAGGCTCGAGAAGTACGACTGGATGACCTTCCAGTAGCGCGAGATGTTGAAGAAGACGTCCGGCTCGTGCGCCCACAGGTTGGGCGCCACCTCGCGCGGCGTGGGACCGACCGGCATGTCCAACGCATCAGCGAGGCTGTGGGCGATATCCGTCGAGACGACGAGCGTGCGCAGGCCGCGCCGCGCGCAGAGCACTGCTGTCGCGGCGGCCACGCTCGTCTTGCCCACTCCGCCCTTGCCGGTGTAGAGCAGGATCCGGGTCAACAGCTCCTCCTAGGCAGAAACGGCGTGACGCAGCGCCCGGTCATCGCTCCGGGTGGGCGGATGTTAGCGTCGTGTTGGCGCCGTCCCCGATCTCGACCAGGACCGCGCCAGTGACGTTGGCAAACGTGGTCTCGCCCCACTGTACGCGCCACTCGCGCGCCGCCGCGAGCGACGTGTGGCCGTGCAGCCAGAGCACCGGGTGCAGCCGACGGCAAAGCCACTCGTAGGCGGCAAAGCCACGGTGGAATGCGTCCTCCGGACTGTCGCCCAGGCCCAGCGGCGGGGCATGGCTGATCACGATCATTGGCCGGTCGCCGCGCGGGCGCAGGCCGATCCTCAGTGCCTGGCGCCACGCGGCCCTGTCGTCACGCCTCGCGCGTGCCTGATCCGGGTCGCCCGGCCACGACAGACCGACCAGGCTCGCACGGGCGAGGCGCTCGCGCCGCCCGGTCATCGGTGCGGGCAGGACGAGATTCGTCGCTTGCCAGTTCGCGCCGCGATCGTGATTGCCACGCACATACAGCAGCGGAACGCAGAAGGCATCAGCGAGGAAGCTCAGGTAATCAGGCTCCAGGTCGCCGCAGCCCACGACTGCGTCGATGGGGCCGATGACTGCGCGATTGCGCTCGAAGCCCAGCGCCCGGTCAGGCTCGTCGGAGACGGCCAGCAGGCGCAACCACGATGCCTCCGACTCCGTGCGAGCAACTCCCGCAGGCCAATCGATCCTCAGTCGGCGGATCATCCGCTGCCGTCCCGGGGATTCGCCCGGTCGGTCGAATCCGCGGCGTCCCGCTCTTCTGCAAGGCCGCGCTCCGCTTCGAGCTGGCGCGCTCGCCGAACTCCTTCCATGTCCGAGGGGCGCAGCGCCGTGCGGGTCAGTCGTCCGCTGCCTGCCGCACGCAGGTCGAGACTGCCCTCGAGCACCGGCGCGAGGTTGGCCGGCGTGTTGGCGGTCGAGCTGACGCCCGGCAGGCGCAGCTCCTCGACCACGGCATCGAGCTCCACCTGGCCGTTGTACAGCGCGGCCGCGACGCGGTTGTGGCCGTCGACGACCCAGAACTCGTCGCCGAACCTGATCAGCTCGATTGGGGGCAGCGCTTCCAGCCGGTCTATTGCGTTCAAGATGCGTTGCCAGCGGCCGCGCCAATCAGCGGAGCGGCGGTCCTTGAGCGGCAGGAAGTCGCCGCCGCGCTGCGGGGCACCCTCGACCGCTGTGCCTTTGATCTCGCCAACCGGGACCGACAGGAGACCGAGCTCGCGGATCGATGCGCGGCGCGCTTCGGGATGGACGTCCCACAAATTGACAAGCTCGCTGTGGCCCATCCGCCGAACGCGCCGGACGCGTGCGCCGTCGCGCTTGTCCATGATCCTGTTCGCGCCACTGGCGAGCGCCCTGACCGGCGTCAGCGCCGCGGATACGACAGGCCCGGCGGCGTCGGCGATCGACGAGGCGACGCTGCCGATGCGTGAGCCACGTTCCGGCTCGTGGCTTGCCTCGCCGGCAGCGTCCTCAGCCGCCGGTGTCGATGGCTGCGTCCTGGTCTCTGTCTCGCCATCCGCAAACGGCACATCTTCATTCGTCACCCGACGAGCCTAAGGCCGTGACACCCGAGCTGTCACACGGACGGCCCAGGCTGCGCTGTGCGATGAGCGAACGCCTTATGAAGGAGCAGACGATGAAAGACATGACCTGCCCGTGGTGCGAGACGGAGCTCGTCCTGCGTCGCGCCGGCGATGAGCAGACCTGCCCGGAGTGCGGCACGAAGTGGAGCTACGAGGAGGAGCAGGAAGAGGAGCTCGCGCTCGCCGCCTGAACGCCGCAGACCGGCCGCATCAGGCCGCAGCCTCAGCCTGACGGCCGCCTGAGGTGGCTGGGATGCAAGGCGTGGGCGAGACTGCGGAGCGAGTGCACTTGCCGTGCATGAGCGTCGCGGGCGAAGCCCACAACGCAGCACACCGGCCGCATCAGGCGGCCGTCAATAGCGGGCGGCGGCCTCGGCGAAGTTGCTCTCCGCGATGAGTCGCGCGTAGCCCGGCTTGACCACGCCGTTGATCAGCCGCAGCCGCTCGTCGAACGGCGCGAAGGCGCTCTTCATCGCGTTCAGGGTCAGCCACTGCATCTCGTCCAGGCCGAAGTCGAACACGCGCGACAGCGTCTCGAACTCCGAGCTCATCGTCACGCCGCTCATCAGTCGGTTGTCGGTGTTGACCGTGACGCGGAATCGCAGCCTTCGGAGGAGGTCAATCGGGTGTTCCTCGATCGAAGCGACGGCACCGGTGTGAACGTTCGACGTCGGGCACATCTCGAGCGGCACGCGCTGGTCGCGTACGTAGTTCGCAAGCCGACCCATGCGCACCTGGCCGTCCGCCTGGACCGTGATGTCATCGACGATGCGCACTCCATGGCCCAGGCGGTGCGCGCCGCACCACTGCAGTGCCTCCCAGATCGACGGCAGCCCGAACGCTTCGCCGGCGTGAATCGTGAGGTTGAAGTTGGCCTGGTGGATCTGGTTGAAGGCGTCGAGATAGCGCGTCGGCGGGTAGCCCTTCTCGGGTCCGGCGACGTCGAAGCCGACGACGCCGTCATCGCGATAGCGAATGGCAAGCTCCGCGATCTCCATCGAACGCGCGAACTGGCGCATGGCGGTGACGATGAAGCCCATCCGTATCCCGCTGTCAACCTCGCCACGGGCGAAGCCGCGCAACACGGCCCGAACAACGTCGTCGAGCGCCATGCCGCCGTGCGTGCTCAACTCCGGTGCGTAGCGCACCTCGGCGTAGACGACCCCGTCGGCCGCCAGATCGATCGCGCATTCGTAGGCAACCCGCTCGATCGCCTCGGCTGTCTGCATGACGCCGACGGTATGTTCGAAGCCCTCGAGATACAGAACCAGGCTCTTTCGATTGGCACCTGCCATGAACACGGTTGCGAGCTCGTCGGGATCGGTCGTGGGCAGGCCGTCGTAGCCGTTCTCGCGTGCGAGCTCGATGACCGTTTGCGGTCGGAGTCCACCGTCGAGGTGGTCGTGGAGCACGACCTTTGGCGCCTGCCGGATGGTCTCCGTGGGAATCATCGACCAAAGGGTATTCCATGCCCCAATGGCGCCGACGCGTCGAGCGAAATACCGCGCGGTCGCCGCGTGGCGCTTGCACCCATCGGTCATACTCTCGGCGTCGCGTTACGGCGACCTAACGAAATAGCCTTTCTCGAGGAAGCGGCGCGGTCCCCCAGGGCCGCGTGGCAGTACCGCCCCAGCGGTCGGCCGGGCCAACTCAGCGGCCGCACCCGTGTCACGCGGCCGACGGAGAGGCGCACAACAGCCCATCGTCACCGCTGCCATGTGCGGTGTTCCGGCTGGAGGGGAGGCAGGGATTTTGCCAGTCAGGAGTGGCGCTCAGCGAGCGTCGCATCCAGATCGTGGATTGAGAATCGGACGCCGGCTTGGTCCGGCATTGGCTGCCCTACTGTGCGCCTTCGCCGTGCAGCTCACACCCGGCCCGCTCGCCGCTCGTCCCGCGCGCGCAGACACGCCGGCCGTCCCCAAAGCCGTGTTCATCGTCGGGCCCACCGGCTCGCTGACCAGCACCGACCTGACCGACGCGGAGAAGATGGCCGAGCAGGCCGAGGCAGCCGGCATGGAGGTCCACCGCGTGTTCTTCCCGCACGCGACATGGGACAACGTGCTCGCCAACATCCAGGACGCGAACCTCGTCGTATACATGGGCCACGGCTACGGCTGGCCCAGCCCGTACACGAACACGCTGACCGAGTCGCGCCAGGACGGGATGGGCCTCAACTCCTTCGACGGCAGCGGCACCAACCAGTACACGTATTACGGCGCGACGAAGCTCGAAGAGAGCATCACGCTCGCACCGAACGCCATCGTCTATCTCAACCACCTGTGCTACTCGGCCGGCAACGGCGAGCCCGGGATGGCCATCCCGGGCGTGGATCTCGCACGTGAGCGCGTCGACAACTTCGCCAGCGGCTGGCTGTCGATCGGTGCGCGCGCCGTCTTTGCCTACGGCTGGTGGCAGCACCTGGATTATCCGCAGGCGCTGATGACGTCCGACGAGACGATGGACCAGCTGTTCATGACCCCCGCAGGCGGTGCATTGGCTGGCTCGCCGGCAGGCTTCACCGGCTGGAACGAGGCGCGCTTCGATTCGGAGCGCACACCCGGGGCGACGATTCACCTTGACCCGCACAAGAAGGTCGGCTACTACCGCGCCGTTACGGGCGACCTGACCATGACCGCATCTGACTTCAGGTCGACCGCTACCGGCTCGCTCAGCGGCGGCGGCAACTCCAACGATCCGCCCGAGATCACCTCTTTGACCGCCGGCGACGGCAGCCCGAGCGGCCCAGGTGCCGCAGCCGGTCAGCCTGTCTCGTTCCATCCCAACGGTGATGGCATCGACGACACGCTCGTCCTGAGCCATACCGTCACGCGGTCCGCCTACCTCGATGCGACCGTGACGGATTCGGACGGCCAGTCTGTGCGTACCTACTCGGTCTTGTCGGCCCAGGGCACGACCACGTCTGAGTGGAACGGCAAGAACGATGCCGGCTCGGTCGTGCCAGACGGGCTGTACACGCTGACGTATGTGCCGCGTGACAGCTCCGGCGAAACGGGGACACCGGTTTCGGTCCAGGCGCTGGTCCTGACTGCCATCAAGCTGGGCAAGCCTTCGAGCCTCGCCTTCTTCGCGCGTGACGGGGACAGCTTGTCCAGGTCGGTCAAGCTTGCCGTTACCGTCAGCGAGCCGGCCCAGGTCAGCTGGCAAATCGTCGATCAGGCTGGCGACGTGGTCCGGACGGCGCGAACAGCCTCCCAGGCATCGCTCGGCAAGCTGACCTTCACCTGGGACGGCCGAACGGATACTGGCGGCTGGGCACCCGACGGCTGGTACGACAGCGTTGTGACCGCAACGACCAGCCTCGGCACGTACTCGCAGTCCCGTCAGGTCTACGCCGGCGCGTTCAGGGCCACGCCGTCAATCGACTCACCGGCGCGTGGTTCGAGCCTGACGCTGGCGATCACCAGCACGGAGAAGCTGTCGGGGCCGCTCATCATCCACGTCAATCAGCCAGGCCTCGCGACATGGGATGCGACGGCAACACACGTCAGCGGCACGAAGTACAAGGTCACACTCGCGCTCCAGGCGGGCGGTGACGCCGGGACGCTCGAGCTGGTGATCGCGGGCACCGACAAGAACGGTGGAAGCCAGAGCTCGACGCTGGATCTGTCCCTGCGCTAGCTCGACGGCGGCAGGCCGTCGACGAATGCGGCGACCTGGTCGAGCGCGCCCTCGATGACGCTGAGCAGGCCGTGGCCCACGCCGCTGTAAGTGATCAGCTCGGCGCTGGGCAGGGTCTCTACCGCCGCACGCAGCAGGTCGACGCGGGCGAACGGGTCGGATTCGCCTGAGAGCAGCAGGACCGGGCAGGCGATATGCGGCCAGTGGCCGGTGCGCTGCTCATCGGGGCGCCCCGGACGGTGGAGCGGGTAGCTGAGCAGAACGAGGCCGCGGGGTGGCTCCAGCGACGCGAGCATGCTCGCGACGCGGCCGCCGAAGGAATGGCCGCCGATGACCGCGCCCGCATAATCGGTTACCTGCGCGCGATAGGGATCGAGCGCGCGCTCGGCCGCGCCCCGCGGCAGCTGAACAGTCGCGGCGCCCATCCCGCGTCGCAACAGGCCGTCGACGTAGGGCTGCATGCTCGTGGCGTTGCCCGACGCCCCGTGTGCGAGATAGATCAAGTCGTCCCTCTCCGGCGCGAAGGAGTGACAGCCTAGCTGTCACTCGCAGTCCCGACGATGCAGCCATGGAAACCGCCCAGATCGTCGCCCTTCCGGTCGCCCACGCACACCCGCTTCGGCCGTCGGTTCGCGTCGACGAAGAGACGATCGTCGTCGAGCAGATACGAGTCGCGGACCGGTCGCTCGCTGCTTTCGTCGCGCAACGGCCGGCAGACGACCGGCCGGAGCTGATCGAGCGCGCGCTGCGCGTCGGCCTGCACGCCCTGCAGGACGCCGGCACATCGCTCGACGTCGACCTGGTGCGGCGCGAGTTTGACGGTCTCCTCGAGCGCAGTGCAAATGTCAGTGAGCGCGCCGCTCATGAGCTCGACCAGGTCCTGCGCCAGAACTTCGGTGATCAGGACGGACGTCTGCCGCGCACTCTGGAGAAGTTCCTCGGCGATCGCGGCCAGCTCAACAGGTTCGTGTCGGAGCTGTTCGATGAGACCAAGCGCGACTCGGCCATCGGGCGAATGCGCGCGCTGCTCGGGACCTATTTCGACGGCGACGCCTCACGCCTCGCCCAGCTGCTCGACCCGACCCGGCTCGGCTCACCGATGCACCAGTTCCGCACGGAGATCAACCAGGGCTTCGAGAAGCTCAACGATCGGCTGACGGCCATTGAGGCGGCGCAGGGCGCGCGCGCCGCGGAGCGGGCCAAATCGTCGGCCAAGGGCGCCGACTTCGAGGACGTGCTTGAGTCGATGCTCGGCGAGACGGCGCGCGGCCTGGGCGATCTCGTAGAACGCACTGGTTCACTGAGCGGTGACGTGATCCGGTCGAAGAAGGGCGACTTCCTGCTGACGCTCGACCCGCAGTGGTGCCAGGGCGCGGACATCCGGGTCGTCATCGAGGCGAAGAACCGGCGTCTGTCCTGGCGCGAGATCCGCGAGGAGCTTGACGATGCGAAGCGCAATCGCGGCGCAGCGATGGCGATCGCGATCTTCGCCCCAGAGCATGCGCCAGCCGGCATAGAGCCTTTCGACGCACGCTACGGCCACGTCTTCTGCGTCGTCGACCCTGACGATCCGGACCAGGCCGCGTTGACGGCCGCGGTCAAGCTCGCTCGGCTCTACGCCCTCGCGACGCTCGTCCGCGACGAAGAGCGCATTGACGTCACCCGGCTGTTGGCGGCGACGACCGCGATCAAGGCTGAGCTCGACGCGCTGCGCCGCCTGAAGGTGCAGCTGACATCGATCAGGTCAACGGCGGGAGAGGTCGCGCTCGGTCTGGATCGTCTCAAGGAGCAGGTCCTGCTGCGCGTCGCCGAGGCGGAGGCGCAGCTCCAGCCGCCGGGCGGCTGAACTGGCGGCTCAGCCGCCCAGGTCAGTGAGCGACGAGCACCGGACAGAGGCTGTGGTAGACGACGTAGTCAGAGACGCTGCCCAGCAGGAACCGGCCGGCGCGATCCAGGCCGCGCGTGCCGACGACGATCAGATCGGCCGCCTCGGCCTCGGCCGCGGCCACGATGCCCTGGCCCGGCTCGCCCGTCCAGAGCAGGAACGCGGCGTCGATGCCACGCATACGCGCGGCGTCGACGACGGCCAGAAGCAGGCCTTCGCGCCGCGCGCGCTGCTGGTCGACGCGCTGCGTTTCGGCATACGGTCCAACGCTGCCTCCGCCGCGATCGCCCATGTCGATGACGTTGACGATGAGCAGGCGGGCGCCGATGGACGCGGCCAGGTCGAGCGCCTGGGTCGTGGCTATCTCCGACACGGGCGACAGGTCCGTGGCAAGCAGCACGGTCTTGATCTTGCTCGGTTTTGAGCGCGGCGTCGCCAGCTCGGGATCGCTCGAGCGTGCTTCGGTCAAGGACAGGGGTTCCGCGGCCATCGGTCGATCACGCGTGGCGGTTCAGTGCCGGGACCACGTCGCGCACATCAAGCCGGGTGTCGGCGATGTTGACCGCATGGGCTTCCTCATTGACGGATAGTGGTGTCCCAGGGAGCACTGGGCCAGTGACGTTCGGCCCTAATGCGTGGGACCTGACAGTCCGCACGGACCGTTCGGCTACGCTTGCGCGAATGGTCACCGAGCAGGCCCTGCTGCCGCTGCACGACTTCCTTGCCCAGCTCCAGGAATGGCAGGTCAATCGTTCCCCCGAGCAGCTCAAGGTGCTCCGTTCGAGCCTGAATCGCGTGGCGGCTAACTACGGCGCGACCGGCGTTCGCCTGTATGTCGACATCCCTGCTCTGGCCCGGCTCGACCTGGGCAGTGGCACTCTCGGCGATGACGCGAACAAACCTGCACCACGCGCCCGCCGCACGCGATTCCCGCTCGGCCTGCCGCCGGAGTCGGCTGGTCGGGCAGAGCTGGAGGTCGATGGCGACGCGGCCGCGACCGCCTCCCTCGTCGACGCGCTCGAGCTCTCACTGACCGCCGTCTGGGCCCAGCAGGCAGTCGTCGCGCAGCGTCAGCAGCTCGAGGCGCTTGACCTGGCCTTGCGCGGGATCGCCAATATCGCTTCGGTCGAGCGAGTGCTTCAGCTGATCGTCGACCGCGTGCGCGAGCTGGTCGGCGCGCAGTACGCAGCGCTCGGCATCCTCGGCTCATTCGGTCGCATCGACCAGTTCATCGGCAGCGGCATCAGCTCAGGGCTGCGCGTCCGGCTCGGTGCGCCACCGCAGGGCCATGGCCTGCTCGGGCTGATCGTCCGCGAGGACCGCTCGTTGCTCATCGACGACATCGCCACCGACCAACGCCGCTACGGATTTCCAGAACACCATCCCGAGATGCGCTCGCTGCTCGGCGTGCCCGTGCGCAGCAAGGGGCGCACGATCGGCAACCTGTACCTGACCAACAAGCTCTCCGCGGAGCGCTTCTCTGAAGACGACCTGCGCCTCGTCGACAAGTTCGCGCTGCACGCGGCGATCGCGATCGAGAATGCGCGCCTGCACGCGGAGATCGGCCGGCTGGCGATCGTCGAGGAGCGCCAGCGCATCAGCCAGGACCTGCACGACTCGATCATCCAGAGCCTGTACGCGATCTCGCTCTCGCTCGAGGACATGCCCGAGGTGACCACCGAGGACCCGGTCGAGGGCGCGGCGCGGGCGGATCGCGCCATCGACTCGATCCACGCCACCATCCGCGACATCCGGAACTTCATCATGGGCCTGCAGCCCGAGCTGCTGACCGACGCCGACCTGATCGCCGGTATGCGCAGCCTGGCCGCCGAGTTCACGGCCAACACGCTCATCGACCTGGAGATCGAGACGAGCGACGGGGTACCCGAGCTATCGCGCGATGCCTCGGCGCACCTCCTCGCGATCACGCGCGAGGTGCTGAGCAATATCGCCCGTCATTCGGGTGCTACGCGCGCCTCTTTGGTGCTGACGGCGGCAGATGGGCTAATGCGCCTCGTGATCGGCGACAATGGCCGCGGTTTCGATATCGCCGAGGAGCGCAGCGCGCGCCAGCGTGGGCTGACGAACCTGCATTCGCGTGCCGAGGCGATCGGCGGAACACTGAACGTCGATAGCGAACCGGGCGCCGGGACCCGGGTAGAGTTGACCGTGCCGCTTGTTGCGAGCGGCGCCGGATCAGATCCGGACTGAGGGAGTCGAAATACCGTCATGAACACAGCTCAGCCGGCCGAGCGACAGCTGCGACTGCTCGTCGTCGACGACCACGAGGTCGTACGCCAGGGGCTTGTCGCGATGCTCAGCCGCCGGCCAAACTTCCAGGTCGTGGCCGAGGCCGGCACCGCTGCCGAATCGATCGAGATGGCGCGCCGCTACCAGCCGGAGCTGGTCATCATGGACGTGCGCCTGCCCGACGGCTCGGGCATCGAGGCGTGCCGCGAGATCCGCGCCGAGCTGCCCCAGACGCGCGTCGTCATCCTCACCAGCTACCCCGACGAGGAGGCCGTCTTCTCTGCGATCGTGGCCGGAGCAAGCGGCTATCTGCTCAAGCAGGTCCGCGGCCGCGACCTCGTCGCCGCGCTCGAGGCCGTTGGCCGTGGCGAATCGCTCCTCGACCCGGCGGTTACCGAGAAGGTGCTCGAGCGCGTCCGGCGCATCGCTACCGGCGGCGCCACGGACGAGCTTGCGCAACTGACCTCACAGGAGCAGAAGATCCTGCTCCTGGTGGCCGAGGGCAAGACGAACAAGGAGATCGCCGCCGAGGTGTTCCTGTCCGACAAGACGGTCAAGAACTACGTCAGCTCGATCCTGTCGAAGCTCAACCTCCAGCGCCGCGCCCAGGCTGCCGCCTATCTCGCCAAGCGCCACGGGAGCAGCGACTAACTTCTGTCGTCTGCCACAACCGAAGCCAGCGTCCAGGCCGAAAGCGAGTCGATGAAGGCGTCCTGCGCGTCCGAGAAGACGTGATGAATCTCGCACGCTGACGCCCCGTTGCACGGTCCGCCGCGCAGAACGCAGTGGCGTCGGCGCGTGTCACCCTCGACTGCCTGGACGATGGCCAGCACGCTTATGGCCCCCGCATCGCCGCTGAGGCGATAACCGCCGGAACGGCCGATGACGCCGACGACGAGGCCGGCGCGTACGAGATGACCCATCACCTGGGTCACGAAGCGGATCGGGATGCCGGTCAACGCGGAGATCCGGGCGCTCGTGAGTGTCTGGTCGCCGCTGCGCGCGAGGGCCAGCATCGCCCGCACTGCGTAATCGGTCTTGCGCGTCAGCTCGAGTCGCATGTCTATGAGTTCGCTCTTTTCATGCCGGTCGCGCAAAGGGCCAAATGGCACGTGCGCATAGGCTAAACAAACACCAATCTAGTCACTGTTTGTTTGTATCGCTCTCGGAGGATACCGCGATGAAGGCGACGTGGCGCCCGGTACTGATCGTCATCTGCGTTCTGCTCCTGATCGGCTGCACAGCCCGACACCAGCCGGGATGGACGCTCGCACCCGGAGCCTCGGCTGGGACCCCGGCGGCGACGGCATCCACGGCTCCGGCTTCGGGCGCGCCAGTCGCGCTCGATTCCGACAGCGTAATTCCGGCCCTCACCTCAAAGTCCGACCTGAAGCAAGTGCCGACCGGTGAGGTCATCGTTGCCTACGCGCCGAATGTGCCACCAGCGGCGACGCGCGACTTCCAGGCCATCGTCGATGTCCACTTTGACGTGATCGAGGGCCTCAAGGCGATCGACCCGAACGGTATCCAGTACACGACGTGGGGCTACCGCCTGCATGGCGACAGCACTGTTACGACCGGTACGCCCGGCCCGATCATCCGTGCGCGCGTTGGCGACGTGTTGCGCTTCACCCTGACGAACGACGGCACGATGCCCCACAACGTCGACTTCCACGCCGTCACCGGCCAGGGCGGCGGGGCCAAGGATCTGACGGTCGGGCCGGGCCAGACGGCGACGATCGAGGCACGCCTGCTATATCCGGGCATGTTCATGTACCACTGCGCCGCGGGCGACGTGCCGATGCACATCAGCCAGGGCATGTACGGCGGCATCCTCGTCGACCCGGCCCAGCCACTGCCCAATGTCGAGCGCGAGCTGTACATGGTCCAGTCCGAGTTCTACACGACGAAGGACGCATCGGGCACGCTCGTCACGGACCGCGCCGCCATAACCAACGAGAAGCCCAGCTACGTGGTCTTCAACGGTGCCGTCGGCTCCATGACCGGCGACAATGCGCCGCGCGTCCAGGTTGGTGACCACGTCCGCATCTACTTCATCGACGCCGGCCTCAACCTCGACTCCAACTTCCACCCGATCGGCTCGCAATGGGACAAGGTCTGGGAGGACGGCGGCCTGCTCAACCCTCCCCTGCGCGGCCTGCAGACGGTTCTCGTTCCCGCCGGGGGCGGAACCGTCGTCGAGCTGGTCGCGTATGAGCCACAGACGATCGTGCTCGTCGACCACGCCCTGGCTCGCGCGTTCGACAAGGGCGCCATCGGCCAGATCGTCGTCACGGGCGACCCGAACCCGGAGATCTACCAGGGCTTCCCGGCGCCTACCGCGGGCGCGGCAGCATCACCGTCGACGCCGTCGTCCTCCGCGACGCCCGAGATGTCGATGCCCGCGCCGTCCGCCACGCCGGCACCCGCGGCCTCCACGGCCCCCGCTGAGTCCGGTAGCGCCATCCAGGTCAGCATCCTGCCCGGCTCGGGCACGTACCAGCCGGACAATGCGGCCGACGAGTTCGCGCCGACCGAAAGCCCGGCTGACTACTCGGTCAACGACCTGATGATCACGCTGGGCACGACGGTGACCTGGACGAATGACGACCCGGCCATGCCGCACACTGTCACAGCGGTCGACGGCTCGTTCGACTCGGGTCAGCTCGCGGCCGGCCAGTCGTTCTCTTTTACCTTCGATAAGCCGGGCCAGTTCGACTACTACTGCACGCTCCATCCGTGGATGCGCGCCCGAGTCGAAGTGATGATGCACTGACCCTGAGGTGGCCGGGCGTGATCCAGACGTAAGCCGAACGGCCCGCATAATCACGCGCCGGACGGGCCGCTACAGCGCACAAACTGCGTCCAGTGGCCCGCTCAGCCGGCCCAAGTGGCCCTACGGCAACATCCTTAGCCGACGTAAGGTGACACCGAGCCACGACCATGGTGCACCCTCACGGAGTGACCAAGATGTTCGCCAAGATCCTTGTCGCCGTAGGCGGCAACAACGCGTCAATCGAGCCCGCTCGCGTGGCGGGTCGCCTGGCATCGGTGATGCCTGCAGCGGTCACCATCGTGTCGGTCGCCCGAGCGGCGTCGTCGTCACTCGGCGAGCCGTACCTGACCCGCTTCGAGAACAAGGAGATAGCCGCCGCCCAGGGCCTGCTCGAGGAAGCGCGCCTCGCCGCGCTGGCAGAGGGCGCTCCGCAGGTCGAGACGGAATGGATCGAGGGGATGGCGGCGGAGCGCATCGTCGAGTTCGCCGACAGCCGCGATTTCTCGATGATCGTGCTCGGCAACCGACGCCACGGACGGCTTCAGAGCGCGATCCTTGGTTCGGTCTCAGCCGGTGTCGCGTCGCACAGCCACGTGCCGGTGGTCATCGCGCCTGAGCCACGCGGCGCGAACGAAGGGTCCTGAAGCGTGCGCATCGTTTCCGCGGCAGAGGCCGTCGCGGGCATCCGGTCCGGTGAAGAGGTATGGCTCCACGCGGCTGCGGCAACGCCGTCCGTGCTGCTCGACGCGCTCGTGGCGCGCGCCACCGAGCTGGAGGACGTCAAGATCGTCCACTTCCACTGCGAGGGACCGGGTCCGCACCTGCAGCCGGAGATGGCCGGCCATTTCTTCCACCGCGCCCTGTTCATCGGGCCAAACGCGCGGCTCGCGGTGAATGAGGGCCGCGCCGAATACATCCCGGTCTTCCTGTCCGACACCCAGGCGCTCATCAGGCGCGGCATCCTGCCCGTCGACGCAGCCCTGATCAACGTCTCTGTGCCCGACCGCAACGGCTTCTGCTCGATGGGCACGTCGGTCATTGCCCTGCCCACCGTGGTTCAGAAGGCCAAGGTCGTCATCGCCCAGCTGAACAAGAAGATGCCGCGCACCCTGGGCGACAGCTTCATCCACGTTGACGACATCGATCTCGCGGTCGAGGTCGACGTCCCGCCATACACCCACCCGCTCGACCCCGTCGGCGAGATCGAGACGCGCATCGGCGAGCACATCGCCGACCTCGTGCCCGATGGAGCGACGCTCCAGATGGGCATCGGCGCGATCCCCTCAGCCCTCGCGGGCGCTCTTGGTGACAAGCGCGACCTGGGCGTGCACACCGAGATGATGACCGACGTTGTGCTCGACCTGGTCGAGCAGGGCGTGGTCACCGGTCAGGCCAAGGAGATCAACTGCGGCCGCGTCGTGGCGACGTTCATGCTCGGCTCGCAGCGGCTGTACGACTGGGCGGACGACAACCCGATGGTCGAGATGCGCTCGGCCGAGTACACCAACGACACTGCCGTCATCCGCCGCTTCCGCAAGATGGTCGCGATCAACTCGGCGATCGAGGTTGACCTGACCGGCCAGGTGTGTGCCGATTCGATCGGCTCGCGGCTGTACAGCGGCGTGGGCGGCCAGATGGACTTCATCCGCGGCGCCGCGCTGGCCGAAGAGGGCCGGGCGATCATTGCCCTGCCCTCAACGGCAGCGAAAGGGACGCGCTCGCGGATCGTGCCCTATCTCGCCCAGGGCGCGGGCGTGGTTACGACACGCGCCCACGTCGAGACGATCGTCACGGAGTGGGGCATCGCCGAGATGCACGGCCGCTCGATCCGCGAACGCGCGCGCGCGCTGATCGCGATCTCCGACCCCGCGTTCCGCGACAAGCTGCGCTGCGAGGCCGAACGAGCCCACTTCATCTGAGCTCGCCCGCGCGACGAAGCGTCAGGCGGGCGCTGCCTCCGACGCATATTCGGTTGGGGGCTGCTTGCGGTCAGAGTCTTCGGTGCGCTCCATTATTTCGAGCGTCTCGGCGACCGACCGACCGTTCTCGTCAGCCGCACGCTTGATGTCCTCGTAAGTGATGTTCGACTCGCCCATCTCGAGGTGAGCGTCGCCACAGCCGCAGGTCAGGCACATACGTTGTCGTCCTTCCGATTGCTTGGGCGATCGATTATCCGGCGCGTGACCAGACAAAGGTGCTTCGTGCCCGGACCGGGTCTTGCAGACCGCTTTCAGCGGCTGGGCCGCTGACGGTCATTCCGCGGAGGTCTGATCCTTGGGGGCGCCGGCGCTGATCGGTGCGCTGCCTGGCTGCGTATTGGGGCCGCTGATCATGACCTCGCCCACCTCGTCTTCGCCCGGCGTGGCGCCGCGGATGACGTACCAGTGGTGAATCTCGACCACGCCGGAGGCAAGCATCGCCGATATGGCGCAGTATCGGCCAGCGGACAGCTCGATCGCGCGGCGCACCGCCGCCGACTCGACGCCGCTGCCCTCGATCTCGTGGATCATCCTGATCTGGGTGAACACGCGCGGATGCTCCTCGCGCTGGTCGCCCTCGACCCGGACGTGGTACGACGTGACCGGCTGCTGCTTCTTGTGCAGGATCGAAAGCACGTCCATGCCGGAGCACGCGCCAAGGGCGCACAGAAGGACCTCCAGCGGCCGTGCCGCGGAGTCGCCGTCGGCATCATCGAAGAGAACGGCGTGACCCGACGCCGTGCCGGCAACGAGGCGCATGCCTGGACCGGTGGCGGTGATCGTTGCGCGCTTGGGAGCCATCTGTGTGCAGGCTAGGCAGCAAAGGGTCGGGCCCCTAAGCGCCGAAGTGACCTGTGGAGGGTGCCGAACGGCACGCAGGTTTCGGTACCGCGCGTCACATCCTCGCACGAGCGCGGGCTGCGAGGCTTGCGAGGTGAACCAGCAACCCATTCCCAGGTACCCGGGCAAGCCCGCGATCATCGACGGATCAGAAGCGGTCGCCTATGTCGAAACGCGTATCGCGGAGGCCTGCTGCGCCTATCCGATCACTCCTTCAACCACGATGGCGACGCTCTTCCAGGCCGCCGTCGCGGACGGCAAGCCCAATCTGTGGGGCACGCACCTCGTCTTCCTGGAGCCTGAGTCGGAGCACTCCTCGGCGTCTGCGGCCGAAGGCTTCGCGCTCGCCGGTGGACGGGTCACGAACTTCACCGCCGGGCAGGGCCTCGTGCTGATGAAAGAGGTCCTGTACGTCATCAGTGGCAAGCGCCTGCCGGCCGTCTTCCATGTCGGCGCGCGGGCATTGACCAGCCAGGCGCTGAACATCCACGCCGGCCACGACGACGTCATGGCCGTGGCCGACACAGGCTGGGGCATCCTCTTCGCGCGCAACGTGCAGGAAGCAGCCGACCTCGCCGCTATCGCGCGACGCGTCGCGGAAGAGACCGAAACACCCTTCCTCGTGGCCCAGGACGGCTTCCTGACCACGCACACGCTCGAGAACGCCAATCTGCCCGAGGACGAGCTGCTGCGCGAATTCGTGGGCGACCCGCGTCTGCGCATTCGCAACCTGTTCGAGCCGTCCGAGGCGCTCATGAGCGGCGTCGTCCAGAACCAGGACAGCTACATGAAGGGCCGCATCGCCCAGCGCGCGTGGTACGACCGCATCCCGGCCGTGCTCGCCGACGCCATGGCCGAGTGGACCACGCTGACCGGCCGGCGCTACGGCCTCATCGACGCGTACCAGACAGATGACGCTGAGCGAATCGTCGTTGCCATGGGCACCATCGCCGATAGCACGCGCGATGTCGTCGACTACCTGCGCGCCAAGGGCGTGCGCGCGGGCGCCGTTACCGTCACTTCCTTCCGACCGTTCCCTGCCGCCGAGCTTGCCGCAGCACTGTCCGGCGCCCACTCGGTGGCGGTCATCGAGCGGACCGATGAGCCGGCCGCCTCGGCCAACCCGCTGACGCGCGAGCTGAAGGCGGCACTCGCCGATCTCGCGGCCAGTGGCAAGCACATTCCCCGCGTCGTCTCGGCCTCAGGCGGACTGGGTTCGCGCGACGTCTCGTCGGCGGACCTGATCTCAGTCTTCGATTGGCTGGCGGACGATCAGCGCATGATCGAGCAGCCGTACGCCGTGATCGGGGTGCGTCATCCGCTGGCACTCGAGGCACCCGACACCGAGCTGCGACCCCGCGGCGCATACAGCCTGCGCGGACACTCGATCGGTGGCTACGGGTCCGTCACCGTGAACAAGCTCCTGGCGAGCGTCATCGGCAACCTTTTCGACCTGTACGTGCAGGCCTACCCGCGCTACGGATCCGAGAAGCGTGGCCTGCCCACGACCTACTACCTGACCACAGCCGAAGAGCCGATCCGCCAGCACAGCGAGCTGCGCCACGTCGAGCTCGTTCCGCTCCACGACGTCAGTGCCTTCGGCCAGGGCGACCCGCTGTCCGGGCTGACGGAGGGCGGGACGCTCTTCCTGAACAGCAGCCACACACAGCCGGACGCCATCTGGGCCTCGATCCGCGCATCGGCGCGGGCCGAGATCGTCGCGCGCGGCATCAACGTCGTCGCGCTCGACTCGCTCGCGCTCGCCGAGCGCTTCGCGCCAACGCCCGAGTTCGCGCGCCGGATGCAGGGTGCCGCGCTGGTCGGTGTCTTCCTGCGCGTCGCGCCGTTCGTGGCGGCGCGTGGTCTGCCACTCGACGAGCTCATGGCCGCGGTCAAGGGCCCGCTCACCAAGGCGGTAGGCAAGCGCGGCGGCGCGGTTGTCGAGGCAAACCTGAAGCTGATCCGCGCCGCCTACGAGGAGCTGATTGACGTCACCGCGCCGCTGCGCCAGGTGGCCGACGAGCCTGCTGAGGATCGACGGCTCGTGGAGGTAGGAGCATGAACACCGAGGCACAGACAGAGACCCGCGCGCCTGGTCAACCGACCGTCGCCGAGCTGATGACGCCTGATCCGATCATGGTCGACGAGTCGGCCACGGTCGACGAGGCCGTCCGGCTGCTCGAAGAGAACGAGATCAGCGGGCTGCCGGTCGTCGACCGTGACGGTTTGCTGGTCGGCGTGATCAGCCAGGCCGACGTCGTTCGCGCCCGTGCGGTGGGCCACCTCTGGCAGCGCTGGCCCGGCCTGCGCGTGCGCCACCTGATGCACTCGCCGGCGCTGACGGCGGATCGCTCAATGTCCCTCGAGGAGGCCGCCCAGAGCATGGAGCGGGCCCATGTCCACCGCTTGGTCGTCGTCGATGACGATCAGATGACGCCGGTCGGCGTGATTTCAACCACCGACCTGGTGCGCGCACTTGCGCGAAGGCCGACTGATGGTTGACCAGGTGCTGACCAAGTCCTCGGGCGAGGCCAAGGAAAAGCACGAAGCCGGACTATCACGGGCACTGCCGATGTTCGACGTCCACACCTACGTGGCCGACTTCGCGGCGACGATCATGCCCGAATACAAGAGCGGCAAGGCCGACCGCGACTATCCGGTTGACGCCGGCCTGGCGCGCTCGATCATCCCGCCCGCCACGGCCGCGACGCGCGACTTCAGCACGCTCGCACCGCAGATCCCACAGCTCCTCGCCGACGCGTGCGTGGGTTGCATGGCATGCGTCAATGCATGCCCCGACACGGCAATCCTTGCCACAGCGCAGCCGAAGGGTGCACTGGCCGCGTCGATCGTCGCCTATGCCGCGCTGCAGCCAGATCCCGCGGCCACCAAGTGCTTCATCGACGGCCAGTTCGCCGAGACGCAGAAGTACGCCACGGTCTTCGAGCGCAAGGGCATCGAGCCGGCTTCGTTCGGCATCTTCGTTGACCCGGCACACTGCAAGGGCTGTGGTGAGTGCGTCGAGGTGTGCGCCCATCTCGGCCACGACGCGCTGCGCATGATCGACAAGGAGCCTGCGACCGAGACGACGCCCTCGACCGTCGACACGTATCGGACGGCGATGAGCTTCTTCTTCTCGCTGCCGCCGACGCCGTCGACATACCGCAACGAGAAGGCGCTGGCCGACCTGATGCTCGGCGAGAACGCCCTGGGTTACGTTGGCGGCGCGGGCTCGTGCTCAGGTTGCGGTGAAGCGACCGCCCTGCGCATGCTCGTCGCGGCGACGCGCCAGATCCATGGTCCGGAGTCGATGGGCATCGTCGCCGCGACCGGTTGCAACACGGTCTACGGCAGCACCTATCCATATAACCCGTTCGTCGTGCCCTGGACCAACTCGCTCTTCGAGAACGCCGCGACCGATGCCATGGGCATTCGCGCGCGCTGGGATCAGCTCGGTCACCCCGAGCGGCGACTGTGGGCCGTGGGCGGTGACGGCGGTATGTACGACATCGGCTTCCAGGCCCTGTCGCGCATGGTCGCCAGCGGATCCGACATCAAGGTCATGGTCCTCGACACGCAGGCGTACTCGAACACCGGCGGCCAGTCATCGACGGCCAGCTTCGGCGGCCAGGTCACCAAGCTGTCCGCGTTCGGCAAGGAGACGCATGGCTACACCCAGCGCCGCAAGGAGCTGGGGCGCATCCTGCTCGCCCATGGCGAGGTCTTCGTGGCCCAGACGACCACGGCGCACATCAACCACTTCTACCGCGCGGTCATGGACGCCAACGAGTATCCCGGCCCGGCCGTGATCGTCGTCTACACGCCATGCCAGCCTGAGCACGGCATTGCCGATGACGTGGCCACGGCGCATGCGCGCATGGCCGTCGACTCGCGCGCCTTCCCCCTCTTCAGCTATGACCCGCGCCGCGGCGAGAGGCTCTCCGAGCGCCTGTCCCTGCAGGGCAATCCCGCGCTGCGCGACGACTGGTACCGCCAGCCGGACGGATCGACCTTCGACTTCCTCGCCTTCGCCCGCACCGAGCTCCGTTTCGCGCCGCACTTCGCGGCCGACGGCACACCGAGCAAGGAGATCTCGGCGACCGAGGAAGACCGGCTGATCAATTGGCGGACGCTCCAGGAGATGGCCGGCCTGCGGACACCTGCAGCGGGCTAGGTCGCGTCCGATGTCAACTCGGCGCCGGTACCTCGGCTGGGGCGTCTTCCTGATCTGCGTCGGCATCGTGCCGCTGGCTTATCAGGCGGGGTTGATCGACATCGCCGGCCTCGGACAGGTTGTCCGGCTCTGGCCGCTCATCGTCATCGCCATCGGCATGGGCATCGCGCTTCGCGCGAGCCGCTACCGCGGCCTGGCTGGGCTGCTCGTCGCCGGTGTCCTGGGCCTGCTCGTCGGCGCATCGTTGGCGGGCGGCATTCGCACGATTGGCGGCTGCGCCGGCAACCAACCGGCAGGCTCTCCCTTTAGCTATACCGGCACCACGGACGGGGCTACGCAGGTCAACGTCGATATTTCGTGCGCGAACTTCGTGGCCTCATCGGCTCCTGCCGCTGGCTGGACTGTCAACGGCACCGCTGACCAACCTCCCGTGGTCACGTCGAACCCAACGCAGCTCGACATGCGCTCGGCAAGCAGCGGTGGTGTTCCCTTCGTGTCGCGCGGCGAAGTCTGGGCCGCCCGATTGCCCGCCCAGCTCGACGCGAGCTACTTCAAGTTCAACGCCTCGAGCGCAACGCTCAACCTCGGTCCGGGCGCGATGGCGCTCTTCAGTCTTGACCTGAACGCGGGCGACGCCGACGTCGACCTGAGCACGGTCGACCTGAGCCACGGCCCGATCAACGCGACGCTCAACGCCGCCTCGGCGAAGGTCGTCCTGCCAAGCTCCGGCACTGGCGCGACGGGCACAGTCCACGTCAACGCCGCCTCGCTGGACCTGTGCGCGAGCCCGTCGTTGGCACTCAGCGTTCGTTACGACGGCACGCTCAGCTCTGACAACTTCGCTGCCGCGGGCCTCAGCAAGAACGGCGACACCTGGACGACGGCCGGCTACTCGACTGCCGCAGCGCACGTCGACCTCAACCTCAACGCCAACGTTTCAACGGTAAAGATCGATCGCTCGGGAGAGTGCCAATGAACAGCCGGCTTCACCGCTCCTATGACGACCGCATCCTCGCCGGGGTAGCGGGCGGCATCGCCGAGACGTACGACCTCGACCCCGCCCTGGTACGCATCTTCTGGGCGCTGCTGATCATCGTCACCGGCGGTGTGTTCCTGCTCCTGTACATCGTCATGGCCTTCGTCATCCCTGTCGGCCCTGCCCAGTTCGCGCCCTGGACGACGCCGCCGGTGGCGCCGCGCGACATGTCCAATCCCGGCGCGCCTGCGGGTCCATCCCCAGCGCCGACCGACCCGCCACTCGCGCCCCCAGGCCCTGACGCCGCCCCGAGCACGACCGCCACAGGCCCCGAAACGTACGGGCACTACTACGACCGCCACCAAGGTCGCTACTACCGACGTCATCGCCGACATGACGGCTCGGGTGCCCTCGTCTTCGGCGTCTTCCTGATGCTCGTCGGCGCCTATTTCCTTGTCCGCGAGTTCGTCCCGGCACTCAACTCCAACCTGTTCTGGCCGCTGCTGATCGTCTTCGGCGGCGTGCTGCTCATCGTTACTGCATACAGCCGACCCAGGGGTGACATATGACCGCCAGTCGCAAATCGGCGGCGCCGCCGTGTGCCACACGCCGCGAGCGGCGTGCCGAACAGCGCTCCTCCCAGCGGACCCAGGCGCGCACACCGCGCCGGCCGTGGTGGCGCTCGCCGATCGTCACGATCACCATCGGCGCGCTGGTAGTCGGCGCGGCCATAGTCGCCTACGCCCTGCTGACGCAGCCCAAGACCTCTGTCGATTCGCTCACGCCGCCTGCCGTCGCGGTGCCGGCCGGCCTGGCCGACGGGCGCAACCTGGGAACTGCCCAGGCACCGGTAACGATCGACGTGTGGTCGGACTTCCAGTGTCCCGCGTGCGGCAACCTCGCGCGCCGGGTCGAGCCGCCGCTGATCAGCCAATACGTCAGCACCGGCATGGCGCGCATCGTCTACCACGACGCCGCGTTCCAGGGCCAGAAGGTGAGCAGCGCGTGGGACGAGTCGGTCGAGTCCGCGGCCGCGGCGCGCTGCGCGTCGGACCAGGGCCTCTTCTGGCAGATGCATGACTGGCTGTTCGCCAACCAGACCGGCGAGAACATCGGTTCCTTCTCACAGGACCGGCTGCGCGCCATCGCCCAGGCGGCGGGCCTTGACACGGCCGCCTATGACACGTGCATGGCTTCACCGACGTACGCTGGACTTGTGCGCAAGGAAACCGGTGAGGGAACCGACAAGGGCATCAACCAGACGCCGACCCTGTTCATCAACGGCACGTACTACACCGGCGCGATGTCGGTAACGGGCATCGGTGATGCCATCGTCGCCGCAGCGGGCGGCGCCTCGCCCGCGCCGATCGGCTCGCAGCCGCCCGCCTCGTCCGCAGCAGCCAGCGGGTCCGCGGCGCCAACATCCGTGCCGTGATCACGCAGCGCGTGCCGGCGCGCAAGCTGTTCGGCATCCACCCGGCGATCATCCTGGGCGTCCTCGACCTGATCGGCCTGGTTGTCGCCAGCTACCTTGCCGTCGTCGAGCTGTCGGGCGGCGTACCGACATGCGGCCTGATCGAAGGCTGCGCGGAGGTCGCCCGGAGCCAGTACAACAACTTTGCCGGCATACCCGTCGCCCTTTTCGGTGTCGTGCTCTCGCTGCTCCTCCTCAGCCTCGCCGTGGCGTGGTGGAAGACGGACATCTACGGGCTGCTGCTGGGCCACTACGGCCTGTCGCTGATCGGCGTGATGTTCGACGGTTACTTCCTCTTCCTGCAGGTATTCGTCATCAAGGCGGTGTGCATCTGGTGCCTGACCTACGAGTTCTCATTGCTGCTGCGCTTCCTGATCGCTTTCGTCGTCTGGTATCGCCAGCCAAGACCGGAGGTGCATGATGTCGACGACTCCTGAGCAGATGTCAGATTCGATGACGGTCCTGCTCGCCACGGACGGTTCGGACTGCGCCGGCGTCGCCGTCGACCTGGTCCGTGCCATCGGCTGGCCGCCAGGGTCAGTGATCCACGTCGTGACCGTGGTCGAGCACGCGCAGTTGGCCGACGTGTCGGTAGAGGGCGGACACGAGGCTGCAGAATCCGGCAGCGCGTCGGTCAACGACGGAGCGCGGGCAGAGCTCGACCGGGCGGCTCGCTCGCTCGACGAGACCGGCGCTCGGATCGAGACTGCCGTGCTCACCGGCCGGCCGGGCTCGGCGATCGTCGACAAGGCGACCGCGATCCGGGCCGACCTCATCGTCGTCGGCAGCCGCGGCCACGGCACGATCGGCTCGATGGTCCTTGGCTCGGTCAGCGCAGAGGTCGCGGATCATGCACCGTGCCCCGTGCTCGTGGCGCGGCGCCACTGGTGGCGCCGGGCCCTGCTGGCCGTCGACGGCTCGCCCTTCGCGCTGGCGGCGGAGAAAATCGTCATTGGCTGGCCGATCTTCGCCCAGCTGCCCATCGAGGTGGCGTCGGTAGGCGACACGGACATGTCATGGACATCCGGCCTGGCCCTGAGCGGCTATGCCGGAGCCATCGACTATCCGACGACGACGAAGGAGATCATCAGCGAACACGAACAGGTCGCGGCCGAGTCGGCCGAACGGCTGAACGCGGCTGGTCGAAAGGCAAACGGGGAGGTCCTCCAGGGGGACCCGGCGACCGAGCTGCTCCATCGCGCTACGGAAACATCAGCAGACGTGATCGTCATGGGCACACACGGCCGAACGGGCGTCAGGCGACTGCTCGCCGGCAGCGTGGCGCGCAACGTGATGCTCCACGCCTCCTGCTCGGTTCTCGTCGTACGCGAGGTACGTCGCTAACCTAGCCTCGACCAGTAGACCCGGCCGAGGGCAATTCAATGACCGTGACGCACACCGCCCGAACGCGCCGGGCGCCGCTCGCCGACCACGAGATCGAGTTGATCGACGCTTACTGGCGGGCTGCGAACTACCTGTCGGTGGGCCAGATCTACCTGCTCGACAACCCGCTCCTGCGCCGGCCGCTCAAGCCGGAGGACATCAAGCCGCGCCTGCTCGGCCATTGGGGCACGACGCCCGGGCTGAACTTCATCTGGGCGCATGCCGACCGCGCGATCAAGGCGCGCGACCTCGACGCGATCATGATCGTCGGCCCCGGCCACGGTGGACCGGCGGCCGTCGCCAACGCCTACCTCGAGGGCACCTGGTCGGAGCGCTACTCGGCGGTCGGCCTGGGCGAGGAGGGAATCAAGCGGCTCATGCGCGAGTTCTCGTTCCCGGGCGGCATCGGCAGTCATGTGACACCGGAAGTGCCGGGCTCGATCCACGAGGGCGGCGAGCTGGGCTACTCGCTCACGCACGCCTTCGGCGCAGCGTTCGACAACCCGGGCATGGTCGTGTTCTGCGTCGTCGGCGATGGCGAGGCCGAGACAGGTCCGCTGGCCGCGAGCTGGCACTCGAACAAGTTCCTCAACCCCGTCCACGACGGCGCTGTGCTACCCATCCTGCACCTGAACGGCTACAAGATCGCCAACCCCAGCTTCCTGGCGCGCATCCCCGACGAGGAGCTGGGTGACCTGCTCACCGGCTACGGCTATAGACCGCTCGTCGTGGCCGGCCACGAACCGGCCAAGATGCATCGCGAGTTCGCCGCCGTGCTCGACGAAGCGCTTGACGAAATCGCGGCTATCCAGGATCGGGCGCGCACGGGCGGCGACGAGACGCGGCCGCTATGGCCGATGATCGTGCTGCGCTCGCCCAAGGGCTGGACTGGGCCAAAGGTGGTTGACGGCAAGCCCGTCGAGGGCACGTGGCGCGCGCACCAGGTGCCGCTGACCGAGGTGCGCACCAATAAGCAGCACCTGGCGCTGCTCGAGTCGTGGATGCGCTCGTACCAGCCTGAGAAGCTCTTTGACGCGGAAGGGCACGCGGCGCCCGAGATTGCCGCCTTCCCACCCAAGGGCGCGCGTCGCATGAGCGCCAACCCCCACGCCAACGGCGGCGAGCTGCTGCGCGATCTGGCGCTGCCCGACTTCCGCGACTATGCCGTCAAGGTCGACGCGCCGGGCACCGGCACGGTCGAGGCGACGCGCGTGCTGGGCCAGTTCCTGCGCGACGTGATCGCCAGGAACGGCGACAACTTCCGCCTGTTCGGACCCGACGAGACAGAGTCGAATCGCCTGACCGCGGTGTTCGAGAAGACGGATCGCCAGTTCGAGGGCGAGCTGTTGCCGACCGACGAGCACCAGGCGCCGCAGGGCCGGGTGATGGAGGTGCTGTCCGAGCACCTGTGCGAAGGCTGGCTCGAGGGCTACCTGCTGACCGGCCGGCACGGCCTGTTCAACTGCTACGAGGCCTTCATCCACATCGTCGACGCGATGTTCAACCAGCACGCCAAGTGGCTCGAGACGAGCAACTCGATCCCATGGCGACGACCGATCGCATCCCTCAACTACCTGCTCTCGAGCCACGTCTGGCGCCAGGACCAGAACGGCTTCAGCCACCAGGATCCGGGCTTTCTCGACGTCGTCACCAACAAGAAGGCCGCGGTCGTGCGCGTCTACCTGCCGCCCGACGCGAACACGCTGCTGTCCGTGGCCGACCACTGCCTGCGCTCGCGCCAGTACGTCAACGTCATCGTCGCCGGCAAGCAGCCCGCGCTCCAGTATCTGCCCATGGACACGGCCGTGCTCCACGCCACGCGCGGTGTCGGCATCTGGGATTGGGCGAGCAACACTGACGGCGAGCCGGACGTGGTCATGGCCTGTGCCGGTGACGTTCCGACGCTGGAGGCGCTTGCGGCCACGGCACTGTTGCGCGAGCACCTGCCGGAGCTCAAGGTCCGCTTCGTCAACGTCGTCGACCTGATGCGCCTCCAGCAGGACACCGAGCACCCGCACGGCATGCCCGACCGCGAGTTCGACGCTCTCTTCACCCACGACAAGCCGATCATCTTCGCCTTCCACGGCTATCCGTGGCTCATCCACCGGCTGACCTATCGCCGGCGCAACCATGTCAACCTGCACGTGCGCGGCTACAAGGAGGAAGGCACGGTCACCACACCGTTCGATATGGCCCTGCGCAACGACCTGGACCGCTTCCATCTCGTCATCGACGTGATCGATCGCGTGCCTGACCTGGGCGAGAAGGAGGCGGCGCTGCGTCAGCGGATGGTCGATGCCCGTCTGACTGCCGCCGCACATGCCCGTCAGTTCGGCGAAGACGCGGTGGAGATCTCCGGCTGGAGCTGGCCGTACCGCGACCCATCCTGAGCAGCGGCGGATCGCGCCGATGACACGCGTGCTGGTCGTCAACGCCGGCTCGAGCTCGCTCAAGATGAGCGCCATAGAACTCGGCCGGCTCGAGCCGCTCGCGGCCACGCAGATCGACTGGGGCTCGGACGCGACAGCCGTCCCGGACCGCCGGGGGACGCTCACCAAGGCCTTCGCGACTCTTGCCGAGCATGGCTACGGCGCCGACGCCTTCGATCTCGTCGCCCACCGCGTCGTCCACGGCGGCACGCTCTTTCGCGCACCTACGCTCATCGACGAGAACGTTATCGGCGAGCTGAGCTCGCTCGAGCCGCTTGCGCCACTCCACAACCCGGTCGCCGTTTGGGCGATGCACGCCCAGCGCCGGATCATGCCGGACCTGCCCGCGGTCGCCGTGTTCGACACGGCCTTCCACGCGACACTGCCCGAGGACGGCTACGTCTACGCGCTGCCCTGGAGCTGGTACGCCGAGTGGGGTGTCCGGCGCTTCGGGTTCCACGGCATCTCGGTCACCTGGTCGGTACGCCGTGCCGCCGAGCTGCTTGGCCGGTCGGCGGCGGACCTGTCGCTGACCGTCGCCCACCTGGGCAATGGCTGCTCGGTCACGGCCGTTCGCGGCGGAGCGTCAGTGTCGACATCGATGGGCCTCACCCCGCTGGAAGGCCTCGTCATGGGCACGCGCGCCGGGTCGATCGACCCGGGCGCACTCTTGTACGCCATGCGCGAGCACGGCCTCGACCGGAGCGACCTCGCGCGCGTGCTGGATCAAGAATCGGGTCTGCTCGGCGTATCCGGACTGAGCGGCGACGTGCGCATGCTCGTCGATGCCGCCGGGTCGGGCAACGACCGGGCACGGCTGGCGCTCGACATCTTCGTCCGGCGTGCCGCCGAGGAGATCGCTGCCGCCGCCACGAGCCTGGAACACCTCGACGCGCTCGTGTTCACCGGCGGCATCGGCGAGAACGCCGCTGGGCTGCGCGCCGCGATCTGCGCGAGGCTGGCCGTGCTGGGCGTGCCGCCAGTCGCTGAGGACAGCGTCGACGAGGACAAGGTGCTGGCCGGCGGCGACGGGACGGTCGCCGTTATGCGCATCGAGGCGCGCGAGGACCTCGTCATTGCCGAGCAGGCAGCGAGCGCCATCGGCCGATGAACGAGCGAGCGGCCCAGGTTCTCCACGCGCCGGCTCCTGTCGAACGGAAGCCGCTCGCGCCGGAACTCACGGAGCCTGCTGGGCCGGGACCTGGGGAGCTGCTCATCAGCGTCGGCGCGTGCGCCGTATGTCGAACCGACCTCCAGATCTGCGAGGGCGATCTCGCGCCGCACAAGCAGCCCGTAGTGCCCGGCCACCAGGCGGTTGGCCGGGTCGAGGCGGTTGGCTCGGGCGTCAGTGGCTGGTCGATCGGTGATCGCGCCGGCGTGGGCTGGCTGGCGCGCTCATGCGGGCAGTGCGACTACTGCGCTCGGGGGCTCGAGAACCTGTGCCCCGGCGCCCGTTTCACGGGCTGGGACCGCGACGGCGGCTATGCGGGCTGGCTGACCTCGCGCGCCGACTTCACCTTCCATCTCTCGTCCGATCTCGACGATCTCGCGGCCGCACCGTTGCTGTGCGGCGGTGTCATCGGCTATCGCTCGCTGCGCATGTCGGGCGTCCAGCCCGGCGGTCGCCTGGGCCTGTATGGCTTCGGCGCGTCAGCGTCACTGACCATCCAGGTCGCGCTTCACGAGGGCATGAATGTCTTCGTCGTGACTCGCGCGCAGGTGGAGCAGGAGCGCGCCCGAAGGCTCGGCGCCATGTGGGCGGGCGGCTTCGACGAGCAGCTTCCAGCGCAGCTCGACGGCGCGATCACCTTCGCTCCGGCGGGTGCCGTGGTCATCGCCGCGCTACGCTCGCTCGCGCCGGGCGGCGTTGTCGCGATCAACGCCATCCATCTTGACGGCATCCCCGCCTTCGACTACGACCTGCTGTGGCGCGAGCGAGCGCTCAAGAGCGTCGCCAACTACACGCGCCAGGACGCCCGTGAATTCCTCGAACTCGCGGCACGGATCCCCATCCGGACCGAGATCGAGGTCATGCCCCTCGAGGCGGCCAACGAAGCGCTTGCTCGGCTCAAGGACGGGAGACTGACCGGCACCGCGGTGCTCCAGCCGTAAATAAAGCGGGCCGAGTGACCCACGACACCCGGCCCGCTGTGTCACCGGCTGGCTGCGACAGCCGGTGCGAAACGAACACCCTTGGCGTGCACGGCGCTGGGCGCACCGGTCACGCTCAGCAGGAGTTTCTGCCCGACAGGTGGTGCGCGGATAGTGCCATCTGTAATGAACGCGCCCGGACCATTCGGTCCCGGACGCGCGGCGAGCGCTAGGCCTGGCCGGCCGACGGCGCGAACAAAGTCGTGCCGATCGTCGGAGCCGGATCGGCGCGCACGAGCGCACCAAGGATGTCGGGCCAGAAGCGGTACAGCAGGTGGTGGCCTTCGTTCGGGAAGAGCCGTAGGTGCGCGCCCGGGATGAGCTCGGCCAGATGCGTCGACATTGCCGTCGGGACGGTTCTGTCCAAAACTCCGTGCCAGATATCGACGCGGACGCGGATCTCGGATGGATCGAAGCCCCACGGCCGGGCAAGGATCAGTGCCTCGTCGTACATGCCTCGGCCGCCCTGGCGGTACAGCTCGACCGAGTTGGCGATCATTCGGTTGCGCAGCGCCGGTTCTGACAGCGCTTCCTGGTCCGCGGCGCACATCTCGGTCAGCGACTGCTCGAAGAAGCGTTCCGCGTCCCGGCGCTGCGCGCGGCCCCAGTGCCACAGCGCCAGCCGGATGACCCACGGCGCCCTGCCGGCGGCGATGACTGCGTTGCGGTCGAAGCGTCGGAGGTAATCCTTGCGCGTCGTACCGGCGAGTGGCGCTGCGCCGCTGACGATGGCGATCGAATCGATCCGATCGCCGAGCCGCCGGGCGCAGGCCAGCGCGTACGGACCACCGCCCGACCAGCCGACGACCGAGAAGCGAGAGAGGCCGAGCTGGTCGGCCGCCTGGCGCACGTCATCTGGCCAGTCCAGCAGGCGCCGCCCTGGGCGTGGGGTGGACAGCCCGATGCCCGGCCTGTCAAGCGCGATCAGTCGGACGCCCAGGCTACGCGCAGCCTCCTCGGGCGGGCAGACGACGCGCGTCGTGCCGAAGCCGTGGAAGAAGAGGACGGGTCGGCCGTTGGGATCACCCGACTCGAAATAGCCCAGCCAGCGGCCGTCTGGCAGCCGGATGCGGTTATCGCGTGTGCGCATCTCTGGCTTGGTGCTGACCTGGCTCGCTTGCGCGCGGGCCGGAACGCGAAGAAGTGCCACTCACTCTCCCGGCAACTGTTGGCCATGCGTAGTATGGCAAGCCATTGCAATGAGGGAGTGGGATGCGTAGCGCATGGAACGGCGTAATCGCCGAGCTGGCCGGTACTTTCCTGTTCTTCTTCGTCGGCATCGGCGCAATCGGCGCGCTGCAATTCGCCAACGCAGGCAAGGCGGTTGATCCGGCCGCCGCGCTCATCGTGGCGGCGCTCGCGCACGGCATCGTGCTCGCCGTTCTCGTCAGCGCGCTCGGCGCCGTCAGTGGGGGCCACTTCAATCCGGCGATCACCTTTGGCGTCTGGGTGGCAGGCCAGATTCCGTGGCGGCGCGGCGTGGCCTACGTCCTCGCCCAGCTCATCGGCGCCATCTTCGCCGCGTATGCGGTGCGCGTCGTCTTCAGCGCCAGCGTATTTCCCAGCCTGGGCATCCCGGCCCTCGCCGCGGGCATCGATCCGCTGGCCGGGGTCATGGTCGAGACGATCCTGACCGTGATTCTGCTCGTTGCCGTCTTTGGCACGGCGATCGATCCGCGCGCGCCGAAGGTGGGTGGCCTGGCGATCGGCTTCGCCGTCGGCGCCGACATCCTCATGGGTGGCGCGATCACCGGTGGGGCCATGAACCCGGCACGCTGGTTTGGTCCGGCAGCCGTCCTCTGGAACTGGGACAACAGCTTCATCTGGATCGTCGGGCCGCTGCTCGGCGCGGGCATTGCCGCCCTCGCCTACCGCTACCTGTTCCTGCCTGAAGCGGATCCTCTGCGCACGCCGGCCGACCCGACGGCCTGAACACCTGAGTTGGCTCGCGCAACGCGTGTCATGACCTCCTGACCGCGTGCGCCTCGAAAGGTTCGCAGCGCAAACCAGCTAGGGGCGGCGGATGCGGGCGGATCTCCAATCGCGTTTTGTGGGCTGCGCTCCATGGCGTCGCTGAGTGCTCGGTTTCGCGACCCGATTGGCCATTCGGCCCGCAGCTAGTCGACTACTGGCCCAGCCGCGTTCACATCGAGAAATGCGACACTGTCGCCTGAGATGTCTAGCGTCGCGCTGCCAGTTCCTTGATCGGGGAGAACAGATGACCGCCAGCCGCCTGCTCGCCAAGCTCGAGGACTTCCGCCTGCTGCCCATCTTCGTGCTCGTGAGCATGGCCATCGGCATCCTCATCGGCAACGCGCTCTCGATCTCCGACTTCGCGCTGACGCCGCCGATCGACGCGATCAAGTCGATCGCTGGCGGCACCTTCGAACTCAGCGTGCCCAGCGCGATCAGCCTGGGCGTGCCGATCGGGCTCTTCCTGATGATGTATCCAGCGATGACCAACGTGCACCTGGGCGAGGTGGGCGCCGCGTTCCGGTCGCCGCGTCAACTGGCCGTTGTGCTGCTCTTCAACTATCTCGTCGCACCGTTCGTGATGCTCGGCCTGGCCAACGTCTTCGTGGCCGATCCGGAGCTGCGCACGGGCCTGATCCTCTATGGCCTCGCGCCGTGCATCGCGATGGTGATCATCTTCACTTACCTGGCCAAGGGCAACACTCCGATGGCACTCGTCTTTGTGGCCTTGAACTCGGTCATACAGATGCTGCTCATCCCGATCTACGCCCGGCTCCTGATCGGCGAGGTGAGCTTCGACGTCGCGGTCGTCGGCGAGAGCGTCGTGCTCTATCTCGGCCTGCCGCTGTTGCTCGGGGTGCTGACCCGCATCCTCGTCGTCCGTCGCGGCGGTGAGGCAGCGATGGACCGGCTCAAGCCAGGCCTGAATGCGCTCTCGATCCTGGGCCTTTTGTTCACGCTGATCGTGATGTTCGCGCTCAAGGGCGACCTCATCCTGCAGCGACCAGGCATCGTGCTCGAGATGGCCATCCCGATGGCGCTCTTCTTCGCGGTCATGTTCTTCACCGTTCTCTTCATCGGCTCCCGACTCCGCTTCAGCTACCGCGACGGCGTGGCGGTAGCGTTCAATGCCACCGGGCGCGATTTCGAAATTGCGATAGCGATCGCGATCACCGCGTTCTCGCCCACAGTCGCCCTCGCGACCGTCGTCGGGCCACTGATCGAGGTGCCCGTGATGCTGTTCCTGGTCTGGGCCGCGATGCGCCTGGCACCGCGCTTGTTCCACTCCGTCGTGCTCGCCGATGCCGCTGTCCTGACTCCGGCACCCGTCAGCAGCCAGCAGCCATTAGGGAAGTACAGATGAGAACCGAGTTGCCGGTCGTTCCCGCGCTGCGCCTCCAGCTTCCCGCGCCGGACACGCGCGCGGCAGTCCGTGCTGGTGCGCTCGTCGGCGACCCGGTCCGAGCCGGAATCCTGGCTATCCTGCGTGACGGCCCGCACTGCGTCTGCGAGATGGCCGCGGCACTCGACGAACGCCAGAACAACGTCAGCAACCATCTCGCACGCCTGCGTGAGGCAGGCCTCGTTCGCGCCAGCCGACATCAGGCCGACGCTCGCTGGGTCTACTACGAACGCGACGAGGAAGCGATCGCCGGGGCCCTCGACGTTATTCGCGCAACTCTCGGGTAACCGCGTGCGCACGGCGGCGCTGTGTGCACGCCTTTGTTTTGCCGGCTCTGTCAGTCACTGGCCGTCGGCCGGCGAAGTTCCCTTCTGCTGTGAGTCGCTCAGCCGGCGGCGCATCTGCTGAACGGCCACGATCTGGTCGCGGTACTCGTTGCGGATCTCGTTCAGCTCGTTGCGCGGCAGGTCGAGCTCCTCGGCGATCTCGGTCAGCTCGGCGTACTCCTCGGCCGTGATCTCGTGGTCTGAGGCGGCGACGGCGAAGCACGCTGCGACGGTCGAGCGGCGCTCCTCGTCGGTCGCGGCCTTTTTGAATTCGCGCGTGACGAGGTAATTCTCGGTCGCGCCGTAAAGCTCCTCCTGGTTGCGTGCAATCTCTACCACGAGCACCGCCTGGGACTCGGGCAGGCCGCCGATCTGGGAGACGACGTGCTCCATCACGCGCGCCTCGTCCTCGGTCACCGTCAGGTCCGCGTGCGCGGCGCGGGCCAGGATGTAGGCAAAGCCGGCCAGGAAATGCCGGCGTGCGGGATCGACCTCTTCGAGTGCGCGCACGATGCGCCTGATCGTGTCCGTCTCGGCCTGATCGGCGCTGGACGGTTGGGATGGATTTGAGTGGGGCTGCGAGCCGCTGAAGAATCGACTGAATGCCATGTCACAGCGGAGAATGCCACACGCACGCCTCGGAACATGAAAACCCGCACTTACGTCAGGTCGGTATGACCGTTAGTCGAACGTTGGGGGCCATCGTCGTCGCCGCTGCCAGCCTTGCCATCGCGTCGTGCGCCCCGAACTCGGGCAGCACGTTGGCACCGACGATCAGCACCGCGCCTAGCGCGATCGCGAGCGCAGAAGCGTCACTCCCCATTGTGTCCAGACCGAGCTATCACCCTGTCCCTGAATTTTCCGGGAGCCCATCTGCCTCGGGCCGGGTCAGCTCCCCGGCGCAGGCCGCGGCGCTCGTCTTCGCGTCGAACCCACTCTTCGCCCAGATCCGGCCGGCGAACCGCGATGCGGCCGGGCAGAGCGCCTCGTACACCGCTTCGGCGTCGGGTAACGGCTTTGCCGTAGCGGTGACGATGGGCTCGGGCGACTGCCTGGCCGGGTGCATTAACAGCCACACCTGGAACTACTCCGTGTCTGCCTCCGGCGACGTCGGGCTGGTCAGCGAGTCGGGCGACGTTGTCGAGGTCGCGACTCCGACACCCAGCGTTGAGAAGGCGCAGGTGACGATCAGCCTCGTTGCCGGCCCAGTCTGTCCCGTGGAGCGCAGCTCTCCTGATCCAGCCTGCGCGCCGCGCCCGGTCGTCGGTGCCCAGGTCGTCGTCCGTGACCCGAACGGCGCCCAGGTTGCCAGTGCCACGGCCGACCAGTCCGGCCAGGTCGTCTTCGAGCTGCCGACAGGCGCCTATTACGCCGAGGCGTCTGCCGCAAACGGGCTGATGCGCCAGCCCGAGCCGGCGGCTTTCTCGATCGTCGGCGGCTCGACTGCGGGCTTCAGCATGGAATACGACACCGGCATCCGCTGACCGCCGCGGCGCTAATCTGTCCCGATGGCCGGCCCGGACAAAGTCTCGACGATCCCGCGCAGCCCGGCCACGCGCGACCTGGGCATGCGTGCGGCGCTGATCTTCCCGACGCGCGAGATCACCGAGCAGTTCTATCTGCCGCTGATCTACACCGCCTGTCGGACGTGCTACAGCGAGCTGCTGCCGGAAGACATCTTCTCGCGCGCCACGAACGGCCAAGTCGCATCGGAGAAGCAGCAGGAGCTGGTCAGGCGCGTGATCGAGTCGGGCCACGGCTCGACGATCGAGCACATCGTCTTCACCTTCGCCATCAGCGGCGTGACACGGACCCTTTCGCACCAGCTCGTCCGCCACCGCGCCGGCGTGGCATTCGACCAGCAGTCGCAGCGCTACCTCAACTACAAGCGACCGTCGTACATGGTCCCGGGATCGCTCGCCGACGCGCCACCTGAGATGCGCGACCGCTTCGTAGCGGAGATGGACGACTCGCTCGCCTTCTACGGCGAGATGCTCGATGCCGGCATCCCCGGCGAGGACGCGCGCTTCGTGATGCCCAACGCGACGCGCACGAACCTGATCATGACCGCCAACCTGCGCGCGCTGATCCACATGTCGGGCCTGCGCCTGTGCACGATGGCTCAGTGGGAGATCCGCCGGCTCTTCCAGCTCATTCGCCACGAGGTGTTCGGCGTCTCGCCCTTCCTCGGCTCATTCCTGGCACCAAAGTGCGTGCCGCTGGGCTACTGCGACGAGGACCGCAACCGCGACGAGCACTGCCCTATCCGGCCGCACAAGGACAACGTCCTCGCCGCGTGGGCCGAGAAGAAACAGGCCGCCAAGGCCGCCGGCCGCGACCTGCCGACGCTCTAGCCGGCGGCGGCGCTCTCCCTGAGCAGGCGCACGAAGCGCCGAACGAGCTTGGTGAACCTGGGGCCGGCCGCTTCGCCGGCGGCCAGGACCTCTTCGTGGCTGAGCGGCTCACCGGTCACGCCGGCGCCCGGGTTCGTAACGAGCGAGACACCGCACAGCTCGATCCCGGCCCATCGGGCAGCGATCGCCTCGAGCACCGTCGACATACCGACTGCGTCCGCGCCTAGGGTGCGCAGCATGCGCACCTCGGCCGGCGTCTCGTAGCTCGGCCCGGTCAGGCCGATGTAGATGCCCTGCTCGGTGGCGACGCCCGCTTCGGCCGCGGCCCGCAGCATGAGCTGGCGCAGCGCCGGACTCCACGCGTCGACCATGTCCGGGAAGCGGACGCCGACCGAATCGTCGTTCGCACCCATGAGCGGGTGCATGCCGGTCAGGTTGATGTGGTCGCTGATGACCATCAGCGTGCCAGCCGGGTAGCGCTCGTTTATGCCGCCCGCGGCATTGGTGATCAGGACACGTGGAGCGCCGAGACGGCCCATGAGCAGCACCGGCTCGACGACAAGCCGCGGACTATGACCCTCATACAGGTGCAGGCGACCCTGGAGGCAGACGACTGGCAGCCCTTCGAGCGTACCCAGCAGCAGTCGGCCGGCGTGACCGGGGGCCGACGCAGCGGGCCAGCCGGGCAGCTCGGCGAACGGGATGGCGATCGGGTCGATCAGCTCGTCGGCCAGCTTGCCCAGGCCGGAACCCAGGACGAGGCCCAGCGCAGGGACCATGTCGGTGCGTTGACGGACGGCACGTTCGAGCAGGTCGAGGCGGGTCGAATACGGGACGTAGTCGGCGGCGGTCATCGGCGGGCTGCCTCAGGGATCAGCATCGGCGCACAACGAAACGCCCGGAGAAGCCAATCGATCGTCCAGTTGCCTTGATGTGATCGCGGCTCCTGAGTTCTCGCGGCCCCTCCGGGCAACGACAAAGTTATCGGCATGTTTCCATAGGGTCAACGCTCTTATCCACGCATTTGAACATCCATGTGCGGGACCGTCCACAAATCCACAGTCGCTGTGGATAACCAGTGGAAACATCCTCCTCGGCGGGCAGAAAAAGAGCCCCGCCGGGTTCCGGCGGGGCTCTTTGAATGTCGCGAAGCGACAGCTAGACCTTGGCGACGACCGTCTTGGCGAACGTGTCGTGCATGCCCTGCCGAGTCGGGCTCTGCGCGATCGTGTAGATCAGGTAGATGTACCAGACCAGGACGACGAGGGCGATGATGATGCCAATGCCCCAGCCGTAGAAGTAGTCGATGGCGAATGGCGCGCCGAGCAGCAGCCAGCGGTTGATGGCCTGCTGCTGCGTGACCGCTCCACCGGAGCTCGCGTCACGAACGCTGACCTTCATAACCCGGCCGCCGATGGTGACGCCGTTCATGCGTGACCACTGGTAGATGAAGTAGCCGGCGCTGATGACCAGCATGACCACCACGGTGAGGAGGCTGCTGAGCAGCGACGGCACCTTGTACGTGCCGAACCCAAAGATTCCGAGGAAGTTGTCACCCAGAACCGAGGTGCTGATCGTGTTGATGATGTAGCCGATCACGCCGAGGATCAGGAAGTCGATAAACGTCGCGACGAATCGGCTCGTGGCGTCGGCCAGGGCAACTCCCCCGGGCCCGGCGATCGTTCCGCGCGCGGTCAGGTTGTTCGTCCACGACGGCATCCCACTCGGCTGGCCACCCATGGGCGGCGGGCCGGGCGGCTGAGGCGTCGACTGCCAGCCCTGACCGGACGGCGGCGGTGGCGTCTGCGGAGCGGGAGGCTGCTGGCCACCCGGCGCGTTCGGATCGTTCATCCTCTGAAACTCCTCCTTGTGTGGCGATGTGCAGCTCGCCGGCGTACGGCGTTTCGACGAGCGGCATCGGGCGAACGATCCCCCGTTCGTCGATGGCGCGATGAGCATAGCGACCGATGCCGCGCCCGCGACGCCAATTTTCACAATTTCGCGGCCGTGGCCGCGCGCGCGCCGCTCAGCCGCCGATGCGCGACATCTCGACCCGGTCCGGATCGGCGTTGATCACCGGCAGCGGCCGAGTCGTGGCCAGTGAGCGCAGCTCGGAATAGCGATCGGAGCGCTGCTCCCAGGCGCTGCTTATAGCGCGCAGCAGCTCGTCGTCGGTGGCTCCTTCGCGCAACGGAGCGCGCAGGTCGTGGCCCGCGGTAGCGAACAGGCACGTGTACAGCTGGCCGTCGGCGGTCAGTCGGGCACGCGTGCAATCGCGACAGAAAGGCTGCGTGACCGAAGCGATGACGCCTACCTCGCCCGTGCCATCGCGATACGCCCAGCGATCGGCCACCTCCCCCGGGTAGGTCGACGGCAGCGCCACGAGCGGCATTTCGGCATCGATCGCGGCGATGATCTCGCGCGCCGGGACGACATCGTCGAGGCGCCAGCCGTTGGTGTGGCCGACATCCATGTACTCGATGAAGCGCAGGATCTGGCCACGCTCGCGGAAGAAGCGCGCCATGGGCACGACGTCCTGCTCGTTCAGGCCGCGCCGGACGACCATGTTGACCTTGATCGGCGCGAGTCCCGCGGCCTGGGCGGCGTCGATGCCGGCAAGCACGGCGCTGACCGGGAAACCGACGTCGTTCATGCGCGCGAAGGTCTGTTCGTCGAGCGAGTCGAGGCTGACCGAGATGCGTTTCAGGCCGGCGTCGGCGAGCGACTGCGCCTGGCGCGCAAGGAGCGAACCATTCGTCGTCAGCGTGATGTCCTCGACGTCCGGCAACGGCGCAAGCATCGCGACGAGCTTGGGCAGCTCACGCCGGAGCAGGGGTTCGCCGCCGGTCAGCCGGACCTTGCGCACGCCGAGCGCGACGAACAGTCGCGCGAGGCGCGTGATCTCCTCGAAAGTGAGCAGCTCAGAACGCGGCAGGAACGCGTAGTCACGGCCGTAGACCTCGCGCGGCATGCAGTACGTGCAGCGAAAGTTGCAACGATCCGTGACCGAGATGCGCAGGTCGTGGATCGGCCGGCCGAGGGTGTCGCGAATAAGCATGTCTGGACATTGTCGCCGCTCGTCCCGAAGCAGACCCTGACCGACCTGGGGCACGTGCGTGACGCCGCGGTGCCCGCGGCGTCAGTTGGCCGCCCGGCGAACGCCAGTCGCCGGGCGGCCGGCCGTCAGTGGATCAGCCGCCTCTGGCCAGGAAAGCCTCGACCTGCGTGCGAAACGCGTCAGGCTGCTCGACGAAGGTCATGTGCCCGGCATCGTCGATGAGCACGGTCCGCGCATCGGCGATGCCATGCTGCAGCTCGGCCGCCGCGGCCGGTCCGCAGATGAAATCGTCACGGCCCGTGATGATCAGCGTCGGCGCGCGAATGTCCCCAAGCGAGCCACGGACGTCGAAGCCGTCGGCATTGAATGCGACCAGCGGCGCGCCGGCGGCACCCTCTGCCGCCGCGACCATCTGCGGCCGGAAGCGCTCGTCCCAGCGCGAGAAATAGAGCGGCGCCTCGCGCTGCCAGAGCGCGCCCAGGTCGGCAATCTCGCCGCTCTCCTCTTCCTTCAGGGCGGCGACCGCGTCGGCCAGCCATGGCTCAGCCAACTTCAGCTCGATCCAGCGCGCCATCTCGGCCTGGACGTCGTCGCTGAACGCGGCAACGCCACTGGCGAGGACGAGACTGTGGACGCGATCCGGATAACGCGCCGCATAGGCGATGGCGACGATCGCGCCGTGCGAGAAGCCGAGCAGATCGACTTGCTCGACGCCCAGGTGGGCGCGCAGTTCGTCGATGTCCGCGGCGTATGAATCGGGCGCGTAATCGGGCGCGGGGTCGGAGCCCCCGGTGGCCCGAGGGTCGAGAAGGACGAGCGTCCTGTGCCCGGACAAACCCCCCAGATCGCCCAGCTCCGCGCCCGAAAAGCCCGGCCCGCCGGGATGGCAGACGAGCATCGGCCCAGAGCCTTCCAAGCGATAGGTGATCTTCCGGCCGTCACCGGTGTTGAACCACATGACGGCGAATATACCGTGCCTTCCTGTCAGTCGATCATCTCAGCCACCATCGACCGCCGCGAGTTCAATCAGCGGCTTCAGTGCAGCCGTTGCATCGATAGGTGGCGCTGCCGGCCAGTCTCTACTGTGCGTTCAGCGAAACGTCATCCACCCACACCTGGCCGACTGACTGGGCGAAATTGAAGCTCAGCATGGCATTTGCTTGGCTCGCCGGAATGGTGAACGTCATCGAATATTCGTGCCAGTCAGTTGACAGCGTCAATGCGCGCGCGAACAACTTGTTCCACGGTGACGAGCTCTGATTCACACCCACTGTCAGTGAGCGCGTGCTTGATCCCTTGGCAAAGAAGTCGATCGTGTACGGCGTTCCCCCGCTCAGTGCCACGCCCCGCTGGACCAATTGCAGGAAGTAGTCGTTATTCGGCGTCGTGATGTCAGCCCGTGCGCTGAAGGCACCGTCGGCTGAGGTTGTTCCATCCTGTGCGACAGATCCCGTTGCGCCGCTCTTCGAGCACCACTCCCACGGACCCAGCCAGCCATCACCGGGACTCTCGAAAGAGGAATCGGCGATCAGGTTGTTACCTGCGGGCTGAGGTGTTGGCGTGGGGGTGGCAGTCGGGGTCGGGGTCGGGGTGGGCGTGTCAGTTGGCGTGGCCGTGGGAGTCGGGGTGGGCGTCGGAGTGGCAGTCGGTGTTGGGGTCGGGGTCGGCGTCGGGGTGGGCGTGGGCGTCGGCGTCGCTGTCGGCGTCGCAGTGGGCGTCGGCGTCGGCGTGGCAGACGGATCCAAGGGATAGGTCAGCGACATGTCGTCGAGCCAGACGGTGCCAGCAACCTGGCCCAGATTGAAGACGAACAGCGTGTTGGCATCGCTCACGGTCGGTACGAAGCTCGTGGTGTACTGCTGCCAGGTGGTGTCGATGGTCAGGGTCTGCTGGAAGTACGTGGTGTACGGCGCGTAGTTCTGCTGGACGGCGATGCGGATCGGTCGGCGCGAGTCGGCCTTGGCCCAGAAGGAGTACGTATGGTTGGCGTTCGCGACAAGCGGCAGCTTGCCCTGCATTAGCTGGGCATACCAATCGCTCGAGGCATTCGTGACGGTCACAGCGGCGCTGTACAGTCCGCCGCTCTGAACGCTGGCGTCCTGCGTGACGCTTGCCTGGGCAGGCGCGCGCAAGTTGAGAGTCCACGGCGCTAACCACTGGCTGCCGGTCTTCTCGAAGCCGGGGTTTGCCACCTGGTTGTCGGACGGCGGTTGCGTGGGCGTCGGAATCGGCGTGGGTGTGGGCGTCGGCGTGGCCGTTGGCGGCGCTGTCGGCGTCGGCGTTGGCGTCGGCGTGGCAGACGGATCCACGGGATATGTCAGCGAGATGTCGTCGAGCCAGACCGTCCCGGCAACCTGACCCAGGTTGAAGACAAATATGGTGTTGCTGTCGGTGACGGTGGGAACGAAGCTCGTGGTGTACTGCTGCCAGTCGGTGCCGATCGTGAGCGTCTGCTGGAAGTACGTGGTGTAGGGCGCGTAGTTCTGCTGCACGGCAATGCGGATTGGTCGGCGCGTGTCCGCCTTGGCCCAGAACGAGTACGTGTGGTAGGCGTTCGCCAGCAGCGGTAGCTTGCCCTGCAATAGCTGTGCATACCAATCGCTGGCAGCGTTCGTAACGGTCACGGCGGCGCTGTAGAGCCCGCCGTTCTGAGTGCTGGTGTCCTGCGTGACGCTTGCCTGGGCAGGCGCCCGCACGTTGAGGCTCCACGGCGCCAGCCACTGGCTGCCGGTCTTCTCGAAGCCAGGGTTTGCCACCTTGTTGTCCGACGGCGGTAGCGTGGGCGTCGCTGTGGGCGTCGGCGTCGGGGTGCCCGAGTCGGTGATTACGTAACTGTCCGTGTACCCGTTGGACGGATAGGTGGGCACGAATCGCGCTGCCAACGTATTCGCCGACACGTCCACTTTCAGGAAGCCGTAGGTCATACCATCGCCGCCATTGGACGTGACGAAGTAGGGCGCCTATGCATCACCAGGGTCCACATCGTCGTAGCCAGTGCCACCAGTCCCGACGATGGTCAACACCGAACCCGCCCCCCTGACATAGGTGTTGGTTGATCCATCGTTTGCGACGCACGAGGGGTTGTAGGAGTCGGGCACGATCGCCGAGCAACCCGTGCCGAGCGCAAGTTGCTTGCTGCGCTGGTAGTCGTGATCGTGGCCCTGGAGCATCAGATCAACTCTCTTGCTGAGCAGGAGGTTGAGCAGATCCGGGCCGGTCTCGCAGGCCTTAACGCCCATCGATATGCAGTTCTCGTGGTTGACGACGATAACCCACTTGATGCCGCTGCTGTGAGCGTCGTCGATGGCCGCGCTCAGCCAGTCGTAGTGCGGGTTGCCTTCGACGTAGTCGTAGTACTGGCCGTCCAGCTTCAGGTTCGGCGAAATCAATATGAAGCGCGCCAGGCCGGCATAGTCGAAGTAGTACTCCTTCGCATATGTCCCGGTGATGTTCCCGATTTTGTCCGGAAGGCATGCGGCGAAGTTATCAATTTTACCATCCCCCGCAGGATCGTCCTCATGGTTCCCGGAGATCAGCTCGAACGGCAGGTCGTTACCAACCTTGCTCCGCACGTAGTCGCACCAGGCCTGCTCGGACGATGTCGAGCTGTAGCTGAAGTCGCCGACCGCAATATTGAAATTGGGAGCGGCCATCTTTATGCCATTGAGAACCGTGTCAGTGCGCGGGCTGCTGGCATAGTCACCAGCCACGGTGAAACTGAAGGACGGGTCATCGGCTCGAGCGGGCCGGGCGGCCGCGTAACTCGCAACGGCCAGACCGAGCAGACATCCGATGATCAGGACGTCTCTCATCTTCATTGCAGGAATATCGCGCGGCGACGGTGCCCGCGGACAACTGTTTTTGAGGTGCCTGACCAACTACGACGGACGCCGTCCCATGTGGGCCGAGACTCGCTGTAGCCGGCTAGCCCTCCTCGGCGGCAACTCCGCTTCGATCGCGGATCAGTTCGACCACGCCCGAATCGGCCAGGGTGGTCGTGTCGCCCAGCGTCCGGCCCTCGCCGATGTCGCGCAGCAGGCGGCGCATGATCTTGCCCGAGCGCGTCTTTGGCAGATCGGGCGTGAAGAGCAGGTACTTGGGTCGGGCGATAGGCCCGATGACCTTGGCCACGTGCTCGCGCAGCTCGATGGCGAGCGCGTCCGAAGCCTCGGCATCGCCGCGCAGGATGACAAAGGCAAAGATGGCCTGGCCCGTGATCGGGTCATTGCGCCCCACTACGGCCGCCTCGGCGACCGAGTGGTGGTCGACCAGCGCCGACTCGACCTCGATCGTCGAGATGCGATGGCCGGAAACGTTCATGACGTCGTCGACGCGGCCGAGCAGCCAGAAGTAGCCCTCTTCGTCGCGCTTCGCGCCATCGCCACAGAAGTACTTTCCGGCGAATCGATTCCAGTACGTCGCCTTGTAGCGCTCGGGGTCGCCGTAGATGCCGCGCAGCATGCTCGGCCACGGCCGAGTGAGCACGAGATAGCCGCCGCCTCCGAGCGGCACGGGATTGCCGTTGGCGTCGACGACATCCGCACCGACGCCCGGGAACGGAAACGTCGCCGAGCCCGGCTTGGTCGTGGTCACACCGGGTAGCGGGGTGATCATGATCATGCCCGTCTCGGTCTGCCACCACGTGTCGACGACGGGCGTCCGCCCGTCGCCGATGTTCTGCTGGTACCACAGCCACGCTTCGGGGTTGATCGGCTCGCCGACGCTGCCCAGCAGGCGCAGGCTCGACAGGTCGTGCTTGCGCGGCCAGTCCTCGCCCTGCTTCATGAAGGCACGGATCGCGGTCGGCGCGCAGTACAGGATGTTGACCTTGTACTGCTCGATGATCTGCCACCAGCGGTCCCAGGCCGGAGTGTCCGGCGCGCCCTCGTACATGACGCTGGTCGTCGCGTTGGCCAGCGGTCCGTAGACGATGTACGAATGGCCGGTCACCCAGCCGATGTCCGCGGCGCACCAGTAGACGTCGTCGGGCTTGACGTCGAAGACGGCCCAGTGGGTGAAGCTCGCGCCGAGCAGGTAACCGGCGCTGGTGTGGATGATGCCCTTGGGCTTGGCCGTCGTGCCCGATGTGTAGAGCAGGTAGAGCATGTGCTCGGAGTCGAGCGCGACCGGCGGACAGGTCTCGCTCTGGCGCTCGACGATGTCGTGCCACCACACGTCGCGGCCCTCCTTCATGGTCACCGGCACGTCGCCGGCGTCGCCGATGCGGCGCGCGACGAGGACGTGTTCGATCGTCGAGCCTATCTCCACCGCTTCATCCGCGGCAGCCTTGAGGTTGACGGCCTTGCCGCGCCGCCAGCCACCGTCGGCGGTGATCAGCAGCCTGGCCTGCGCGTCCTCGATCCGGCCGGCGAGCGCCTCTGCCGAGAAGCCACCGAAGATGACCGTGTGCGGGGCACCGATCCGCGCGCAGGCGAGCATCGCGATGGGCAGCTCGGGGATCATGGGCATGTATATCGCGACCCGATCGCCAGTCGTGACGCCCAGCTCGAGCAGCGCGTTGGCTGCCTTCGACACCTCGCGCTGGAGGTCGGCGTAGGTCAGGTCGCGAGTGTCGCCCGGCTCGCCGATCCAGTGGTAGGCGACCTTGTCGCCCAGGCCGTTCTCGACGTGCCGGTCGACGCAGTTGTAGGCCAGGTTGAGCTTGCCACCGAGGAACCACTTGGCGAACGGCGGCTCCCATTCGAGCGTCTTCTCGAAGGGCGTATCCCACGACAGCCGTTCACGCGCCAGGCGCTCCCAGAAACCGACGTAGTCGCGTTCGGCCTCCTCGTAGAGCTCCTGCCTGGCGTTGGCATGGGCGACGAACTCGGGCGGCGCCGTGAACGTCCGGCGCTCGGCCATCAGGTTCTCGATCTCCGGCTGGCGCATCGAGCCGGGCAGGGTGGCGTCGCTCACGCAGGGCTCCTCTCTGGCGTCGGGGAAGCTGGGTCGCTGGGCGGGGTATCGCGCTGCGGGACTGGGCGATAGCCGATGATCAGGCCGCGCTTGTCGCACTCATCGAGGATCAGGCCGCGCAGCACGCCCGGCGCGGTGAAGCGGTGCAGCGCGGCGACCGACCCCTCGACCCGGACGACGATACCCGTGTCGCCCAGCCGCTCGACGCGCGTGACGTGTGGTTTCTCGAACACCGCCGCTCGCCACTTGGGGTCGGCCGCGAACGTGTCGCCGGCGGCATCGATCGCCGCCGTCACCGCGGGCAGGGCCTCCTCGTACGGCACGGGCACGTCGAGGCTGACGCCGGCCCAGTTGCGGCTCAGGTTGCTCGCCGTCTGGATCAGGCCATGGGGCACGTAACGGACGGTCCCGTCGCTGTCGCGCAGGACGGTTCGGCGCAGGCTGATGTCCTCGACCGTGCCGGTCTCGCCGGCGATCTGGACGATGTCGCCCTTGGAGTACTGGTTCTCGATGAGCACGAACGCGCCGGCGACATAGTCGCGCACGAGGCTCTGCGTGCCCAGGCTGAGGGCGAGGCCGACGATGCCGAGACCGGCGATGGCCGGGCCGATGTCGAAATGCAGGACGGCCAGCGCCATCAGGAACGCGATGACCAGAATGATGATGCGCAGCGCCCGGTAGGTCAGGTCCGCGAGCGTGTGCCGCCGACGCTCGAGCTCGACGGCGCTGAGCTGCTGTGCGGTGCCCTCGGCAACTTCGCGCTCGAACAGCCGGCGCAGCGCGCCGACCACGACGCCACGCGCGAAGCGCAGGGCGACAAAGGTCAGGACCAGGATGAGCAGTAGCTGGGCGAGTGCGACCCACAGCCCGATCGACTTGAGCTGGTCCATGATCGCCTGTGGGTCCGGCACGGCGACTAGGTTACGCGAGCGGCTTGACCCAACCCGGCAGCACACGGCGCATCGTCGCCAGCGGGAGCGACCCGTGGCCGATCAGCTCGTCGTGGAAGTTCGAGATGTCGAACCGCTCTCCGTCGCGCTCCTCGAGCTCGTTGCGCAGCGCACGGATCTCGCGCATGCCGGTCATGTACGCCAGTGCCTGGCCGGGCCAGCAGATGTACCGGTCGGTCTCGGTCTCGGCTTCGAGTCTGGACAAGCCGACGGTCATGAGCAGCTCGACCGACTGCTCGCGCGTCCAGCGGAAGGCGTGTATGCCGGTGTCGACGACGAGGCGGGCGGCCCGCCAGCCCTGGGCGTCGAGCATGCCCAGGCGCTCCCAGGCGTTCTCGTACAGGCCCATCTCGTCGGCCAGCCGCTCGCTGTACAGGCCCCAGCCCTCGCCGTAGGCGACGCCCGCCAGGCGCGCGCCGAAGCGGCGGAAGTCGGGCAGGTCCTCGAGCTCGCCCTCGATCGTGATCTGGAAGTGGTGGCCGGGCGTCGCCTCGTGGTACGTCGTCGTCGCCAGGCGGTACAGCGGCCGGTTCTGGGGCTGGTAGGTGTTGACGAAGTAGATGCCGCTGCGCGAGCCATCCGGGGCGGGCGGGAAGTAGAACGCGGGCGGCGCCTCTGCCTCCTGGTACGGCTCGACGGCACGGACCTCGACCGGTGCCTTGGGCAGCCGGCCGAAGAAGCGCGGCGCCACGCCGTTCGCCTTTTCGATCTGGCGCCGCGCGCGCTCGACGATCTCGCCTGGCGTCGCGGCAAAGTTCGACTTCTCGCTCGCCAGCGCCGCGCGCATGGCCGGCACGTCCTTGAAGCCCAGCTCGGCGGCGATGCCCTCGGCCTCGGCGCGGATCGAGTCGAGCTGCTCGAGGCCGTACTGGTGGAGCGCCTCGGGCGACTCGTCGAGCGTCGTCGAGGCGACGATCATCGTCTCGTACAGCGCGGCTCCGTCGGGCAGCGCCCACAGGCCCTCGTGCTGTCGGGCGAACGGCTCGTAGCCTTCGAGCGCCGCGAGATGATCGGCGAGAGCGGGCATCACGTATTGCTCGATCGCGGCGCGAAGTCGTTCGCGCGTCTCGTCGTCGAGCTCGGGATGGCCGACCAGCAGCGGTGACTCGTCCACGCCGCCGGCGACCGCGCGCCGCACCTGTTCCACGACGCGGGCGACGACCGGCGCCGCGGCGGTGCGCTTGGCCGCGATGCCCTCGAGCAGGTTGGCGCGGTGCGCGGCGAGATAGTCGGGGTATTGCTCGAGGCGGCGGATGAGCCGGTCGACGCGCTCCGGGCTGTCGACGCGCTGAAAGCGCGCCAGGTCGCCGGCCAGATTGTGCGGCCCGCCGGACTGGTCGATGGCGTCGAAGTGGTGGACATCGTGGTCGAGCTGGCGGAGCCAGATCCGGGCGACCGTATCGAGCATGTCGAGCGTGATCGCGTCTTCCTGGCCCAGAACGCTCCGGTCCACCGCCTTGGCGTCCTCGAGGAAGCTGCGCAGAGCCGAGCGCTCCTCGGCGCGTCCGCGATCGGTCACATCTGGCAGGCGATCGTCGTAGCGCTCGTCGCCGAGGACCGTGGCGTACATCGGCTGGCGCGACAGGAACCACTGCCAGAAACGATCGGCAAGGTCGGCGACTGATTCGATTGCGACGTCGGTCACGGAAGCCTCCGGTTTGGTGCTCGTGCGGGCAGTCGCCGGCATTCAGCCGAAGAGGGGCAGCTGTTCCGCTTCACGTTCGATCTCCGGGTCGAGCCCGAGCACTGGGCCGAACTGGTCGAGGTCAGCCTCCTCGCGCGCGACCAGCCGACGCAGGTGATCCGACTTGAGGATATGCCAGTTCTGCTCTTCGAGAGCCTTGGCCAGGAGCGGCGAGCGGGCGAGTTTGAAGCGCACCAGCTCCGTCCGTTCAGGCGGGATGACCAGGAAGCGAATGACCGCGTCGCTGCTCGGGATGCGCGGACCGCGACGGAGCAGCGCGTCGGTCAGCATCGCCGTCCACTCGACCTCGAACAGGAACGTGGCCTTGCCGCGCAGGTACCAGACGCAATCGAGCGATTCGAAGGTGTGCGCGTCGCCCGGCGCGATGAGCGGCAGGTAGGCGCGCTGCTCGTCCTCGCTGAGCAGATCGGCAACGGTCCCGCCGAGATACGCGCGGCGTGACTCGCGCTCGGAAACGTGGGCGCGCAGGCCAAGGCGGTGGCCGTAGTCGACGAGCATGCCGCACATCTCGCCGTGCTCGTGGTGACGAGCGGTCAGCTCGTCCTGCGGGCGGAGAGCCACGACGTTGAGCGCCGGGTCGCGGTACGAGTCGAGCACGGCACGGACGAGGGCGGCGTCGGGCGTGTCGTGGCCGCGAAACATGCCCGCGACGCGTTCGAAGTAGGTCTCCTCGTCCATGCCGCGGCTGGTCGAGAGCAGGCCGTAGGCAGCCCACTCGAGGCGATCCGACAGCGGCGGCCGAGCCTTGGCCAGATCCTTGCTGTCGCGCAGCCACCACCGTCCGCGGTCGACCTCGAACAGCCGCGGATGATCGGGCCGGCGCAGCTCGCCCATGACGATCTCCATCAGCAGATGGACGTGATCCGTCGCCCCCGCCGAGCCCAGCGCCCAATCGGGCGTGTCGGCGGCGTTTGGCTCGGGCTCAGGCTCGGCGGCTCGGTCCCGGTCCGCGGCGTCTTCTTCGTCGTCGGCGGCTCCCTCCGCCGGCCGCGCGCTGGCCGCTTCGCTCTCGCCGAAGGTCTGCGTGCCGACCAGGTGGCGCAGATGGCCCAGGCGATCGAGCCCGACGAGCACTTCGCCCAGCAGCCGCTCGCCACCCGCCGGCTCGCCACGCGCCTCGAGCACGCTGACCGCGACCTGGGTGACCGCACGTTCGACGTCGGCCAGCGCGAATGGCGCGTTCGGGTCGGCATGGGGCAGGTCGGCCAGCTCGTCCTGGACCTCGACATTCTCATCCGCGGGTCCGACGTTGAACTCGAGCAGGCCGCCGATCTGGTTGCCCGACTCGGCGAGCACAGCGCTCGACAGGCGGAATCCGGCACCGATCCCACCGAGCACGCCCGCGACGAGGCCTGCCGCTCCGCCACGGTCGAGGATCACGACCGCCTTCGCGTCGCGCGCCAGTACGGGCCGGACGGCCAGCAGCGACCGACGCAGCGCCGTTGCTTCGCGCCCGCGATCGTTCGCCGGCGGCGCACCGAAGACCCATTCGAGGGGCAGCTCGCTCGCGGCCTCACGGCCCAGGACGAGGGCCGTGGCGAGATACGCGAAGCTGACGTTCTCGACCGACCAGCGCACGGGCGGCTGGGTCAGCACGAGCCGTACGCGCGAGCGCGGATCGAGCCGCCCGGGCAGGACCGGCCGGCGCGACCAGAACATCGGCTCGTTGCCGCTGACGTACGCGGGGCCCGTGCGCAGGACGACGTTGGCGCTGCCATCGATGAGCGTTTCGATGTCGTCGCCCGGCCGCGGCTGGAAGCTCGCCGCGCCCGGTTCGACGCGCGAGATGAAGTTGCGCACCTCATGCACGCCCTCTTCAAAGGCCAGCCACGGGTTGCGCTCGCGCCACTGCTTCGACGTTGGCTGCTGGAGATGACCGTGCCGGATACGCAGCGCCGCGATCCGGCCGGGATAGCCGTTCAGCCGGCTGGCTGGCAGCAGCGCGTGGACGAGGCCCAGTCGCAGGCCGGCCGCAACCGCGGGTGCCTTGAGCTGGCCGTCGAGCTGGGCGACGATTTCGTCGAGCGCGATAAGCGTGCGCGGCGTGTACAGGGCGAGCAGCTCGTCGGGCAGTCCGCGGCCGCCGTCGAGCACCGGGAAGCGGTTGACCAGGTCGGTTCGCGCCTGTTTCGCATCGAACTTGCGCGCGAGCTTGATGTCGTCGTCATCGACGGGCGCCATCCGCGGCTCTGTGCCGTGCGCCTGCTCGCGACAGAACGAGCAGCGGAAGACCTTGAGCTTGGGCGCATCGGCGCCGGTGTCCCAGATGAACTCCTGGACGACAACGGGCCGTCCGCAGGTCGGGCAGCGCGAGGTGAACATCAGCTCGATCCGCCGGCGCAGCTCGACCTCGCCGCGCGGCACCGTCGCGACCGTTGACAGGCCGGCGTCGAAGTGGCGCAGGTCGGGCGGGCGCAACACGATCTCGGCCAGCAGGCGCGTCAGCGCCGTCGACTCGAGGGCATATACCCGGCGCAGCGCGGCGATGGCGTTGCGCGCGATCCAGCCACCGCGCCCGTGAGTGTCGATGACCACGTCGCCGGGCGCGGTGCGTGCGGCGAGCTCCGCCGCCACGACGTTATCCGGCGGCGGCGGCGCGAACCGCTCGAAGGCGGGAAGCTGCGGCCCCAGGTTCGGTCGGATGAGCGACGAGAGCGGGTCCGCCATGTGATCGGAGTCTATCGACGCGTGGCGCCCGCGCGGCGGGACTCAGCGCCTCTGAGGCGCCGAATCTGCGACCGAGGTCCGCTGTATTCGAAACCCCATGTAGCAAGACGCCTGGGTATGGACCGAGCGGCCTGAATATGCCTGGCCGAGGCGGACGAGCCGGCCAGACGACGGAATATGCGACCCACGTATATCCAGGCCGATCGATCCATATCCAGGCCGATCGATCCATGGGCCGCAAGAAGTAGGGTCGGCCCGATCAGGGCAAAAAATAAGCGACGGCCCGTTGAGGGCCGCCGCGCTGCGTCTCTACTGGGCAAACAAGGAAGTTACGCCTCGTCGTCCTCGCCCGGCTCGTCGGCCGACTCCTCTTCGACGAACGCCTCGTCCGTGGTCAGGTCGTCGGGCACGACGCGGCCGATGTCCTCGATCTCGTCGTCCTCGTCGTCAAGCTCGAGCTCGTCCTCGAGATCCATCTCCTCGCGGATGAGCGTGCCCTTCGTGTACGGACGCAGGTCGCTGACCTTGGCCGCGGTCGGGAAGGAGACCTTGCCGTAGTTGGCCGGATCCTGGTATGTCTCGCGGATGATGATCCGGACGTCGCGCTCGCCGATGCTGGTGACGCCGGCGGCGTACTTGTTGCCGTCCGCGATGAGCTTCAGCAGCCGTGCCGCGACGCGCGGCTCGACGTAGCCGATGTGGCGGCCGTTGGACTTGGCCTCAAGGCGCGGCCCGTCAGGCGACAGCTCGACCGCGTCGCCGGGGTTGACCTGCGCAAGCTGCTTGGGGTCTGCGAGGTCGATCAAGTGCGCGAAGCCGGTCTTGCCGGTCTCCTCGACGAAGATCGACACCGCTGCCTTGTCCGTCTTGTGCGCGGCGACTGTCTTCTTGCCCGCCTCCGCGAGGAGCATGCGCAGGCGCGCGATGTTCCGCTCGGCGATGCGATTGGTCGGATCTATGGCCAGCGCGGCCTGGTAGTGCTCGCGCGCCGTTGCCAGCTCCCCCATCTCCCAGAATGCCTTGGCCAGACGGTTCTCGGCCTCCGAGTCGGGGCCCATCTCGAGGATGCGCCGGTTGAGCTCGGCGGCCTGGTCCCAGTCGGCGGCAGTCGCCGCGGCGATCGCCTGCTCGTTCAGCTGGCGCTTGAGTCGGGTGGCATTGAGGGCGGGCGCTGGGACGCCGTCGGTGATCGAAAAACTCATGGTTTGCTTGGGTTCCTTCGCCTTGGGCTCGCGCACGCGCGCTGGCGCACGCAGGGACGGTCAAATCGGGAAAGCCTGCCTACTATACTCACCGAGGTCCCCTCGTGCGACCAGCGCTGTGGCGCGGGCGCGAGATGACCGCGGAACAAGCGCTGGAGGAAGCTCTCCACTCGTGGACACAGGATGCAGAAGCTGCGGCGCTGAGCGCGCCGCGAGCCCAATAACGGTCCGCCCCGTCCACCCGGAGGCGCTCGCTCTGTAGAGCACCGGGCGCCTCGGACGAGACGGCCACCCGTCGAGGTAACGGATGCTCTACTTGAGTCAGGTGATCGGCCGGCCCGTTCGGGACATGAACGGCGAGTCGATCGGCAAGGTCGCGGATCTCATCGTCGCTGTCGGCGAGCGATATCCGCCTGTCACCGGTCTCGTCATCAGGACTGACGGCCGCCAGATATTCCTGCCCTGGTCGTCGGCTGCGGCGCTCGATGCCGACGGCGCACGGCTGAAGACCTCGACGCTCGATATCAACAAGTTCCACCAGCGCGAGAACGAGATCCTGCTCAAGCAGGACCTGCTCGACAAGCAGATCGTCGACATCGACGGCCGGCGCGTGGTGCGCGTCAACGACGTCAGCCTCGACGAGATCAGCGGCTCGATGCGCCTCGTTGCCGTTGACGTGGGGGTAGCCGGCATCCTGCGCCGCATGGGCATCGAGGGCACTTACCGCACCCTGGCGCGCAACCTGAGGCTGCCGCTGCGCGAGCGCTACATCGACTGGGAAGACGTCGATCCACTCGAGAGCTCGATCGCCGCGGTCCGCCTGCGCGTCCCTCACGCGGGACTTGCCTCGCTCCACCCTTCGGACCTGGCAATGATCATCGACCAGCTCACGCCCAAGGACCGCGCCGGCGTGCTCGCCTCGCTGGACGACGAGCAGGTCGCCGACGCTATCGAGGAGATGGAGCCCGAGACGCAGGTCGAGGTGCTCGAGGACCTCGAGCCCGACCGCGCCGCGGACATCCTCGAGGAGATGAGCCCCGACGACGCGGCCGACCTCGTGGCTGACCTGTCGGAGACGACCCGCCAGGAAATCCTGGCGTTGATGGAGACGCAAGAGGCCGATGAGGTCAAGGAGCTGCTCGGCTACCCCGAGGAATCCGCCGGCGGGATCATGACGACCGAATACATCGCGCTGCCGGCCAACGTCACGGCCGGCCAGGCGATCGACAGGCTGCGCGAGCTCGAGCCTGACGCCGAGACGATTTACTACGTCTACGTCATCGACAAGGACGAGAACCTGGTCGGCGTGCTGTCGCTGCGTGATCTGATCGTGGCCAAGCCCGAGACGGCCATCTCGGAGGTGATGATCAAGGAGCCGATCACGGTGCGCGTGCTCGACGACCAGGATCACGTCGCCGGCGTCATTGCTCGCTACAACCTGCTCGCCGTGCCAGTCGTCAACGACGCCGGCCACCTCGAGGGCATCGTCACGGTCGACGACGCGCTCGATGCCGTTGCGCCGTCCGCCGGCCGGCGCTGGCATCCCCGGCCGCCGGTCAGGCTGAGCCAGTGAACCTCGCCGCTCGCGAAGCGGCGCAGGCGCCACGAACTGGGCCGCCTCGCCGCCGGCTGGGGCGGCGTGCGCGCTTCCTGGCCACGATCGCGGTCCTTGGCCCGGGCATCGTCAGCGGCTTTGCCGACAACGACGCCGGCGGCATCACCACCTATTCGATCGCCGGCGCGAAGTTCGGCTACCAGCTGTTGTGGCTGATCCTGGTCACCCAGGTCGCACTGCTCATCACCCAGGAAATCGGCGCACGAATGGGACTCGCCACCGGCAAAGGCCTGGTCGGCTTGATTCGGGAGCGGTTCGGCATTCGGTGGGCGGCATTCGCCACGGTGACGATGCTTGCCGCCAACTTGGGCACGACCGTGTCGGAGTTCGCGGGCATCGGCGCGGCGCTGTCGATCTTTGGCGTGCCGGCACCCATCTCGGCTGTCGTCGCCGCGATCGCGGTCATCACGCTGATCGGGGTGGGCAGCTTCAACCGCGTCCAGTACTTCTTCGTTGCGATCGGGGTGATCGTGTCGGGCGCATACATCGTGTCTGCGATCCTCGCGAGCCCGGATTGGGGCCAGGCGCTGCACAGCCTCATCGTGCCCTCAGGCACGTTCAACGGCGTGTACATGCTCGCCGTCGTCGGCGTCGTCGGCACCACCATCACGCCGTGGGGCCAGCAGTTCATCCAGGCCTACGTCGTCGACAAGCGCCTGCGGCCAGAGGACATGAGCGCGGAGCGCATCGACGTGCTGATCGGCGTGTTCATCACCAACGTCATCGCCGCATTCATCGTCATCGCCTGTGCCGCCACTCTGTGGGCGAACGGCATCTTCAGCATCAGCAGCGCCGCTGACGCGGCGCAGGCGCTCGAGCCGATCGCCGGCAACGTCGCGGCCGTGCTCTTCGCCGTCGGCCTTGTGGCAGCGTCGCTGCTGGGCCTGGGTGTGGTACCGCTTTCAAGTGCGTACACGGCAGCCGAGGTGTTCGGCTGGGAGCAGGGCGTCGAGTGGCGGATCCGTGAAGCGCCCGCGTTCTACGGACTGCTTGTCTTCTTCATCGTCTTCGCCGCCCTGTTCATGCTCATCCCAGGTCTGCCCCTCATCCAGGTCATGTTCAGCGCCCAGGTGTTCAACGGCCTGCTGCTGCCGGTGATCCTCGTGTTCGTGATGCTCCTGGTTGGTGATCGCAAGATCATGGGCCACCTCGTCAGCGGCCGGATCAACCGGATCCTGGGCTGGGGCGTGACACTCCTCCTCATCGTGATGTCAGTGGTGCTGGTGGCTACGTCGTTCCTGAGCTGAGCCCAACGTCGAGATACCAGCCCAGTATTGGCGCGAGCGTGGCCGAGAACGTGGCCGTGATGTGCGACGCATCGCGGTAGACGAGGGTGTTTCCGAAGACGAGTGGGCAGATGTCCGTGGCGCATAGGAAATCCGCCGGCCGGATGATGGGCACTCCGCTGGCCACGGCCGCAGCCTCCTCAGTCGCGGCGTAGCCGCTGTCGATCGCGTCCGACGTCATGAGTACGCAGTCCTCGACCAGGCCTTTGTCGGCCAGGCAGTTGACAGGGTTTGTTACCGGCCGGGGCGTGTCGGCGATGTAGATGGTTCGATCAGCTGCCGCCTTGGCCCGTTGGAGCATGGCCGTCATGCCGCTCTGCAAGCGACTGAGATCCTGTGTCGCAGGGACCAGATTGCCGTCCTCGACGAAGCTGAATTCGCGGCTGAACGTGACGAACAGAAGCGCGGGATGGATCGACTCGATCTTGGACAAGGCCGCCTCCTGCCAGTCGAGGCACTCCGTGAATGAGCGCGAAAACGCAACCAGCCAGGTGAGCTGGCCAATCGGCGGGCAATTCGCCTTCGTCATCGGCAAAATCTTCCAGTGTCGGTCGGCAGCGAGCTGCTGGATTGCGGGCAACCACTGGGCCGCGTGCGAGTCTCCGAAAAGCACGACCGTCGTCGGCGACGACAGGTCTCCGTAGGCACAATCTGGTGGTGTGACGACTGTGAAATACGCCTGACAGTTGTCGGTCAGGCTCTGGGCCACATCTCCATCGGCGTTCAGCAGAGAAGGCTGGAGGTTGTCCGGCAGCGGCCCTGCGAGCAACGCCGGGGGCAGGGTCGGCCGCGGTATTGGAGTCGACCCTTGACTCGGCAATGGCGAACCGTCGCCTGACGGTGGACCGACATCAGCTGTGCTCGCCGGCGCTGTCATGCCCGGCGACAACCTGGGCACCGGCGAGCCAAATGCCACCAGATGGGAGGGCGACGGCGATGTGAGCGCTCCGGCATCCGGCCGCGGGGTGGTCTCCGGATGGCGCAGGCGCGCGACCGCGATGTCGCCAACCGCCAGCGAGCCGCCAGCGACCAGGACCGAGACAATCAGGCCGGTCATGGCCACGCGCGCCGCCGGGAAGCGAGATACACGCCTCGAGCGGAATGGTGACTCGATGAGGCGGGTGCTCAGGTCGGCGATGACGACGCAGAGGGCGACCAGCACGATCATCGTGATCGGGTCGTTGCGCCCGATGAGCAGCGGGACCAGGAGCAGGATGGGCCAGTGCCATAGGTATAACGAGTAGGAGATGCGGCCGATCCAGCGCATGGGTCGGACGGCCAACAAGCGCGCGCCCAGAGCTTCACCGCGCTCCCCTGAAACAATGATCATCAGCGCGCCCACGACTGGCACCGCCGCGACCAGGCCCGGGAACGGCATGTCCGGACGGATGGCGACTATCGACATAGCGACGATCGCCAAGCCGCCTAAGCCGATCCGCGTCGCCGTGATCGTCCGCCAGCGCGCAGGCAAGGTGACGACCCCGATCGCGGCGAGGGCGCCCAGGGCGAGCTCCCACGCTCGCGTTGGCAGTGAGAAGAACGCCCACGGCTGCGCCTCGCCGGTCAGCCAGATTGACAGGCCAAACGACGCTATCGCGACGACCGCCACCACCCACCACAGTCGGCGCAGTCCGAGAAGGCGAGCGGAGACGATGACGAGCAGCGGCCAGAACAGGTAGAACTGCTCCTCGACGCCAAGCGACCAGTAGTGCAGCAACGGTGACGGATCCTGGGCCGCCAGATAGTCGGTGGCCGAGAGCGCGAAGCGGTAGTTGGATACGTAGAGGGCGGCAGCCGCGGCATCCGTTGCGACGGTTCGCAGCTGGATCACCGACAGCGTGAGTGCCGAAAGCCCGAGTGTTACCAGGATCACGGTCAGCGCCGCGGGCAACAGTCGACGCATGCGCCGCGCGTAGAACGTCGTGAGCGCGATCCGCCCGCTTTGCCTGTACTCGCGCAACAACAGTCCCGTGATCAGGAAGCCCGAGATCACGTAGAAGACGTCAACACCGATGAAGCCGCCGGTGATGAAGGGCATGCCTGCGTGGTACATCACCACGGCGGCGACCGCCACGGCGCGCAGCCCTTCGATGTCGGGCCGGAAATGGTCGGGCGAGGCTGGGGAGACGGCGCTTTCCCAAGCCGAAGGCACGTCGGGTTTGTGTGGGACGGCCAAACGATTGCCTGCCTGACGCTGCCCGGAGCGACCGGTCACAGTGGAAAACCCCCAGTCGGCTTCCCTCTCAAAAGGATGGTCGCCACTCTAGCTCGGCGCATGGTGTCCTTCAGTCAACCTCTGCGATCCTGAACAGGAGCCAGTGGTCAGGCGCGATGTGTGGCTTGTCCGGCACGGGCCGCCACTCTTCGCGCCACGCATCGCCGACGATGTCAGTGACGACGCGCCTCCAGAACTGTGGCGCGCCGGGGTTGTTGTCCTGGAAGGCGATCTCCCACTGACCTGGGTAGCGCTCGATGAGCGTCCGCGCGACGTGCTCGCCGACGCCGCGCCGGCGGACGCCGCGGACGACGAAGAACTCGCCGATCGTGCGCAGCGCGCGGGTCGCCCCGGTGACGAAGGCAAAGCCCGCCGGGCTGTCGCCGTAGGTGATCAGGAAGCCCGGGTAATCGTCCGGATGGGCGCGGAAGTTCTCGAGGTGCGCTGTCTTGAACAAGCCGGCAGAGTTGGGCAGCGAGCCGCGTGATTGCGACAGGTCATGCCAATACAGCTGCCAGAGCCGGTCGATGAGCTGCATGTCGTCGTCGGTCAGCGGGCGCAGGCCGACCGCGTCGCTCAACTCGCCCGTCATTGGTGGTCGGTGACCTGGGCGAGGAAGTCGTCGAAGGGCAGGGTGTTGAGCACGTTGCGCGGCTCGAGCCACGCCCGGCGCGCCTGCGCCACGCCCCAATCGAGGTTGTCGAACTCGTGCAGGTAGTGAGCGTCCGAGTCCACGACGAAGCGGTTGCCCGCGTCGAGCGCGGCGCGGGCACGCCGGTCGTCAAGGTCGAGGCGTTCGTCAGAGCCGTTCAGCTCGAGCACGGTCCGCGTCTCGGCCGCCTCGCGATAGAAGGCTTCCCAGTCAAGGTCGAGGTCGTCGCGGATGCCGATCTTGCGCCCCGACGGGTGGGCAATGATGTCGACGTTCGGGTTGCGCAGCGCGGTCCGGTAGCGGGCCATGAGCTGCGCGCGCGGCTGGCGCCGGCCGACGTGGAGCGAGCAGACGACGACGTCGAAGCGGGCCAGCAGCGCGTCGTCGTAGTCGAGCACGCCGTCCGGGCGGATCTCGAGCTCGCAGCCGTGGAGCAGGCGGAAGTCGAGCCCGTCCCGAGCGAACGACTCGTTCAGCCCGCCGATCACGCCCCGCTCCTGCTCGACCCGCGCCGGCGTCAGGCCGTTGGCAATGGTCAGGCTCTGGGTGTGGTCGGTCAGCACCTGGTAGCGCAGGCCGCAGGCGCGGGCTTCGACCGTCATGTGCTCGATCGAGAAATGACCGTCTGACCACTCCGAATGGGTGTGGCAGTCGCCCTGGAGGTCGGCCCGCGTGACGAGGGCGGGCAGGCGGCCGGCGAGGGCGGCCTCGATCTCGCCGCGGTCCTCGCGCAGTTCGGGCGCGATGTAGGGCAGGCCCAGGAAGTCGTACACCTCCTCCTCGGTGGCGAGGGTCACGCGCCTGGACTCGTCCGCGAGGCTGGTGAAGCCGTGCTCCGACAGCGACCAGCCGCGGTCGCGCGCCATTTCGCGCAGGCGGACGTTGTGCGCCGCGGAGCCCGTGAAGTGGACGAGATACGTGCCCGCGGCGCCCGGAGGCATCGTCATCATGTCGACCTGCGGCCCGCGCGACAGCTGGACGGTCGTGCGCGAGCCGCCGCCGGGCCGGCCGCCATGGCCCCCGACGCGCTCGACGAACGGCGAGCCGTGGAGCTTCGCGATCGCCGCGGCTGGATCGTCGGTCTCGACGAGCAGGTCGATGTCGGCGACCGTCTCGCGCCGCCGGCGATACGAGCCCGCGGCGACAACCGAGCTGACGCCGGGCACGTTGGCGAGCGAGCCTGCGACGCGCTCGACGATGTCCCGTGCGGTGCCCAGGCGGATGCGCTGCGGCGGCCGCGCGCGCAAAGTCGCGAGGCCATCGAGCAGGCGCTCCTCGGTCTTTTCGCTCATCCCCTTGAGCCCGCGCAGCGACCCTGAGCGCGCGGCCGCCTCGAGCGCGTCGAGCGAGTCGATCCCCGCCTGGCGCCACAGCTCGCCGGCAGTGCGCGGGCCGAGACCGGGCACCTGGAGGAGCGTCACGACGGACGGCGGAACGTCGCGGCGCAGCCGTTCGTAGTAGCGCAGCCTGCCGGTGTCGGCCAGCTCGGACAGCTTCTCGTCGATGGCCTTGCCCACGCCGGGCAGCCGAGGTGGGTTGCCCAGCCTGTAGGCGCGACAGACGTCGACGGGCGAGTGCGCGATCGTCTCGGCCGCCCGGCGGTACGCGCCGATCTTGAACGGCAGCTCGCCGCCGATCTCGAGCATGTCACCGATCTCGTAGAAGATGCGCGCCAGCTCGTCGTTGCCGAGCGTCGCCACGTCGTCGCCCCGTGACGCACGCGGCCGTGTCTCGTACGGCGGCTGGTCCGGGTCGAGCGCGATCTCCTCGGCCGGCGATGGCGCCGCAGAGTCCGCCTCAGTTCGCGTCGGGACGTCGACGCGCTTCGGCCGAGGCGGCGCGGACCTTCGGGCTGGGCTCATCTGGCCCAGCGTACCGGGCGTCCGCATCATCCGCGGTCGCGGGCCTGTTGGAGCGGAACCGGCGTCAGCGGCCGCTCGCCTCTGGATCGAGCAGGGTCCTCAGGTAGTCCTCGACGTTGTCGAAGCTCGCTTCGATGCCATCGAACTTGGTCATGTGGTCGCGGCCAGCCTGATCCCGGAACGTCAGCCGCCAGGTCATCTTCGTGACACCGCCGGCCTCGTGTAGATCGACCGTCTCGACGGCCTCGGTGCCGGGCCATCCTTCGAATATCCACGTACCGACGATCCGGGTCGGCGGCTCGATCTCCATGAAGGTTCCACGAAACGACATCGCGGTTCCGTCGTCGGTCACCATGACGTAGTGGTAGTCGCCCCCGACGCGCAGGTCGATCGAGCACTCGGACATCTCCTCCCCAAAGGGAGGGAAGTGCTTGCGCACATGCTCTGGCTTCGTGAATACGTCGAAAGCAAGTTGGACAGGAGCCTCGAACTCTCGAGTGATGAGGATCTCGAGATCGCTGGGAAACTCGATTACCGCCGAACCACGGCGAGTTGTGGTCACTTTGGCTCTCCTGGTTGTTGCAGCTCTTGGATGTATTCGTCGACCCGATCCAGTCGGTCATTCACGGCCTTGTCGAACTTGGCCAGCCAATCGCTCATCGGCTGAAGTTGCGCAGGTTCCAGGCGGTACAGCCGACTGCGCCCGTCGGCCCGAGACCGGACGAGTCCCACCTCACTGAGCACCCGTAGGTGCTTTGAAACCTGGGGCTGGGACAGCGCGAGGTCGCTGACGATCGCTCCGACCGGCTTCTCGCCTCCGATCAGCGAGTTCAGGATTGCGCGACGGTTCTGTTCGGCGATTGCATTGAAGACGTCGGACGTTGCGAGCCAAAACCCGTGTCATTTGGCGAGCACGACGCGGTTGCGGCCCTCGCGCTTGGCCTCGTAGAGCGCCCCGTCGGCCGCGCCGAGCAGGATCGGCAGCTCGCTCGCGCGCACCTCGGCCACGGCCGCGCCGATGGAGACCGTGATCCGCTCGGCCGTGCCCATCTCGGACGGCGGGATGTCCGCGATGTGGGTCCGGATGCGCTCGGCGATCTCGACCGCCTGCTCGGCTGTCGTGCGGCGCAGCACGACCGCGAACTCCTCGCCGCCATAGCGCGCGGGCGTGTCCTCGGCACGCACCGCGGACGAGATGCGCTCGCCCACGGCACGCAGTACGCGATCGCCCGTCGCGTGCCCGTAGCGGTCGTTGAGCAGCTTGAAGTAGTCGAGATCGATCATCAGCGCGCCGAGCTGATCGAGCGCGCGCCGGCGCGGTCCTACGTTGGCCAGCAGCTCATCGAGGTAGCGCCGGTTGGGCAGCCCCGTCAGCGCGTCGATGTTGGCCTGGTTCTCGGCCTCTTCAGCGCCGTTCAGCCAGGTGGCGGCTGAGCTCGTGCTGCGTCCACATTCCTGCACCCGCCGCGCCGACGCACGCAAGCTCGAACAGCGAGAGCAGGTCCGTCGGCTCGCGCAACAGGTCGACGAGCAGGAACACGGCGAGGACGGCGAGCAGGCCGTAGACCGTCCGCCGCACACGGCGCAGCAGTTTGCGCTCGCGCGCATCGATCGGCTCGGGAGCCCCGGCCTGGCCGGCAAAGTCCGTGCCGGCTGACAGCTCCGGGTCTTCCTGCGCGCTCGCCATGTGCTGAGCATCGCGGGCCGGCTCGCGCGCGTCGAGCCCGCTCTTTCGTACCGGATCGGGGTCCCGTCGGCCGTTCAAAGCGCGGCCTCGTAGGCCATCTGTGCCAGCCCGTCGTCGAAGGCCGCGAAACGATGCTGCTGCTCCTTCGTCAGCGCCGCGTGCCAGCCGCCGACGGAGGCCGGGCCGACGTAGGCCACCTCCGGTCGGACGCGGCCGAAGACGCTTGGATCCGACTCTCGCTCAGCCGCGCGCATGCGTTCGAGCGAGCAGCGCTCGGCGACCTGCGCGGCTTCCGCGCTGGAGATGTCGAAGCCGAGCCAAGCCGCGATGTTGCCCACCTGGAGCGCAGGATCGGCGCGCATGTCCTCGTAGCGCAGGCGCAGGATGGTGGCATTGCCGCTCGCGGCCGCGTCGAGCCACGAGCGCAGGTGGCCCTGCCACGTGCCGCTGGGATGCAGCCGGCCGCGTATGAACGCGCCGAGGAAAGTGTCGAACGTCGCGTCGACGTCATCGCCCGCACGGAACACGAGGCTGCCTTCGCGCTGCATGAAGCGGAAGTAGGACAGGGCCACGTCGCGTGGGTCGCGGACCAGGTGGATGGCGCGCCGATACGCGGGCAGGTATTGCTCATGGGTCTTGATGAACCGGCCGCCACCGGGCACGAGCGCTGGCGCGCGCGAGTGGGCGCCGACGATGGGCACCTCGAAGCGGACCGAGTCGAACGTCGCGTGGCGTCCGCACAGCTCGAGCACGATGAACGCCAGCCACGCGTTGCCCGAGCGCGGATAGGAGGCGATGAACACGTCGTCAGGGCGCAGGCCGCGGTGCGTCCAATCGACCCGTGCCAGCCGGCGCAAAGGCGAGCGGCGGTACGCGCGCCGCACGAGCCCGGCACCGGCCGCGCCGCGCGCGACGCGACCCGGGACGGTGGCGTCTGCGGGACGGCTCACAGCCCGGCCAGGACGTGGCGATAGACGGCAACGTGCTCGTCGGCCACGTCCGCCCAGCTGCGCGTTGCGGCACGGGCGCGGCCGCGCTCCGCGAGGCCAGTTCGATCGGCAAGCGCGGCCGTGATGCCACGCGCGATGTGCGCCTCGTCGCGCGGCTCGACCAGGATCGCGGCGCCGCCGGCGGCTTCCGGCATCGCCGTCGTGCGCGAGGTCACGACCGGCGTGCCCAGGGCCATTGCGTCGAGCACGGGCATGCCGAAGCCTTCGTACAGTGAAACGTAGGCGACGAGCGCGCTGTTGACGATGAGCGCGGCGAGGTCGATGTCAGTGACGTAGCCGGGCGTCACGATGCGCTCGCTGATGGGGCTCTGCGCAATCCGCCGCTCGATGCCGTCGAAGCGCCAACCGCGGCCGCCGGCGAGCACGAGGCGCAGGTCGGGTCGATCGCGTGCGACGCGCTCGAACGCGCCGATCAGTCGGACGACGTTCTTGCGCGGCTCGAGCGTGCCGAAGTACAGCACGTAGCGCCCCTGCTCGATGCCGAGGTGGGCGAGGATGTCATCGCCGCCGATGGGCGGCGCCAGCGTCGGGAGGGCCGAATGACCACCACGCGGCGCTGGTCGACGCCGATACGGGCCAGCTCCCGCGCGGTCCACTGCGAGGGAACGATCACCGTCCGTGCCCGCGCGACGGCCGCCAGGTTGACCGGGATGATGCCCCAGCGCGCGACGGGATGGGTCGTCGGCTTGCGCATCACGGACAGGTCGTGAACCGTGACCACGTACGGCAGACGGCAGATCAAGGGTGCCGCGGCATTCGTGAAGTGGATGAGCCGCGCTCCGAGCGCGCGCGCATCGCGCTCCGCCGCGAGCTGCATCCAGGCGTGATAAGTGCGCTTGCTGAACGGCCGTCGGGGCAGTCGCGCATCGAGCGACACGAGTGCGCGCGCCTCATCGCGGACGCCGATCAACCCGAGCGGGAACGGTGAGTGGCGCTCCAATTCGCGCGCCAGGAGCGCGACGTACAGGCCCACTCCGGCCGGCTCGGCGCGGACCGGAGCGACATCGAGAACCAGTTTCCCGTTCTGCTCGACCACGGTTCCTAGAATGCTTGATGCGCGGGAGGGATGGAGATTGTCGGTCACGGGCAACGGCCCATATCAGCTGAGCATCGTCATCCCGACTCGGGTCGGCTGGCCGCACATGCGCCGCAGCATCGACGCCGTGCTGCCGCAGCTTGAGGCCGCCCGGGCTGAGCTGATCGTGTCCGACTCGAGCGGGTTGCCCGTCCCTGATTTCGCCTCGGCGAGCAACATCCGCTGGCTTCGACTGCCCGGGATGCCGGCCCACGTCCTGCGCCAGCACGGCTACCGGGAGGCGCGCGGCGCGATCGTGGCCATAACCGAGGATCACTGCGCGCCGGCCGCGGATTGGGCCGCGAGCATCCTGGCCGAGCACGCCCGGGCGCCGAACGCCGCCGGGATCTTCGGGCTGGTCGACAACGGATCGCGTGACAAGGCCGTGGACTGGGCGCTGTACAGCGTCGGCTACCTGGCCTGGGCGCCGCCGACGCCCGTGGCCCGCGGTACGCCCGGCCACGCCAACCTGTCGTTCAAGTCGTGGATCTTCCGGCAGTTGCCGCCACAGGGTGACCAGGTGCTCGAGTTTCGGTACGTCGGCGCGCTGCGCGACGCCGGCTACGAAGTGCTCGCGACCGACCGAACGCTGGTTACGCACTTCCAGTCGGCCGGCTTGCCACAGACGGCACGGCTGCTGTTCCACAACGGCCGAATGATCGCCGGCGTGCGCCGCGACAGGATGACCGGACGCGATTGGCTGCGCGCGATGGCACCGGGGCCTGTGGCCCTGTTCCGCACGCTGCGTACCTGTGGCATCGCGGGCAGCAAGCCACAGATCCAGGCGAACGTCCTCAAGAGCCTCCCGATCATCCTGATGCTCCACTTGTCGCACACGATCGGGGAAGGCGTCGGCTATCTTGGCGGTCCGGGCAAGAGCGGCCAGCAGGTGCACTAGCTTGGCCGTACCAGGAGGGACAACCACGACGGACGCGTTGCCAGTCACCGCCCTGATTGCCACCATTCGCGGCTGGCCCACATGCCGCCAGGCAGTCAGCCTGATCGCTCCGGAGGTGCATGCCGCTGGCGGCGAGTTCATCGTCGCCGACGCGTCGGGCAACCCACCCCCGTCGGAGGCCGACCGGGCCGAGTTGGGCGGGCCCATCCGCTGGTTGTCGATGCCCGGACAATCGGTGTTCCAGCTTCGTCACGCGGGCTACCGCGCGGCACGTGGCGCGGTCGTGGCGATCACCGAGGACCACGTCTACGTGGCGCCCGACTGGGTGGAGCGCGTCCTCGACGCCCATCGCCGTTACCCGAACGCCGGCGCCATCGGCGGCACGGTCCTCAACAACACCGACCAGAAGCTCGTCGACTGGGCGGCATTCTTCCTGACCCAGGGACCGTTCATGCCGCCACTGGCCAACGGCGTCACGAGCCGCATATCCGGCCCGGCGAACGTGTCGTACAAGCGCCGCGTCCTCGAGCGGCTGGGCGGCGACGCCGACCACGGCGTGATCGACTTCCTCGAGCTGCCCGCCGCGCTCGAGGGCGAGGAGCTCGTTGCCGACGACTCGATCAAGGTCCGCCACAACCAGTCGCAGGGCCTGCTCGGCACGTCGCGCGCCGAATACGACAACGGCCGGACCATCGCCGGCTATCGGCGCCGGCAGATGGCACGCGGCGACTGGCTGCGCATCTGCCTGTCGCCCGTGCTGCCCACGTACCGCGCGGTGCGTCAGATGCGCATCGTGCGCGGCAAGGACATGCAGCCGGGCATGACCGTCGGCCGCATGACCCGGGCCTTGCCGGCCCATCTCTGGTTCCAGTACTGCGCGATGGCCGGCGAGCTGGTCGGCTATGCGGCCGGTCCGGGCGACAGTCCGCGCCGCCTGTACTAGGTGTCGGACTCCGGCACTCCCCTGTCCGTCGTCATAGCCACGGGCGAGGGCTGGCCGGAGGTCAAACGGTTGATCAAGTCGCTGAGCCACGACGCCGAGTCCATGGGCGCCGAGATCATCGTCGCCGACGGCAGCGGTCGGTCTGCTCCGGGACGCGGCGAGGTCAGTGGCGGCGTGCGCTGGATCCAGTCAGTCGGGGACTCGGTCTTCGTGCTCTACGCGATCGGCCTCCACGCCGCGGCGGGCGATGTCGTGGCGCTGACCGAGGATCATGCGCAGCCGCGGCCAGGCTGGCTGGAGGCGATCCTGCGCGCGCATGGGCGGCATCCCGAAGCCGCCGCGATCGGCGGCGCGATCGAGAATGGCTCGACCGGCCACCTCATCGAGTGGGCCAGCTACTTCACGACGCAGGGACCGCACATGGCGCCGCTGGGCGACCGCCGGGTGAGGATGACGACCAACGAAGCCAACGTCTCGTACAAGCGCTGGGCGCTCGAGCGGCACGATCCCGACGACGGGTCGGGCTTCATGGCCATCCTCTACAACCGCCGCCTCGCCGAGGCGGGCGAGATGCTGCGCGTCGATGATCGGATCGTGGTCGATCACTTCGAGACGACCGGCCTCGGCTGGACGACCTCGATTCACTTCCACAACGGCCGGACGATCTCGGGCTTCCGGCGCGCGCGGGGGATGAGCCGCGAGGAATGGCTGCGCATGGCGGTGGCGCTCCTCCTGCCGGCCTGGCGGACCGCGCGCGCCGTCCGCGTCGGCCTCGCCAAGGGTCGCCTGCGCCGGCAGCTGATCGCCAGTGCGCCGTTGTGTCTGTGGCTCGAATACGTCCAGGGTGTGGGTCATCTGACCGGCTATCTGCTCGGCCCCGGCAACAGCCCGGACCATCTGCGCTAGCCGGCCGCCTGCGCTCGTGGAAGCCGCGATCGTTCACGATTACTTCGTCCAGGACGGCGGAGCAGAGAAGGTCGTCGTCGAGCTGGCCCGCCTGCTGCCCAGCGCGCGCGTCTTCACCACCTTCTTTGACGCGCAACGTTTCGGGGACCGCATCGACCCGGCACGGGTTCACGCCTGGCGGCTGTCGGGCCACTTCGACGAGCGCCGCTTCCGAGCGCTCCTGCCGCTCTACCCTGCCTACTTCGCGGCGCTCGACCTGCGTGGCTACGACCTCGTCGTCAGCAGCTCGTCGGCGTTCGCCAAGGCGATCCGGACCTCGCGCCGGCATATGCACGTGGCGTATATCCACGCGCCGATGCGCTTCGCCTGGCAATTCAGGGAATACCAGGAGGCTTCGACCCTGATGGGTCCGGCGCGCCTCGCCGGCAGCCTGCTCAGCGGGCCGTTGCGCACATGGGACCGGCGAACGGCACGTCGGCCGGATCTGCTCGTGGCCAACTCGAGGACGGTGCGCGACCGAATCCGACGCTGGTGGGGACGCGACGCCGAGGTCATCTACCCGCCGGTCGACACGAGCGAGATGGCGCTGTCGCGCGGCAATGACGGATACCTGCTCATAGCGGCGCGCCTGCTCGGCTATCGCCGCGTCGACCTCGCGGTCGACGCGGCGAACGCGACCGGCCGGCGGCTGATCGTCGTCGGCGACGGGCCGGAGCGCCATGCGCTCGAACGGCGCGCGGGACCGAGCGTGACCTTCGAAGGTTTCGTCCCGCGCGCGCGACTGATCGAGCTTTTCGCGCGCTGCGCCGCCTACCTCGTGCCCGGTGAAGAGGACTTCGGCATTGCCGCGGTCGAGGCGATGGCGTGTGGCAAGCCGGTCGTGGCGCTCAACCGCGGTGGCACCGCCGAGACTGTCGTCGATGGCGTGAGCGGCGTCCTGTTCGACGAACAGAGCGTCGGTGGCCTGTGCGCCGCGCTGGAGCGACTCGACGGCCTCGATCTCGACCCGCTGGCCGTCCGGGCCAACGCCGAGCGCTTCGACCGAAGCGCCTTTCGCGCGGCGTTTGGTGACCTGCTGTTACGCATCGGCGCAGATCGGTCGCTGGTCGCGCCGGACAGCCGCGTGTAGGGTCACTGCGGCCGACTCCGAGTCCCAGCGCAGGAGAGACCAATGGTCCGACGTCATACGACGGCGCTTCGCGCAAGCCTCATGGCGGTCGATTTCCTGGGCGCGGCCGTCTTCTTCGTGGCGCTCTCGGTCGCCCGCTACGGCGCGGTCTGGTATCGCGCCTGGGACCGGCTGGGCATCGACCCGCTGCTTGCGGCCGTGGTCTACGGCCTGGGCTGGACCGCGCTCGTCGGCGTGCAGGGCATTTACCGGGTGCGCGCGCGGTATGCCCTGCGAACCGAGGCGGCCGTGCTCGTGCGCGCGGGCGCCGTGCTCGGCGTGGGCCTCGTCGTATTCCTGTTCGTGAACCACGTGTCGAACGCCAGCCGCTTGCTGATCGTGTCCCTGCCCGTAGCCACTGTCGCGGTGGCGTTCGTGGCGCGCGTAGTCCTGCGTTCGGCCCTGTCGGCGCTGCGCCGGCGCGGCGCAATGACCAACTTCGTGCTCGTCGTCGGCGCCGGGCCGCTGGCACAGGACTTTGCCGATCGGCTCGAGCGCCACCAGGACCTCGGCCTGCGCGTCATCGGCCATCTCCGGGCGCCCGGCGAGAGGTCGGTGGTGTCGCGTCCGATGCTGGGCATGCTCGACACCATCGAGGGCGTGCTCCACGAGCGCGTCGTGGACGAGGTCGCGGTCTGCCTTCCCGTCCGTGCCTGGGACCTGGTCGAGCCCGTCACGCGGCTGTGTGCGAGCGAGGGCAAGATCGTGCGCATCCCGGTCGACGGCGGACCGCAGGTCAGTGGCGGCTACGCCGAGGATTTCGACGGCACGACCGTGGTCTCGCTCGTCTACGGGCCCGACCGGGCCTTGAGCCTGCTCGCGAAGCGGCTCCATGACATCGTCGTCGCGGCGGCTGGCCTGGTGGTCCTCAGCCCGCTCCTGCTTGGCGTGGCGCTCTACCTCCGACGCATGGAGGGCGGTCCGGTCATCTTCCGCCAGGTGCGTCTCGGCCTCAACGGGCGGCCCTTCCAGCTGCTCAAATTCCGGACCATGGTCCCCGGAGCGGAGCGCCAGGTCGAGCAGCTGGCGCTGTTCAACGAGGTCCGTGGCCGGGCGTTCAAGATGACCAACGATCCGCGCCTGACGCACAGCGGCGGCTGGCTGCGCCGGACGAGCATCGACGAGCTGCCTCAGCTGTGGAACGTGCTGCGCGGCGAGATGAGCCTCGTCGGCCCGCGCCCACCGCTCGTCGAGGAGGTCGCCGGCTACAACATCTGGCATCGCCGAAGGCTGTCGATGAAGCCCGGCATCACCGGCTTGTGGCAGGTCAGCGCGCGCAACAACCCCGATTTCGACCGTTGGGTGGAGCGCGACCTCGAGTACATCGACCGCTGGTCGCTGTGGCTGGACGTGAAGATCATGGCCCGGACGTTTCCGGCCGTCGTCTACCTCGAGGGCCGCTGAGCGCCGTCAGCTTGCCGGGGAACGGACGCGCAACACGCCCAATGGCGTCGAGTCGATGCCCAGCCTGCGCGCCGCAAAGTAGGTCGTCATGACGTTGACCACGACGATCGACGCGACTGCGCCGAACGCGGCGCCAAGGGCACCGACAGGCGGGATGAGCGCAATGTCGACCACGATGCGAACCGCCACGGCCACCGCGATCGAGGCGAAGCTGAGCGCCTGGTAACCGGTCATGAAGAGCATCATCCCGGCGATCCCGAAACCGCAGTCGATGACCGACGAGAAGGACAGCACGGCAAGGGTCGGGTTCGCGCCGACGAACTCGTCGCCGAAGAGGAGCAGGAACTGGGGCCCGAACAGCCACATCACGATGGCGACGCCCAGCGCGAACAGGAACGCTCCGCGCGCAGCGCGCGTAACAAGGCGCTGCAGCCGAGCGTGCTCGTTGTTGGCCCACAGCTGGGCGGCGGTCGGGGCGAGGGTCGTGCCCACGGCCGCGGCGCCGAACAGGGTCAGGCCGGCGCCACGCGCGGCCACGGCATACAGACCGGCAGGCGTGGCGCCGGCCAGCCCGCCGACGAGCACGACGTCGACCTGGGTCATGAGCGTCTGCGCCGCCGCGGCGAGCGCAAAGGGCGCGGCTTCGCGCAACCAGTTGCGCGTCTCGAAATGCGGCTCGGCGGAGCGCAGCTCGCGCGGCGCCTGGCGCCAGAGCAGGTACAGGCCGACGACCAGGGCGACGGTTATTGCCGCCAGGTTGAGCGCCATCGCCGTCGTCGCGGCGAGCTTGCCGGCCGTGACGTAGGCGATGGCCAGGAGCGCCGTGAACATGCCCGGCCGGACCAGGTTCTCCGGCAGCTGGCTGCTGACGATGCGCTTCAGGCCCAATGTCAGCGCGCGGCGCACGATGATCAGCACGGTCGGCGGGATCGTGAGCAACGCGATGAGCAGGACGGGCACTGTCCCGGGCGCGAACGAACCCTGAAGAGCGACGGCGGCGAGGCCGATGATCACGATCGCGCCGATGGTGACGGGCACGACGAGCTCGACGGCACGGACGATCAGGCCGCGCGCCAGGCTCCACGACTCGGCCGACGCAGACGCGGCGACGTTGCGCACGATGAGCCGGTCGAAGCCCAGCGCCAACGGCAGCGTCACGAGCAACACGATGCCCGTCGCCGCGGCGTAGATGCCGTAGTTCTGGGCACCCAGCAGACGCGCCAGCAGGACGCCGTTGACGAAGGTCAGCCCCGCCGTCAGAACGGTCAGGCCGAGTGTGCCGAAGACGCCCCGGACGAGGTGCGCGCGCAGGCTCGGCCCGACGCTCACCTCAGGAATATCTATGCGCGCGCCTTCATGAGCGCCCGACGGTAGCAGAGCCGCGGGGCTAGCTCAGCGGCCCGAACCAGCTCTTGAACAGGGCACGCACCACGTCGATCTTGAGCTGCTGCTTGCTGGTGCCCTTGACGTTCGACGCGTAGGTCGGCGGCTGGAGCACGGCCTGGTTGGGGATCGTCGCGTTGTGGACGCGGTTGTAGATGTACAGAACATCTGCCGAGCCCAGTGGCAGTGTCGTGTAGAAGTCGGTTGCGTTCGCGAACGTGGCCTCGCGCAGGCCTTCGAGCTGCGCCGAGTTAACCTGCTGCATCGCGGCATAGATGAAGCTCTGCTGACGCCTGTCGCGCTTCCAGTCGTTGTTGCCCGGGCCGTGCCGACTGCGCACGTATTCCAAGGCACGCGTGCAGTTGGGCGTCGTGTTCCAGTTGATCGGGTGACCGACCGTGTAGCAGTAGGGCGCGTCGTCGCCGAGCTCGAGCGTGCTGCCGGAGAGGAACTTGGCGCCGGGCTGAAGGTTGGCCCGCCCGTCGACGATGCTCGGATCGTGGATGTCGTAGGGCACGTTGACACGCACCCCGCCAGCCTGCTTGACCAGCCGCTCGAGTCCGGTGAAGCGAACGAACGCGACATAATCGATCTGGATCTCGAACGCTTTGCGCACCTTGTCGAGGGCGACATTGCGGCTGCCCTCCCCAGCTCTGCCAACTCCCCAGCGGGCCGACGATAGCGCTCCTACGGGATAGCTGCGAACCACTCCTGCATAAGTGAACGCACCACATCGAGGTGGAGCTCCTGCTTGCTCGTCCCAGGGACGTTGAACGCGTACGTTGACGGCATGAGCACGGCCTGGTGCACGAGCTGCGCGCCGTCGAGCATGTCGAACAAGGCGAGGACGCTGGCCGGATCCGTCGGCAGCGTCGTGTAGAAGTCGTCGGGATTGCTCAGCGTCGCGCTGCGCAGCGCGTCCAGGTTCCCGGCGCTGCCGCGCGAGATGACGCGCTCGATGGCCGCGAACAGGAAGCCCTGTTGGCGTCTTTCGCGCCGCCAGTCGTTGTTGCCCGGGCCGTGCCGGCTGCGGATATAGAGCAATGCCCGCCGGCACGCCGGGGTGCTGGCCCAGTTGATCGGATCGCCGACCGTGTAGCAGACCGGCGCGGAGCTGCCGAGCATGAGCGTCGAGTCGCTCTGGTCGAACTCGGCGCCGTGCTGGCGATCGGTGCGTTCGTCGACGATCTTCGGGTCATAGATGTTGTAGGGCACGGCCACGGGCACGCCGCCGACCTCGTCGACGAGGCGGTCGACGCCGGTGAAACGGATGTAGGCGACATAGTCGATCTGGATGCCGAACGTGTACTCGAACGAGGTGCGCATGTGGTCGAGCGCTGCCTCGCGCGTGCCGTAGATCTCCTTGAAGTGCTTGAACAGCCCGTTGACCTTGGGTTGGAAGATCTCGGTCGGCGAGATCGGGACGTTGCCCACGTCGCGCGGCAGGCTGACGGCGGATACCTGTTTCTGGTCGTCGATGGTCACGAGCATCATCGCGTCGGTCCGCTCGCCGGTGCCGGCCAGCCGCGGACGCCAGTCAGAGCCGACGAGCAGCACGGTCAGGCGGCCGTCACTGCCCTTGTCGATCTGTCCCGGCGCGACCGTGTGGAGCGTCTGCGCGAGGGGCTGAATGAGGTTGCTCGCGAGCTCGAGCCACGGCCACGGGCTGAAGTTGAACGCGGCGCTGCTGACCGGACCGGCCAGGCCGCCCGGGCCGGCGGTGATCAGAGCGAGCAACAGGGCCACGAGCCACAGGGCACGCGGCCGGCGCTGGAGCATCACGACCTCGAGAGGGGCTGCTTACCCCGGCGACGCAGCCTTTCGCGCAACATCCATGTGAAGAACGGCGGATCGTCGACGAACACGCGCCGGCCGATGCGCTTCGGGTCACGCAGCATGCGAAACGCCCATTCCAGGCCGACCCGCGTCATCCAGTGCGGCGCCGCCGGCACTCGTCCGCCCAGGATGTCGATCGTCTGGCCGATGCCGAGCATGACCGCCTGGGGCATGTCGGCCTGGTGGCGGGCCATCCATGTCTCCTGCTTCGGCGCGCCGAAGCCGACGAGCACGATGCGCGGGTCGGCGGCCTTGAGCTTCGCCGTGGCCTCATCGTCGGCTGGGCCGCCGACCGCGAAGCCCATCGGCGGGCTGACCGCGGCCACGATGTTGCCGCCCAGCGCGCGCAGGCGCTCGGTTGCCTTCTCGGGCGCATCGTCGCGGCCACCGATCATGGCGATCGGCGGGCAGTCCGGCGCCGTCCTGCGCACGATCGCCTCGGGCAGCAGTCGCCCATGCACCGCTTCGCGTATTGGTGTGCCGGCCAACCGCGAGCCGTAGATCAGACCCATTCCGTCGGGAACGCGCAGGCGCGCGCCCATCATCAGCGCCCGGAACTGGGGGTCGCGCTTGGCCCGAACTAGGTGGTCGATGTTCGGCGTCGATACATATCCGCCGCTGCCGTTGCGCGCCCAGCTGATGATCAGCTCGACGGCTTCGTCGAACGACACGTCGTGCACCGTCACGCCGGCCTCGCGGATGGGGATCTCGCGTAGCGTCACGTGGCACTCCACGCCGACAGGTCGCGTCCGATCAACAGGCCCAGCTCACTGACCATGGGCGCGAACTCTACCGTCAGCTGTCGGCGCAGCTCGGGATCCATCTTCTGCCGTTGCGCTTTCGTGCTGTTGGCGGACACGAGAACGTCGCGCAACCTGTGCATCACCGGCACACTGCGCAGCCGGCCGAAGACACGGCGCATGGGTCCGCGCGGCGCGAAGATCAGCTTCTGCATCGTCCCGGAGCGCGGCTTCTTGTTCGGGTTGTAGATGGACAGGTCGACCTCGAACGTGGGATCGACGCCCAGGAACTCGAGGCACGCCCGGTAGACCGCGCGCGGGTCGGCAACGAGGTCGTCGAAGACGATGAAGTGCACGTGCTCCTGGCCGAAGACGTCGAGGTAGCGCTTGACCTGATCTGGGAACTGGACGCTATGGCGGTAGTAGAGCGCCTCCGGTCGGATGGCGTCGGCGGGGAGTCGGCGGCCGGCGCGTCGGTCGTCCTCGGCGGCCAGAGCCTGCGCGAAGTCGGTCAGATCCTCGCGCTGATTGAAGACTAGCTGGCTGTGCTGGCTGTACATCACGTCGACCGGGCTGCGCAGCATGACGATCGCCCGCGCGTCGGCATCGAAGTCGTGGATCTCGTGCGCCGCCGTCTGCGAGTACAGGTACCACGGCGACGCCTCGCCGGCGTGCTGGTCCGGCTCGGCGCCCTTGAACAACGCGAGGTACTCGTCCTCCGTCATGCGCCGGTAGCGCGGCGTCAGGTCCTGGCCGAAATACATCGGCTCCTTGGGCACGCTCATGAAGATCTGGGGGTGCGCGCGCAGGTACTCGTACAGCGCCGTCGTGCCCGCCTTGAACGCCCCGACGATGAAGAAGTCCGGCCGCTTCCCGTCAGTTGTTGGCTGGGTCGACCTTATGCGGGTTCTGGCACCGATTTGACGCCTCGATACGGGAACTTCACGCTCAGGTGTCGCCGCGGAAGCGCCCAAAACAGGCCCCGGAGCCGCGTAAGGACGACCCACCGGACAAATGACGGAAAGTCCGGTCCGCGGACGGGTTAGTGCTGGCCTGGCGGACAAATGACGGGTTGTCGGAGCTACGAGGGGCTGGCCGGGACCACGGCCCGTGGTTCGGGAGAAGCCGCTGGTAGCTCGAGCCACGAGGACAGGTCGCGCTCGATGAGCTTGCCCAGGCGCTCGATCTCCGGTGTGTATTCCTCGATCAGCTGGCGGCGCAGCGCGGGGTCCATCGGCGGCCGCGGCTTGGCCTCGCTGTTCATCTCGAGCATCCGCGTGCGTATCGAGCGCACGAGTGGGAAGCGGCGCAGGAACGGCGCCAGCGGCAGGAGCACCTTGGGCGCGAAGATGAGCCGCTGGACGAGCGGCGAGCGCACCTTGCGATTCTCGTTCGACCTGGGTGGCGCGGCCGCGAGCGACGGGTCGACACCCAGGAATTCGAGCGCGCCACGGACGAGGCCGGCACCGTCACGGCGCATGTCGTCGGTCAGCATCACGTGCACCCGCTCGCGGCCGAAGACCTCGAAGTAGCGCTCGAGCTGCTCGGCGAAGTGGACGCTGTGGCGGTAGAACAGGTTCTCGACGTTGATTGGCCCGGGCGGCAGACGCTTGCCCGCGCGGCGGTCCGGCTCAGCGGCAAGCGCGTCGGCGAAGTCGGGGATGTCCTCGATCACGTTGAAGATGAGCTGGTTGTGCTGGGCGTACATGACGTCGACCGGGTTACGCAGCACGACCATGATCTGGGCCTCGGGTGAGAAGGCCTTGATCTCTTTCGCCGCGCTCTCCGAGTACAGGTACCAGGTGCTCGCCTCGCCCACGCGCTGGCCCGGCTTGGCGCCCCTGAACAGGCGCAGGTAGTCATCGAGGCTCATCCGCCCGTAGCGCCGCGTCAGGTCGTCGCCGAAGTAGAGCGGCTCCTTGTGAAAGGGCATGAAGATCTGCGGGTGCCGGCGGAGCTGGTCATAGAGGGCAGTGCTGCCACTCTTGAACGCGCCGACGACGAAGAAATCTGGTCGCGGCATCGCGCTGAAGGATAGCGCTGGGCTCCGCTGCGTCTCCGATCCGGACCCCCAGAGACTGACAACGGCGACGAGCCCATCGTCGCCAACTCCTGACCGATGCCGACGCCCAACCACGTGGCCAATTAACCGCGGATTAATGTGTCCCACGGGAACGTACTCATTGCGGCGCACGCGCGCGGCTGGCGTGGTCGTGTCGTCTGCACATCGGCCACCTGATCAGGCGAAGGATGCGAACTCATTGGAAGTAGGCAAATCCGGGTCGCTACCCTCGGCGCCACCCTTGGACATCACGGTCATAGTCCCCATGCACAACTCCCGCGAGACGATAGGTAAGGCACTCGCATCGATTGCGGCCCAGACACGCCCGCCAGCACGCGTCATCGTTGTGGACGACGCGTCGAGCGACGATTCGGTCGATGTGGCCAAGCAATGCGACGTAGCCCACCTCGAGGTCGTCAAGCTCGAAACCAACCGCGGCCCCGGCGGTGCACGCAACGTGGGCGCGAGTCAGGCGACGACCGGTTGGCTGGCGTTCCTTGATGCGGACGACGAATGGGACTCGGCGTTTCTCGAGGAGGTGTCAGCGGCCGTTGCCTCAGCCAACGCCGACTTCGCGGGGACCGGTGGAGTCCGCCATTGGGTTCATCGTCCGCCGACCGTGCGCCTGATCGACGCGCCCGCAGAAGGCGCCGACCGGACGGCGGACTTCTGGCGCATCGCGCGCAGGTTCCTGCCCATCTATCCCTCCTGCGCGTTCATCAGGCGGACGCTGTTCGCAACGGTCGGCGGCTTCCCTGAAGACATGCGCTACGGAGAGGACGTGACGCTGTTTGCCCGGCTTTGGCTGGAGGGGCGCTTCGCCTTCGTAAACCGGCCCCTTTACGAGTCGGGACAGTTCCGAGGCGGACTCTCCGCCGGACCGCGGAGTTATGGGGACACGTGGCTGTTCACCGTCAGGCTCGGCGCAACCCTCGGCCGGGCAATCGTTCGTCGCAAGCCCGGCACGTGGTTGTTCGTAGGTACGTACGGACGGCTCGTGATCCGCCGCCACATTGCCTGGCTCGCGCGGCGCTTTCGGCGCCATCGATGAGCGCGCGCGACTACGCGCTGCTTGTCGCGCTGACGGCCTGCCGACCCGCGATCGTGCTCGATGCGGCGCTCGGCTCCTCCTGGAGGGCCAGGGCGACCGCACCCAGCGACGTGCCCAGCAGCGGCCAGAAGAGCTCCATGACGCGCGAGGCTACCCACGTGTCGATGAGCACGCTCACGAGGGCCACGAACACGGTCGCCGCGATCGCAGCGACGGCGAGGGACTGGGCGAGACCCTTCGCACGGCGCGCTGCCCGGACGGAAGAGCCCACGATGGTGAGCACAAGCCCGACGAAGGCGATCACGCCCACGATCCCGGATTCGACGAACACACGCAGGTAGTAGCCGTCCGCTGCCTCGGTGGCGGCAGACGGTCCGAGGCCGATGATCGGACTGCGCATGGTCTCCTGGATCAAGGCCGGCCATTTGTGGGCGAAGCGGTCGGTCAGGCTGTCGACGAGCGACGCATTCATGAATCTGTCCGTGACGTTGTTCCCAGGCGGAGCCGCGACGTTGTTCGCAGGTGGCGCCGCGGCCGTGGCGGGCGACGGCACCGGACCGGGCTGGACGATCGGCGCAGGCGCGGGCAACAGATTCCCAACGAG
>DATCGV010000080.1:0-16829 GCA_036508755.1 Candidatus Limnocylindrales bacterium | reverse complement strand
ACAAGCGGGCGCTCTGAGATGCCCGGCGTGACCAGATACCAGTGGCCGAGCACGACCGCGGCCAGCGAGCCGCCGGTGATCGCGGCCAGCATCACCATCTGGACGATGAGCGGCACGGCGTCCTGGTTCGTTGGCGCCCAGCCGAGCGCCGCCACGGCCAGCGTGCCTACTGCCGCCCCCATCGCGAGGGCACCGACGATCAGCGCGGCGTCACGCATGCGGATGATCGCGACATAGACGACGGCGAGGACGAGAAAGGCCACCAGGGCCTCGGCACGCAGGGTGGCTGCGGCCGCCGTCGAGCCGTGGACGGTGAGCGACGTCAGCGGCACGGCCGGCGCGCCGGGGTCGGCGAAGAGCGCGAAGAGGCCGATGAGCGCGGCTGCGGCCGCCGTGAAGCGGAGGTAGCCGATCGTCGCGTCGGTCAGCTGGCGGGTGATGAGAACGAGGGCGAACGAGCCGAACGACAGCGACACGAGCAGCATCCAGGCCACGTAGGGCAGTGTCTGGACGATCGGTGGCGGTGGCGGACCGAGATCGTTCACCCCGCTCCGTCGAGCGCGCGCAGGATCGGCGCGCACTCCTCGATCGACCCGACGGTGATCGGATCGAGCACGAGCTGGACGTGGCTGATGCCGACGTCGGCATAGTGACTCAGGGTCGCGGCCGCGGCCTCCGGTTGCGTGCCGTCGATGGCCGGCGTCGGCCGAGCGTAGGACGTGCCGCGGCCCTTGCCGCCGGTGAGCTGGACGAGCGCAGTCACGGTACGCGTGACGTCCTTCGGGTCACGGCCGACTTCGCGGCAGGCGTCGTCGACCTTGGCGCTGTAGCTCGCGGCGCCTTCGACCGTGTTGCCGAAGCGGTCGTGCCACTCGTTCCAGGCGTCGACGTAAGGGATGGCAATGCTGAGCATGCGCGGACTCGTCGAGCCGATCATCAGCGTCGGTCCGTTGGGGTGCAGGTCCGGGGCGCCGCGCGGGCTGAGCTCGCAGTTGGCGATGTCGTAGAACTGGCCGTGGAAGTCGATCGAGCCGTCCCGCAGCAGCGTGCGGATGATCGTGAATGCCTCTTCGAAGCGGCTCACGCGGTGGTCGTACGGGAAGCCGAAAGCCGTGTAGTCCGGCTCGTTCCAGCCCGCGCCAAGGCCAAGGATCAGCCGGCCGTTGCTGATCTCATCGACCGTGGCGGCCATCTTGGCCAGCATCGCCGGGCTATGGAAGCTCGTCGCTGCGACCAACGGCCCAAGCTCAATTGTTTTGGTCGCTTGGGCGAGACCGGCGAGCGAGGTCCAGACCTCCCACGGGCCGACGTTGCCGGTCTCACGCCTGTACAGCAGGTGATCGCCGAGCCATATCGAATCAAAACCGACGCCCTCGGCCGTCTGCGCCATGTCGCGCAGCTCGGGCCAGCGGACGAGCCGCTCTACCTCTGGTAGCTGCACTCCGACTTTCAGCGATCGTGTCATCGCGCCCGAGTGTATCGGCCGCTGCCGCACGGCCTCATCGTCGGTTTGCGTCGTTTCCATACCTATCGGACAGCCAGCATGGTTCCGCGCCCTCCGTAACCGTTCTACTCGCGGAATCGCTCCACTCGTAGCTGTTCGGCTGGAGCAATAGCGCTTCATTGAGCAATGGCGTTGCCGAAATCGCCAGGCAACCCGGGCATAACCGATCGCTAAGCGCTGGCCTGTCCAATAGACGTGGAATGTCACCCCTCCGGACTCTTGCTGAGCCACCTCGCGATCTCGACAAGACCCTTGTCGGCGTCCGCATCCTGCTTGGCAGCCGGATCCGCGAGCAGCGCGTCAAACGTCGCTGGCCGCAGCGCGAGCTCGCTACCGCTGCCGGCTTGGGCAAAAGCGTCGTCCAGCTCGCTGAGACTGGCGGACCGGTGTCGGTCGAGACCTATGTGCGGCTGGTGCTGGCACTGGGTCTCCGCCTCGAGGTTGAGCTCCGTGACGCCCGACGAAGATCCAGCGTGGCCGTCGAGGGGCAGGACATCGTCCATTCGGCGATGGGGGAATTCGAGGTTGACCGGTTGAGCCGGTTCGGCTTCAGAACGGGTGTTGACGAGCCGTATCAGCACTACCAGTTCGCCGGCCGTGCCGATGTCATCGCTTGGGACGCTGACGCGCGCGTTCTGCTGCACATAGAAAATCGGACGCGTTTCCCCAACATCCAGGAGGTCGCGGGATCGTGGAACGCGAAGCGTCAGTATTTGCCGGCGCAACTCGCGGAACGGCTCGCGTTGCGCGGCTGGGCAAGTGTCACCAACGTCATGGTCACGCTGTGGTCGGCCGAGGCGCTGCACTCCGTTCGTCTGCGGAAGGCAACGTTTCGGTCGCTGTGCCCCAACGGCACCGAAGCGTTCGAAGCGTGGTGGAACGGCAGTCCACCGACGCGCGGCGTTGCGAGCACGTTCGTGCTGCTCGATCCCATGGCCTCGACTCGGCAGCGGACGTTCGTGGGCTTGGACGAGGCAGCCATCGCTCGGCCGCGATATCGCGGCTACGCAGAGGTCGCGTCCAGACTGAACGAACGCTGATCATGGTGCGGCACCAGGGACCGCCAGATTTCCCGAATGACTGGAAAAGCCGACGCCTCACAGGGGCGCTGATGTCGTAAACGGGGTTGCCGTTCAGTGATGCTGGAAATCGAGTGCTGTGCGGCTTGGGCGCGCGCGAGGGTGGCGGGGTTTGGGTGCGCTCGACGAAGCGGCGAGGCTAGGAGGCCGTCGGGGCGCGGATCGCGTCGGGCGCCTGGCGCGGCTGTGGCAGGCGCCGATCGAGGATCGCGCCGCCCTGCTCGAGTGACTGGAGGTCGATGCTCGCCAGGTCGGGGTGGGCCATGGGTCGGGCGAGTAGGTAGCCCTGCCCCGCGGTCACACCAAGCTCGCGGACCATGCGCAGTTGCGTGGCGGTCTCGAGTCCCTCGGCGATGACCGACGCGCCCCAGCGCCCCGCGAGATCGCGCAGCGAACGCAGCACGGCGCGCGATGAGTCACGCTCGGCGCCTTCCTGGACTAGCGACAGGTCGATCTTGACGATGTCGAAACGAAACTGCGACAGCAGGCGCAACCCGGCATTGCCCGCGCCGACGTCGTCGGCCGCGATGCGCAAGCCCGTGCGCTGGAGGGCCTTCAGGCCGCCTGAAGGCGGGCGATGTCCTCGACCTTCTCCCGCTCGGTCAGCTCGACGATGACGCGCTCTGGCGCGATGCCATGCCGGCTCAGGATGGCCAGCAGGGCTTCGGTCGAGAAGTGCGGCGCCTCGATCGTTCGGGGCGAGATGTTGATCGTCAGCAGCTGGTCGGCCGGCATCGAGCGCGCGCCCGCGACGACGGCGTGCAGGCAGGCGAGGTCGAGCTCGACAGTTCGGCCGACCGTCTCGGCCGAGGTGAACATCGTGTCCGGATCGGCGAAGCCCGATTCGGGCGCCGGGCGCGACAGGCCCTCGAAGCCAAGCACGCGTCCGCTGGCGAGATCGACGATGGGTTGATAGACCGGACGCACAAGGCGCTCGTTGACGACGCGCGCTATCTGGGCCGAAAGCTCGTTGCTGGCCTCCTGGCTCGCCGCCCGGTCGCGCATCGGGTTGAAGACATCGACCGAGGCACGGCCGTGGCGCTTGCACCAGTACAGCGCGGCGTCGGCCTGGGCATATAGCTGCGTGCGCGTCGTCGCGTATTGCGGGCACGATGAGATGCCGCCCGAGAACGCCAGCAGCCGGTCGCCTGCGACCGGCTGCTGGCCGCGCTCGAGCAGGCGATGGGCAATATGCATGGCGCCGTCGGCGTCGGTGTGCGGCATGAGGATCGCGAACTCGTCACCGCCGGTGCGGAAGGCGCGGTCCGCATAGCGCGCAACCTCGCCGATCATCCGGCCCATCTCGCGCAGCATCTCATCGCCCGCGGCGTGACCGTCCGAATCGTTGACGAGCTTCAGATCGTCGAGGTCGATCAACAGCAGCGCAACGGGTACGCGGTAGCGCTGGTACCACTCGAGCTCGCGGTCGAGCTCCTCCTGAAATGCGCGGTGGTTGCCCAGGCCCGTGAGGGCGTCACGCATCGAGTCCTCGCGCGCAAGCTCATATTTCCTGCGCATCTCTGTCCGCGAGCGCTCCAGCTCTTCGGCCGGGCGCAGGATCTGGCGCGCCATCCATACCGTCAACGCGACGAGCACCAGGGTCAGGACGAGCATCAAAGCCAGGACCTGCAGCTCAACCGTGGACAGTGCGGGGCCAAAGAACGCGCGAAAGAGCGTCATCGACACGAGCATGGGCAGGATCGCCATCGTCAACAGAGCGAGGCGCAGGCGCAGGCGGACCAGACGCAGCGGGTTCGCCTGGCGCTTCTCACCGTCTGCGTTCGTGGCTGCGATCTTCTGATTCGGGCGTGCGCAAATGACCTTCATCCGACGCAGTAATCGCAGGTTGCGCGCTGGCACCGCAATGACCCGATCGTCCCGGCCCCAGCCCTCCCGGCGACGATCCTGATCACCATTCGGGACACGGGAACGAGCGGTGACTTCCGGCACCGGAACCATGGGTCTCCCGTACCAAAGCACGACTAGCGCCGGGGCTTGACAATGCGCGCTGTGAACAAGACCGCACTCGTGACTGGCATCACCGGCCAGGACGGCTCCTACCTGGCCGAGCTTCTGCTCGAGAAGGGCTATCGCGTCGTGGGCATGACGCGCCGCTCGTCGACCGCGTCGATGGAGCGCATCGCCCACATCGAGAAGGACATCGAGATCGTCCAGGGCGATCTGCTCGACCAGGCCTCGCTCGTCGAAGCGCTCCAGAAGATCCGGCCCAACGAGGTCTACAACCTCGCCGCTCAGTCATTCGTGCCGACGAGCTGGAACCAGCCGGTCCTGACCGGCGAGATCACCGGCCTTGGCGTCACGCGCATGCTCGAGGCGATGCGCCAGGTGGACTCCTCGGTGCGCTTCTACCAGGCGTCGTCGTCGGAGATGTTCGGCAAGGTGCGTGAGACGCCGCAGAACGAATGGACGCCGTTCTATCCGCGCAGCCCGTACGGCGTGGCCAAGGCCTTTGCCCATTACCTGACCGTGAACTACCGCGAGAGCTACGGCATGTTCGCCGTGTCGGGCATCCTGTTCAACCACGAATCGCCGCGCCGCGGCATGGAGTTCGTGACGCGCAAGATCAGCGACGGCGTCGCGCGCATCAAGCTGGGCATGGCCGAGAAGATCACGCTCGGCAACCTCGACGGGGACCGCGACTGGGGCTTCGCCGGCGACTACGTCAAGGCCATGTGGCTCATGCTCCAGCAGGATCAGCCACGCGACTACGTCATCGCCACGGGCAAGTCGCACACCGTGCGCCACCTGTGCGACACGGCGTTCCGCCACGTCGGGCTCGACTACCGCGATCACGTGGTGACCGACCCGTCATTCGTTCGGCCGGCGGAGGTCGATCGCCTGCTGGGCGACGCGAGCCGCGCGCGGGAGGATCTTGGCTGGCGACCCAACGTCGGCTTCGAAGAGCTGGTCGCCATGATGGTCGACGCGGACATGGAGAGGCTGTGGCAGCACAAGGCAACGTCGCGCAAGAGTTCGAGCGCCAGCTCCAAGCGAGCATCGACGTCAAGCAACGGCTCCTCGCGCAAGCAGGCGCCTGTGTCGACGTCGCACAAGTCCTGATCGCGGCCTACCGCGCCGGTAACGCCCTCTTCGTCTTCGGCAATGGCGGCAGCGCGGCAGACGCGCAGCACATCGCCGCGGAGTTCCTGGGCCGTTTCTACATCGAGCGCCCACCGCTCGCCGCACATGCGCTGACGGTCAACACCTCGGCCCTGACCGCAATCGCCAACGACTACTCGTTCGACGAGGTCTTCGCTCGTCAGCTGCGCGCGCTGGGCAAGCGCGGCGACGTCGCACTGGGGATTTCCACGAGCGGCAACGCCGCGAACGTCGTCCGCGCCCTCCAGGCCGCGCGCGAAACGGGCATGACGTCAGTGGCACTGACCGGCGCGCATGGCGGCCGGGCGAAAGAGGTTGCCGACTACTGGGTGGGCGTGCCCAGCGACGACACGCCGCGCATCCAGGAGGCACACATCACCATCGGCCACATCTGGAGCGCGCTGGTCGAGTCGGCGCTTTTCGGCGAGCTGGCACAGGGCGACGCGGACGCGGACGCCAGCGCGGCCGCCGTCGCCCAGACAGAGATCAGCGCGAAGGGCTGATCAGCCGGCTGAAGACGGCTGCGTCGTGTTGCGCTCGTTCGTAGTCGGCCGGGACGCCGATGTCGACGAAGTAGCCGTCGAACGGCTCGCCGCGCAGGCCGTGGCCGACCAGCTGGGGAAGCACCTCGCGCTCGAACGAGACAGGACGATCGGCTGGTATGCGGTGCACTACGGAGCGCTCGATGATGTACAGGCCGCCGTTGATGTGGTTGGGAGCAGTCGCGTCCGACTTTTCGGCAAAGGCCGTCACTCTGCCATCGGCGGCAAGCGTCACGCTCCCGTATCGGGTTGGGTCGGCGACGCGAGCGAGAGCGAGCGTCGCCGGTGCCGGACGGGCGAGATGGCGGGCAACGAGCTTGGCCAGGGAGATGTCGAAGAGTGAGTCGCCGTTGAGCACGAGCCACCTGTCGCCGACGAGCAGCGCCTCGGCGAGCTTCAGCGCGCCGCCGGTGCCGGGCGCCTCGCGTTCGCGCGAATACCTGACGCGGACACCGAAGCCTTCGCCGTCGCCGAAATGGCGCTCGATCGCTTCGGCACGGTATCCGACGAGAAGGACGACCTCCGGCACGCCGGCGGCGGCGACCTGCGCGATCAGGTACTCGAGGAACGGCCGACCGTCGATCGGTGCCATCGGCTTCGGGATGTCGTTGACCAACGAGCGCAGGCGCGTGCCCGCGCCGCCCGCGAGGATCAGCGCCTGGTCGATGTCCATGGCGCGATCATGACCGACTCAGCCACTCGCCGTCCGCGGATCGCGATGGTCTCGGCCAATGCCTACCCGGTCATGGGCGGCGTCGAGACGCACATCTACGAGGTCGCGCCGCGCATCGCCGCGGCCGGATTTGACGTCACGCTGCTCACCACCGACCGGAGCAGATCTCTGCCGGCGCGCGAGTCGGTCAACGGCGTACCCATCTTCCGCGTGCCCGCCTACCCGGAGGAACGCGACTACTACTTCGCGCCACGCCTCGCGCGCCTCGTCGCCCACGGCCGCTGGGACCTCGTCCACTGCCAGGGCTACCACACGTTCGTGCCGCCACTGGCCATGCTCAGCGCCGCTCAGGCGGGTATCCCGTACATGCTCACATTCCACAGCGGCGGCCACCCGTCGACGACGCGCAACCGCTTGCGCGGCGCCCAGCGCCAGGCCCTGCGGCCGCTCCTCGCGCACGCCAGGAAGCTCGTCGCCGTATCCAACTTCGAGGCAGAGTTCTTCTCGCGCGAGCTGCGCATCCCGGCGCAGCGCTTCGTCACGATCCGCAATGGCGCCGCCATGGCCGCCCCGACCGATCCGGTCGTCGTCGACGACACGCAGCCGCTGATCCTGAGCGTCGGCCGGCTTGAGCGCTACAAGGGCCACCACCTGCTCATCGACGCGCTGCCATACGTCCTGCGTGAGTTGCCCGGCGCGCGCCTCGAGATCGTCGGCGCCGGCCAGTTCGAGCCCGATCTGCGCGCTCGCGCCACCGCGTCCGGGCTGAACGGCAAGATCAAGATCGGCAGCATCGACCCGGTCGACCGCGACGGAATGTCGCGCACGGTCGCCGGCGCGAGCGCCGTCGCGCTGCTGAGCGAGTACGAGGCCAACCCCGTGTCGGTCATGGAGGCGCTCGCGCTCGGCCGGCGCGTGCTCGTCGCCGATACGTCGGGTCTGTCTGAGCTTGCCCGCGAGGGGCTCGCGCACGCAATACCCATCGACGCCTCGGCCGAGCAGATCGCCCGCGCGCTGGTCGAGCTGATCCGCTCGCCCGAACCCGCCAACCTCAACCTGCCCACGTGGGACGAATCCGCTGCCCGCCTCGCCGACGTGTATCGCGAGGTCCTCGGCATCTGATGCGCGTGCTCATGCTGACCGAGCTCTACCCGCCGTTCATCGGCGGCTCCGAGGAATACGTGCGCAACCTGGCGCGCGGCCTCGTCGAGCGCGGGCACGAGGTCAGCGTGGTGACCATCTCCGCCGATGGCACAACGTCCGACGAACAGGACGGCGGCCTCCTCGTCCATCGCGTGCGCTCGTCGACGCAGCGGGTCAGCGCGCTGATGCCCAGCGGCCGGCCCTACCTGCCGCCGGCGCCAGATCCGGATCTGGTCGCGGCGCTGCGACGCATCGTTGCCGAGGAACGGCCTGACGTCATCCACGCCCACAACTGGGCCGTGGCGTCGTTCCTGCCGCTCAAGCGCGCCGACGGGCCGCGGCTGGTGATGACATTGCACGACTATTCACTCGTGTGCGCCAAGCGCAGCCTGCTGTACCACGGCCGCGACTGCAGCGGCCCGGGCTTCAGCAAGTGCCTGCACTGCGCGGCGACCAACTACGGCACGGCCCGCGGCGAGCTGATCACGATCGGCACCTGGCTGAGCTCGCCGCTTGTCGTCCGCGCCGTTGACGAGTTCATCCCGGTCAGCACGGCCGTCGCCACGCGCAGCGGCCTCGCCACGAGTGGAACGGCGTTCGAGGTCGTGCCCAACTTCGTCCCGGACGACGTGGTCAACACGGCCTCAGCCGACCACCCAGGACTCGCGGCACTGCCTGGTGGTGGCTACTGGCTGTACGTCGGCGCGCTGTCGCGCCACAAGGGCATCAGCACGCTGCTCGACGCCTACAGCGCCATCAACGCCATCAAGGGCGCCCCGCCACTCGTCGTCGTTGGCCGGACGACCGGTGAGCCCGTGCCTCCGATGCCGGCCGGCGTGACGCTCATCAGCGACCTGCCGCACGATGCCGTGATGGCCGCCTGGCAGCGCGCGACGCTGGGCATCATTCCGTCGCATTTCCCCGACCCCTGCCCCACCGTCGCTCTTGAGGCGATGGCGTGTGGCGTGCCCGTCGTCGGCTCGCACATCGGCGGCCTTGTCGACCTCGTCGTCGACGGTGAGACGGGCGTGCTCGTCGAGGCTGGCGACGCCGCGGCGCTGCGTGCGGGGTTGTGCCGCATCCTCGATAACGAGCAGGAACGGAAGCGCATGGCGCGCGCGGGGTAACGGACCCATTACCTTCGTAACGCGCCGGAGAGGTGTGGTGCCCTCGGGTCAGCGCCGATGAAGTGACGCATGCCGTGCGCGGACGCCGGATGAGTCATGACAAATGTCACCACGTCGACCGGCCGCATGGGTTTCGACCCAGGCCAAGCCGCCGATCGGCTGGCCCTACGCGCTACTGGGCTGGAGGTGACGCGGACCTGTCCGGCTGGGCGATGACCATCAGCCGCAGCTCTGTCATGTCTTCGATAGACCAGCGCAACCCTTCGCGCCCCAGGCCTGAGTCCTTCACGCCGCCGTACGGCATGTGGTCGATGCGATATGTCGGGATGTCGTTGACGATCACGCCACCGACTTCGAGCTCGTTGAATGCGCGCCAGCTGTGCTCCAGGTCGTTGGTGAAGATCCCCGTCTGGAGGCCGTAGAACGAGTCGTTGACCTGCGCGATCGCCTCGTCGAGATCGTCGAACGGGAATGCCACCACGAGCGGCGCGAACGCCTCGTTGCTGCACACCTGGGCGGTTGGCGGCGTATCGACGAGCACGGTCGGCGGAAAGTAGGACCCCTCCGCCCGACCACCAAGCAGCACCCGACCACCAAGACCTTGCGCTTCCTCGACCCACGACTGCGTGCGTCGCGCCGCTGCCACGTCGACCATCGGCCCGAGCTGCGTCTCCGGGTCGAGCGGGTCGCCTACCTTGAGCTGCTTGGCACCGTCGATGAAGCGCTCGAGGAACTCGTCGTAGATGGAGCGGTGGATGAACATGCGCTGGACGCTGATGCACACCTGGCCGGCGTAGCCGAAGGCACCGATGATCGAGCGCTTGACCGCCCAGTCGAGGTCGGCCGACTCGTCGACGATCACGCCGGCGTTGCCGCCCAGCTCGAGCACGACCTTCTTCTTGCCGGCGCGCTCCTTCATCCGCCAGCCGACGCTCGGGCTGCCCGTGAAAGTCAGCAGCTTGAAGCGCTCGTCCTCGACCATGCGGTCGCCCAGCGCCCGGGTCATCGGCAGGATGCTCACGGCACCGTCAGGGATACCCGCGTGCTCGATGATCTCCGCAACCGTCAGCATCGTCAGTGGGTCCTTCGACGGTGGCTTGAGCACGACCGTGCAACCCGCTGCGATGGCCGGCGAGATCTTGTGCGCGGCAAGGTTGAGCGGGAAGTTGAACGGGCTGATGGCCGCGACCGGACCGATCGGAAAGCGGCGCGTGATGCCGATCCGGCCCTTGCTGCTCGCCATCAGGTCCAGCGGGATCAGCTCGCCCGTCATCCGCTCGGCCTCCTCCGCACCCAGGCGGAAGGTGATAACGGCCCGGTCGACCTCGACCAGCGTGTCGCGGATCGGCTTGCCCGACTCGGTCGCCATCAGCCGGCCGAGCTCCTCGCGGCGCTCCTTTATCCCCGCCGAGATGTTGCGCAGGATCGCGCCGCGCTCGTACGCGGGCAACTTGCGCGTGACTTCAAAGGCGCGGACAGCCTGCTGGACTGCCTCCTCGTACTGCTCGGCCGTGGCGTTGTACGTCGCGCCCGCAGGCTCGTCGGCGTGGGCGGGGTTGGTGATCTCGAGCACGTCGGGCGAGTCGACCCATCGGCCGGCAAGGAAGATCGGATGCGGCTTGACTGCACTGGCCATCAGCTGAGTGGATTGCTCCAGCGCAGGCCGGGGAAGCGCGAGAAGTCGGAGTCGTTCGAGCACAGCTCCGCCTGGTGTTCGATCGCGAGCGCGGCGAGGTGCACGTCGGTCGTGAGCTGGCCCGACGCGTTGGCCGCGTCCATGAGCTGTTCAATGAGGTCGAGGTGACGAGCGCCCGGGCCGAGCACGACGACCTGCGGCCGCGCCAGCCAGGAACGGATATGGCCAATCGCCTCGGCGGGCAGGAACGGATCGACGAGCACGCTGCGACTGGTCATCAGCCGTAAGTAGCCGAGCATCACGGCCCAGGCCAGACCGACCGGCTGCGTGGCCGAGAGCGACGCCTCCCACCACGCGCGTGCCCGCTCATGGTCCGGGGCGTCCGAGTTGTAGGCGTAGACGAGGAGATTGATGTCGGGGACGATCACCGCGCGTCCATGGAGCCCGTCAGCTTGTCGAGTAGCTGCTCGCTCTCGAGCTCATCGTTGAGCTGGTTGAGTCGGCGCACATCTACGCCTCTCCGAAATCCACCGGCCTTGGGCGTCACCTGGAAGGGCGGCAGCGGATTGGCCGGCTTATCCGAAACCTGGAGCCCGGCACGCAGCGTCTCGTTCACCACCTGCTTGAAGCTCGCGCCAGTGAGTCGGGTCAGCTCGCCCAGCCGGTGCGCGACATCCTCATCGAGTGTCAGGGTCGTCCGCATCAAGGCATCATGATGTGTGAGCGTCTGATGTCAAGATGTGTCGTTCCGGTAGGGCGGGCCAATTGGCGTCGGATAGTAATCTTCCGGCCATGAGCGATCCGTCACGTCTGCGTGAGCTGCTGCGCGTTCAAAAAGGCAGTCGGCTCAAGCTCGCCGGCCACGACCCCGATGCAACCCTCGGCTGGCAGAAGACCACCGCCGTGCGCGATACGGCGAAGCTCGATGTCCAGCTCGCGGACCTTCAGGATCGGCTGTGGGCCGAGGCAAAGCATGGCGTTCTGATCGTGCTCCAGGGCATCGACGCGTCGGGCAAGGACGGTACGGTCAAGCACGTCATGACCTCGTTCAACCCACAGGGCTGCTTCGTGACACCGTTCAAGGTGCCCACCGCTGAAGAGGCCGCACACGATTTCCTGTGGCGCATCCACCAGCACACACCGGCCAGGGGCGAGATTTCGATCTTCAATCGCTCTCATTACGAGCAGGTGCTCATCGTCCGTGTCCACGATCTCGAGCCGCGCGAGGAGTGGTCGAAGCATTACGAGGAGATCCGCGACTTCGAGCAACTGCTGATCGATAACGGGACGAAGATCGTCAAGTTCTTCCTGCACATCAGCAAGGACGAGCAGCGCGTCCGCATTCAGTCCCGATACGACGATCCTAAGAAGCGCTGGAAGTTCTCGATGGGTGACATCGCCGAGCGCCTGCGCTGGGATAACTACATGTCGGCCTACGAGGACGCGCTCTCCGAGACGTCCACCGACGACGCGCCGTGGTACGTCATCCCGGCCAATCGCAACTGGATGCGCAACCTGTCGGTGGCGTCAATCCTGGCCGAGACCATCGCCGAGCTGAAGCCGGCCTACCCGCCCGAGCCCACTCTGCCGAAGAAGCTCGTCATCAAGTAGATCGCGCTAGGCTCGGCGGGAACGAATCGAAGAAGGAGCCCGTGATGGCGAAGTCTTATCCCGCACCGCCCGCGATGGCGATCGACCCCGCGCACAAGTACACAGCGACGATCGAGACGAGCGCGGGCACGATGACCGCCGAGCTCTTCCCCAAGGAGGCGCCGAACACGGTCAACAACTTCGTCTTCCTGGCTCGCGATGGCTTCTATGACAACGTGATCTTCCACCGCGTCATTGACGGTTTCATGATCCAGGGCGGCGACCCGACCGGCACCGGCCGTGGCGGCCCGGGCTACAAGTTCCGCGACGAGCCGGTCAACCGTCCGTACAACCGCGGCATCCTGGCCATGGCCAACTCCGGCCCGAACACCAACGGCAGCCAATTCTTCGTGATGCATGCCGACTACCGGCTGCCGCCCAGCTACACGATCTTCGGCCGCCTGACCGGCGGCGAGGATGTGCTCGACAAGATCGCCACCGCAAAAGCGGGCGCCCAGGATCGGCCGAACGAGCCGGTCACGATCAAAAGCGTCACGATCGCCGAGGAGTAAGCAAGCGGCGTGGAGCCGCTATCGGTCCGTGAGCTCGACCTGATCCGCGCAGCGCGGCGCGCCGTGCTGGCAACGATCGCCGCGGACGGCGCGCCGCGTCTCGTGCCGATCACGTTCGTCTTCCGCAACGGCGTGATCTACACGCCGCTCGACGAGAAGCCGAAGCGTGTCGTCGACCCGCGCGACCTGGCGCGTGCCCGTGACATCGCGCAGCGGCCGCGCGTGGCCGTGCTCGTCGATGCCTGGCACGAAGACTGGACGCAGCTGGGCTGGCTGCGGGCGTCGGGCAGCGCGAGGGTGATCGGCCCCGACGGTGACTCGGCGCGCGAGCACGCCAACGCGGTCAGCCTGCTGCGCGCGAAGTACGCCCAGTACGCCGACCACGCGCTCGAGACGCGGCCGATGGTCCGGATCGCGGTCGAGCGCGTGACGAGCTGGTTCGCCGTGCCGTGAGCGCGTTCAACTTCATTGACCTCCTCGCGCTCCTGATCGTCGCCGTTGCCGTTTATTTCGGCTGGCGCTCGGGGTTCCTCATCCAGGTGCTGGCGCTTGTCGGCTTCGTGGCCGGGCTCGCCCTGGTGATCGTGGCGGGACCTCTTGTGGCGACGCTGCTGGCCGACGTCGATCCGTGGGTGCGCAGCCTGCTCGTTATCGGTGCCATCGCAGCGACCGTTCTCGTCGCGCAGGCGATCGGCAGCGCGGCCGGCGTCGCGCTGCGCCGCCGGATGGGCAGCGGCGTCCTGGGCAGCCTCGACCAGGGCGCAGGCGCCGGGTTCGGGCTGCTGCGCGGGCTGGTCCTCGTCTGGCTGATGGGCGGCCTGGTCAGCGTCCTGCCCATGCCCGCGCTGGCGACCGAGGCGCACCAGTCGACCATCCTGCGCGCGCTCGACACGCGCCTGCCCTCGCCGGCGGTGCTCGCCGCGCAGCTCGGCTCACTGATCGAGTCGACCGGATTGCCAGACGTGTTCGTCGGCGCGCCACCGCCGGCCGATATCCCGGCCGGCGGCCCTACCGTTCAGCAGGCGCAGCAGATCGCGTCGCCCGCACGCGCGAGCACGTTGCGCGTGGAAGCCGTGGCCTGCGGCAACTTCGTCAGCGGCACGGCCTTCGCCGTGGCCGGTGACCATTTCGTGACCAACGCCCACGTCGTTGCCGGCTCGACCAACGTCTGGCTCTCGTTCGACGGCGCGCTCGAGCGCATCCCGGCGCAGGTCGTGCTCTTCGATCCGCAGCTCGACGCGGCCGTGCTCCAGCCGGTGCATCCACTCGGCGTCGCGCCACTGACATTGAGCGGGGCACTGCCCACGCGCGGCGAGGACGCGGCCGCGCTCGGCTACACCGGCGGCGGCGGTTTACAGGTCATACCCGCGCTCGTCAGCCGATCCCTCGCCGCGCTCGGCCGCGACATCTACGACAACCAGATCATCGCGCGCGAGGTGATCGAGCTGAAGGCAGGCGTCGCGCCGGGTGACAGCGGCGGCCCGCTGCTCTTGCCCGACGGAACTGTCGGCGGTGTCGTGTTCTCCGAATCGCGCGTCGAAGCGGGCGTGGGCTACGCGCTGTCCCCGACAGACGTTGCGAGTGACGTCGCGAAGGCAAGCAATGCGACCGCGCCGGTCGACACCGGAGCCTGCCTGGCAGAGCCCTAGCGGAGCCCTAGCCGAGCGTGGCAGACACCTAGCTGCGCGACTTGATCAGGCGGCCGCTGCGCGTGATTGCGTGCGTCGAAAGAGCGGCGACGCCCATGGCGACAAGGGCGCGCTCGGCGGCGGGAAGAGGACGCACGATTGCGACGAACTCCTCGGCACGCGCGCCATCCACGCGCGCGAGCAATGACTTGCCCTCGGCAGTCACCTCGAGCGTCCGTTGGCGTCGGTCGGCAACCTCTTCTCGACGGCGAACCCACCCGCGCCGCTCGAGTGCCGAGATGATCCGGCTCGTCGCCGATGGTGACCGGCCGATCAACTCGCCGATCTCGCCAACCGTCAGCGTCTCTCTGCGGTCCGCGGCGTAAAGCGTCGCCAGCTCGACCAGGCTGATGTCGAGCCTGCTCAGATCGGCCGCGAGTGACATCAGCAGGTCGCGCCACAGCGACCGGCCGACGTCGATCGCGCCAAGCCGGAGCGACGACTCCACGCGCCGGCGCTCGTCTTCTGCGGCTCCGTCGTTGGCGCTCACGCCACAGATGCTGCCATGCGCCGCGGTCGTCGCGCAATCACCGTCGGTTTCGGTCCCTCCTCGTCGAGGCTGGCCACCGCTGGAACTAGGCGCCGGCCGTACCGAGCCTGGCAGCGATTGAGGCCGCCGGAAACGGCGGCCTCAATCGCTGTCCGGGCGAGTGATGTGTGCGCACTTGCACACATCTGGACGCATTCACCCTGTGCCGCTGATACGGTCCGTAGTCGTGCCACGCTTCGCGTTCGTGTTTCCCGGACAGGGATCCCAGTACGTTGGCATGGGCCGGCTTCTGGCCGATTACTCCCCCGTCGCCGCAGGCGTTTTCGGCGAGGCGGACGCGGTCCTGGGTGAACCACTCTCGCGCCTGATGTTCGACGGTCCGGCCGACCAGCTCGACCAGACGGTCAACTCGCAGCCGGCCATCCTGGCGACCTCGATCGCTTACCTGCGCGCACTGCAGGAATGGTCCGGCATCGACGCGTCGGTGATCCTGCCGCAGTTCTACGCGGGCCACTCGATGGGCCAGTACAGCGCGATGGTTGGCGCAGGTGTCATCGGTCTGGCCGACGGCATTCGCCTTGTTCGCGAGCGTGGACGCCAGATGCAGGCCTCTGCCCAGGACGGGTCGATGGCCGCGATCATCGGCCTGCCCGACGACCAGATCGGCGCGCTCGAAGCGGCCGGCCGGGCGCTCGGCGTGTTCACCATCGCCAACCGCAACTCACCGGGCCAGATCGTCGTCTCCGGCGAGCGCGCCGCCGTAGCCGGCGCGGCGGACCAGGCCAGGGAGCTGGGCGCGAAGCGGGCGATCGTGCTGCCCGTCAGCGTCGCTGCCCACTCGCCGTTGATGGCGCGCGCGGCGGAGGGCATGGCGCGCGTCCTTGCGGACGTCCACTTCAGCGACCCGCGCGCGCCCCTGCTGGCCAACGCCGACGCTCACCCGCTGATGACCGGCGATGAGTGCCGCGCAGAGCTGGTCGAGCACCTGACGCGCGGCGTCGACTGGGTCAAAGCGGTCGAATACATGACCGCGCAGGGAGTCGACTCCTTCGTCGAAGTCGGGCCTGGAAAGGTCCTCACCGGTCTCATCAGGCGCATCGCGCCGGACGCCCAGGCGTTCGCGCTGGACGATCAGTCGGCGCCCGGAGGGTTGCTGGTGCCACCACTTGAGTCAACAGGAGCATCCGCGTAGCCATGGGCATCCGCCGTCCAGATTTCTCACGCCGCGTCGCCGTCACCGGCCTCGGCATCATCAGTCCAGTTGGCCAGGACATCCCGACTGCGTGGGACAACCTGGTCAACGGCCGCTCCGGCCTGCACGAGATCACGCGCTGGGATCCGACGCCTTACGAGGCCAAGGTCCAGGGCGAGATCAACGACTTCGACGGCACAAAGTGGATGGACTTCAAGGCCATCCGCCGCACCGATCGCAACGTGGTCATGGGCGTTGCGGCCGCCAAGCAGGCACTCGCCGACAGCGGCCTCGAGATCACCGACGACAACCGCGACGACATCGGCGTGATCTTCGGCAGTGGCGGTGGCGGACCGTACCTGCTCATGGAAAACGTCGACAAGTGGAACAACAGCGGCGCACGGACGGTGTCGCCGTTCTTCATCGCCAACATGCTGCCCGACACGGCCTCCGGCCAGATCGCGATCGAGACG
>DATCGV010000079.1:0-12734 GCA_036508755.1 Candidatus Limnocylindrales bacterium | reverse complement strand
CCCCGGCCGCTCCGGCGCGGCTCGTCGGCCCGTCGGACGATGCCCCACTCAAGGCAGCTAGCCAGGGCGACCCTGATCGCGCGGTGGCTGAGGCCGAGGGCCTGCTGAAGCTCGGCGTCCGTCACCGGGCCGCCGTGCGCGAGCAGGTAACCCTGCACGGCCGCTGTCGACGGCGCGATGCCCCACGACGCGCCCATCTGGCTCCACGCCTCGGCAAAGCGCCGCCTGATCTGCTCGGTTCGATCGATCGCAGGTGGCGCGGAGTTTGGCTCGGCGTTCGACGCGGCCTTGGTTACCGTGGCACTCATGAGTATCGAGTATGGACCGCCGCCGCTCAGGTCGACCCCGGATCGGCGCGATAAGCGACAACCTCGACCTTCTCGAGCGTGATCAAGCCATCGCCGACCATCTCGTCGAGGCTCGGCAGGATGCTGCGGATCTTGTCCTCGCTGTCGACCGCCTCGATCAGGATGGGCAGGTCCTCGGACAGGCTCAGGATGCGCGTCGAGTGCAGGTGCTGCTTGGCGCCGAAGCCTTCGATGCCACGGAGCACCGTCGTACCGGCCACGCCCCGCGCGCGGAGCATCTCGACGATCGCCTTGTAGAGCGGTTTGCCATGCCACCGATCGCTCTCACCCAGGTAGACCCTGACCAGCAGACCGGTTCCCGCGAGCCTCATCAGATTGCCCTCCCGACCGTCACGCCGACCACGACCGCGACCATGCCGACCAACACCGAGCCGCCGAGATTTACCACGGCCGTCAGCCACGCGCCATCTTCGATCATGCGCCACGACTCGAGCGCGAGCGTCGAGAAGGTCGTGTATGCGCCGATGAAACCGATCATCAGGGGCGCTCGCAGGCTCGAGTTGACCGCGGCTCGCTCCACGACCAGCGCGAACAGAACGCCGATCACGAACGAGCCGGACACATTGATCGCGAACGTTCCCCAAGGCAGGGTTCCGCCGGTCAACTGGGTGATCCGCCGATCGAGTACGTAGCGCGCGATGGCGCCGAAGAAGCCACCGACACCGACAAGAAAAGCGCCAACCATGGGCGAGCCTCCTTCGCGATCAACGATCGGTAGGAGCCATCAGCCCGATGGGCGGTTAAGGCGAGCTCCATCGCCTTGCCCGCGAATGCTACTTGGAGCCGTCAGTCGATGAGCGCGGCGCGCCTGCGCTCGAGGAACTGCCGCTCCGCCTCGTTGGTAGCCAGGGCCGCTGCCTGTCCGTACTCGACGGCCGCCTCGTCGCGCCGGCCGAGGCGGCGCAGGAGCTCGGCGCGCGTCGAGTGGAGCAGGTAGTAGCCGTCGAGCCCACCGCTATCGCGCAGCTCGTCGATGATCGGCAGCGCCTCGGCCGGGCCACGCGCCATCGAGATGGCCACGGTCCGGTTGAGCGCCACGATCGGGCTGTCATTGATCGCCAGCAGCCTGTCGTAGAGCAGCACGATGCGCGCCCAGTCGGTCTCCTCGGGACGCGGCGCCTGGACATGGACGGCGGCGATCGCGGCCTGGAGCTGGTACGGCCCCGGCGCGCCCAGGAACGCGGCACGGTCGAGCACGGCCAGCCCTTCGTCGATGCGGCCGCGATCCCAGCTCGAGCGGTCCTGGTCGGCGAGCAGGATGAGCTCGCCGGTCGGCGATTGGCGCGCGTCGCGGCGCGAATCCTGCAGCAACAACAGGGCCAGCAATCCAAGCGCCTCGGGCTCGTCGGGCAGCAACGAGTTCAGGACGCGCGCCAGCCGAATCGCCTCGCCCGTCAGCGCGCGCCGGACGATCGTTGCGCCGCTCGTCGCCGAATAGCCCTCGTTGAAGACGAGGTACAGCACCCGCAGCACGGCTTCCAACCGTGCCGGAAGCTCGTCATGAGGCGGCACGACATACGGGATGCCGGCGTCACGGATCTTCTTCTTGGCCCTGACCAGCCGTTGGGCGAGCGTTACTTCCGGCAGCAGGAAGGCGCGCGCGATCTCGGGCGTGCGCAGGCCGCCGAGCAACCGCAGCGTCAGCGCAACCTGGGCGTCGATCGCCAGCGCGGGGTGGCAGCACGTGAAGATCAGCCGGAGTCGGTCGTCCTCGATCGCGTTGCCGGCTTCCATCGTTGCGCCTCCGATGCCCTCGTCAGCGTCGGGCGTTAACGCGGCCAGCGCCTCCACCTTGCGCGCCAGGTTTCGCGTACGGCGCAGACGGTCGATCGCCTTACGTCGCGCGGTGGTCGCGATCCAGGCTCCCGGATTTGGCGGCAGCCCTTCGCTGGGCCAGTGCTCAAGCGCGCTGACGAACGCGTCCTGGACCGATTCCTCGGCCACGTCGATGTCACCGACGGCGCGGATCAGACCGGCGATGACGCGGCCCGACTCCTCGCGGAAGATGCGGTCGTGTCGCCGGATTGGAGAATCAGCCAGCGGCTATGCCCGCCGGAGCCTGGTTGGTCTCGTCCGGGGCCGACGCCATATCGGCGACCGGACGCACCTCGACCGTTCCGCGCGTCGCGCCGGGGATCTTGGCCGCCCACTTGATCGCCTCGTCGAGGTTGGCCGCCTCGATCAGGTAGAAGCCGCCGAACTCCTCCTTGGTCTCGGCGAACGGCCCGTCAGTGACGAGCGTCTTGCCGTCCCTGACGCGGACGCTTGTCGCGGTCTTGGCCTCGTTCAGCGCCTCGCCGCCGCGCATCACGTCGGCCGCCATGGCTTCACGGCCAAATGCGTTGTACGCCTCCATGACCTGGTTGTCCTGCTCCGGGGTCGTCTCCCACGGCTGGACGTAGATGAGTAATGCGTAGCGCATGACATGCCTCCTGTCGACAGATGTTCGGCGATCCCTGCGCCGTCAGCAACACAACGAACGCGGTGTGCCGATTTCGACACGCTCGCCACTACGCTTCGCTGCGTGAGCACCAAACACGGCCGGCGACCCAGCACGCGCAGCGAGAACGCCGCGGAGCGCGCGGAGCCGCGTGGCGTCGGCACGTTCGGCGTGCGTGACCCGCTCGCGCGCGAGGTCAAGCTGCTCGGCGCGTTGCTCGGCCAGGTCATTGTCGAGCAGGAGGGTGAATCCGCGCTCGATCTGGTCGAGGAGGTGCGCCGGGCGACTATCGGCATCCGCCGCGGCGGCACGGACGCCGACCGGGAACGGCTGACGGCCGACCTGGCCGACGTCAGCCTGCATGACGCGGAGGTCCTGATCCGCGCTTTCAGCCTCTACTTCCAGCTGACCAACCTCGCCGAGGAGAAGCAGCGCGTTCGCCAGCTGCAGCTCCGCGAACGCCGATTGCCGGCCGAGGCTGTGGCCGAATCGCCCGCAGCCGCCATCGACGAGCTCGGCCGTCGCGGGCTGTCGCGCGCGTGGCTGGAGCAGCTGGTCGATCGGCTGTCCGTGGCGCCCGTCCTGACCGCCCACCCGACCGAGGCCCGGCGGCGCACGTTGCTCGTCGCGCTGCGCCGCGTCTATCGTCTGCTCGACGCGCTCGACGATCCGCGCCTGACGCCGGCCGAGGACGCTGAGATCCGGCGCCGGTTGCGCGAGCAGATCTCGATCCTGTGGCACATCGCGCCGATCCGCATCGCCGCGCCCACTCCGCTCGACGAGGTGCGCAGCGCGATGGCGCTCTTCGACGAGTCGCTCTTCGTAGTCGTGCCACGCGTCTACCGCGCCCTGGCGACGGCGCTCGGCAGCGGCGAGACGAGCGCAGTGCCCGCATATCTGGCCTTTGGCTCGTGGATCGGCGGTGACCGTGACGGCAACCCGCGCGTCACATCTGAGGTCACGCGGCAGACCCTGGCCATCCAGTTCGAGCACGTACTGCGCGCCTATGAGGCGGTTTGTCGGCGGTTGTCGACGACGATCACGATTCGGACGGACGCGACGGACCTGCTCGCGCAACGCCTGCGCAATGACGTGCGCGACCTGCGTGAGGTCTCGGCAGAGGAGGAGCGGCGCTTCCCCACAGAGCCGTACCGGCGCCGCTTCGCGTACATCGCCGAGCGCCTGCGGCGCACTCGGGTCGGTGAACCGCGCGGCTACTCGCACGCGTCGGACCTCGCGCTCGAGCTCGGCGAGATCGCGAGCGCTCTCAACGAACTCGGCCTGCGCCGCGTCGTGGACGGCGAGCTGCAGGATCTGCGCTGGCAGCTGGCAACCTTCGGCTTCCACGGGCTGTCGCTCGAGGTGCGCCAGCACAGCGCTGTCCACGCCGCGACGCTCGCCGCATCCTCTGTCAAGACGGTGGTCGCACCGGGTGTCAACGCGCACGATGTGCTCGAGACGTTCCGAGCGCTCGCGGAAATCCAGTCGCGCTACGGCGAGGCCGCGAGCCATCGCTACGTGATCAGCTTCACCCACTCGGCCGCTGACGTCGCGGCGGTGCTTGAGCTCGCCCGCAGAGCGTGCGGCGATGCCGTCCCGGCGCTCGACGTCGTGCCCCTGTTTGAGTCCGCCGACGCCCTTTCGACTGCCGCGACGATCCTCGACGACATGCTTTCGGACCGCGCTTACAGAGCCCACGTCGAGTCGCGCGGAAACCGCCAGGAGGTGATGCTGGGCTACTCCGACTCGACCAAGGAGTCGGGCGCGCTGGCGTCGGCGTGGATGCTCTACCGGGCGCAGGAAGCGCTGGTGGAGGTCTGCCGGCGGCACGAAATCGAGCTGACCCTGTTCCACGGCCGAGGCGGCGCCATCGGCCGTGGCGGAGGGCCGATGACGCGGGCGGTCCTGGCCCAGGCGGAAGGTTCGGTCGACGGGCGGCTCAAGCTGACCGAGCAGGGCGAGGTGATGTCCGACCGCTACGTCAACCGGCAGATCGCGCTGCGCCACCTCGAGCAGCTGACCTATGCCACGCTCGCGGCGTCGGCGCCGCACGCGCGAGCGCGACGGCCAAAGGACGACGCCGCGATGAGCGAGCTGGCCGCCTCGGCGCGCGCTGCGTACCGCGCCCTGGTCTGCGAGACGCCCGGCTTCGAGGACTTCTTCCGCCAGGCAACGCCGATCGCCGAGCTGTCCGCGCTGGCCATCGGTTCGCGGCCAGCGGCACGTAGCGCGGCAGGGGAGGAGGCGCGGCTCGAATCACTGCGTGCCATACCGTGGGTCTTCGCCTGGTCACAGGCGCGCGTCAATCTGCCCGGCTGGTACGGCACGGGCTCCGCGCTCGCCGCGTTCCGCGAGCGTCATGGCACGGCCGGGCTCGCGGCACTGCGCAGGCTCTACGCCGAGTGGCCGTTCTTCGCCACGGTCCTCGACACGGCCGAGATGATCCTTGCCAAGGCCGATCTGTCCGTCGCGGCACGCTACGCGTCGCTGGCGACCGGCACGGCCGCGCGCGACATCTGGAACCGCATCGAGGGCGAGTTCCGACTGTCCGTCGAGCAGATCCTCGCGGTGTCCGGTCGCGCGCGGCTCCTCGACAACATGCCCGTGCTGCAGCGCTCGATCCAGCTGCGCAACCCCTATGTCGACTCGCTGTCAGAGCTGCAGGTGCTGCTGCTCGGCCGCCTGCGCGCGCTGCCCGCCGCGGACCCGCAGCGCGCGGAGCTGCTCCGCTTGGTCCATCTGACCGTCAGTGGTGTCGCCGCCGGCCTCCAGAACACTGGTTGACCTACCTAACGAGCGTTAGTTAGACTTCGCCGCCTGATGACGTCCACGACCGACACGCCGCGCCGGCTGCAGATCGAGGAAGTCGCCTCCGAGCTGTTCCGCGAGCGTGGCTACGCCGCGACCAGCGTGCGCGACATCGCCCAGGCGCTCAATCTGCAGGGCGGCAGTCTGTATGCCCACATGGCGTCGAAAGAGGACGTCCTGTGGTCGATCGTGTGCCGCGCGGCGGATCGGTTCAACGCGGAAGTCGGGCCCATCGCCGCCGATCCCGGCTCGTCGCCGGCTGACCGCCTGCGCGCCATGATTCGCGCCCACATCGGGGTCTTGACCAGCATCCAGCAGGACGCGGCGGTGTTCCTGCACGAGTGGCGCTTCCTGTCCGCCGCGCGTCGCGCTGAGATGTCCGCCCGGCGCGACGCATACGAGGCGCGGTTCCGGAACGTGATCGTTCAGGGCAGCGAAACCGGCGATTTCCGCGCCGTCGACGCGCGCCTGACGTCGATGGCGATCTTGTCCGCGCTCAACGGCATCCCGACCTGGTACTCGCCCGGCGGCCCGCTGACCGCCGACGAGGTAGCCGACCAGCACGCCGACCTCTTCGTGCACGCATTGGAGACCCACGCACTGGAGACCCACGAATGACCGACCCGATCTCGCTTGCGCCGATCCTGCCGCCAGACGAGCGCCCGACGCCGTTGTTCGCCGACGACAGCCTCACCCACGAGGAGCGCTACGACCTTTTCGTCGAGCACGTCCACGGTGGCAAGAAGGTCGAGGCGCGCGACTGGATGCCCGACGAGTACCGCCAGAGCGTGCTGCGCTTCGTCGAGATGCACGCCAACAGTGAGCTGATGGGCGTGCTGCCCGAGCGCGAATGGATCATGCGCGCGCCAACTTTGAAGCGGAAGTTGGCGCTGACGGCCAAGGTCCAGGACGAGGCCGGCCACGCTCAGCTCCTGTACCGCGTCGCGGAGGACCTGGGCAAGTCGCGCGAGCAGATGTACCAGGACCTGCTCGACGGCAAGACGAAGTTCCATAACGTCTTCCACTACCCGACCAAGTCGTGGGGCGACGTCGGCATCATCGCCTGGCTCGTCGATGCCGCGGCGATCGTCGCGCAGCAGGCGCTGCGCGACTCGAGCTACGGGCCGTACAGCCGGACGATGAAGAAGATCTGCTGGGAGGAGTCGGTCCACATCATGCATGGCCGCGACGTGGTCGTGACGATGATGAACGGCTCGCAGATGCAACGCGACATGGCCCAGGAAGCGCTCGATCGCTGGTGGGGACCGCTGATGCAGATGCACGGCCCGCGCACGGATCCGGCCAAGGACCGCGATCTCTACTGGCGGATCAAGGAGAAGACCGGCGAGCAGCTGCGCCAGGAGTTCCTGTCGACGTACGTGCCGCGGTTGTGGGAGATCGGGCTGTACCCGCCCGACCCAGAGCTCAAGGCGGACGAGTCGACCGGCGAATGGCGCTACTCGGAGCCCGACTGGCAGGAACTGCGCACGGTCGTCACCGGCCACGGACCGAAGTCACAGGAGCGGCTCGCCTTTCGCCGGATGAACCACGATCAGACGGCCTGGGTCCGCCGGACGATCCTGTCCGCGCCAGCCGCCGCGACCGCTCCGGCGGCCTGAGCACGAACATTTCGATTTGAAGTAGACACTCCATGCGCATCTCGGCAGGTTTCGGAGCCCAGGCGTCCCCGGTGGGCCGCATTCCCGCGACTTCGATGCGCTCAGCGTGCATGAGCGTGCGTCAATCCGGCGCTGACAAGGCGGTTTCGGCCGCTGGAAGCAACGAAATTGCCCTTGGGTGTCGACTTGAAGTCGAATGTTGCCGCGAAACGAGTCGATTGGCGTGAGCGAAGAGCAGCGGCCGGTGTCGGAGGGTCGGCGCGACGAAGCCGGACGACTCGGCCCGGGAGCCGACCCGAGCGTCTGGGAGGTGTTCCGCCAGGAGAAGGGCGGCGACCCGATGCGTCACGCCGGCAATGTGCGCGCGCCCGACCGCGAGCTCGCGATGCACTATGCGCGCGAGTTCTACAGCCGGCGCAACGAGAGCGTGCGCCTGTGGGTCGTGCCCCGGACCGAGATCAGCGACCTGTCCGATCCCGACCTTCTCCAGCCCCCGCTCGACCGGAGCTTCAAGAAGCCGGGCGGCTATGTGATGCGCGACAAGCTCGAGATCGCCAAGCGGCGCGCAGGGGAGGCCGCCGAATGACGACGGAGGCGCGACGCCCGACTCGCCAGCTCATCGAGCCTGACCTGCCCGCCTTCGATGCGTCCGCGCTCGAGCCCGAGCTGCGCGCCGCGATCGCGGAACTGCTGCTGTCAATGGCCGACGACGAGTTCGTCATCGGCTTCCGCGACTCCGAGTGGACGGGCATCGCGCCGATGCTCGAGGAGGACGTCGCGTTCTCGTCGCTCGCCCAGGACGAGATCGGCCACGCGCGGCTGTTCTACGAGCTGCGCTGTGCCCTGACCGGCGAGGACCCCGACCGGCTGGCATTCCACCGTCAGCCACACGAGTACCGCCACGCGCAGCTGCTCGACTGGCCGCGCCAGGGCTGGGCGTTCACGATCACACGGCGCTGGCTGTACGACACGGCCGATGCGATCCGGCTCGCGGCTCTCGCTCACGCGAGCTTCGCGCCGCTCGCCGAAGTCGTGGTCAAAGTGCGGCGCGAAGAGCGTTACCACCTGATGCATCTCGACGCGTGGCTCGAGCGCCTGGGCACGCACCACGGCCAGCCGCGGGGCAAGGTCCTGAGCGCGCTCAAGCAGCTCGCACCCGCGGCGCTGAGCGTGTTCGCGCCACTCCCCGGCGAACAGGTGCTCGTCGACGCGGGTGTGCTTTCAGCATCCATGGCGCAGCTTGCCGACCGCTGGCGGTCGGACGCCACCGCCCGACTCTGCGCGCTCAACCTGCGCCCGATCCCCGCGGGCGCGCCACCTGCCGACGGGCGCGATCGCGCACAGCCCGACGAGTCGTTCGTGTGGCTGTGGAACGAGTTCACGTCGGTGGCTCGTCTCGAGGAGGGCGCCCAGTGGTAGCCGTGGCACCGAGCCCGCGGCCGCTCGAGTCGGCGGTGTGGGCCGCGCTGCACGATGTTCACGACCCAGAGATTCCCACGATCTCCGTGGTCGACCTGGGCGTGGTTCGTCGCGTCGAGACCGGGGCGGGCACGATCCGCGTGGAGCTGCTGCTCACGTTCATCGGCTGTCCGGCGATCGAGGTTATGCGCCACGACGTCGAACAGCGCCTGCACGACTTTGCGGACGAGGTCAGGGTCGAGATCAGCTTCGCCGAGCCGTGGACAACGGAGCGCATCACGCCCGCCGGCCGTGCCGCGCTGCGCCTGGCTGGCTTCGCGCCGCCTCCGCCCTCGCCCGTCGATAACGGCCGGATGCTGTCGATTCTGCCCAGCCTGCCGGTCGGGGAGTGCCCATACTGCGGTTCGCGCAACACGACGCTGGAGAACGCCTTCGGCCCGACCCTGTGCCGAGCGATCTACCACTGTGCGGATTGCGCCCAACCGTTCGAGCAGTTCAAGGAGGTCTGATGATCCGCGACCGGTTCGCGCTGGCGGTGATGGGCGTCACGGTCGGCTTCCTGACGACGCTGGCCGCGGTCGCCAATCTCGACGCCGTGCCTCGTTCGGTGGACATCGTCGTGTTGTGGCTGGCGGGAGCCCTGCAGCTCGTGCTACTGATCGTTTGGGCACTCATGCCGCGCCTGCCGCGCTGGATCGTCGCCGGCTGGGGGCTCATCCTGGCCGCGACCGGGATCGGCGTGATCATCACCGCGCCCGTCCCTGCCGGAGCCACGGCCGTGCCCTGGGCGCTCGGCGGCCTGCTCGTCGCGGGCATCGTGACGATGGTGCTTTCCGCCATTCACAGTGGCGAATCGAGTCCGTCGCTCGCCTGATCCACAGTTTTGGCTATCCTCAGTGGACGTAGAGGAGGATCGCCGTGAGACATAGCAGATTGGTCTCGTTGCTTGCCCTGGGGCTCGTGGCGGTCGCCTGCGCCGCGCCCGCGGCCACGACCGCGCCGAGTGTTGCGCCGACAGCGATCGGGACACATGCCGCTGCGACGCCAACGTTGGCGGCTGCAACCGCCACGCCACTCCCGGCCACGCCAACCGCCGTGGCAAGCGCAATCGGCTCGGCGCCGCCCGCAACGGCAAGCGCCGTACCTTCGGCCAGCGCCAGCGTGGTCGCGACCGGATCACCGGCCGCCACGCTTCCGACGCGGCCCGACGCGTGCGCGATGACCAGCCTCGTGCTCAAGAACCCACCCCGGCTCACCTTGAGCACCGACAACCCGGCCTATCCGCCGTGGTGGGGCGGCGATCCCAAGACGCAGTACCCCAACCAGCCGTCGGGCGGCATCAAGTGGAAGATCAGCAACCCGTACTCGATGATGGGCTACGAGGGCGCCACGGCGTACGCAATCGCCGCAACTCTCGGCTTTACGCCCGACCAGGTCGACTGGAGACAGAACACGGTCTTCGCGCAGGCGTTCGCGCCGGGCGAGAAGCCGTTCGACTTCCACATGGCGCAGATCTCGATCACGCCAGATCGCGCCCAGGCGGTCGACTTCAGCGATCCGTACTTCGACTCGGTCCAGTCGATCGTGGCGCTCAAGGACGACCCGATCTCATCGGCCACGTCCATCGCCGACCTCAAGCAGTACAAGCTGGGCGCCGCGGCCGACACGACGAGCTATGACCTGATCCAGAACGCCATCCAGCCCACAACGGCGGCCGCCATCTATCCGGACAACGACACTGCCGTCACGGCGCTACAAAACGGCCAGATCGATGGCCTCGTCGCGGATCTTGGCAGTGCGATCTACATGCGCGATGTCCAGCTGACCGGCGCCTTGATCGTCGGCCAGTTCGCGTCGACGGTCCAGATCGACCACGTCGGGGCGGTGCTTGACAAGGACAGCCCGCTGACGCCGTGCGTCGACTGGGCGATCCAGACCCTGAAGGCCAACGGCACGCTGCAGCAGTTTTTCGACCAGTGGTTGAACTCGGGTCAGGAAATCCCACTGCTGCAATAGCCATCAAGCGCACGGAAATCGCATGAGCGGGGTCGCGCCGACGACCCCTCCGGAGCTGCTGGGCAGCCGCAATTCGCGGCTACTCGGCCGTCTCCGCCCCAGTGGCGTCCTCGTCGCCGCCCTGAGCACGGTCGTCTTCTTCGGCGTGATCGGCTGGATCGTCGTTAATGCGCCGGGCTGGCCGCGCGTGCAGCAGAGCTTCTTCTCGCCGTCGGTTTTTGCCGATTCGATCCCGGACATCCTGAGCGCGCTGGTCGTCAACATCCAGCTGTTCATCGTTGCCGAGATCCTCATCCTGAGCCTCTCGCTGCTGCTGGCAGTGATGCGCAGCCTGCCCGGACCGGTCTTCTTCCCGATCCGACTCATGTCCGTGATCTACGTCGATCTGTTTCGCGGCGTGCCCAGCATCCTGGTCATCTTCCTGCTCGGCTTTGGCATTCCCGGCCTGCGCATCAAGGGCTTGACCAACGACGCGTTCGTCTGGGGACTGGTCGCGCTCGTGCTCGTCTGGTCGGCGTATGTCGCCGAGGTGTATCGGGCCGGCATCGACGCCGTCCACCCGTCGCAGGAGGCGGCCGCACGGTCGCTCGGCTTGTCGCGCTTCCAATCGCTGCGCTATGTCGTCCTGCCCCAGGCCGTCCGACGCGTCATCCCGCCCCTGCTCAACGACTTCATTGGCCTGCAGAAGGACACCTCGCTCATCTCGTTCATCGGCGTCGTCGAGGTCTTCCGGCAGACCCAGCAGGATGCCGGCGGCTCGTTCAACTTCACGCCCTATCTCGCGTGCGGGCTCGTCTTCCTGGTCCTGACGATCCCCATGGCCCGCTTCGTCGATTGGCTGGTGGCGCGCGATCGCAAGCGCCAGCTCGCGAGCATCGCTCGCTGATGTCCATGCCTGCCTCCACCAACACCGCGCTACGGGTCGAAGGCCTGCACAAGTCGTTCGACGATCTTGAGGTCCTGCGCGGCATCGACCTGACCGTGGCCGAGCACGAGGTCGTGTGCCTCATCGGCGCGTCGGGCTCGGGCAAGTCGACGCTTCTTCGCTGCGTGAATCTGCTCGAGCCGATCGATGCCGGTCGGATCTGGATCGAGGGCACGGAGATCACCGCGCCCAACGTGCGCGTCGACCAGGTGCGGCGGCGCATCGGCATCGTCTTCCAGGCGTTCAACCTGTTCCCGCACATGAGCGTCATCCGCAACGTCACGCTCGCGCCGCGCAAAGTGCTGAAGATGTCCGCCGCTCAGGCGGACGCACGAGCGACGGAGCTCCTCAATCGCTTCGGATTGGCCGACAAGCGCAATGAGTTCCCCGACCGACTTTCAGGCGGACAACAGCAACGCGCCGCGATCGTGCGCGCGCTGGCCATGAAGCCAGACATCCTGCTGCTCGACGAGATCACCTCCGCGCTCGATCCGGAGCTGGTGGCCGAGGTGCTCGATGTCATCCGCGAGCTCGCCAGCGAGGGCATGACCATGGTCATCGCCACGCACGAGATGGGCTTCGCGCGCGACGTCGCCGATCGTGTCTGTTTCCTCGACGCGGGGCGCATCCTGGAGGAAGGGCCGCCATCTCAAATCCTGTCCACGCCGCGTGAGGAGCGCACGCAGCGCTTCCTGCAGCGCGTGATCAGCGCCGGCCGGCTGTGACGACTGACGCCGGCTCCGCGCCGCCCTATCGGGTGAGTTTCACGATCTCCGTGGACGACATCGTTGCTTATCTGCGGCTGTTGCAGCGAAGACTGAACCTGATCGGCACTGCGCTCGGTCTGCTCGTGATGAGCATCGGCGGCATCGTCGCGCTGGCCATCCAGGACGCGTTCACGGGTGTCTGGACGTTCGGCATCGGACTGCTGTTCGTCGTCCTGGCCAACTCTGAGAGGCTCGATCGGTGGCGCGTCAGACGAAGCGCACGCAGCCTGATCGGGTCGAACTCGTCGTTCGTGTTCGACGAGGAAGGGATCAAAGCCGACACGGTCACGGGCCGCGGACGCGTCCCCTGGTCAGACGTCACTGAGATGATCCAAAGCGATCGTGTCCTGGTCGTGAAACGCGACCGCGTGC
>DATCGV010000078.1:0-40837 GCA_036508755.1 Candidatus Limnocylindrales bacterium | reverse complement strand
GGACATGGGCAACGTCTCCTACGTCACGCCCTCGATCCATCCGATCCTGGGCATCGACTCGGCGCCGGCCGTCAACCACCAGCCCGAGTTCACCGCGGCCACGATCTCAGCGACCGCCGACCAGGCGATCTACGACGGCGCGGTGGCGCTGGCGTGGACGGCGATCGACGCGGCGCAGGATGCCGATCTTCGGGCCCGGCTGCTGGAGCGCCGCGAGGTCTGACTGTCCGCGCGGGGTCAACCGGCACGCAGGACCAGGATGTGCTGGTGGACGATGTTGGGCACGAAGGAGCGCGGGTAGCCGTACGGCCGCAGGCGCGTTCCGACCTGGTACCAAATGAGGTCGCCCTTGGTGACGAAGCCGGCCCGTTCTGCGCGAGCAGCGAGATCCGAGCCGGTGAAGCGGTAGCGGCCGTCCTGGTACGCGTCGCGGACGATGATGGTTGCGTAGCGTCCGTCGCGAAGGACCCGGCGCAGCTCGGCGAATATGGCCTCCATGCGCTCGAGGAACTCGTCGTACGAGGCTGAATTCGCCAGATCGCGCGGATCGGAAGTGACCATCGCGTAATCGGTCCGGCGGTTGGCGTGCGCCTCGGCAAGTTTGCCGCCCGACATCGTGATGCGCAACTGGGGGTTGTAGGGCGGGTCGGTCGCGACGAAGTCGACCGATGCATCGGCCAGTCCGTGGAGGAGCTCCAGTGCGTCGCCGACCACCAGCTCACAGTCGGTCGCGTCGAACGTGCGCGGGCCACTAGGATCCGCCGAACCCAGGTCGGCGAGCGTGCAGCCGGCGTTCGACTGAACGACTGACGCGTATACCGCGGCCCACTTGGGCTCGATCTCGAAACCGAGCGCACGGCGCCTCCCTCGACACATCGCCGTGCCTAGCAGCGTCCCGCCCACGCCGGCGAAGGGGTCAAGAACCAGGTCGCCGGTCCGGGTGAAGAACTCGATCAGCCGCGCCATGAGCCGAGGCGGCTTGTTCGCACCATGTGCCTTGCGCTCGGCGTGACCCAGCTCTGACGGATACGCGGTCGTCCACAGCGACTTCGTGAAATACAGCCATTCCTCGCCCGTCAGCTCGTTGAGCGTGTTGTCCGGATGCACCGATCTGTGCCCGTCGGACCGCTCGGAACTCTCCACCACCCGTCCAGTATCCACAACACCGCCGTTATTCTTCGCTGATGGCGTTCATCGGGCGTGAACGCGAACTGGCCGTTCTGGGGTCGGCTCTTCAGCGCGCCGCACAGGGCAAGCCGGCGCGCGTCATTGTGACCGGCACGCTCGGGATGGGCACGACGAGGCTCATGGACGAGCTTGTTTCGCGCGTGCGCGACCTGCCCGACATCACGATCTGCCGCGGCCAGTGCTTCGAACCATCCTTCGGCAGACCCTATGCGGCGATCCGCGACGCGCTCGCGCCCGCGCTGGCGAAGGTGCCCGACCCACAGCTGGCGTCGATTGTCGGCGGGGGAGCACATGACATCGCGCTCCTGCTGCCGGACCTGGGTGACCGACTCCAGCGCGCCGACGTGTCGATCAGCCCGCCGGAGCTCGAGGCACCGCGCCAGCGCGGCGCGCGCGCCCGAGAGGCGCTCATCGGCGTGATCGAACGATTGGCTGGTTCGGGCACCGTCGTCCTGATCGTCGAGGATCTCGAGCACAGCGATGGCGGCACGCGCGAGCTGCTCAGCGCGTTGATGCGCACGAGCCGGCGCCTGCCGCTGGCGCTCGTCGTCGCCTACCACCCCGATGAGATCGGCCGCGGCCATCCAGCCCGCGCGTTCATCGACGAGCTGACCCGTGATGCACCGGATGCGGATCGAATCGACCTGGCGCCGCTTTCCGGGGACGAGATCGGGCAGCTCGCCGAATCCGTCCTAGGCGGACGACCGACTTTGGCCTTTCTCGCGGCGCTGAACGAGGGTACGCGCGGCAATCCGCTGCTCGCCGAGCAGCTCGTCGCTGCCCAGCAGGCAATTGCCGGCGCGCGACTGTCAGATCCGCTCGACGAGATCGTCGCAGCGCGTCTCGACACGCTCGATGAGGCCCAGGCACGGGTGCTGCGCGTGCTCGCCGCGGCGCGCGGACCGATGACCGAGACGCAACTCACGGAGATCGTCCTGCCCAGCGGCCATCTGCCCCGTAACGCTGCCGCGCTGGCCACCGAGACGGGCATGGCCGTCGAGATGGCCGGTGGAGTCGGTCTGTCGCACGTTCTGCTCGGCGAGGCGATCGAAGCCTCGGTCCTGCCAACGGAGCGGCACGGCATCCACTCGGCACTGGCCGAGCTCTACGCCGGCGACCCGGCTGAGGCGGCGTGGCACCTCGAGCGTGCCGGCCGCCCGGCCGAGGCTCGTGCCGCACACGTGGCGGCGGCGCGCATCGCGGCCAAGGTCGAGCCGGGGACGACCACGCTCGGCCACCTCGTCGCCGCGCTCGAGATCGACGACGCGAACCCGGAAGTGCCTGATGACATCGAGCTGCTCGCGGCCGCCGCCGAAGCGGCTGATGCTGCAGGTTCGTTCAGGCGCGCGGCGACCCTGTGCGCCCAGGCCATCGAGCGGATTGCCGGCGGCCGCATCGAGCGGCTGATCACGCCGCGCGCCGACGCGGCCGCCCGCGAACGGGCGGCCGCGCTATCCGGCCTGCTTGGCGGGTACCGCAGATCAAGCGGTGATTCGGAGGGTGCCCGGAAGGCTCTCGAGCAGGCGATTGCCGTGGCGCCCGAGACCGGCCCCGGCGCAGCCAAGGCGCGTGCCGCGGCGCTGGCCGCGCTCGCCCAGCAGCTGATGCTCGAAGGCGATTTCGACGAGTCCGCGCTGCGCGCCGAAGAGGCGCGCCTGATCGCCGGGAAGGCAAACGACGCGGCGGGCGAGCGCGCCCACGCAACCAACACGGCTGCCGTCGACGCGGCGTACCTGGGCCACATCGATCGTGCCCTGAAGCTGCTCGATGAGGCGCTCGAGGGCGCGCGCAGCGCCGGCCAGCTCGACGAAGTGATGCGCTGCTACGCCAACAAGACCACGGTGCTCGACCTTGACCTGCGGCGTGAGCAGTCGCTGGCTGTAGTCAGGGAAGGCATCGCCGAGGCATCGCGCAATGGACTTGGCCTGACTTACGGCGCATTCCTGGGCGGCAACGCGGCTGACATCCAGTTCCAGCTGGGCCGCTGGACGGAGGCGGAAGAGCAATGTCGCTCGGCGATGGAGTTCCCGCCCGCCGGTGTCGCCTGGTTCAGCCCGATCCTGTACCTGGGCTTGGTGCTCGTCGAGGCCAGGGCCGACGAAGAAGCCGCTCAGCTCGTGGGCCGGACGCTGCTCCAGCTTGAGACGGTTCCCGCGGGACAGTGGTCGTCGCTGGTGATGCGCACGGCTGTCAGCCTGGCCCTGTGGCGCGGCGACTTGGCCGACGCGCAGAACGCCGCCGACCAGGGTTGGCGGCGTGTGCTCGAGACGGAGGACCCGGCGCAGATCGTTGTCGCTGCTGCGACCGCGCTCGAGGCATGCGCGTCGAATGCTGATGCTGGCCGCTTGAAGCGCGATTGGTCGACCGTCGCGGCCGCGACCACCCTCGCCAACGACGTTCTGCCGGTGGCTGAGAAGGCACTGACGGATGTGCCACTGCCGTTGAGCATTGGCGCGCGCCGCGAGGCGGAGCTGTACATGGCCACGGCGCGCGCGCACCACGAGCGCGTCCGCGGGCGAACGAAGCCAGAGACGTACGCGGCGCTTGCCGAGCAGTGGGCAAAAATCCCGGTTCCGTACCAGGTCGCCAAGGCGCGCTGGTGGCAGGCACAGGCCACGCTGCCGACGCGCGCGCGCCGCGCCGAGGCGCGGCGCGCGCTCCTCGAGGCCTGGCGGATCAGCGGTCAGCTCCCGGCCGCGCCGCTCCGCCGCGCACTGCGCGACCTGGCGCAGCGCGGCCGCATCACACTCCCCGTGGACGAAATCGTGGCGATTCCCATCCATCCCGAGCGACAGCTCGTGGCGGTCGGTCCCGGTCGAAACGCGGTCGGCGTGGGGGGGTCGGCTGGCGACGCCCTTCTCGATCGCTTCACCGCGAACCAGCCGGCGACGATTGCCAGGTTCGGGCTCAGCCCGCGCGAGTACGGCGTGCTGCTCGTGCTCGCCGAGGGCCGCACCAACCGCGAGATCGCCGATCGCCTGTTCATCAGCGAGCGAACAGTCGCCGTGCACGTCCGGCGCATCCTGTCCAAGCTCGGTGTCAGCGGCCGCGTCGAGGCCGCCGGGGTAGCGATCAGGCTGGGCCTGCTGCCCGACGCTCCGCCCTCACTGCTCGCGTCGGGTGTCCGCGTCGCGCGCTGATCCTGACAGCCGGCAATGGCGCCGTTTCGGCTAATGGGCAAGAATTGGGGTATGCACTTCCCCACTGCGCTTCGCAATCTCGCGCTGCCCATCGCGGCGCTGCTGATGCTCACCGGCTGCGCGTCGGGAGCCGCTGCCGGTTGGACTTATGCCCCGCTCGGCCCGAGCGCGAACCCGTCCGCGGCAGCCTCGCAGGCACCGTCCGGATCCGGCGGCCCCGGGGTCAGCATCGAGACGACCCAGGCCCAACCGCTCGCGTTCAGTCCCGCGGATATAACCGTTTCGGCCGGTGCGACGGTGACCGTGACCTACACCAACAACAGCAACATGCCGCACAACATCGACTTCTTCAACGGCCCGGACAACAGCGCGCCTTCTCTTGCGGCAAGCACGATCGGCACCGGTCCGAACGACGTTCAGACGGTGACCTTCACCGCGCCAACGAAACCCGGTGACTACATGTTCTGGTGCGACGTTCACACCACGGCGATGAAGGGCGTCTGGCACGTCCAATAGGGTGCTCGTGATCCCAAACGGCCGTATCACGCGCCTCGTGGCAAACGTCTCAAGGCGTAGACTTCCGCGGTCGTCCCGCCGTCGTGCCCAAGGAACGCGGGAACCAATAGTTCCTAAGGTCAGTCTTTGGCTGGCCGAAAACCACCATACCTTTGGGGCCTGACGACTCACATGTCCAATCCCTCGCCGTCGCTCGCCGCTCTGCTCTCGTTCATATTCCCGGGCCTGGGCCAGGCATATGCCGGACAGGCTAGGAAGGGCCTGATCTGGGCCATCCCGATGCTGCTCTTCATCGTCGGCGTGCTCTGGCTTCTGCTGGGCGGCCAGACGCGGTTGGTGGACTTCGTGACGCTGGGACGAAACCAGCTCGCGCTGCTCATCTTCAACGTCGCCTTCTTCCTGTACCACGTGGCGGCGATGATCGACGCCTACGACAAGGCCAAGCGCGATCGCTCCCTGTCATACAGCCGCGGGGGCTCGCGCACCGGGCCGATCGCCTTGGCCGCGCTCGTCGCGGTGACGATCGTCCTCCACGGCTTCCCGGAGATGTACGGCATTGACGCCCACAATTCGTACTGCGCGATCTTTAACTGTGGCGCCGGCGATCAGGGGTCGAAGATCATTCCAAGCTTTGTGGCGAACACCCCTAACCCATCCTTCGTTGAGCCGTCGCAGATAGCATCCGCCTCAACCGGACCAACTGCATCGCCAGGTGGGACCACGTCGCCCACGACGCCTGGCGCCACCGGCACGCCGAGCGGCTCGGGCACTCCGATCGCGCAGCGAACCCCGTTGCCCTCGATCGACATATCCGGCTGGCCGCAGTGGGCGCAGGACGGACGGCTGAACGTCCTGCTGATTGGCGGCGACTCGCGCTCCGACACGGGGCTCGACGCCAAGAGCCTGCGCACCGACTCGATGATCCTGCTCTCGGTCGACATCCAGAGTGGCAAGGCCGCGCTGTTCAGCTTCCCGCGCAACCTGTGCACGGCCACAAACGGCTCGTGCGGTGACGGGACGCGCTATCCCGACTGGCTGCAGATCAAGCTGCCCCAGGAAGACACGTCCACGCCGGCCGGCCAGCAGGCATTCCCCGATGGCACATTCACGGCCAACAGCAGTGTCTGCTCGGGCATGAACTCGGACGGACTGTTGACCTCTCTCTGGCACATTGCCGCCTGGTGCTCCTCGATTTTCCAGGGCTCCGACGGCATCAGCGGCAACGACTGTCAGCAGCAGTTCGACTGCGAGCGCGCGTGGAGGGCGCTGGTCGGCACGCTCCAGATCTTCACTGGACAGCAGATCGACGGCATCATCGCCGTCAACCTCAACGGCTTCGTCGATCTCGTCTCGAGCCTGCAAGCGCAGTGCCCGACGAGCGCCCAGCGCGTCGCATTGCCATCAACTCCGCAGTGCTACGGCGGCCTGTGGTTGCAGACAGATCCGTTGCAGGACGACGCGTACTTCGACTCGCAGCAACAGCAGATACCGGTCAACTTCCAGCCAGGCTGCTTCTACGTCGATCCCGAGTACTCGCTCGCCTATGCCCGCTCGCGCCACCAGGACTCCGACTATCAGCGCGAACGGCGCCAGCAGTACGTGATCCAGCAGGTCCGTCGCCAGCTCGATCCGCTGGCGTTGCTGCCAAACATCCCGTCGTTGCTCCAGGTCGCGCAGGCCAACCTGTACACGACCTTCGGCGACACGGACATCGGCTACCTCGCCCAGGCCGCTTCGCGTGTCGATCCCAATCGTCTGTACGAGGAGGACTTCGCGCCGGCCAACGTTACCGCTCTCGGCAGCATGCAGGCCATCCAGGACGAGGTCACCAACATCTTCAGCACGCCTGAGCCGCAGCCTCAGCCGCAGCAGCAGAACAATCCCTGCCCCGCGAAGTAGCAGTCATGGCGCCCGGCGCGGGCGCTAGCCTGACGAACTGAAGATGTCGAACCGATCGCCGGTCCTTGCGGCACTCCTGTCGCTCGTCCTTCCGGGCCTGGGCCAGGTCTACGCGGGCCGAACGCGGCGCGGAGTCGTCTGGGCAATCCCGACTGTCCTCGCGATCGTTGCCGCTGGTCTGCTCCTGCTGGGCGGCTCGAAGTCGATCGACTCGCTGCTGACAGCGGACGCGGCCCTGGCGCTGGTCATCCTCGACGTGGCCCTCTTCGTCTACCACGTTGCGGCGATGGTCGACGCGTACGGGGTGGCGCGCCGCGTGCCCTCCCCGGATTCCGGCCGCGGACCGCTTCGCGGCGCGCCCGTTGCGCTCGCCGTCCTCGTCACGCTCGCGATCCTTCTGCACGGCCTGCCCGGAGCGTATGGCTTCGCCTACTACCAGTTCGCGTCGAGCTACAAGGGCACGAGCGACGTAGTCATTCCGCCGGCCTCCTTCGCGCCGCAGACGCTCGCGCCACAGCCGTCAGGGCTGCAGACTCCGGCCGCAACACTGCCCGATGAGTCGATCCCCGGTGAAACGCCCTCGCTCGTCGCGGCCACGCCCGGCACCGCGTCGCCACCACCACTGACCGCCACGGCCTCGCCCGGGCCCGTCGGATCGGACAAGCCCAGGGCCTGTCCGTCCCCACCTGATCTCGCGGACTGGGCGCCGGGTGCCGACGGACGTCTCAATGTCCTGCTCGTCGGCTCCGACTCGCGCTCCGACGATGGCGTCAGCGCGGCCAGCCTGCGCACGGATTCGGTGCTCCTGCTGAGCGTTGACATCGCCAACTGCAAGGCCGCGCTGTTCAGCTTCCCGCGCAACATGACCGACGTTCCCGCCGACTCCGTTACCAGGTACCCGGATTGGCTGTACATCCCGACGGAGAACGGCCAGCACTACAACGGGTATCTCTTCGGCCTGTGGCGTGACGCCGCCTCGAGCCCGAGCCAGTACCCCGGATCTGAAGGCATCGGCCCGGAGTGCCAGCAGCAGTTCGACTGCGAGCGCGGCTGGCGCGCGCTGACCTACGCGATCCAGCAGATGTCGGGCGTCAACATCGACGGCGTCATCGCCGTCAACCTCAAGGGCTTCGTCGATATCGTCGCCAACCTGCCCGGCAGTGGAGTCTGGCTCAATATCCCCGACCCGCTCCAGGACGATGCCTACTACAACTCGCAGCAGCAGCTGTACGCAGTCGACTTCAAGCCCGGCTGCCAGTTCCTGGGCCCCGAGGACACGCTCGCCTACGCCCGCTCACGCCACCAGGACTCCGACTACCAGCGTGAGCGCCGCCAGCAGTTCGTGCTCCAGTCGATCCGCAAGCAGCTCGACCCGATCGCGCTCCTGCCCCACATCCCGGGCCTCCTCCAGGCAGCCCAAGCGAACCTGTTCATGACCTTCTCGAGCGATGACTTCCCGTTCCTGGCCCAGGTTGCCTCGCGTGTCGACGCCGATCGGCTCTATCAGTACGACTTCGCGCCGGCGAAGCTCGCGCCACTGGGCAGCATGCAGGGCCTGCAGGCCAAGGTGCAGAACATCTTCAGCGAGCCCGAGCCGGAGCCTGATCCCCAGCAGCAGAACGACAGTTGCCCACCCAAGTAGCGGCCGCGCCGGCTACCCGCTGAGCAAGCCTCGCGCGCGAAGCTCCGACTCAACCTCCCCGAGCTCGGTCACCGAATCCGCTCCCGCCTCGACCAGCTCCGATTCCGACGCGGCACCGTAGGCGACGCCAACGGCGACCATTCCTGCGGCGCGGGCGGCGCGCATGTCCCACACCGAATCACCGACGTACCAGCAATCGGCGGGCTTTGTCTTGAGCTTGCGCGTGGCCAGCAGAAGGAGGTCAGGCGCGGGCTTGGCGTGCTCGACGTGACTGCCGTCGACGATCTGTGGACGCTCGGGCAGCTCGAGCGCCTCGACCGAGACCTTGGTCTGGGCCGCGCGGCTCGACGTGCCGATGGCCCACTTGAGTGGCGAGCGCTCGAGCGCGATCAGCAGTGAGCGCGAGCCGCGCGTCGGCTTCGGGTTCGTGTTGAGCTTGTCGTAGATCTCACCGGACCGCTTGTCCATGCGCTCGGCGTCGTCGTCACTTAAGCTGCGGCCGGCGCGCTGCGCGACGTCGCGCGCGAGATTCTTGCCGTCGGATCCGATCAGCGGCGCCACCTCGGCGTGCGTCGCCTGGATCCGCTCCTCCCGGAATGTCCGCAACCACGACTCGATGCGCAGATCGACCGTGTCCACGAGCGTGCCATCGAGATCGAAGATGAGCGCGGCCGGCGTCGGCAGATCGTGCAGCCGTTTCATGCCGCGGCCAGCTGTGCGAGGAGGTCCTCGGGCCGCGTCACCGGCGTTTGGCACGCGAAGTGGCGGCAGACGTAGGCCGTAGCCTGGCCGTCTCGCACCGGACGGCTTTGGAGCAGTGGCACGGCCGATGATCGGGAATCGCCGCCCGCGACGACCGCGAACGGCCGATAGCTGGATCGGACGGCCGCCACCAGCGCGGCGAAACCGCTGTCCGCTGGCTGGCCGCTGAGCGCGATCTCGGCAGGCTCGCTGAGCGAGAAGGCGATCGCGTTGAGCCACTCGGCGAATGCCGTTGGGTAGCGTTGGGCAGTTGACGCTACGCCGGCCATCGCCGAGCTCGCCGCCTCCTCGTAATGCTGCTCGCCGGTCAGCGCGGCGAGCTTGAGCAGGACGCCGGCGCTCATCGCGCCGCCGGATGGCACGGCATTGTCCTGGAGACCCTTGGGCCGTGCGATGAGCGCCTCGTGATCGTCGGCCGTGTCGAAGAAGCCACCAGCAGGGTCCGCGAAATGGGCCAGGATGGTCTCGGCCAGATCGCGGGCAGTGAGGAACCAGCGCTCATCGAATGTTGCCCCGTACAAGGCAAGCAACCCGTCGGCGAGATTGGCATAGTCGTCGAGGACGCCGGCGTGTCGGGCCTGGCCGTCCTTCCACGAGCGCAGCAGGCGGCCGTTCTTGTCACGCGCCCTGGTCAGGAGCAGGTTGGCCGCCGCCGCGGCCGCGTCCGCCCAGTCACCACGGCCGAACGCCGCGGCGGCATCGGCGAGCGCGCCGATCATCAGGCCGTTCCACGCTGTCAGGACCTTGTCATCGCGATCCGGCTGCGGCCGTGCCCGACGCACCTCGAACAACCGCCAGCGCGCGTCCGCCAGCCGCGCGTCGTCCGGAGCGCCGATGGGCCGCGCCAGGATCGTCCTGCCTTCCCAGTTGCCGTTCGCGGTCACGCCGTACGCGGCCTCGAATTCGGCTGCCTCATCGCCCAGCACGGCATCGATCTCCTCCTTCGTCCAGACATAGGTCGCGCCCTCCACACTGTCCGTGTCGGCGTCGAGGCTCGCCGCGAAGCCGCCATCGTCGGTGCGCAGCTCGCGCAGCACGAAGTCGATCGTCTCTTCGACGACGGCCCTGTAACGCGGCTCACCGGTCAGCTGCCAGGCGTGGGTGTAGACGCGCGTCAGCTGCGCGTTGTCGTAGAGCATCTTCTCGAAGTGCGGCACGAGCCAGACCGCGTCCGTGGCGTAACGCGCGAACCCGCCGCCGAGGTGGTCGTAGATGCCGCCGGCGGACATCGCGTCGAGCGTTCGACGTGCCATTGCCAGCGCTCGAGCGTCGCCACTCCTGACGTGGAGCCTGAGCAGGAGCTCGACGATCATCGGTTGCGGGAACTTTGGTGCGCCGCCCCAGCCACCATGACGCTCGTCGAAGCCCCGCTCGAGGCTTGCCAGCGCGCCGTCCAGCACATCCGCGCCGAGTTCCGACCCGCCACTAGTCGGTGCCATCTGAGCGGTCAGCGCGCTTGCCAAGGTCTCGCCCGACCGCTCGACTTCGCTTCTGCGCTCGCGCCACGCCTGGTCCACACCGTCGAGCACCTGTCTGAACGAGGGCAGTCCGTGGCGCGGCTGGTCGGGGAAGTACGTGCCACCGTAGAACGGCTTGCCGCCGGGCGTCAGGAACACGCTCATCGGCCAGCCGCCGGCGCCCGTCATGTGCTGGACCGCGTCCATGTAGATCGCGTCGAGGTCGGGCCGCTCCTCGCGGTCGACCTTGATGGGCACGAAGCGCTCGTTCAGGAAACGCGCCGTGGCCTCGTTCTCGAACGACTCGCGCTCCATGACGTGGCACCAGTGGCACGCCGCGTAGCCGATGGACAGGAAGATCGGCCTGTCCTCCGCGCGTGCCGTTGCGAGGGCTTCGGGACCCCACGGATACCAGTCGACCGGGTTGTGCGCGTGCTGGAGCAGGTACGGGCTCGTCTCGTTGGCCAGTCGGTTAGGTGCCACGTGACGATCCTAACCGGGATGCCACTCTGGGCCGTGACACCACCACGGCGCGTGGCGGTATAGTGCCCGCGTGGACACAAGTGACCTCGTCACGCAGCTGACGCGCCTTGGCCTGACCAGCTATGAGGCGAAGGCGTACCTGACCCTGATCCGCCGCGATTCCTTCACTGCCGCGCAAGTGGCACGGCAGTCTGGCCTGCCTCGCCAGCGCATCTATGACGTGCTCGGCTCGCTGGTCCAGAAGGGCCTCGCCGCGGCCCGGCCGGGCAATGTCGTCAAATACGCGGCGACACCGCCCGAGCTGGCGATCGAGCTGCTGCTCGGCTCACACCGCGAGCAACTCGCGCGCATGGAGCACGACGCGCAGCTCATGGTCACCGACCTGAAGCCTGCCTTCGAAGCCGGCCAGGAGCATACCGACCCGCTCGAGTACATCGAGGTGCTGCGCGACAAGCGCGCGATCAACGAGCGCTTTGCCGAGCTCCAGGCGGCGGTCAAGCGCGAGATTCTCGTATTCACCAAGCCGCCCTACGCCACTCCGCCACAGGAGAATGTCGAGGGCCTCGAAGTCATCCAGACACACGAAGCCCGTTCCATCTACGAGTTCTCCGTTTTCGACGACGCGGCCGTGGCGCATGGCGTGCAGCGCTTCGTCGAGGCCGGCGAGCAGGCACGCTTCGTGCCGTCGCTGCCGCTCAAGCTCGTGATCATCGACGAGACGATCGTCATGTTCGGCATGGAGGATCCGGTCGCCGGTTCATCCGAGCTGACCATCGTCGTCGTCGAGCACCAATCACTGGCCAAAGTGCTCAAGACCGCGTTCGACGCGATCTGGGATAGCGGTCTTTCGTTCGACCAGGCGTCCGAGCTGCTTGCCGCGCGCAAGGAAGTCGCCAAGACCGCGTGACGGCGCGGCGCGGTCGCTTCCCTCGCGGGTCCCGTCACTTGTCTCCGCTGGTCGACATTAAGCGGGTGAACTGTCCCGATGGCCGGTGCGGGAGGGCGATTTCACGCTCGGGCCGACCTCTGCGGCATCCGATTCACGCGAGCTGGCCGGCTTAAGGTTCGACATCGTGAACAAATGACGGGAAGAACCCGTGTAGCCACCGCCGCGCTGATACTCGCCGCGGGGCTTGGGACCCGATTCGGCGGGCGCAAGCTGTTGGCGCCGATTGATGCGCACCCGATGCTCCAGCATGTCCTGGATCTCTGCGCGCACGCCGGATTGCAACCGGTGGTCGTCGTCCTGGGCAACGACGCGGACGAGCTCGAGATGGCGTGCACCTGGCACGATGAGCTTCGCGTGCGCAATCCGACGCCTGAGAACGGGCTGGCCGGCTCCGTTGCGCTGGGCATGGGGACGCTGTCGCGACTCAAGTCGGACCGTGCGGCGGTTCTGATGGGCGATCAACCGTTCCTCACGCCAGATCAGCTGAAGGTAATCCTCTCCACGCGAGGTCAGATCGTCGTTCCGCGCTACAACGGCAAGCCTGGCAATCCGGTCATTCTCGATCGCTCTGTCTGGCCGTTGGCGCGCTCACTCCAGGGCGACCGCGGCTTTTCGCAGTTCTTCGCCGCGTACGGCAACCTGGTGACCTACGTCGATCTCGCGGGCACGAACCGTGACATCGATACGCCCGCGGACCTCGACACGATCAAACGCGCCTGAGGATGAGGCCGATGCGGCCGTAGGGCGGGCGCGGGTCGCAGTAGACCTTCACGCGCTCGTCCGACTCTGACGTGACGGACAGGTCCCAGAGCCGGTTCTGTGCCTCGAATGAGACCTCCGATAGTTGCAGCCAGCGCTCGAGCATGGCGTTGCCGATCTCGTTCACGAGATGCTGGATCGAGAGCGATACATAGCGGTGAAAGACCGTGCCGACCAGGTCGGCCACCTGCTCGCCCGCGACGTAGCTCGCGTGTGAAGGCTCTAGTGCAACATCGGGCGACCAGTATTTCCAGCCGACGTCGAGGTGGATGTGGAGCGGTCGATCTTTGCGCTCGGGAAGCGTCGTGTAGGCGTCCCGCGCGAAGTCGGCGAACGAGGAACCCGTGACCTTCATCATCTGCAGTCCGACGCGTCCCGAGCGCAGGTCGGCGACCGAAATCTCGCCGGCATCCGTGCGCTCGAGCTCGACGACCGCGGTCGATCGGTCGCCGTGCTGGCGCTCGAACAGAACGTCCGAAGCCTCCCAGCCGTCGCCATCGGCCGCCGGTACGACGGCCGGCTCGAAGGGGATCTCGACCCCGGAGACGCGCAGGTGCTCCATGTGTGGGTATGTCTCGAGGAACCGGCGGCCGATGAACTCCAGCCACTCCTCGAGAGTCGCGCCGCTGAAGGCGAGCGACTCGCGGTGGATGAAGTTCTTCATCGTGTCTGTCGCGACGACGAGCCGGTTGTCGCCTTCGGTGTACGCGGCCATGAACGCCGTGCCCAGCACCTGGACCTCGATCGTCGCGGCGAGGAGCGTGTTCGGACGGTCGTCGAAGGCAGACTCCGGGATCGGCGTTACGCCCGTGAGCGGCGTGGCATGGGTGCGGTACGTCGCGACGTCGGCCTTGCCGTAGTAGATCTCTGCTTTCACGACCCCTCCTCGCTGATCGGTGAAATCCGGCGCTCGCTGTCGACCCACAAGACGCGATAGTCGATCTGCGGCTTACGCAGGTTGGCGCGCTCGCTGCGGCCACAGATCCGGTAGCCCCAAGACTGGACGAGCTCTTCGGTCGGGCGTGCTTCGATTTCCTCGTTGAAGACACCGACGATGACGCGGTCAGCCTGCGCCAGCAGGTTCTCCAGCAGTTCGCGCCGACGATGCGCCGGGACGTAGTCGATGTTGGTGCGCGCGTAGTCGAAGCGTTGGCCCGACTGCCAGATCAGCACGATGCCGACGAAGAGGTTTTGCGCCATTTGCGGCATGCGCTGCTTTGCGCGGGCGAGGAGCGCGGGCGATATGTCGAGCCCGTAAAGCTCCAGGGCGTACGTTGTCCAGCGCGGCAGGCACTCGAGCATGTAGCCGTTGGCGCAGCCGACGTCGAGGAATGAGCCCGGCCGATCGATCGCGTGCGCGACAACGCTGCGCGAGTACTCCCAGTCCTTCGCCGTGCCGGACGTGCCCGAGCCGGCCCACGGCGTCTGAGCCGCGAGGTAGGCCGGCGTGACGAGCGCCGACATCGCGTCGAACCACGCCTGCTCATCGATCTCACCGCGTTCGAGCCGACCGTCAAGGTCGGCGACTTCGCGCCACGCGGCCTCCTTCAACGGCGCGTACGGATCGCGCGCGGTCACGGCAGGCTTGGCAGCTTGGTCAGGCGCGCGCGCGCGATGGCGATGACCTCACGCAGGCCGCGGCCCTTTTCGGCGGCGGGGTCGGCGTGCAGGTACGACTCCATCACGTCGGCAATCGCAGCCCGGGAACGGCCCTTGACGAAGACGACAAAACGGAAGCCGAAACGGCGCTCGTACGCATCGTTGAGCTCGTCGAGCCGCGCCTGGAGCTGCGCAGTGCCAGCGTCTTGGTCGTAGCCCTGCTCGCGGTGCGACAGCGTCGAGACGCTCCCCGGCGCGGCGCCGATGCGCGGATGCGCGTCGAGCAGGTCGATCTGTTCGTCCTCGGGCATGGTCAGCGCCGTCCACTCCGCCTGGTAGAACAGGTCGTCCCACGAATCGGGCGGTGGGTCGAACTCCATCAGGCGATCGACGAAGCGCGGTGCGCCCTCGAACAGCGTGGTCAGCATCGCGCGATCGGGGCCCACGGATCAGCTGCCGCGGTAGGTGACTACCGAGTACGGCGCGATGAGCAGAGGGACGTGGTAGTTGCGGCTCGTGTCGTCGACGCGGAACGTGAGCGCGACCGTGCCGAAGAACTCGCCGCGCACGGCAAACTCGATCACGTACTCGCCGGTCTGCAGGTCGCCGATCAGCAGGCGTCGGACCCGGCCGTCGGCGTCCGTCGTCGATCGGCCGACCTCCTCCTCGCCGTCAGCGGTAAGTCGAAAGAGCGAAACCTCGATGCCGGCCGCAGGCGTGCCGTTCTCCGTGTCGAGAACGTGGGTCGAGATCGTCGGCTGGTCGTCCATGTGGCTCCTCGCTGGGCTTGGCGCCGCTCACTGCGCTTGCGCGCCTCGCTACGCTGCGCGCCATGACTGACCTGTCGATCCGCGTGGGCGATCTGAACTTTAGCGCTCGATGGGAGCCAGACGCGCCCAAGACCCGCGCAGCGCTGCGCGCGTTGCTGCCGCTGCGCTCGAAGCTGATCCACTGCCGATGGAGTGGCGAAGGCTGCTGGATCCCGATGGGCGAGGATAGGCTGCCCGTGGGCTTCGAGAATCACACGTCACATCCCGCGCCGGGCGACATCATCGTCTATGCCGGCGACCTGTCCGAGGGAGAGATCCTGATCGCATACGGCGGCGTGACCTTCTCGTCGAAGCTGGGCCAGCTCGCCGGCAACCACTTCGCGACGGTCGTTGCCGTGGCCGGGGACATGAGTCGCGACAGGATTGCCGATGCCTTGCGCGAGATGGGCCGGCGCGTGCTCTGGGACGGTGCCCAGGACATAACCATCGAGGAAAAGAGCTGAGAACCGTCCGCCCGATCCAAGACGCTGACCGTGCCCGGCTGGCCGACATCCTGATCCGGAGCTGGGGCTCGACGCGCATGGATACGCGCGGCCGATTGGTTGACGTTCTAGCGCTTCCGGGTTTCGTCGCTGAAGACGATGGAAACTGGATCGGCTACTTGAGTTACGAAAATCGCGCTGGCGACATAGAGATCGTCGCGCTTGAGGCGCTTCTTGAGGGCCAGGGTGTGGCCAGCGCGTTACTCGCACGATGCGCTCGGGAGGCTCTCTCGGAGGCAGCGCGTCGTCTCTGGCTTCTTACCAGCAATGACAACACGCCCGCCCTGAGGTTCTACCAACGACGAGGCTTCGTCCTCATGGCGGTTCACCGCGACGCCATCACCCACGCTAGAGCCAGTCTGAAGCCGGAGATCCCGCTCACGGGCAAGGACGACATCCCGCTGCGGGACGAGATCGAGCTCGAGCTTCCACACGCTATCTGGCCGGAGTTCATCGAGCGTTACGCGTGGCCGGTCAGCTGATCGTCCGCGGCGGCATCGTCGTCAGCGCGACCAGCCGGCGCCAGGCGGATGTGGCGATCAGCGACGGAAGAGTCACGGCCGTCGCTGAGAGGCTGCCGGCGAACGCGGGCGCGCGCGAGATTGACGCCGCGGGCCTTCTGGTCCTGCCCGGCGTGGTCGACGTCCACACCCACACGCGCGTGGCGACCGACGCTGAGCCCGATCGCTTCTTTCAGGACTCAGTCGCAGCCGCGTATGGCGGCACAACGACGTTCCTGTGTTTCAACAACCCCGGGACGGGCTCCGAGCAGACTGGCTCGCTGCCGACCGACATCGCGGCCTGGCGGCGACAAACGGATTCCGATTCGGCGGTCGACTATGGGCTCAGTCTCGTGCTCCAGCCCACGCACTCACAGCTGGCACGCGAGATCCCGATGGCGATCGACGCCGGAGTCCCGACCTTCAAGGCGTTCATGGTCTACGACTTCGCACTGCCCGCGCCGGCAATCGAGGTTGCGCTGCGCGCCACGGCCGACTCTCGCGGGCTGCTCCAGGTCCATGGCGAAGACAAACAGGCGCTCGAAGCGAACATCGCCAAGCTGCTTGCCGAGGGCAGGACCGCGCCGCGCTTCCACGCCGATTCTCGGCCGCCGTACGTCGAGGCGGCCGGGACGCGGACGGCGATCGAGATGGCGCGCGCGGCCAGCGCACCCGTCTACTTCGTCCATGTCTCTTGTCGGGCCGCGCTCGACGGGATCGGCCGCGCGCGCGACGCGGGCGAGCCTGTCTTTGCCGAGACCTGCCCGCACTTCCTGGCGCTCGACGAGTCGCGCTACGACGCTATGTCCGACCAGGAATGCCTCCAATACGTCATCTCACCGCCCTTGCGCGCTCCGGCTGATCGGGACGCGCTCTGGGACGCGCTGCGCGACGGCGGCCTCGATCTGGCCTCGACCGACCACGTACCGGATCGATTGGCCGTGGACAAGCGGCTGCACGGCCAGAGCTTCGACCAGATCAGCAATGGCGCGCCGGGCATCGAGACACTGTTGAGCGTCGTTTACAGCGCGGGTGTTCAACGCGGGCGCGTCACCGTTGAGCGGATGGTCGACCTGCTGTCGACCACGCCCGCACGCCTGTTCGGCCTCAACAACAAGGGCGAGATTGCTGTCGGCAAGGACGCGGACATAGTCCTGTTCGATCCGCAGGAGCGGCGCACGATCACCCAGCAGGAGCTGCACCACACGAGTGACTTCACGCCGTACGAGGGCATGGCTGCGTCTGGAATCGTGCGCAGCGTGCTGGTACGCGGCGAGTACGTGATCCGCGACGGCCGCTTCGTCGGCCGTCGCGGCTTCGGCCGGTTCCAGGAGCGCCAGCTGACGTGGCGCTAGAGGTTCAGTAGACCTCGGGCACGAAGGTCTGGTCGGAAATCGGTGGCCTGACGTAGCCGGCATCTGGCTCGCGCGGCGGCAGGATGATCGGCTCGGGAGTCAGGTCGACGTACGGGAAGAGGCTGAGCAGGTGGCTGATCACGTTCAGCCGGGCGCGCTTCTTGTTGTCCGCGTTGACCACGTACCAGGGCGCCTGCTTGATATCGGTGTGGGCGAACATCTCGTCCTTGGCGCGCGAGTATTCGACCCAGCGTGCGCGTGACTGGAGATCCATCGGCGACAGCTTCCAGCGCTTGGTCGGGTCGTCGATCCGTGCCTGGAAGCGTCTCTCCTGCTCGGCGTCGCTGACGCTGAACCAGTACTTGACGAGCGTGACTCCCGACCGCACGAGCATGCGCTCGAACTCCGGGCACGAGCGCAGGAACTCGCGGTACTCATCCTCGGTGCAGAAGCCCATCACGTGCTCAACCCCCGCGCGGTTGTACCAGCTGCGGTCGAACAGGACGATCTCACCGGCCGCCGGCAGCGCCGCGACGTAGCGCTGGAAATACCACTCCGACTTCTCGCGCTCGGTGGGCGTCCCGAGTGCGACGACGCGCGCGAAGCGCGGGTTGAGTCGGAGCGTGATCGTCTTGATCGCGCCGCCTTTGCCGGCCGCGTCGCGGCCCTCGAAAATGATGACCACCTTGTGGCCGGTCAGCTTGATCCACTCCTGGAGCTTGACCAGCTCGACATGGAGCTTGGACAGCTCAGCGAGGTAGACCTTGTTGCTTATCGACCGAACGGGCGACCCGGCCGTGTCCACCGGCGGGTCCGGGAACACGGCCTCAATGTCGAGGCCGCCGACCTCGGCGTGGCCGCGCTTGGCCGGCAACGTCGTCTTGCTCATGGATTCACGCAATCGGCCACTCGATGACTGTCCTCGTCTCACTCGGTGGCGTGCTTGGTGGGCTCAGATAGATCTCGCGCGGCGGTCCGGTGGGCGTCAGCGACTGCGCCTTGATATACGCGTCGACTGCGTCATAAGCAGCGCCGATCGTTTCGTACGGACCGACATGGAGTAGCGACACGATGCGCGTCGAGGGAAACTCCTTGACCTCGAATTCCGGCGCAGGCGTTAGCGGCGTTGCGACCGGGGCGCAGACGTCGATGTCCCAGGGTGCGGCCATGTTGTGGTAGATCACGAACGGCGGGCCTGCTGGGATGACGCCTGCCTGTGTGATCCGGCCGTAGAGAGTGCTGAACGACTTGCCGATCGTCTGTGGCAGGTCTTCCAGCGGGACGACGAAATGCTGGTACAGGACGTGGCGGTGCGACGACTCACCAAGCACCGGCACGTTCGGGATGACGGTGGGAGCGACCAAGTTGACCTCCCTTCGCTGAACGGCGAGAGGTGAATTGTGGACCGCTACCCGTCCGGCCGACGAGTGCCGAAGGTCGCGAACGGCTACTCCACGCGGTTGTAGGCGGGCAGGGTCAGGAACTCGACGAAGTCGTCCGACAACGCGACCTGCTCGAACAGCGCCGCGGCTTCGGCGTCACGGGAGCGCCACGGCTCGATGGCGGCCAGGACCTGGTCGCGCGAGAATCTGCCGGTCTTCACCCACTGCCACACCTGCGAGCGCGAGATCTCGGCCGTGGCCGCGTCCTCCATCAGGTTGTCGAGCGCCGCCGCGCCGACGCCGTCGAGCCACGAGGCGATGTAGCGGATGCCGACCGACACGTTGGTCGCCAGTCCGCGCTCGGTGATCTCGCCTCCTGGCACTTCGAAGTTCGTCAAATCGGTCGCCGACACGTTCACGTCCTGGCGCAGCCTGTACTTCTGGTTCGGCTTGTCGCCGAGTGCACGATCGAAGATCTCCATCGCCACCGGCACAAGGTCTGGGTGGGCGACCCACGTGCCGTCGAACCCGTCGCCGGCCTCGCGCTCCTTGTCCTCGCGCACCTTGGCCAGCGCGTTCTCGGTGACCTCGGGCTCACGTCGGTTGGGGATGAATGCGCTCATGCCGCCGATGGCGTGCGCGCCTCGGCGGTGGCACGTCTTGACCAGCAGCTGGGCGTAAGCGCGCATGAACGGCACGGCCATCGTCACCTGCACGCGGTCGGGCAGGACGGCGCGCGTCGGATCGGCGGAGTACGCCTTGATGATCGAGAAGATGTAATCCCAGCGGCCGGCGTTGAGGCCCGCGGCGTGCTCGCGCAGCTCGTACAGGATCTCGTCCATCTCGAACGCGGCCCAGATCGTCTCGATCAGCACGGTCGCGCGGATCGAGCCGCGCGGCACGCCGACCACGTCCTGCGCCCAGAGGAAGACGTCGTTCCACAGCCGCGCTTCAACGTGCGACTGCATCTTGGGCAAGTAGAGGTACGGCCCCGATCCGCGGCGCAGCAGCTCGGCGCCGTTGTGGAGCAGGTACAGCCCGAAGTCGAACAGGGAGGCGGAGATTGGTCCTCCGTCGACTTCGAGATGGCGCTCCACCAGGTGCCAGCCACGCGGACGCACCACGAGGGTCGCAATGCGGTCGTTGAGCCGGTACTCCTTGCCCTCGAGCGAGCTGAAAGTGAGCGTTCGGCGAACGGCGTCCTGGAGCGCCGCCTGGCCACCGACGACATTCGCCCACGTCGGCGAGAGCGCGTCCTCGAAGTCGGCCATGAACACCTTCGCGCCGGAGTTGAGGGCGTTGATCGTCATCTTCGCCTCGGCCGGGCCGGTGATCTCGACGCGCCGGTCGTTCAGGTCCGCCGGTGCCTTGGCGACCCGCCAGTCTGAATCGCGAACGTGGGCCGTCGCTGTGAAGAAATCGAGTCGTTCGCCACCGGCAACGCGGACCGCTCTCTCGCGCCGGGCGTGCAGGATTTCCTGTCGGCGTGGCTCGAACTCGCGCGCCAGCCGGCCCAGGAACTCGAGGGCGTCCAGGGTGAGCACGCGCTCCGTGTCGGGAACCGACTCACCCACGACCCGAACCTCAGCCATTGCTTGTCTCCACTCGCAGCCTGGGCAGGTGCAGCTCGTCGATGGCCCGGCCCGCCGCCGACTCGTCGATCAGCGCCTGAAGCCGACGCATGCGCGTCTCCGCTCGCTTGGCGGACAGCACCCACCAGGTCATCGACTTCCGATACGACGCGCGCTGTGCCTGCCAGAAGCGCCACGCGGCTTCGTTGCCGCGCAGAGTTGACGCGTACGGCTCCGGCAGATCCGATGGTCGCGTCTCGTACGTCAGCTCGCCCGGTTCCGGTTCGCGGCGAGCATCGAACGCGCGCTTGCCTGCGGGATGCATCCGGCCCGACGCGATGAGCTCACGCGCCCGTTGGGTGTTGACCTGGCTCCAGTTGCTCCCCGGGCGACGCGGCGAGAACCGGGTCGTGATGCTCAGCTCGTCAACGCTGTTCGTCTGACCGTCGATCCAGCCGAAGCACAGGGCCTCGATCACCGCGTCGTCGTAGGTCAGTCCGGCACGGCCCGACGCCTTCTTGTGGAAACCGACCCACTGAAAGACAGCCGAGGCGTGGTTCCCCTCGAGCCATCCGCGGAACTCCTCCGGGGAGCCGAAGAAGCGCACGTTCTCGGGCTTCACCAGCCGCCGGCCTCGCGTAGCAGGCGGTGCAGGATGCGCGCGGTGACCACGCGCCGATAGTCGGCCGTCGAGCGGACATCGTCGATCGGGTGGATCTCGTCGGCCAGCGTTTGCGCGGCGTGGTCGGCCGTCGTCTCACGCGGCGCCGCGCCTTCAAGCACGCGCTCGGTCTCGTGCGCGCGGATGGGTGTTGGGGCGACGGATCCGACTGCCAGCCTGACGTCGCGCCAGACACCGCCGTCCTCGCGCCATGCGAGCGCCATCACGACCTTCGAGATCGCCTGCGCGCGGCGCGTCCCGACCTTGCGGAAGCGGACCTCGCGACCGGGCGGCAACGGGATGCGGATGCGGACCAGCAGCTCATCCGGGCGCCGCGCGGTCGTCCGATAGGCGGGCCAGAACTGGCTGGCCGGCACGGAGCGCTCGCCGCCCGCGGCGCAGGTCAGGATCAGCTCCGCGTCCGTGGCGAGCAGGATCGGCAGCGTGTCACCCGCCGGCGAGGCATTGATCACGTTGCCGCCGATCGTGCCCCGGTTCTGAATCTGGGCCGCGCCGATCGTCGCGGCGCATTCGACAAGCGCCGGCAAATGCTGCTGGATCAGAGCCGAGTGGCGCATCTCGGTATACGTCGTGAGCGCGCCAAGGGTCAGTGCTCCGTCGCTGACGGAGATGCCGCGCAGCTCGTCAAGGTGCCAGATGTCGAGGACGCGTTCCGGTGGCGGGGCGAGCTCGCCCGTGATCTGGACCATCAGGTCCGTGCCGCCGGCGACGGGCCGTAGCCCGTCTGTGGCGGCGAGCAGGTCGAGCGCCTCGGCGAGCGTCCGTGCTGATACGACCGGTGGCTCTGCCGGCATCAGTGCTCGTCGGCCGCGAGGGCGATCGCCTCGACGATCTTGGTGTAGCCCGTGCAGCGGCACAGGTTGCCGGCGATCGCCTCGCGGATCTGGTCGTGGTCCGGGCCGCCGCCCTCGTCGAGATATGCGCGCGCGGCCATGAGCATGCCCGGCGTGCAGATGCCGCATTGCGCGCCGCCGCGCTCGAGAAACGCTTCCTGGAGCCCACTCATCGCCCCGCCTGCCGGTGCCAAGCCTTCGACCGTGATAACCGTCGCGTGATCAACCTGGCACACGGGCACGAGACATGAATCGACAACCTGGCCGTCGACGATCACCGAGCACGCTCCGCACTCGCCTTCGCCGCAGCCCTCCTTGGTCCCGGTCAGGCCGAGATCCTCTCTCAGCGCGTCGAGCAGCCTGCGCATGCCCGGCACCTCGAGCGTGACGTCGACGCCGTTGACATTCAGCTCATATGCCATCAGCGCGTCATCCGTCGTGTGGCCCGCGCATAGGTTGCGGGTCGGTCGGAGCGTCGGGAGCGGGATCAAGTGCCGAATCGACAGCCCCTGCGTCGCGGGCTGACGGCGCGGTGTCGGGGCTGCGTGGCGTCACTGTCGAGATTCCCGGTGATGGCGGGGCCTTGATGCCGTGCAGCGCGGCGAGGATGCGCTCCGGCGACGCGGGCAGGTCGTGGACCCAGACGCCGGTCGCGTCGTGGATGGCGGCGACAACGGCGGCGGCCGGCACGTCCATGGGCAGCTCGCCGACACCCTTGGCGCCGTGCGGGGCGCCCGAGAACGGCTCTTCGACGAGGATCGAATTGATACGTGGCGCGTCGAGCGAGGTTGGGATGAGGTACGTCGCCAGGCGGTCGTTCAGGTAGCGCCCGTCGGCCAGCTTGATCTCCTCGATCGTGGCGTAGCCGACGCCCTGGAGAGTGCCGCCCTCGACCTGGCCCTCGGCGAGCACGGGGTGGATGGCGTGACCGATGTCGTCCGCCGCGACGACGTCGTGGACCGTCACCTCGCCCGTGTCGAGATCGACGTGAACCTCGGCCACGGCCGCAGCCCAGCCGTAGGCCGGATACGCGTCGCCGCGGTATGTCTCGTCGTCGAAGGTCACGCCAGGATACTTCTCGAATTGCTGGTCGATGCGCAGGCCGCCGCGCGCCGTGGCGTACTCGCCATAGGAATCGGCGAACGATTGACCGGTCTCTTTCTCGACGGCTTCGCGCAGGCGCGCGGCGGCTTTCATGACCATGCCGCCAACGACCATCGCCGTTCGCGAGGCGACGGTCGGCCCGGAGTCGGGCACGATCGACGTGTCCTGGGGCGCCATCTCGACCTGCTCGACGTCAATGCCCAGCTGCTCGGCCGCGAGCTGCGGAAAGATGGTCCTGGTGCCCTGGCCCATCTCTGTCGACGCCGTCAGCACGCGGACCTGGCCGGCAGAGGTGAGCTCGACGCTGACCACGCTCGCGAGGTGAACCTCGCCGCTGCCTGTGAACCCACAGCCGTGCCACGCCACGGCGAGGCCGATGCCCCGCGCGCTGCGCTGCGGCGACGAGAAAAGGGCGCCCGACTTTGCGTGCTCTCCTCGCTCGCGCCGCTCAGCGCCCGTCAACGCCCGGATGCGCTCGAACTCGGCCGCCTCAGCCGCGCGCTCGAGCACCTCTTCGCCGGCGACGCTCTCGCGCAGGATCTGGCCGCTGGGCGTCTCGTCGCCGATGCGGTAGACCCAGCGCCGACGCAATTCGAGCGGCGACATGTCGAGCGCTTCGGCGATGCGGTTCACCTGCATCTCGGCCGCGAACTCCGTCTGTGGCGCACCGAAGCCACGGAACGCACCATTCGGTGGCGTGTTGGTGGCCATGGCGCGGCCGCGGACGCGGACGTTGGGACAACTGTATGGACCGCCCGCGTGGAGCGTGCCGCGCGACAGCACGACCGGGGTGAGGGTGCAATAAGCGCCGCCGTCGAAGATGACCTCGATGTCCTGGGCGACGAGGCGGCCGTTGCGCGTCACGCCGGTGCGGTGGCGAACGATCGCGGGATGGCGCTTGGTCGTCGCCGCGATGTCCTCGTGGCGGTCGTAGATCATGCGCACGGGTCGGGCCAGGTGCTGCGCGAGGAGCGCGGCGTGCAGGGCGATCATCGACGGGTATTCCTCTTTGCCACCGAAGCCGCCGCCCGTCTCGGCCTGGATCACCACCGCCTGCGAATCGGTCAGGCGCAGCGCCCGTTTCATTGCCTTATGGATGTAGTACGGGCACTGCAGCGAGCCGTGGACGGTGATCCCGCCGTCGGGCCGCGGCACGGCGATCATCGCCTGGTTCTCGATGTACAGCTGCTCCTGGTGGCCGACGCGGTACTCGCCCTCGATCACCAGCTCGGCTTCGCGAAAACCGGCGTCGATGTCGCCTTTCGCGAGCGCGAAATGAGCGAACTCCTGTTCCGACTGGAGCGGGTCGAACACCGCCGCGAGAGGCTCTGTGCGCAGGCGGATACGGGACTTCGCGGCGCGCAGGGTCTCGCGGTCCGGTGCGGCGAGCAGTGCCACCGGCTCGGCATGATGGCGAATCTCGTCCGCGACGAGCACGGGTTGGTCGTCGGCGATGAGCGACACAAGGTTGTCGCCGGGTATGTCCTTTGCCGTCAGGACCACGACGCGCGACCAGTCGAAGTCCGGATCGAGCTCGATGCCCAGCAGCCGGGCATGCGCGACGGTCGAGCGCACCGTGTGGCCGTACCAGGCGCCTGGAAAGACGAGATCGTCCGTGTACAGCGCCGTGCCGGTGAGCTTGGCCGGACCCTCTCTGCGCATCGGGAAGGCGCGCGCCCGTCCCATGCCGACTTCGCCGTGCTCGGGCGCGCGCACCGGCGCGTCGAGGTCAGGCATGGCGACAGAAGTCCGCGTCCGGGACGGTCGCGTCGTCACGGTCATTACGTTGGATGGTAACTGTCGAATTGACGTGACTCGTCACCACGGCAGTGCTAACTTGCCGCGAGTCGCCGGAGCGACGAGGGACCGCATCGGGCGCTTGAGGAGGGACGTGGATGAACTGGGTATTCGCTGTTTTTCTGGTTTTGCACGTAGGCGGCGCGATCTTCGCCTTCGGGCCGACACTCACATTCCCGCTGATCGGCAGCATGGGCGGCAAGGAGCCCATGCACGTCAACTTTGCCGTGCGCGTCGCTGAGCGGATCGAGGAGCGCCTGATCGTGCCACTGGCGATCCTTCAGGCCATTACCGGCATCGTCATCATCTGGACCCTGCCGGTCAACATTCTCGACGGCGCGCATTGGTGGCTCATCCTGGGCATCGCGCTCTACGTGATCGCCTTGATCATCGTCTTCATGAACCAGATCCCGGTCACACGTCAGCTGGTCGAAGCGACGAATACGCCGCCTCCCGCGCCCGCACCCGGTGCGCCGCCGCCATCCGGCCCGCCGCCGCACATTGCCGCGCTCGTGCGCCGCAATCAGATGGGCGGCATGATCCTGACCGTCTTGCTGTTTGTGATCATCATCCTGATGGTCGCCGGAGCGAAAGGGTTCCTGTTCTAGCTGCTCGTGTGCGCACTGTCGGCGAGTGATGGAGGAGGAGAGGGATGACAGGGCTGCCTTTGCTGTTTCTCCTGCTCCACGTCGGCGGAGCGATCATTGCCTTTGGCCCGACGTTCGCGTTCCCGGTCGTCGGCAGCATGGGCGGCAGCGAGCCGATGCACAGCAACTTCGCGCTCCGGGTCAACGAGCGAATCACGACGCGCATCGTGATCCCGCTTGCTGTCTTGGAGGGGATCACGGGCATCGGACTGATCTGGACGCTGCCGGTCGACCTGACCAAGGCACTTTGGCTGGATACCGCGGTCATCCTGTACGTGATCGCTCTGGGCATCTCCACCGGCTTTCAGCTGCCGGCGGTCCAGAAGCTGATCGAGGCGACCAAGAATCCGCCGCCTGCGCCGCCGGCCGGGGGTCCGGCACCGGCCGGGCCGCCGCCGCACATCGCGGCCCTGATCAAGCGTATTCAGATGGGCGGCATTTCCCTGACGTTGTTGATCGTCCTGATCATCATCCTGATGGTCCTCGGCTCGAACGGGTCCTCGGCTAGCGCCTGACGACGCGGCCGGGCATGGCGCCCGTGTGGCGGCCGTCGTCGACGACGACTGTGCCGTTGACGAGGACGTAATCGATGCCGGTCGGGAAGCGGCGCGGCTCGTCGTACGTCGCGTTTGAAGCCACCGTCGCGGGATCGAAAACGACCACGTCAGCCAGATAGCCATCCGCGAGCCGACCTCGGTCGGCGAGGCCGAGCCGCGCCGCCGGAGCGGACGTCATCTTGCGCACGGCCTCCTCGAGACCGAGCAATGCGCGCTCCCGGACGAACTCGCCCAGCACGCGCGGAAACGAGCCGTATGTACGCGGCGAAGGCTTTGCGCCGACGAACGTGGAGTCGGTGCCGAACATGCCTACCGGGTGAACCACGAAGTGGTGCAGCGTCTCGTGCCACGGGCCGGTCGTGACCTGGCAGACACGCAAGTCCTCTGAGAGCAGCAGATCGCAGGTCGCGTCGACCGCGTCGACGCCGCGCTCGTTCATGACGTCGGCGAGCGTCCGCGATTCCCAGCGCAGGTTCTCGGGCCGAGTGAACGCTCCGAGCCGCACGTCGGCCCAGCCCGCCGCAGACGCGTATGCGGCGCCACGCGCGCGCAGCTCCTCGCGCAGCCGATCCCGGACCGCGCGATCGGCCATGCGCTCCTTCGCCTTCGACGGCCCGCCGTCCTGGACCCAGAGCGGCATCTGGACCAGCAACCGAGTTGCCGCCCACTCGTACGGGTAGGTGTCGAAGGTCACGTCGAGGCCCTCGGCGCGCGCGTCGTCGACCAGGGCAAGCAGCGGCTCCGGACCGCCAGGATGCGTCTGACGGTGGTAGAAGTGGGTGATGTGGACCGGTCCGCCGCCGCGACGGCCGATCTCGATTGCCTCTCGAAACGGATCCAGGTAGCGATCGCCGAGTGGGTAGCGCACGTGGGTGTGGTAGAAGCCGCCGCGGCGCGCGGCTTCGCCGGTGAGCGCTGCGAGCTCGTCGGTCGTGGCGTAGGCGCCGGGCGGATAGTCGAGACCGCTCGAGACGCCAAGCGCGCCGTCTGACATCGCGTCCGCGAGAAGTGCGCGCATGTCGGCGAGCGCGTCAGAGTCTGCGGGCACGTCGCTCCAACCCAGCCGCGAGATGCGCAGCGCGCTGTTGCCGACCATCAGGCCGACGTTGACCGACACCTTGCCGTCCAGCTGCGCGAGGTAGTCGGCCACCGACTGCCAGGCGGCAGCCAGTCCATCCGGTCGGCCATCCAGCCCAGCGTTCATCTCGATCAGCGCTTCGAGATCTGCTTGCGAGGGGAGCGGAGCATAGGAGAGCCCGTCGACGCCGATGATCTCGGTCGTCACACCCTGGCGCACCTTTGGCTCGTGGCGCGGCTCGGCCAGGATCATCAGGTCCGAGTGCGAGTGCAGGTCGATGAAGCCGGGAGCGACGACCTTGCCGGTTGCGTCGATACGCTGACCGGCCTCGACCTGCGTTCCGCGCTGGACGACGCGCAACCCATCGCCGCTGATCGCCACGTCGGCCGCGAATGCGGCCGCGCCGGTCCCGTCGATGACCATCCCGCCGCTGATGAGCACGTCCACTGCCGGCATTTCGGCAAGGCTAACGATCCCGACGCTGGTTCAGGCAGGCAGCAGGCGGCCTCTGACCCATGCGCCACGGACCATCTGCGGCCGCGTCCGGTAGATGAGCCGGCTGGCGATCTCCTCCGCGTCGCTGACCACGCTCGCCGGAATGGGCGCCGTGGTGTCCGGGTCGACGCAGATGAAGTCGGCTTCCTTGCCTGGCTCGATTGAGCCGACGCGATCGTCGATGCCCAGTGCGCGCGCCCCGTCGAGCGTGCCCAAACGCAGCCAATCGAGCGGTTTGAGTGGGGCGCACGTGTCGCCGAGCATGGTCGAGCGCCCGCTCATCGTGTAAGCCCCGGCGCGCATCTCGCCAAAGATGCTGACGTCCGGGCCGCCGGCCACGTCACTGCCCAGCCCGATCGTCATGCCGGCGGCGAGATAGCGCCCGAGCGGCATCGCCCCGCTCGACAGGAACAGGTTTGACGACGGGCAGTGGGCGATGCGCGTGCCGGTCTCGGCCAGCCGCGCCAGCTCGCGATCGGACAGATACACAGCGTGGGCCACGATCGTGCGCGGGCCCAAGGCGCCGGCGCGGTCGTACACGTCGGTGTAGTCGGCCGCATCCGGAAAAAGGCGCGTGACCTCGTCGATCTCGAGGCGGTCCTCGGCGAGGTGTGTCTGCCAATACGCGCCCGTGGCCCGGGCGAGGCCGGCCGACTCGCGCAGCATGTCGGCCGTGCAGCTGACGGCGAAGCGTGGCGTGACCGCGTACTGGAGCCGGCCCTCGTCGCGGCCGTGCCAGCGTTCGATCAGGCGCCGCGTCTGGGCGAGGCTTTCGTCGAGCACTTCGCTGTCGCGCAGCGAGCTGTCGTAGCGCAGCCTGTCCATCATCACCTTGCCCAGGACGACGCGGATGCCGTGCTCATGCGCCGCGCCGAACGCCGCGTCAACGCTGTCCTCGTAGACGGCGCCGTAGAGCACCGCGGTCGTCGTGCCCGCCGCGGCAAGGGCGCGATAGAAGAGCGGCGCCAAGCGCCGGGCGGCGTCGGCGTGGAACTCGCGTTCGAGCGGAAAGATGTACCGACCGAGCCATGTAAGCAGGTCGAGGCCGGCGCCCAGGCCGGCGTTGGGCCACTGAGGGAGATGGGCGTGCAGGTCGACCAGCCCGGGCATGACGAGCAGTGGACGCACGTCGATCGCACCAGCGCGCCCGCCAGTCGGCCAATCTTCGGCGCGCGCGATGCGCCCTGTGCTGTCGACCTCGAGCAACGCGTCGCTGATGAAGCGCGTCGAGCCGTCGGGGAGTGGCGTGAGCAGTCGCGCGCGCAGCGCAAACGGGCCGTGCTCCAGCCCACCGGGCAGCTTCGTCGGCGACTCGTGTTCGTGTGCTTCTGCCACTGCGACGATGTTATTGCTCGCTATCCTGCCGGACAGGCCATGCCGCAGGTTCAGGTCACCCAGGATCCCCTCGCCGTCGTGCTCATCGTCGGCCTGATCGCCGCAGCCGCGATCGTGGCCCTGCTCGTCGCCGGCCCCTGGTCCGCCCGCGTTCCCAGCCTGCCGAGCGTCGACGCGCACGAACCCTCCGAGCCCGTCTCGTCACCGACAGTCGAGCCTGTGGCTCCGATCACGACTCCTCCGCCGGTGCCGACTGACATTCCACCCGAGCCAGCGTGGGCGAGCACCCGACACAAACCGCTGGGGCACGACTGAAGGTCAGTCGACCGCCCGCGCCGGCGAAAAGGCCGGGTCCGACGATTCTCGGCCGAGCATCTCGTCGACGACCATCCGGGCCGAGGCCGGGCCGGTCGAGATGCCCCACGCGCCATGTCCTGCACACACGAACAACCCGCCTATGCCGGCGATCTGGCCGATGAAGGGTCGACCATCGAGCGACGCGGGACGCGCGCAGGCCCGCACGCCGACCAGTTGCGCCGCGCCGAGCGCGGGCACGAATCTCTTGGCCCGATCGAGTATCCCCTGAACCCGGCGCGCAGGATCCGGCTGGGCCGATAGGAATGTCGATCCGACGCTCGTGTCGCTTTCGGTGCTGACGAGGCTGAACAGGTCCTCCGGGTGCGGGCCGGGCCGATCGATGCCCAGCTCTTCCAGCACGGCATGGGGCGCGTCCGCGAGAGCCACGCTCACGACCACGCCCCACAGCGGCCGGATCGGCGGCCTCTCCGACCAGGCCGGGATCAGCTGCGGACTCCACGGCCCTGCCGCGACGAGGATCTTCTCGCACGCGACGGTCGCGCCGCCGGGCAGACGAACGCCGACGACGCGTGCGCCGCTGACGATCGGCTCGGCCGCCTCGCCAATCTCGAGCGACGCGCCGGCGGCCCGCGCACGTGCCGCGAAAGCGTTCGTGGCAGCCGCCGGCGCGACCGGATAGCCGGTGGCAACGCGGCACGCGTACAGGTCCCCGGCCAGCGACGGCTCCATGAGCCGGAGCTCGCGGGGCGCCAGGACCTCGGGCACAAGGTCGGGCTCGCCCGCAGCGATCGTTCGACCGGCCTCGCTTACCGCTCGCTCGTCGGGGCTGAGCAGGAGCAGTCCGGCCGGTTCGGGCGCCAGCTGGAAGTCGGTGACCGAACGAACGAGCTCGCGGTACAGCGGCAGCGTCGCGCGATGCAGGCGCGCCATGTGCGGCTCGAACGGATGCTGGATCGTGCCCGAGTTGCGGCCCGACGCGCCGGCCGCGATGCGCTCGCGCTCGAACAGGCGCACCCGGACGCCGGCCTCTGCGAAGTAAGCCGCGGCTGCCGTTCCGATGATGCCGCCGCCGATCACCGCGACGTCGCAACTCTGCAATGTCAATGTCGAGACCTGTCGGTGGGGGCACCGCTAGACTCGGCGCCTGCTGCGGAGGGGGAGAAGGAGTCACCCATGGACGTCCTCGACACGCTCGATCGGATGATCGACGAGCGACATTTGCTCAAGCACCCGTTCTACACCAAGTGGGCCGAGGGCACGCTGCCGATCGAGGCCCTCCAGGAGTACGCGCGCCAGTACTACGCGTTCGAGTCGGCCATGCCGCGCTACCTGTCCGCGCTCCACACCCGCACCGCGGACCGCGCCGTGCGTCAGCAGATCCTCGACAACCTGTGGGACGAGGAGCACGGTAAGGACAACCACGCGGAGCTGTGGCTGCGCTTCGCCGAGGGGATAGGCGTGGCACGCGAGGATGTCCAGGCTGCGACGCCCAATGAAGCGACCACGGCTCTCACCGACACGTACTTCGAGGTGACGCGCGACGAGCCGGTCGCCGCCGGGGTCGCGGCGCTGTATGCCTACGAACGCCAGGTGCCGCAGGTCGCCGGCTCGAAGATCGACGGCCTGGAGCGCCATTACGGCATCACCGACGCGCGGACGCTGACCTTCTTCAAGGTCCACGGTGTGCTCGACATCGAGCATTCGGGCGCCGAGCGCGAGATGCTTGGCGAGCTTGCCGACGAAGCAGATCCGGCGCCGATCGAACAGGCGACGAGCCGTGCGCTCGAAGCGTGGTGGAACTTTCTCAGCGCGGTCGACCAACCGGCGGCGGCTTCCGCCTGACGGCTACCACGGCGCCTGGGCCTGCGGCGAGGGTGGTGGACGACGGGCGGTCGGGTCATCTGAGTCGTTGCCGACTCGGGCTGGGGCGCTGCCAAGCCCGCCGTCCACTGCGGGGAATGATCGCCCATGAGTCAAGCCCCTGGCCAATCCTGCTGGCGCCGGATAGCTAAGTGCCCGACCGGTAGCGCTGGGCCGCCTCGGCCCGGTTGCGGACGCCAAGCTTGTGCAGGATGTTGCTGACGTGCGTCTCGACCGTTCGTGGCGAGATGGTCAGTGCCTCGGCGATCTCACGGTCGGTCAAGCCGTCGGCGAGCATCGCGAGGACGTCATTCTCGCGTGGCGATAGGCCCATCAGCTCGCCTTCCATGCCCGAGACGGACCGCCCGCGCCGCGCCGCGTCGGCGAAGTAACGCAGTGCGCGGGCGGCAAAGCGGCGTGACATCGCGAGCTCGCCGCGCTGCGTGCCACGCAGCGAGCGCAGCAGTGCCTCCGGGCTGAGGTCCTTGGTCAGGTAGCCGGCCGCTCCCCGGGCAATCGCCTCCAGCAGATCGCGTTCGGAGCTCGACACGGTCAGCATCACGATCTTGGTGTTGGGCAGGCGCGGCCCAAGCTCCTGCACGAGCTGGATGCCGTTCATGCCCGGCAAGTCGATGTCGAGCAGCAGCACGTCCGGCCGGAGCATCGGCGCCAGTGCCAGCGCCTCCTGGGCATTGCTGGCCTCGCCCACCAGCTCGACGTCCGGCGCGCTGATGGCCTGGCGCACGGCCGAGCGAACCAGCGCGTGATCGTCGACGAGCATCACGCGCAGCTTGCCATCCACCTCGCTCATCGCAGCTCCTCCCCGCGTACTGGGACCACCACATCGACGGTCGTTCCGCCGCTCGGCTCAGAGATGACCCTCAGCTCACCGCCCATCAACCGTGCACGCTCCTTCATGCCCTGCATGCCCATACCTTCGCCGCTCGACTGGTCGGGTCGGAAGCCGCGCCCGTTGTCGACGATTGTCAGCCGCAGCTGGCCGTCCTGGACCTCGGCGGCGACGCGAACCACGGTCGCGTCGGCGTGCTTGCGAACGTTGGTAAGTGCTTCCTGCAGAACGCGCAGCAGCTCGACCTGCGTCCGTGGCGAGAGGGCAGCGGGTAGGTCAGCGGCGGAGAAGTCGGCGCGCACGCCGGAGCGGACCGCGAAATCGTCGATCGAGCGCGACATGAGCTCTTCCAGCGGCCGATCACGCTCGTCCCCTGCACGCATCGTCACGACGGCCTGCTTCGCCTCGGCGATGGCCGAATCCAGCGCCTGGGTCACTTCGAGGGCAAGGCCGTGCTGCTCCTCGGGCACATAAGCGACGAGACGCTCGTGCTTCAACTTGGCGAACCACAGGTCCTGTGCCAGGCCGTCGTGCAGCTCACGGGCGAGCCTGGTGCGCTCCTCGAGTGTTGCCCGCTCGGCCTCCGACAGGCGCAGCCGTTCGAGCGCGGCGTATGCGCTGCGCAGCGCGCGCAGGTCGGAGCGCGACTCGGCGTTGATGCCCGCGAAAAGGACGACGAAGAAGGCCAGGCGCAGCACGTCGCTGGTGGTCACGAGGCTGGTGTAGACGCCCGGATAAAAGTAGGAGTGGATCTCGGCGAAGAAGCCGATGAGCATTGCCACGGCCAGGTAGCCGTCGGCGACCGGGCCGTCGCGCAGGTACGAGCGGCGATAGAGGGCGACACCGATCACGAACAGGACAGCGCTCACGGCCTGGATGACGAAGGCGATGCCGCTGACATCGGGGATCGCGCCCGTAAAGCGCGGGTCCGTGATCATCTCCTTGATGCCGATTGGGCCAACGAATGGCGGCAACAGCGTGTCGAGATCCACGAACCCGTTTTGGATGAGGTACACGACCAGCAGCACGATCGTGATCACGATCGTGGGCACGAACAGTACGCGCCGCGTTCGCGGCTGGCTGCGGAACGTGCCGACGGCCGCGGCGCCGCCCACCACGAGCAGGGCTGCGGCGGCGAGGTTCGTGAACGAGGAGACGTACAGTGGCAGCTGCCCGGGCTTGGCAAGTGATAGTCCGAATTCGTCCTCAACCTTGACGACGACGGCAGCCACGTTGAGCAGCGACACCCACGCCAGTAGCGAGAAGGCGCTGGCCTGATACAGGCCGGCCAGCCGGCCGGCCTCGCGGTAGCGGGCCAGCGCCAGCGCGGCAAGCGAGCCGGCCGCGAGCACGGTCAGGGCGTTGATCGCGACGTCAGCCGAACGGTCGAGGAGCGCGAAGCTGAGCGACTTGTCGACCAGGAACGCAGCCGTGGCTCCGAGCAGCGCGAGCGCGGTCAGTACGAGAACGAGGTCGAGGCGGCGAACTGCGAATCTGTCGCGACGATCACGCAGTCGGTCCATCTGACGATGATAGGTTTGCCAGCGGGCCACGCTGCTCATGCCGGAGAGGCTCCTCCCCGAGCCGTTCGAGAATCAATCACCAAAAAGACTAGAGCCGGACCGCGCCCCAGCGCCGATCCGGCTCCCGTCATCGCTCGTCTGCATTCACCCCGCCGTGTAAGGGTGGCGCCGAGCTGAAATATTTGGTTCGTCGCGGCCAGCCTGCGCCGGCGACAACGCATACGATGGGCCACGCCGAGTGGCGCGAACATCCGAGGAGCTACGGAATTGAGTACGGAGCCGCGCCTCCGTACTGGCAGTAACCGTACTTCCGTAGGCGGCACGCTTGGCCGCGAAGCACCCACAACCACTCGACACTGCAGGGATTCTTGATGCATTCCGCCCGACCGAATCGGCTTGCTCCTGAATGGCAGATCTGGACCGCGCTGCTGATCGTCTACGTCGTCTGGGGCTCGACCTACCTGGCGATTCGCGTCGTCGACGAAACCATGCCGCCGCTGCTCGCCGCCGGTGCGCGTCATGTTTCGGCGGGCGTGATCATCTTCGCCCTGCTGCTCGTGACCAAGGGACCGGGGGCGCTGCGCTTGAGCCGCGCCGAATGGTTCGGGGCGGGCTTCGTCGGGCTGGCCCTGCTGCTCGGCGGTAACGGCCTGGTCATGCTTGGCGAGCGGGACGTGCCGAGCGGCCTCGCCGCACTGATCATCGCTGTCGTACCCCTGTTCGTCGTCCTGCTGCGCCGCGTCTTCGGCGAGCGGGTCGCGTCAGGCACTTATGTCGGCGTGCTGGGCGGTTTCGTGGGCATGGCCGTGCTGATCGTGCCGCACGGCGTCAGCGGCGAGACGAATGTCGTCGCCATGCTCATGCTCGTCGCGGCGTCGCTCAGCTGGGCGATCGGCTCCTACTTCTCGACCCGTCTGCGCCTGCCACGTGATCCGCTGGCATCGACCGGTGCGCAGATGCTCGTAGGCGGCACGAGCCTGGCCATTGTCGGCACGTTGGCCGGCGAATGGGGCCTGGTCCAGGTCGATCGCTTCAGCACCGACTCGGTCGTCGCATTGGTCTATCTCATCGTCTTCGGCAGTGTCGTGGCCTACACCGCGTACACCTGGGTCCTCCAGCACGCGACCGTGTCGCGCGTATCGACCTACGCCTACGTCAATCCGGTTGTGGCAATCGTGCTCGGCGCGCTGATCCTGAACGAGACGGTCGACGTCTGGATCCTGCTTGGTGCGGCGATCATCGTCATCGCAGTGGCGCTCGTCATTCGCGCCGAGGCCAAGCGGGCACCGACCGAGGACATCGTCGAGGCGGAGGCGGGCTAGCTGTCGGACAGGGTCAAGTCGGACAGGATCTTGGCCAGCTCGCGGGCGTTGGTCGAGCCGTAGTTGGCGTAGCAGTTGTTCATCAGCACGTGCAGGTCGCGGGTCTGCTTGCCCGCGTCGGCGAGCCGGGGCGCCCAGTCGGCGAGCTCCTCACGGTCGTAGAGGTAGCGAAAGCGCTCGGCGGGCGTGATGTTCTTCTTTTCCCAGTTGTCGGCGTTGCGGCCGTGGAAGCGCATCACGGCAAGGTCTGGCGACGTCACCGCAATCAGCTGCGGCACGCTCGATTTGAAGCCCTGCGGCTCGTCGACCATCACGAACGGGATCTTGTTGTCGCCCAGGAAGCGGATCGTCCGATCGACGTTCTTCTCGTTGAACCACGAGCCGTTGCGCAGCTCGACGGCAAACGGCTGGGCGCCGAGCTGCTCGCGCGCGGCGAGGATCTCGTCCCGTGACTCGGAGATCGGGAAGAACCACTTCGGGTACTGAAGCAGCACCGACCCGAGCTGCCCGGCCGCGCGCAGTGGCTCGAGCCCGTCCATGAACATCCGCCAGATCGCGTCGCGTAGCTCAGTCGGCAGGTCGCGGGCGTAGAGCCGCGGCTTGGCCGCGAGTTCCGCGGGCAGCTCATCGCGGATCGCCTTGGGCAGGCGGCGCGTCTCGGTCGGTTGGCCGGTCATCAGCGCGTGCGCCTTGACGTCGAAAATGAAGTCCGGCGGCGTTCGCTCGCGCCACAGCTCCGCGACGCGGGCAACCGGCAGGGCATAGTAGGTCGCGTCGATCTCGACGAGCGGGAACTGCGCGGCATAGTACTGAAGCCGTTCCTCGGCCGTGTCGACCCCGCGCGGGTAGAAAACCGCTCCGGAGGTCATCGTCGGATCCGTCCACGACGCGGTCCCGATGCGTACCGTCGCGCCACCGCCGGGTAGCACGATCGGGTCAGCGGCCGCCGACATCACGTCGGCCGCCCGTTCGCCGGCGACGTCCGGACCGGGATCGTGTGTTTCGGGCTGGGAATTGGCTGCGCTGGCCACGGCAGTGCTCCGAGTGCGTGTGCGTCGCAGACCGAATTGTCGCAGCCACGTACCCCTATGCCGTGCGGCAGACCGGACGATCTTCGCCCCTCTATGGGACCGAGGCGCGGGTTCCGCCGGGGCCGATCGGCACTGACGATGGGCTGGCAACCATCGCCGCGGCGACGGCGCATTTACGTCGCGTTGCGGAAGTCTATGGCACACGTCGTCGAGAGGGGAACGGTCTGCTCATGGTCTATCGCGTCGCGCCTGCCCACCACAGCAATCGCGTGCCGTCCGTGGCACGTGCGTCTGGACGGGTCAAGTCGATGCTCCTCGTCGCCGGTGTCGCCCTGCTTGCGGTGGCAGCTATTCCGGCCATGACCATGGCCGCTCCCGCCGTGCACCAATTCGTTGGCAGTGGCACGGCCAACGGCGCGTGGCTGGTCCAATTCCGAAGCGATGTGTCCGACACCGACGCGGCCAAGCTGGTCGCCGGCAGTGGCGCGACCGAGATCGGCCAGATCGACGAGATCGGCGCGCACGTGCTCAGCATTCCCGCCGCCCGGCAAAGCCAGATCCTCACGGCCCTCCGGCATGACCCGCGCGTAGTCTCGGTCGAGCAGGACAGCGCGGACCAGGCGGCGGTCGTGCCAAACGACCCACACTGGTCCCAGGCGTGGGGTCCGCGGCTGGTCCACGCGCCCGCCGCTTGGAGCATGACCACCGGCAACTCCAAGACGATCATCGCCATCGTCGACACGGGCGTCGATCCTTCACAGCCGGACCTGCGCGGGCGGGTACTGCGCGGGTGGGATTTCGTGGGCAACGACGCCCGCGCCAATGACGACAACGGCCACGGCACCGCCGTCGCCGGGGTCGCGGCCGCTGCGGCCGACAACGGTGTCGGCATCGCCGGCATGTGCTGGCGCTGCGAGATCCTGCCGGTCAAGGTGCTCAACGCGGCGGGCAGTGGCTCACACTCGAACATCGCCGCGGGCATCGTCTGGGCGACTGACCACGGTGCCGACGTCATCAACCTGAGCCTGGCCGGCGCCACGTCATCAGATGTGGTCGCCAGGGCAGTTGCCTTCGCCCGCAACCATGGTGTCGTGGTTGTTGCCGCGGCCGGCAACGAGGGCTCGAGTCAACGCTTCTACCCCGCGGCGCTGCCGGGCGTCATCAGCGTCGGCGCGACGACGGGCAGTGACGTCCTCTACAGCTGGTCCAACCGCGGTTCGTGGGTCAAGGTGTCGGCGCCGGGTTGCGCCTACACGGGCTCGACCGGGCCCGTTCGCTGGACATGGTGGTGCGGCACGTCGTTCGCGACGCCCGTGATCGCCGGCATCGCCGCTTTGATGAAGAGCGAAAGGCCGAGCCTCAGCCGTGGGCGGATCGAGTCGATCGTGCTTCACAGCACGGTCCGGGTGCGCGGCGTGGTCGACGGCCGGATCGACGCGGCGCGCGCCGTGCGCTCGGCAAGCTCCGCGACATCGGGAAGCTCGGACCCCACGGCGACGCCAACACCGACACCGACCTACAACTGGCACGACCAGGTCGACGGTGACAAGCAAAGGGCCAGCCACACGTTCCAGCTGAGCGGAGGTGTCAACGTGCGAGTCGAGTGGTCGAGCGGCGTGACGCTCTGGGTCAGGATCGCCGATGCCAATGACGACACGGTCGCTGTGTTCCATGGCAGCCACGGCGTACTCGACTGGAGCGGGTCAGTGAAGTCGGGTCGCTACACCGTCACCGTCGGTCAGTTTGCCCACAAATCCTCGCCCTTCAAGGTGGCGATCGACGACTGACCGTCGCCCAGCGGCGTCAGAAGATCTTGCCCGGATTCAGCAGGTTGTCCGGGTCGAGCGCCCGCTTGATCGAACGCATCGCCTCGACGCCGCGCGCGCCGCGCTGGAGCTCGAGCCATTTCTTCTTGGCCAGGCCCGTGCCGTGCTCTCCGGTCACTGTCCCGCCCAGCTCCAGCGCGGCGCGATAGATCCCATCGCGCGTCGCGTCGATCTTGCGCTCGGCGTCAGGGTCGTTGCGGTCGAGGACGTAGGTTGGATGCAGGTTGCCGTCGCCGGCGTGGCCGAAGATGCCGACGGGCAGATCGTGGCGCGCGGCGATCTCGACGATGCGGTCGATCATCTCGGGCACGCGGCTGCGCGGAACGCCGACATCGTCCATGCGCGCCGCACCTGCTCGCTCGAGTGCGCCGTGGGCGCCGCGCCGGGCCTGGCGCAACCAGTCCGCCTCCTGGGTGTCGGCCGAAACCAGCACGGACGTGGCACCGGCGCCGCGGCACGCTTCCTCGCCGGCCTTCAGCTCGCTCGCCGCGGCCTCGCCGCCCAGGTCCGACTCGACCATCAGCATCGCCGCGGCGCTGCGGTCCAAGCCGAGCTGGTACGCGTCGTCGACCGCGGCGATCGTGAACGCGTCCATGAGCTCGAGCGTGACCGGTCGGATGCCGGCGGCGGTGATGTTGGCCACGCCCTGGCCGGCGGCGTGGATCGACGCAAAGAATGCGAGCAGGGTCAGGTTCGCGGGCGGCTTGGGCAGCAGCCGCAGCGTCGCCTCGGTGATCAGGCCGAGCGTGCCCTCGGAGCCGACGAACAGACCGGTCAGGTTGTAGCCGGCGACGTCCTTGACGTTCTTGCCGCCCGTGCGGATGACGCTGCCGTCGGCGAGGACGACCTCGAGTCCGAGCACCCAATCGCGCGTGACGCCGTACTTGACGCAGCGCAGGCCGCCCGAGTTCTCGGCCAGGTTGCCGCCGATCGTGCACGTTTCGAAGCTCGCCGGATCGGGCGGATAGGCCAGCCTGTGCTCACCGACGGCGCGGTTGAGGTCCGCGTTGATCACGCCTGGCTGAACCGAGGCCGTCAGGTTGAGCGGGTCCACCTCGAGGATCTGGTTCATCTGCGTGAAACAGACCGTCAGGCAGCCGTCGACCGCGACCGCGCCGCCCGACAAACCCGTGCCGGCGCCGCGCGCCACGATCGGCGCGCCGGCCGCCGCGGCGACAGCGACGATCGCGACGACGTCAGCGGTCGAGCGCGGAAAGCAGACCGCGCTGGGGCGGCCGGCGTGCAGGAAAGCCGTCTCATCGAAGCGGAAGCCTTCGACGTCGGCCGCGTCGGAAAGAATGCGCAGGTCTGGCAGCGCCGCGTGCAGCTGTGCCACGAGGTCCGCCATGCGCGAAGGCTAGACGCTCGGCGGGCCTCCCAGCGCAACGCACGCCACCCGGCCAACCGGCCCGCTCAGGTCGGTCCATTGGTCAAACCATCGATGGGCTCTCGGTCCGGCGACACGGTCGTCTTGGTTGACTATGCTTCGTCTACTTTCTCGATCAGATTCGTCGCCCAGGGGTCCCAATGAAGATAGGTGTGGTCAAAGAGCGCGCGCCCAACGAACGACGCGTCGCCCTCGTGCCCGACGCGCTCAAATCGCTGATCGCCGCCGGTGCCGAGATCCTCGTCGAGCAGGGCGCGGGCGATGGCGCCGCGATCCCCGACCGGCTATACAGCGACGCGGGCGCGCGCATCGTGGCGCGCGATGAGCTGTACGCAGACGCAGACGTCATCGCCCGCGTCCAGAAGCCGGACGGCCCGGACGTTCAGTCGCTGCGCGAGGGCCAGGTCGTTGTCGGCCTGCTTCAGCCGCTCATCGATCCGCAGCTGATGGCGACGTTGGCCAGGAACAAGGTCACCGCGATCAGCCTCGACGCCATCCCGCGCACGCTGTCGCGCGCGCAGTCGATGGACGTGCTCTCGTCGCAGGCGAACGTCGGCGGTTATCGGGCGGTGCTCATGGGCGCGCTCGAATACGGCCGCTACTTCCCGCTGCTGACGACAGCCGCCGGCACGGCCAAGCCGGCCAATCTGCTCATCCTGGGCATCGGCGTCGCCGGTCTCCAGGCAATCGCCACGGCGCGCCGGCTCGGCGCGATCGTCAAGGCCTATGACGTTCGCTCGGAGACGAAGGAACAGGCCGAGTCGCTCGGCGCGCAGTTCATCGTCCTCAAGTCGGTCACCGACGCGAGCGGCGCTGGCGGCTACGCTCGGGCCCTGACGCCCGAGGAGCAGGCCGCGCAGCAAGAGGAGCTGAACGGGCATATCGCCAACATGGACGTGGTCATCACCACTGCCCAGGTGCCCGGCCGGCGGCCGCCACTGCTCGTCACGGCCAAGGCCGTGGCGGGTATGAAGCCAGGCTCCGTGATTGTGGACATGGCTGCATCTGCGCTGGGCGGCAACGTCGAGCTGTCGAAGCCCGACGAGACCGTCGTGACCGACAACGAGGTCACGATCCTCGCGCCGACCAACCTGCCGGCGACGATGCCGGCCGGCGCCAGCCAGTTCTACGCGCGCAACATGTCGACCTTCCTCGTCCACTTCATGAAGGACGGGGCGATGAATTTCGACCTGACCGACGAGATCCAATCGGCGACGGTCATCACCCGCGACGGCGAAGTCGTGCAGGAGGCAACCAAGAAGCTCCTCCAGCCGGCCGCCCCGGAGGCAACAAAGTGAACCCAGACCTGCTCAATGCGCTGGCGATCTTCCTGCTGGCGATCCTCGTCGGCTTCGAGGTCATCAGCAAGGTCCCCGCGACGCTGCACACGCCGCTGATGTCGGGCGCGAACTCGATCCACGGCATCGTCATGGTCGGCGCGATGCTGATCGCGGCGGCTGCGGACAATCCGTTCAGCTACGTGCTCGCGTTCATCGCGATGGTCTTTGGCGCGGCCAACGTCGTCGGCGGTTACGTCGTCACCGACCGAATGCTCCAGATGTTCCGACGGCGCGAGCCGGCGAAGGCAGCACCTGCTGCCGAGGCGGCGAGCGCTCCGGTCGGTACTCCCGGCACGGGCACCGGCGCGGCCGGCGCCGCGGAGGGCAAGTAGTCATGT
>DATCGV010000077.1:0-60026 GCA_036508755.1 Candidatus Limnocylindrales bacterium | reverse complement strand
ACCCATCCGCTGAGGATGCGCATGCGTTCCCACGGATCCTCGCGAAGGTAGCGCACGCAGACGTCGAACACCGCGCCGCCGACCAGGTCGATGGCTGCAAAACCGGCGCGGTCGAGCCGCGGGGCGAGGTCAGCCATCATCGCCGTGGTCATGCGCGTCGCCCAAAGACATTGAGGCGCGTCGCGCAAGGTCACATCGACGAGTTGAATGGTTCGCCCTTTGCTCATCAGTTGGCCGCCATCTGGAAGTTTTCCTCGATCCAGCGGGTATGGACTTCCGCACGCGCAAATTCCGGCTGTTGCAGGAGTTGCGCGTGGAACTGAACGGTCGTCGTAAGTCCGGAAACCTGAAAGCGTGCGAGCGCCGACCTTGCGGTCTCGACACAGGATGCACGATCGGATCCGCTGACGATCAGTTTGGCGAGCATCGAATCGTAGTAGGGCGGCACCTCGTAGCCGCTGTACATGTGGCTGTCCATGCGCACGCCGGGGCCGCCGGGCGGCAGATAGGTCTCGACGATGCCCGCCTGCGGCCGGAAATCGTGGGCCGTGTCCTCGGCGTTGATGCGGAACTCGATGGCATGGCCGCGCAGGCTGACGTCCTGCTGCGTGTAGCCCAGAGGCTCGCCGGCAGCGATGCGGATCTGCTCGGTGACGAGATCGATGCCGGAGAGCATCTCGGTGATCGGGTGCTCGACCTGGATACGGCAGTTGATCTCGATGAAGTAGAAGTTGCCGTCGCGGTCGAGCAGGAACTCGAGCGTGCCCAGGTTCTCGTAGCCGGCCTCGACAACGGCCTTGATCGCCGCCTCGCACAGCGCCTCGCGCTGGCCGTCGTTCATCGCCGGCGAGCGCGCCTCCTCGACGATCTTCTGGTGCCGGCGCTGCACTGAGCAATCGCGCTCGCCCACGTGGACGCCGTTGCCGTAGCGGTCGACGATGACCTGGACCTCGACGTGGCGGTTTTCCTCGAGCCACTTCTCGAGGTACAGCGAGTCGTCGTGGAACGCCGCCATGGCCTCCGATCGGCAGATCGTCATGGCCTGCTGCAGCTCCCTTGGCGAGCGCACCATGCGCATGCCCTTGCCGCCGCCACCGGCCGACGGCTTGATCAGCACCGGGTAGTCGATGCGCTCGGCTTCGGCCAGCGCGTGGGCGTCGTCGCGCAGCATGGGCGAGCCCTGGATGGTCGGCAGGCCGTGCTTGGCGAGCAGCGTGCGCGTGCCGGCCTTCGACGCGAACCGCTCGAGCACCTCGGCCGGCGGTCCGATGAATGTCAGGCCGTGGGCGCGGACCATCTCGGCGAAGGTGTCGTCCTCGGACAGGAAGCCGTAGCCGGGATGGATCGCGTCACAGCCGGCGACGAGAGCCGCGGAAAGCAGCGCCGACGCCGACAGGTAGCTCCGGCGCGACTCGGCGGGACCGATGCATACGGCTTCATCGGCGAGCTGGACGGCGCGCGAGTCGCGATCGGCCTCGCTGTAGGCGACGACCGACGCGATACCCAGCTGCGCGCACGCGCGCTGGATGCGCAGCGCGATCTCGCCGCGGTTGGCGATCAGGATCTTGCTGAACACCCCGACCTACGCCTCGGCTTCCACGCGGGCGATCGGCTGGCCATACTCGACGGCCTGGCCCGATTCGACCTCGAACGTTCGCAGCGCGCCGTCGACGGGGCTGACGACCTCGTGGCGCACGCCGAGCACGTCGACGTGGCCGAGCAGGTCACCGCTGCGCACCGAGGCGCCGACCTCGATCCCACGACGCGGCGCGAAATAGCCGACGGCCGGCGAGGCGACGATGCCGCGGGCGCTGTCGCGCGGCGCACCGACGCCGGCGTGCGAGGCCGCGTGCACACCGGGCGCCATGACCGGATGCGGCGTGCGTGTTGCGGCCGGTGGCGGCGCCATTGCTTCAGCAAGCGGCTTGCGCAGCCTGACGCGCCAGCCGTTCTCGCGCACCTCGAGCTCGCCGAGCTTGCTCTTGGTCAGCCGCTCGATGAGCTCGGGCACGACGTGCTCGACGAGGCGGGCGATCGTGGTCCGCCCGTCCTGTGCCTGCTCGTCCATCGCGTCGCTCATCGTCACACGTCCTCGTGCAGAGGTGGCGCGTCGTCGCCATCGCCCAGCGGGTTGGGCAGCGCCGACGCGCCGCCGGCGATCGCGGCGCGCCCGCTCTCGAGCACGCGCCGGATGCGATCGAACATGCCCGGGCGCTCCGGACGTGGCTCGCCCGTGGGCGTCACGACCGCGAACTCACCCATCTGTCGATAGCGCGCGTAGCGCGTGTCAACCAGCATCGTGCGATCGCGGCCGGCGAGCGCATCGAGGTGTGCCGTTATGCGCGCGCGAAGCCGGCGCGCCATCTCGTCAGGGTTCTCGTGCGCGCCGCCCTTCGGCTCGGGCACGACCTCGTCGATGACGCCGAGCGCGAGCTGCTCGGCTGCGGTCAGGCGCATCGCCACTGCGGCCTGCTGGGCATGGTTGGCGTCGCGCCACAGGATGCTCGCGGCGCCTTCGGGGCTGATGACCGAGTAGATCGAGTTCTCGAGCGCCAGGACAACGTCGCCAACCGCGAGCGCAAGCGCGCCGCCCGAGCCGCCTTCGCCGGTGATGATCGTGAGGATCGGGGTGCGCAGGCCGGTCATGACCATGATCGAGCGCGCGATGGCCTCGGCAACTCCACGCTCCTCGGAGGCAGTGCCGGGGAACGCTCCGGGAGTGTCGATGAAGGTCACGACGGGCAGCTGAAGCCGTTCAGCGAGCAGGAACATGCGCATCGCCTTGCGGTAGCCCTCGGGATGGGGCATGCCGAAGTTGCGCCGGATGTTCTCCTCTGTCTCGGCGCCTTTCTGGTGACCGACGAAGACCGCCCGACGGCCGTCGATGCGGCACAGGCCGGCGACGACGGCTGGGTCGTCGCGGAAGAGCCGATCGCCGTGCAGCTCGATCACGTCGGTCGCCATCAGGCTGAGCAGCTCGAGCGTGTGCGGCCGCTTGACGTTGCGCGCCATGCGCACGCGGTCCCAGACGGCGGCGCGCAGCTCGTCGGCATCAACTGGCGCCGCCTGCGCGCCGCTTGCCACGTCAACCATGCACGGGCTCGCGATTCATGAGCGAATCGATGAAGGCAGGCGACCGACCGACCGGCGCGGAGCCGTTGCCGGCTACCTTGTCGGCACGCACCGGCGCGCGCAGGTAGCGCAGCAGGCCGATCAAAGCGTCGCGCAGGTGCTCGCGTGCCACGACCATGTCGACGAAGCCGTGATCGAACAGGAACTCGGCACGCTGGAAGCCCTCGGGCAGCTCCTCGGCGATCGTGCCCGCAGCGACGCGCGCACCGGCAAAGCCGATGAGCGCCTTCGGCTCGGCGATGTTCACGTCGCCCAGCGCGGCGAAAGAAGCAAACGTGCCGCCTGTGGTCGGGTCGGTCATCAGGCTGATGTAGGGCACGCCGGCCTCGGCAAGGCGGCCGATGGCGGCGCACGTCTTGGCCAGCTGCATCAGTGACAGCGTGCCTTCCTGCATGCGCGCGCCGCCGGACGCGGAGACGACGATCAGTGGCAGGCGCTCCGAAAGAGCGTATTCCGCGGCGCGTGTGACCTTCTCGCCCACGACCGTGCCCATCGAGCCGCCCATGAACGCAAAGTCCATGACGCAGATCGCGACCTGGGTGCCGGCCAGCGTGCCCGTGCCCCACACGGCCGCATCGCGGATGCCGGTGCTGGCACGGGCCTGCTCGAGCCGCTCCGGGTACGGCTTCTGGTCGACGAAGCCGAGCATGTCGACTGACTCGAGACCGGCATCCTGCTCCGCAAAGCTGTCGCGATCGAGCAGCAGCGCCAGCCGGGAGTCGACGCGCAAGCGGAAATGGTGGCCGCAGCGCGGGCAAACCCGGAGCGCCTTGTCGAGCGTCTTGTTGTAGAGCATCTCCTGGCAGTCGGGGCAGCGCGTCCAGAGGTCCGTCGGGTACTCCTGGCGCCGACCGCCAAAGGGCAGCTTGATCGGCATTACTCGCGTCTCCGACGCAGGGCATACATCGCCGCTGCCCCGATCGACACGCCCGACGCGATCGCGCCGCCCATCAGCAGGCGCCGGTCGAGGACGACGAGCGGCTCGCGTGCGGGCACGCCGGCCGCGCTGCGCAGCTGCTCGGCGAGGCGCTCCTCGAACAGGAACGACGGGTGGAAGCGCGGCAGGCCGGACTCGAGCAGGCGGATGACCTGGCGAACATTGGCCGGCGGCGCGTCGGCGGCCGGCAGCGCAATCGGCAGGCGGGCGTGGCCGCCGAGCAGTGCCTCGATGTACGCGTCGCTCTGGATCGCGCCCTCGTCCTGATCGAGCATCAGTTGGCGGCGCGCGAGCGCGCGGCCACGACCGACGAACGGCGCCAGCCAAGCTCGCGCGCGACCTGCTGCAACGAGCGGTGAATGAGCACGCGCGTGGCGCCCTCGGTGCGGCCGAGAATGTCGCCGATCTCGCGCGTCGAGAGCTCGTTCACGAAGCGCAGCACAAGCGCGCGGCGGCGCTCGGCGGGCAGCTGCTCGATGACTGACCAGACGCGCTCCATCTCGAGTCGGTGCGTCGCGGCAGACGCGACGTCGTCGAGCGCCGGGAACTCGAGCGCAAGTTCGATCGGCGAGGCTGGATGGCGCCGCGCGCGGCGCCGCTCATTCGACAGGGCATTGCGGGCTATCTGGAAGAGCCAGATACGGAAGCTGCTGCCCGGGCCGTCGGTCTGCTCGTGAAAGCGGGGCAGTCCGGCGAGCGCGCGCAGGAACACCTGCGCGGTGATGTCCTCGGCCGCGTGGGGATCGCGGGTCTCGTAGAGCGCGAAGCTGTACACCTGGGCCACGTACTTCCGATAAAGCGTCTCGAAGGCGCCCGGATCGCGTCGCGCCTGCTCCACGGCGGAGCGGTCGACGTCGAGTTCGTCGCGGACCGCAGCGCGGTCCTTCCCTCTCCTCAACACCGGCCGAGTCTAGTCGTTACACCCAAACCGCCCGCCGCTGCGCCCACTAGAGCCGCGCGACCCACGGGTCTGCTTTCCGTCAGATGACGTACCTACCGACATTAAGCGGAATCCGTCAGCGTTCCGACATGTTCGGACCGCGTAGGCACGCTCAGGTCACCGCTGCGCAGGGCTGCCCGGCGACGGCGAACCCGCGTAGCGTCGGCCCGCCCGACAAGTGACAGAAGATTCGCTCAATTCCCCGCCCACTCGAGGTTAATGACGGTGGGGCCAACATATGGCAGGAGACCCGTGCATTGAAATGTACCCAGCGCTCAGAGAACGCGGCAGCGGATGACCTCGCCTGAGTCGACGCGCTCAAGCGGCCCGTGCTCGCTCTGGACGAGCAGCGCCCCCGTGTCGGGGTCGACGCCGGCGCCACGGCCGGTGACCTCGCCGCTGCCGGTCTCGACCACGACCGTGCGGTCAGTCGTGCGCTGAGCGGCGGACCAGCCGCCGGCGTCGAATCGATCGGCAAGGAGTGCCTCGTAGCGCGGCTCGAGGCGATCGATAAAGGCCTCGAGCAGCTGGTCGTTGTCGATCGGCCGCTTGCCCGACAACTCGCGCAGGCTGGTCATCGTCGGCGCGATGGCCCACGGGAAGTCGACCATTTTCCAGTCGGTGTTGACGCCGATGCCCACCACGGCCGACTCGACCCGCTCGCCGCCCGCGACCGATTCGCCCAGCACACCACACACCTTGCGCAGCCCACCATCGGCCGCGTCGGCGACGATGTCATTGGGCCACTTCAGCCACAGCGTGCCGTCCTTGAGGCCGGCCACGGCCTCGGCAGCGTCGCGCATCGCCAGCGCCACCACGGCCGCCAGCCGCCAGGCGTGGAGTGGCGCGAGGTGACGCGGCCGGAAGCCGACCGACAGGAGGAGCGCCGCGCCGGGTGGCGCGACCCACTCACGGCCGTTGCGGCCGCGGCCGGCGGTCTGGTAACCGGCGACCGCGACGGCCACTTCGGGCACACCCTGTTCGAGCCACTCGCGCACGACGCGCTGGGTGCTATCGACGGCTCGGAAGCGCTCCAGGCGGGCGGGAAAGGTCATGAGCTGTGGGCACCCACGACGTGCGCGCCGTGCGCGGCAGGACGGACGACCACGGCACGGCCGGCCAGGCTCGTGCGCTGCGCCGCCGCGCTCATCTGAACGGCGACACGCTCTGCCACTTCGGCATCGTCGGTCAGGGCGAGCACGGCCGAGCCCGCGCCGGAGAGTGCCGCACCGAGCGCCCCGGCGGCGCGGGCAGCGGCCACCAGATCAGGCAGCTGCGGCAGATGCGCCACCCGGTACGGCTCGTGCAGTCGGTCCTCGGCCATCGCCCAGAGCAGCTCGGGTCGGTCGGTGGTCAAGGCGGCGAGAACCATCGCCGCCCGGCCGACGTTGTGCGCCGCGTCAGCGTGGGGCACAGAAGCGGGCAACGCGGCGCGCATCTCCTCGGTGCGCATGGACATGTCGGGAATGAAGAGCACCGCGATGAGGTAGCCGGGCGGGTCGAAGCGGGTGGAGCGCAGACCGTTCAGGCCATCACGTCCGACGAGAACGAGACCGCCCAGCAGCGCGGCCGCGACGTTGTCCGGGTGACCGTCGATATCCGTGGCGATGACGTGCAGGCGCTCGCTGCCGAGCTTGGCGCCGGCCATCTGTTCGGCGGCGAGCAGCCCGGCGACGCAAGCGGCGGCCGACGACCCGAGTCCGCGGGCGAGCGGGATCTCGTTATTCATCTCGATGCGCATCACCGGCGGCTCGAGGCCGAACTCCTGCAGGCCGTGCTCGAGCCCGATCAGAAAGCGATTGCCCGCGTCGAGCCCGATCTCGTCGGCGCCCTCCCCCTCCACGACGAGCTGCTCCGCACCGGCCGTCAGCGGCGTGACCGTGACTCGTAGATGAAGCTCGAGCGCGAGTGCCAGGGCGTCGAAGCCGGGGCCCAGGTTGGCGCTGCTCGCGGGCGCCTCGACCGTGATCGGTCCCGCGTGGAGTCGTGGCTTGGCCATCACCAGCCCAGCGCCGCGCGGAGCTCGATCGCGCTCGGCCCCGCGAGATGCGGCGAGGTGACCGTGCGCTGGGCAGTGTCGGGGTCCTTGAGGCCGTGCCCGGTCAGCACACACACGATCGTGGCGCCGGGATCGAGCCTGCCCGCGGCCGCCATCTTGCGCACGCCGGCGACCGACGCGGCAGATGCCGGCTCACAGAAGATGCCCTCGTGGCGCGCCAGATCGCGGTAGGCGCCGAGGATCTCGTCGTCGCTGACGGCCTCGATCACGCCGCCTGATTCGTCGCGCGCCAGGAGCGCTCGCTCGCCGCTCGCGGGTTTGCCGATCTTGATCGCGGTGGCAACGGTGTGCGGATCGTCGACCGCGTGGCCATCGACCAGCGGCGCCGCGCCGGCAGCCTGGAAGCCGAGCATTTTCGGCCGAGTCTCGATCAGGCCAGCGTTGAGGTAATCGGTGAAGCCCTCCCAGTAGGCGGTGATGTTGCCCGCGTTGCCGACCGGTATGGCCAGGTAGTCGGGCGCGCCACCCAGGTCCTCGCAGACCTCGAAGGCCGCCGTCTTCTGGCCCGCGATGCGATACGGGTTGACCGAGTTGACCAGGGCAATGGACGGACTGGCTCCGTCTGCCGCGTCCTTGTTGCCCGCGACGAGATCGCGCACCGCGACGAGCGCCTCATCGAAATTGCCCTTGACGGCGATCACGCGCGCCCCGGCGACCTGCGCCTGGAGCAGCTTGCCCGCGGCGATCTGGCCGTGCGGGATGACGACCGCAACGTCGAGCCCGGCCGCTGCGCCGTACGCCGCTGCTGAAGCGGCCGTATTGCCGGTCGATGCGCAGATGATCGCCCGTGCCCCTTCCTCCATCGCCTTGGCCACGGCCACGACCATGCCGCGGTCCTTGAACGAGCCGGTCGGGTTCATGCCCTCGACCTTGAGGTAGAGCAGCGGACAGCCGATCATCCGGCCCAGGTTGCGCGCGTGGACGAGCGGTGTGTAGCCCTCGCCCAGGGTGATGTTGGGCGTGGCGCCGCTGACCGGCAGGAATGCCGCGTAGCGCTCCATCAGCCGCGGCCGCGCGTCGGCCGTCGTGCGCTGCTGGCGCAGCTGGCGCAGGACATCACTCATGCGCATCTCATGCGCCCTTCCACGGCATGTGCGAATTGTGACCGGGCCGGGGCTAGACTGCCGCGCATGAGCGGGACCGCCGAGTGCCCCACCTGTGGCGCTCCGGTCGGAGTGGGCGCTCGCTTCTGCGCGACGTGCGGCACGCCGCTCGCCGAGGCTGCTCCCGAGGAGCGCAAGCTCGCCACGATCCTGTTCGCCGACGTCATCGGCTCGACCGACCTCGGCGAGCAGCTCGACCCCGAGCGGCTGCGCGCGCTGCTCCAGGACTACTTCTCGGTCATGGCCGCGGTCATCGACACATGGGGCGGGACGATCGAGAAGTACATCGGCGACGCGATCCTGGCTGTCTGGGGCGTGCCTGCGGCGCGCGAGGACGATCCCGTCCGCGCCCTGCATGCGGCACGCGAGATGCTCGCCGAGCTCGAGCGCATCAACCCGGAGCTCGAGCGACGCCACGGCGTGCGGCTGGGCGTGCGCATCGGAGTCAACACGGGCGAGGTCCTGGCGCCGGTCGGCGCGCAGCCGGCCGGTCAGTTCCTGGTCTCCGGCGACGCAGTAAACGTCGCGGCGCGGCTGCAGCAGTCGGCCGAGTCGGGGACGGTGCTCGTTGGCGAACGGACGGCGGCGAGCGCGCGCGGCGCGTTCCTGTTCGACGACCCGATCGAGCTCACCGTTCGCGGCAAGCGCGCGCCCGTCGTCGCGCGCCGCCTCGGCGACCCCACCGGCACGGAGGCCGGTGCGGGCGGCGCGCGACCGCTCCAGGCGCCGATGCTCGGCAGGGACAGGGAGCTGAGCACGCTCCTCGGCCTGCTCGACGAGGTCATCGAGGAGGGCGCGCCGCGCCTGGTGCTCGTGTCCGGGCCGGCCGGCATGGGCAAGAGCCGGATGCTGCGCGAGTTCATCACGGTCGCCGCTGAGCGGCGGCCGGAGCTCGTCGTGCTGCGCGGCAGATGCCTGGCCACGGGCCACGGCATCACGTTCTGGGCACTCGGCGAAGTGCTCCGCCAGCTGTGCTCGATCTCGCTGGACGAGCCTGCGGACAGCGCCGCAGACAAGCTCGAGCGGCACGTCGCCGGGCCGCTGGCACAGATCGGCCTGTCCGCCGACGAGATAGGGCGCAGCGCGGCGGCACTGGCCACGAGCGCGAACCTGCCGGTGATACGCAACCCACTGAACGACCTCGACCCCGAGCAGATCGCCGAGGAGATGGCCCAGGCCTGGCCGCGCCTGCTCAGCGGCCTGGCGCGCTCGCAGCCGATCACGCTCGTGATCGAGGATATCCACTGGGCCGACGAGCCCATGCTGCGCATGGTCGAAGCGCTCGCGACACGGGCCCGCGGACCGGTGCTCATCATCGCCACGGCGCGGCCGGAGTTCCGCGAGGCGCATGCCGGGTTCGGCACCGCGGCCGACCTGTCGGTCGTCAGCCTGCGCGCGCTGACCGAAGCGCAATCGGCGCAGCTCGTCGGCGAGCTGCTCGGCAGCGCGCAGCTCCCACCGGCGCTCATCGAGGACATCCAGCACAAGGCCGACGGCAACCCGTTCTTCCTCGAGGAGATCATCCAGCGCCTGATCGAGGAGGGCGCGCTGACGATGCTCGACGGCAAGTGGCAGGCAACGGAGCGCGCTGCGGCCGTCCAGCTGCCGGACACGATCTACGCGCTGCTTGCCGCGCGCATCGATGCGCTGCCGGCCGACGAGAAGCGCTTGCTCCAGGAGGCGGCCGTGGTCGGCCGCGTCTTCTGGCCGGGCGCGCTCGGCGCGGGTATCGCTTCCGAGGACGTGTTGCGCCGCGCCGAGCGCCGTGGCCTGATCAGCCTGCGCGCGACCTCGACGATCGCGAACGAGCCGGAGTTCATCTTCCGCCACGTGCTCATCCGCGACGTCGCGTACAACAGCGTGCCACGCAAACGACGCGCGCTGGCCCACGCCGAGACGGGCCGTTGGCTGGAGGAGCTTGCCAGCGACCGTTTGGAGGAGCTCGGCGAGCTGCTCGCCTATCACTATTCGGCAGCCGTCACGGGCGCCGACGCCGATCTCGGTTGGGCCGGCAATGCTGACGGCCGCGAGGCAGCGCGCCGCCGCGCCTTCGAAATGCTCGTTCGCGCCGGCAGCAGCGCGCGGCGGCGCTTCGTCGTCGACAAGGCGGCCGAGCTCCACGGCCAGGCGTTGGAGGTAGCCGACACGGACGCCGAACGGGCACGCGTCCACGAAGAGCTGGGCGACGATCACGAGGCGCTCTTCCATGGCGACGATGCGATCCGCCAGTACCTGGCCGCGATCGATCTTGTCGGCCAGCCAACCACGCCAGGCCATCGCGTTTCCGAATCCGGGCCAGGCGATGCCGAGGTCGAGCTGAAGGGCCGCCTCGCAACCAAGGCCGGTCGGATGGTGCTGCGCTGGGGCACCTTCCAGGAAAAGCCGCCCATCGACCGTGTCCAGGACATCGTCAGTGGCGCGCTCGCGCTGCCTCTCGACGAGCGCGCGCAGGCTGCGCTGCTCATGGTTCATGGCGGCCTGCTGCCCGGCCCGACCGGCGTGCCCATCGCCGCCGGTCGCGTCCCGATCGGGCCGGAGCTGCGGCCGCTGCTGCGCGAGCGCATCGCGTCGATTGAGCAGGGCATGGCCATCGCACGCCGCCTCGATGATCCCGAGCTGATGTACTTCGGCGACGACATGCTGTCGATGGCCTACCAGAGCATCGGCGACTATGGAGCGCTGCACGCATCGGCGCGCGAGATGGCCGACCTGGTCGGGCGCCTCAAGTCGGCCCGCGAGCAGGCCGACGCGCTGGTGACGGTGTCGTCGGCGAGCGCAGACATGGGCGCCTACGCCGAGGCGCTCGAACTGGCCGCGGACGGCGTCCGCCGTGCGGCCGGCCTGAGCCTCCATGAGCAGATGCACATCTCTTTCGAGCTGGTGGCTGCGGCCGAAGCACTTGGCGAGTGGCAGCGCATCGTCGAGATCACGCCCTGGTTCGTCGCCTCTTCAGCCGCGGAGGCCGCGATCACCTGCTCGGCAGTGCGCGCTGGTCCCGCCCTGTGCGGCCTGACGCTTGCGCGCCGCGGCGAGGCCGAGCGCGCGATGCTCATCGTGGGGCCACCCATGGAACCGATGGGTGAAACGTTCCTGACGGCGGCCGTGTTCGCCCAGTACGGCAGCTACCTGGCCGACGATTCGCTGGCGCGCGCCGCTGCGCGGCGCGCGCTCGGCATGGGCGAGGCCGCGTTCTTCGAGCTGGGCATCTGCGCGCTCATCGACGCGCTCGAGCGGCTGGACATGGCCGACGAGCTGCGCGACTTCCTGCCGGCTGCCGAGACGCGCCTGGACGCGGTGGTTCGCATCGGACCGACGATCGCTCGCGCCCGGGCGTGGCTCGCCCATCGCCAGGGTGACGAAGCCGCGGCGCGGCGGCACCTCAATGCAGCGCTGGGGCGTTTCGTCGAGCTGGGCATCCCGTTCGAGATCGGCCGTAGCGCAGAGCGGCTCGCCCGGTTGTCGCCAAACCCGGAACGGGCGGAGCTGCTGCGCCGCGCGCTCGACACCTACGAGTCGGTCGGTGCCCAGCCTTACGCGCAGCGCGTGCGCGATACGCTCGAGCTCAGGCGCGAGCCGCTCGCTGGGTAGCGCGCGGCCTCACCGGTAGACTGCGACGCATGGCCGCAGTCACGACCAGCCCCGTCGCAACCACCCAGCGCGTCTTCTCGGGCGTCCAGCCGTCCGGGCTGCCGCACCTGGGCAACTACCTGGGCGCGTTCCGCAACTACATCGCGATGCAGGAGGGCGGCGACGCCATCTACTGCATCGTCGACTACCACGCGCTGACCTCGACGCACGATCCGGATCGGATTCGCAACAACACGCGCGACATGGCCATCACCCTCCTTGCCCTCGGGCTCGACCCGGAGCGCGCCGTCCTCTTCCGTCAGTCGGACCGGCCCGAGCACGCCGAGCTCGCCTACCTGCTCTCGACCGTCGTCCCGGTGAGCTGGGTGGAGCGGACGCCGACGTTCAAGGAGAAGGTGCGCAATCAGCCGGAGGACGTGAACCACGCCCTGCTGACCTACCCCGTGCTCCAGACGGCGGATATCGCGATCTACCACGCGACGCGGGTGCCGATCGGCAAGGACCAGGCAGCGCATCTCGAGCTCGCGCGCGAGATCGTGCGCGCCTTCAACCGGCGCTACGGCAACTACTTCCCTGAGGCCGACGCGGTGTACACCGATTCGCCGGTCATCCTGGGTAGGGACGGCGTCCAGAAGATGTCGAAGTCAGTCGGCAACACGATCGAGATCCTGGCCGACGAGGACGTCATCCGGCGCCAGGTGGTGAGCATGGTCACCGACACGCAGCGCATCAGGCGCACCGATCCGGGCCGGCCGGAGGTGTGCAACGTGTGCCAGCTGCACCGCTTCTTCGGCACCGACTTCGAGGACATCTGGGACGGCGAGCGCACGGCACGGACGGGCTGTGTCGACACCAAGAAGCTGCTCGCGGATCGGATCATTGCCTACTTCGGCGACGCGCGAGAGCGCCGGCGCGAGCTCGAGGCGCGGCCCGAATATGTCGAGGAAGTGCTGCGCGCCGGCGCGGCCAGGCTCGAGCCACTGGCGAAAGAGACGATGCGCGCCGTGCACGAGCTGATGGGCCTGGGCTGAGGCTGCGTAGCAGCGACCCGAGCCTGGTTCAGGACTTTTCCTGGTCCTTATCTGTGCCCTCGGCGGGAGGACCAAGGGCGCGCAGCCCGCGGCCTATCGCTCGCCAGTCAACGAGCGCCAGGGAGAGGAGTGCCAGCCCGCCGCAGATGGCGCGTGCCGCCCAGGTGACAGCTACGGCTCCGCCATCACCATCGATGCCGCCAAGCTGCCCCGGGTTGTAATACGCAAACGGAGCGGCAATGAAGGTGAAGGCGTGGTAGGCGAAAAGGAGCGCGGCGCCGCCGGCAAGTACCGATCGCATCGATCGATGCTCACGTCCGCCGTGACTGGAGGCTAGGGCCGAAACGACCGAAGAGCCGCAAGACAGTCAAGATCGTCTGTGAGGATTCTGAGCCCTCTCTGACGGCCCCGCGAGGGCAGGTCGGGCGAGCGTAGACTCAGCGCCCGATGGAGATCCAGCTGCCGGAGTCCGAGCGCCGCTGGCTACACGCCGCGCTCGTTCTGGGCACGGTCGTCCTGGCCATGGTGCTCATCGGCCAGGTCGCCTCGGTCCTGTCGTACTTCAGCGACATCCTGCTCGTCCTGCTTCTGGCGTGGCTGCTCTCGTTCATGCTCTCGCCGCTGGTCGGCATGCTCGACCGCGCGTTTCCACGCCTGCCGCGCGTCATCGTCGTGGGCTTCGTCTACCTGGGCCTGTTCGTGGTCCTGAGCTGGATCGCCCTCGTCGTGGCCGGCAACCTGGCCACCTCGATCTCCGGGTTCGTCTCCCAGCTGCCTGACTTCCAGGCACGTCTGCCCGACATCCTTGCGCCGATCCAGGGCACGCTCAACTCCCTGGGCTTCCAGATCGACGCAGTACAGGCGGCCAAGGAACTGCTGGGCAACCTGGGCAACCTGGGCGGCAACCTCGTCGGGCCGCTGACCGGCGTGGCGCTCTTCAGCCTGGGTATCGCGGGCAACCTGCTGATCGTGATCTTCCTGTCGCTCTTCATCCTGCTCGATAAGGACCGCATCCTGGCCTACGTCAACCGCCTCGTCCCGCCGCAGTACAGCGACCAGGCGCGGCTGTTCGAGACGAGCGTCTCCGCCTCGTTCGGCGGCTTCATCCGCGGCCAGTTCATCCAGGGCCTGATCTACGCCGCCGTGGCGATCTTCGCGCATGTCCTGTTCGGGCTCGACTTCCTGCCCGCGTCGGCGGCGCTGGCCGGCGTGCTCCAGTCCATACCGTTCTTCGGCCCGTTCGTATCCTGGGCGCCGCCGGTCGTCGTCGCCGTGCTGACCAAGCCGGAGGTCGCGCTGCCCACCCTGATCGTCATGGGAGTCGGCTGGTTCATCGTCATGAACATCGTCCAGCCACGCGTCATGTCGCACGCCATCGGCCTGCATCCGGTCGCGGTCCTCGCGTCGGTCCTCGTCGGGATCAAGGTCGCCGGCATCGCGGGCGCCATCTTCGCGCTCCCGTTCGCCGCCGTCCTCGCCGCCTTCTTCCAGCATTTCCTGTCGCGCAACGCGAACGTGGCGAATGACGTGACGACGCGCGCCGCGAAACGCGTCGGCGAGCGTGAGGGACGCACGGTGCGCGTGCCTCAGCCGCCACCCATAACCGCTGCCGGCAGCGCCGCGAGCGAGCCCGTTCCCACAGACATCCCGGCCGAACCCACCGCGTGAGAACAGACCGCGGCCAGGGCGAACAGGACAGACTGACCGGCGGCGGCCACGTGGGCGACCGTGACGTCGCCCGTGACCAGGAGCGTGTCGAGCGGCGCGACGTCGATCGTGAGCGTGGTGAGCCGTTGGCGGCACGCGACCGCCGGCTGGCGCCGCCCAGGGCGCGCCCGCGTGTCGCGCGACCGCTCGCCGAGTGGGACTCGCGCCCACGCATCCTCGTCACCAACGACGACGGCGTCGAGTCGCGCGGCCTGCTCGCGCTCAAGCAGGCACTCGAGCCGCTGGGCGACATCTACGTTCTCGCGCCCGAGACGAATCAGTCGGCTGTAGGCCACCAGAAGACGTTCATGCGTCCTCTGCGCGTGCGTGAGCGGACGCTGGCCGACGGCTCCCGTGGCTGGTCGGTCGATGGCTCGCCGACCGACGCCGTGAGCCTCGCCTTCCTGGGCTACTTCGATGTCGGCTTCGATCTCGTCGCCTCGGGCATCAACTACGGCGCAAACCTGGGTGACGACATCACCTACTCGGGCACGGTCAGCGCGGCGATGGAGGCCGTGCTCAGCGCGTGCCCCGCGTTCGCGATATCGCAGGAGTACTACGAGCATCCCGATTTCACGCTCGCCGGGCGGATCGCCTACCGCGCCGCGGTCAACATCCTCGAGAACGGCCTGGCCCCGGGCGAGCTGATCAACATCAACGTGCCCGCCATCCCCGCGTCCGAGAGCACCAGCGTCGAGGTGACCAGGATGGGCAAGCGCATCTACCAGGACGAGCTGATCGAGCGCCTCGACCCGCGCGGCACGCCCTACTACTGGATCGGTGGCCCGCCACCGTCGGGGCTCGCCGTGCCCGGCACTGACTTCGACGCCGTGGTCAACAAGCGCATCGCGGTCACGCCCATCCAGCTCGACCTCACCGCGCGGAGACTTCTTGGCCGACTGAACAGCTGGAGCTGGGAGCTACCGAGCGAGACGGCCGAACATGCCGAGGCTGCCGCGCCGACGACCTCGACCGACACGCGCATGGACGAGATCACGACCGCGCAGGCGGAGCCGACCCAGCAGCGCCGCTAACCGGCTGGCTCGGCGACGGGCGCCGCTGGGCGCGCCGGCTCCTTAGCGGAATCGGCTGGTCGCGTGGCCGGTGCGCTCAGGACGCTGTCGAGTCGCGCCAGGTACGGTCGCGCGCCGAGGCGCGCCAGGATGACCCGCGTCGAATCGATGACAGGGCGAACCTGCGGAAGCGACGAGTCGAGAACCGTGACCATGTCGAGGCCGGTGAGCGCCTCCTCCCAGACGATCCGCAGGTCGCGCCAAGCCGCCAGAGCGTCCAGGTAACCGGCCAAAGCGTCTCGTGCGCGGCCTTCGAGTGCCGCCACGCCGGCGTTCATCGTCGTGCGACGAGCGTCGACGACAGGGCCGTGAAAACCCATGGCATCGAGTCCATCGCGGTCGCTGCGTAACGCGTCGAGGTCCCCGCTCCACAGGGCCGCGCGACCGGCCTGGTAATACGACGCAGGCGCCTGGCTCGGCCATTCCCGGGCGACCTCGAGCCAGTGTTTCTGCGCCTCCGCAAAGTTGATGTTCGCCTGGGCGACATTTGCCTTGGTGTCATGAGTGCCGATCGTGGTCCCGGGGTCTGTGCTCGCGGCCGTGAGGCGATCGAGCTCGGCGATGCTCTCTGCCAGCGCCTCCCCCCGTGAGGCACGGATTATGAGCTCGTTGCTCAGGATCCAGATCCGCGTGCCTGGATCGAGGTCGTCGGCGAGCGATGTGTCCATCTCGGCCAGTGCCTCGTCCCATTCTCCCGTGAGAAACCCGGTGTAGCCAATGTTGTTGACGAATTGGTACATCAGCGCACGGTGGCCAACTCGCCTTGCCAATGCGAGGCCGTCTCGATACGACTGGGCAGCGCGCACGTTGTCGACCTCGCCGAGGTGGAACCCGAGCACAACCAGACCCAAAAGGGTGAGCTCGCTGTCGCCGATCTCGCGCGCGAGCCCCAGTCCGCCTTCGATCAGGGCTACGGCCTCGCGTAATCGGCCAAGGCTGCCGATGGCGTCGCCTTTTGCGATGAGCGACTGGGCGATCAACCTGGAGTGGTTGCCGTGCTCCGCAACATCCAGCGCCTCGTCGCACAGCGCGACAGCCCACGTCCGTTCCTCGAACGCGTGGAGGCAGCGCGAAAGCGCGACCTTCATGTCGGCGATGACCGGATCCGGCCAGAGGTTCTTAAACTGCTCGACGGCCGGCTCAACGACCGTGCGTGCCTCGATGTCGCGGTGACCGCTGAGCAGGACGCGAGCCTGCATGACCACCACCCGCGCCTGGCCCAGTCGGTCGCCGATGATTGCGCGAAGATCGGCCGCCCGCGACGCCAAATCGACAGCTGGTTCGGTCCGGTTTGCGATACGGGCAGATTCGGCCGCGCGTTCGAGCACGTCGGCCTGGTCGGCCGGATCGGTCGTCAACGCGAGCGCCTGCCGGAGGAGTATCACGGCCTGGTCGTGCGCTCCCAGGGCTGCAGCTCGATCGGCGGCAGCGCGCAGGGCGATGCGCGCCTGCGCGGCGAGAGCGTCGGCCTCGGCGCCTTCCGCCGCGTTCGCGTGGGCGGCGAGGTAGTGGCCGGCAAGCGCACCGGCAAGCTCGTCGGATCCCAGGTGCTCGAAATAGCGCGCCGCCGCAAGGTGACGAGCCAGGCGATCCTTCTTGGCCAGCGTGTTGTAGGCCACCTCACGGATGAGCGCCTGGACGAACGCGTACTGGCCGCGCTCGGCTGAGCGCTGGTCGATCTCGCGAGTGAGGAGTTCGCGACGCGCGAGCGCGGACAGCCGCGGCTCGATCTCCGACTGCTGAACGGCCGATACGGCAGCCAACGCCGTCACGGTGAACGACTGGCCGAGTACAGCGGCATCCTGAATCAGAGAGCGATCGGCGTGCTCGAGCGCGTCGAGCCGCGAAGCAATCAGCCCTCTCAATGATTCGGGAACGGCCAGCGAGTCAAGGGCGCCCGTGGGTGCATACGCGCCGGCCCGCTCGACGAGCCTGCCGTCGGCGACGAGCATGCGCACCGTTTCGACGGCGTACAGCGGGATACCGTCAGCGCGCTCCACGATCCGTTTGACGGCCGCTGGCGGAAGCCCCGGCACGAGCCCGCTCAGGAGTTCGCGCATGTCGTCATCGCCGAGCGGTTCCAGGTAAAGCGACATGAAGCTGCGCTTGCCCGCGCCCCAGTCGGTACGCCGATCGAGCAGATCCGGCCGAGCGAGGCACACGATGTAGATCGCGTGGCCGCGGCTCCAGTCGAGCATGTGGTCGATGAAGTCGAGCAGACCCGAATCGGCGAAATGCATGTCCTCGAAGACAAGCGTCACGGTGCCCGACTCGGCGATGCGCTCGAAGAACGTTCGCCATGCGCCGAAAAGCTCGTCCGAAGCCATACCCGACTCGACCCCGAGCAGGGTAAGCAAGGCCGGTTCGATCCATCTCCGCTCGGTTTCGTCGGGCACCCACTGCGCGACCGTCTCGGAGACCTTTCGCCTCGTCGTCTCCTCGTCGTCGCCCTCGACCAATCCGCTACGGCTACGGACCATCTCGCCCAGCGCCCAGAATGTGATTCCGTCGCCATAGGACGGAGACCTCCCGCTGTGCCAATACGTCGTCTCGACCAGCCCGTCGACGTACTTGAGGAATTCCCACGCGAGGCGCGACTTGCCGATCCCGGCTGGACCCATGACCGAAACAAGTCGCGTCTTCTGTTCGCGACCCGTGGCGTGGAAGAGCTCTTTGAGCAGGCGCAGCTCGTCCGCGCGCCCGACGAATGGGCCTTCGAGCCCTTCGCTCCGATTGCGCCCACCCCGCTCGGCGACCACGCGAGTCGCGCGCCAGGCACTGACCGGCGTCTCTTTGCCCTTGAGAACGTGTTCGCCCGCCTGCTCGAAAGCAACAGCGTCGCCTGTCGCTCGGTACGTGCTCTCGCCGACCAGCACGCTCCCGGGGGGCGCAACCGACTGGAGGAGGGCGGCCGTATTCACGATGTCGCCGGCGACCATGCCCTGATTCGTCGCACCAAGCGTGACCGCCGCTTCGCCGGTCAGGACACCTGCGCGCGCCTGGATGCCCGGGCCAAGGAAGGCCACCGAATCGGTGAGCTCGAGCGCCGCGCGGACAGCCCGCTCGGCGTCATCCTCGTGGGCGGTCGGTGCCCCCCACACTGCCATCACCGCATCACCGATGAATTTCTCGACGGTCCCGCCATAGCGCCCGATCACGTCGGCACACATCTCGAAGTAGCGCGACAGCGTTTCGCGGACGTCCTCGGCGTCACGCTCCTCGGCAAATGGCGTGAAGCCAACGATGTCGGCGAACAGGACTGTTACCAGCCGACGCTCCGCAACGGGCGACGCTATGGCGGAGGCCGCCGGTCGCCCCGCAGGCCCGATCACGGCGCTGAGCGCGGTTCCACACTCATTGCAAAACCGGGCGCCGGGCTTGTTGACCGCGCCGCAATTCGTGCACGCCGCCGCAAGAGTGGTGCCACATTCGTTGCAGAACTTGGCGCCCGGTGTGTTGTCGCTCCCGCAGCTGGGGCAGATCACGCGCTGAGTCTAAGCGTCCCACGCTTGAAATCCGCGAGAGCTGCCTGAGCAGCCAAGCGGCCGGGTACGGCGGTCACGCCACCGCCCGGATGCGCCCCGGAACCACACAGGTACAGGCCGTTGAGCGGCATCCGATAGCGGCCGAAGCCGTGCAGCGGCCGCCATTCGAACCACTGGTCGAGCGCGATCTCTGCGTGCATCGGATGGCCGCCGCGCGCGCCGTATTCGCGCTCGATATCGCGCGGAGTCGTTACGGCGCGCTCCGCGATCAGATCGCTGAAGCCGGGCGCGTAGTGCTCGATCGTGCGCGTGACGATCTCGCCGACGTGCGCCGGATCGGCGTTCGCGGCAACGGCCTGAGCGACCACGTGCATGGTGTGTTTCGCGCCCTTCTGCAGTGCCAGCGTTGGATCGATCAGCGAAGGGACAGTGATTTCCAGTAGCGGCTCCTGGGCCGTTTCGGCGTAGCGCGCCGGCCGCATCGCGAGATCCAGGTAGCGCATCGATGGCGCGATCAGGATGCGGCCGCGCATTCGTCGCCCGTCGTCGTACGCGGCCGGGAAGACGGGCAGGGCACGGAGCGCGAACTCGACCAGCGCGGTCGCGCCGTCCTGGCGGATGTTCGACGCACGCCACGACAGGTGCGGGCCAAGGACCTCCGGCTCGAGCAGGTCGAGCAGAGTCGTCCTGGGGTCGAGCCCGGACACGACCAGCGGCGCGTCGATCTCCTCGCCACTTTCGAGCGTGACGCCGGCGGCGAGCGCCCCGTGGCGCCTGACACGCGCCACGCGCGCGGCGGTCCGGATCTCGCCGCCTTTCTCCTTGACCGCCGCGGCCAGCGCTTCTGTCACCGCTGCCGGACCGCCGCGCGCAAACACGGCGTGACCGGCAATCCCGCTGGCGCTCTGGGCCGCGTCGGTGAGCAGGACGCCGGTCGTGCCCGGCATGCGCGGACCGAGCGCCGTGTACAGCATTCCGCGCGCGGCGATCGCCGCGCGCAACGCGTCGGACGTGAACCAGTCATCGACCGCGTCATGGATCGCCATGGGCATGTAGCGCAGCAGCCTCGGGTCGAGCCGCGCGGCGCCGGCCATCGAGCGCACGCTGCTGCCCAGCGACGGCGCTGCGAGATCGGCCGGCGACCGGCGCAGGATCGGCGCCAGCGAGTGCGCCACCTCCCGCACGAGCTTGTCCGCGGCCGCGTAGGCGTGCGCGTCGCGCTCGCCCACCAGCGGGTTGTCGGCCAGCTCCTTGACCGTGCTCGGAAGGTCGCCCCAGAGCGTGACCGCTCGTCCGTCGGGCTGCGGAGCGAAGACGCGCACATCGGGCTGGACGAGGCGCAGTCCGTGGCTGCGCAGACCCAGCTCGCGCGCCACCACCGGCGACAGGCGACCGACCGTCGACGCGAGCTGGGTCATGCCGCCGACCCGGTCGCGGGCCTCCAACACGAGCACGCGCAAACCGGCGCGGCCGAGATACGCGGCACACGTCAGGCCATTGTGTCCGCCGCCGACAACGATCGCGTGGTACTTCACGCGACCGCCCTGCCGCGCCGGGCGCCCAATATGGCAACGGCCGCGTTGCGCCCCGGCGCGCCGCTGATCGCACCGCCCGGATGGGCCGACGAGCCGCACAGCCACAGGTCGCGCACGGGCGTTGCGTAGCCCGCGCCGGGCATCGGCCGGCCGCTGAAGAGCTGCTCGAGCAGCAGCTCGCCCTGGAAGATGTTGCCCTCGGTCAGGCCGAAGGTGCGCTCGATGTCGAGCGGGCTCAGCACCTGGCGGTGCAGGATGAGCGACGGTAGGTCGGGCGCGTATTGCGCGATCGTCGCAACGACGTTGTCGCCGAACGCTTCGCGCTGGTCGTCCCATGTTCCCTCGGCCAGCTCGTACGGCGCGTACTGGACGAAACAGGCCATGACGTGCTTGCCCGCGGGCGCGACCGACGGGTCGATCACGCTCGGAAAGCCCATGTCGATGTACGGGGCGCGGCTGAAGCGTCCGTCGACCGCGTCGTCGTAGGCGCGCTCGAGATAGTCGACCGATGGCGAGATGGAGATCATCCCGCGGAAGTGGTCGGTCGTTCCCGCGGGCAGGCAGCTGAACGTCGGCAGCCCGGAAAGCGCGATGTTGACCTTGCCCGACGAGCCGCTGAACCGGTAGCGCCAGACCTGAGCCTCGTCTTCCGCGGACAGCGTGCCCGGCGCGAGCAGCTTGCCCAGCGTCATGCGCACGTCGGCGTTCGAAACGACGACTCGTGCGGCGATCTCCTCGCCTGACTCGAGCACCACGCCTGTCGCACGGCCATGGCTGGTGGTGACGCCTGCCACGGGTGCGCTTGTCCGGAGCTCCGCGCCCGCCTCAGTTGCGGCCTCGGCGATCGCGCGCGAAATCGCTCCGGTCCCGCCCACCGGCAGGCCCCACGCGCGGTACTCGCCGTCGACCTCGCCCATGTAATGGTGGAGCAGGATGTACGCGGATCCGGGCGTCCGCGGCGACAGGAACGTACCGATGATGCCGCTCGCCGACAGCGTCGCGCGCAGCGGCTCGCTCTCGAACCACTGGCTGACGAAGTCGGCGGAAGACATCGTCAGGAGCTGGATGAACGCGGTCTGCTGACGCTCGGGGAGCGCCGCGAAGCGGCGCGCGAAGCCGGCCAGGCTGAGTAGTCCGCGTGGGTCGCGCAGGCCGCCCAGCTGTGGCGCGGCCTCGCCGAGCAGCGGCCGGACGAAGCGCGCCATCTCGGCCATCAGCAGCGCGTACTCCTCGTATGCCTCGGCATCGGCCTTCGAGTGGCGCCGGATCTCGCGCACCGTCACGGCGTGGTCGTCGACGCGCCACAGGTAGTCGCCCACCTCGTTGCCCGTTGGCGTCAGCGTCCCGTCGACGGGCAGCACCTGCAGGCCGTGGCGCACCAGGTCCAGCTCGCGGATGATCTCCGGCCGGAGCAGCGACACGACGTACGACGCGACGCTGAACTTGAAGCCCGGGTAGATCTCCTCGGTCACAGTCGCGCCACCCAGGACGTGGCGCCGCTCGAGGACGACGACCTTCAGCCCGCCTCGCGCGAGATACGCGGCACACGTCAGGCCGTTGTGCCCGCCACCGATGATCACGGCGTCGTACGGCTGCGCCCCTCGCCCTCCTGCCACGCGCCTACTGTATCGAGCGCTGCCGTGAGGCTGGGCGGCGCCGTTGTCTGCCGGTTCACGCGGCCGCTCCCGACCCGTCATTTGTCGGACCAGGTCGGCCTTATGCGGGTCCGGAGCCTGGATTTGCACAGTTTCCGGGAGCCTCAAGCAGTCCCTGAGCGTGGAAACGGCTCAGCTCCCTGGTTCGCGGACCGGCCGATCCGCGTAAAGCTGACCGGCCGCGACAAATGACGGGTCGCCAGCCGCGATCGACGCTCGAAGGCGGGGCTGACTGCTACCGTGCGCGGAAGATGAGCATCGGATCGCCGCTCGACGCGCGCACCCAACCCCTGAATCGTAAGCGCGAGTGGCGCGACTGGTCGGGCTACTACGCCGCCAGCCAGTACGACTACCTGCACATCCACGAGTACGTCGGCATCCGCCACGCGGCGGTGCTAATCGACGTCTCGCCGCTCTACAAGTACAGCGTCCGCGGGCGCGACGCGGCGCGCCTGATCGATCGAGTCATCACGCGTGATGCGACGAAGATCAAGCCCGGCCAGGTCGTCTACACGCCGTGGTGCGACGAGCACGGCAAGGTCATCGACGACGGCACGGTCGCGCGCCTCGACGATGAGACTTTCCGCTGGACGAGCGCCGAGCCGCATCTGCGCTGGTTCGGACTCAACGCGCGCGGTCTGGACGTGCAGATCGAGGACGTCAGCGAGAAAACGGCCGCGATCGCGCTCCAGGGGCCGCTCGCGCGCGAGGTGCTGTCGAGGGCCACGGGCACCGACCTGAGCGACCTGCGCTTCTACCACCGAAGGTCGGCCCGTGTGGGCTCGGTCGGCGTCGACGTCAGCCGCACCGGTTACAGCGGCGATCTCGGCTACGAGCTTTGGTTTGACGCGGCGCAGGCGGGCGCGGTGTGGGATTGCCTGCTCGAGGTCGGTCGGCCGTATGCTATTCGCCCCGCGGGCATGCTCGCGCTCGACATGGCCAGGCTCGAGGCCGGGCTGATCCTGATCGGGGTCGACTACACGTCGGCCAAGCACGCGCTCATCCCGACGCAGAACTACTCGCCGTTCGAGATCGGGCTGGGACGCCTCGTCAATCTCGAAAAGGAGAAGGACTTCGTGGGGCGGAGGGCGCTCGAGGCCGAGCTGGCCGCGGGCGGGCCGGCGCGCCGGCTCGTTGGGCTGTCAGTCGACTACGTGGCGGTCGAGTCGCTGTACGAGGCGCAGGACCTGCCCATCGCGGTCACCACGGCGACGTGGCGCGAGCAGCGTCCGGTCTATGCGGGCCGCCGACAGGTCGGCCGGGCGACGAGCGGAACGTGGAGTCCGACGCTCAAGCAGCACATCGCGCTCGCGTCTGTCGTGCCGGAGTTCGAGCCCTCGGGCTCGCAGGTCGAGTTCGAGTGGACTGTCGAAGGCAGGCGCGGCCGTGCCACGGCCACTGTCGTGCCCCTGCCCTTCTTCGATCCGCCCCGCAAACGCTCCTAGGTTGGCGGCTCAAATCCCGGAAGGCCGTGCAGGGCCAGTGCCAAAACGGCGAGGATCAACAGCATGGCGCCACTGACGTAAGCGCCGAGATTGCCGTGGCGACCACGCGCCTCGTAGACCATGATGCCCGTCAGCCCGAGCATCCACCACACGTTCGCGAAACCGGCGCCGAACATCAGCAGCATCAGCGCCCAAGAGGCGCCGAGGCAATCCGCGGCGTGCTCGGCGCCCGCCCTGATGGCTGATCGCCCCAGGTGCGGGCTGGGCAGTGGATGTCGACATGCCACGAGGAATCGCTGCTTGAGCGGCGTGAGCTGGTACGCGCCGGCGAGAGCGATCACCGGAGCCTGGATGAGCCACGGCTGGACAAGGAGCCACGGCGTGGAATCCACGATGCGGTGCAATACGGCGTCGCCTGCGAAGGCCTACAGGCCGAAGAGCGTCCATACGCCGAAGTAACTCAACACAAACCGCGCCACGCCGTGGTGCGACGCGGCGCGGCCGCGCATCGCCTCGCCGTAGGTCGCGATGGTTGTCGCGCTGGCGGGCAGCATCATCGCCGCGACCATCACCTGCCAGGCGCCGAGAAATGCAGGCACGGCGACCACCAGTGGTGGGCCGTGCAGAAGCGTGTGGTGGTGGAGCAGGATCGACGTCCCGGTCAGCTCCGCCGCGACCGAGACGAGCCACGCGATCGCGACGGTTACGACCAGGTAGAAGGTCGTGCTTCTGGCCGTAGCGATGCGCGCCATCACATCAGATCAAGGCTGCAGCCGAACGCTCGTGTGACCGGGACGCGGACCTCCCGATCGGCAAGGATGTCGTCGAGCGCGTCGGCCAGGTCAGATGTCCGCACGTTGGCGGCCACGCGGGCGTCGTCGAAGCGACCCGGGTAGCGCAGCCGACGCGCGGCATCGAGAACGAAGACATGAAACGTCTTCGTCGGCCCATATGCCCGGGCGAGTCGCTGGCCGTCGTCGTTGAGGTACGGGAACGTGTACCCGGCCTCATGAGCGAGCTCGATCATTCGCGCGTAGCTCTCTTCGGGATACAGGTACGGGCTGTTCGAGTTGATCGCGATGAGCTGGACGCCACGACCTCCGTAGCTCGCCTGCAGATCGTTCATGCGCTGCGTGTAGGCCTTGGCCGTCGGGCAGCGATTGGACGAGAAGATCAGGACGACGATCTCGCGGTGCGCGAAATCGGCCAGCGCGTAACTGTGACCGTCGACGCCCAGGAGGCCTTCAAAGTCGGGCGCCCGGGCGCCGACCGCCAACGATGGGCGGTCTTCAATCTCGATCGCCGGCAGCGCGGTCACGCCGCGGCACCGGTCGCGCGATCGAACTTGTCCGGGAACTGCGAGACGAGGCCGTCGTAGAGGGCGTCGGCCAGGACCATGATCTCGGTGAAGATGTCGTCGAAGGCCTTGACGTCGGCGGCCCAATTCTTCTCGAGTCGCGCCACGACCTCGCCCTTGGTCAGCATCAGGTGCTGGTTCAGGAGGTCGAGCACGTCTGCTTCGGGCCAGTTCGGATTGGCTCCGGCAAGGAAACCAGCGATCTGGACGGCGTTCTCGCTCCAGCGCTTGTCGTGCTTGGCGAACTCGTCGCTGTTGCCCGATTTCGCCGCCTCGATCAGATCGACCGCGATCATGATGTGCTCTTTGAGCAGCTTGGTGAGACCCGCCCCGGCGTCATTGCCGTAGTACGGGACTATGGCCGTTCCGATGTCGTCCTGGTTCTGGAGCAGCCGCCCGGCCGCGGCCTCCGCGTCGGGCGTGCCGCCAACCGCGGCGACGATGTACTGGCGCGTCCAGATGACGTGGTCCGACCAGAGTTTGCGAAGAGCGAGACGAACTGGCTCACGAGTTGCGGTCACGGCATACCTCCAGTGGGTTCTAACGTAGAGATGCGTTATATATAGAATCTAAAAGCGCGTCAAGTTGGTATTACAAGAAGGCGCCCGCTTGAGGCAACCGAGATGCGCGACAGTGCGTCTTCGGTGTGGCCACGCCGCCACTGAGGTCGTCGAGATGGGAATCACCAATCGCCTGGTCGTCGTGCTGTTGATCGGAGCCATTGCGGCTGCGTGCGCGGGCACGCCTGCGCCAACGAGCAATCCAAGCGTTAGCCCGCAGGTCCAACCGACGGCCGCGCCAGCGGCCACTCAGGGCCACCCTGCCGGCGAGCTGGCCATGTCGAACGTCGCCCGAGACGTCGTCGATCCATCGCTGGCCAAGTCGGCCGCGGCCGCTGCAAACGCGTTTGGCCTTGACCTGTTCGCGAAGCTGCGCGCCGGCGCGGCGACGGACAACATCGTCTTTTCGCCAACGAGCATCGCGCTCGCCCTGGCGATGGCCCGCGCCGGCGCGCGTGGCCAAACGGCGGCCCAAATGGATGCGGTGCTTCACGGCCTCGGCTCCGATGACCAGGCGCCGGCCATCAACGCCCTCGACGCTGCCCTCAACTCGCGCAGCGGCACGTTCCAGAGCTTCGACGGCAAGTCGTACAACGTGACGTTGAGCGTCGCCAATGCACCGTTCGCGCAGCGCGACGAGCAATGGCAGCAAGCCTTCCTCGACGCGCTCGCGCAGCGCTTCGGCGCTGGGCTCCGCCTCGTCGACTACAAGTCGGACCCGGACGGCGCGCGGGTCCAGATCAACCAGTGGGTCAGCGACAAGACCAACGGCCGGATCCCTGAGCTGATCAGCCAGGGCATGCTCGATACGCTGACTCGCCTCGTCCTCGTCAACGCGATCTACCTCAAGGCGCCCTGGGCACAGCCGTTCGACCCCAACGCGACGCAGGACAAGCCGTTCAGCCTGCTCGACGGCTCGAGCGCGACGGTGCCGACCATGGCCATGACCGCGGAGCAGTCATATGCCAGCGGCCAGGGCTGGCAGGCGGTCGACCTGCCTTACGTCCTGAACAAGCTCGCGCTGACGATCATTCTGCCGGCTGACTTCAACTCCTTCGCCGCTGGCTTCACCGCGGACAAGCTCGATCAGATCACTTCGTCGATGAAGACAAGTGAGGTCGACCTGACCCTGCCGCGCTTCGATACGCAGACGACGGCGGACCTGAGTTCGATGCTCGGCGGGCTGGGCATGCCTCTCGCGTTTGACCCAAACACGGCGGACTTCTCGGGCATGACCACTCAAGAGCCGCTGTACATCGCCTTCGTCATCCACCAGGCCAACATCACCGTCGACGAGAAGGGCACTGAAGCGGCCGCGGCAACGGCCGTCGGCGTCAGTGCCGGGGCGATGCCAGTCGACGTGGCCAAGATGCACGTCGACCATCCCTTCCTGTTCGCGTTGCGCGACCTCGATACCGGCGCGGTGCTGTTCATGGGCCAGGTCACCGATCCATCGGCGACGTCCTGAGGGCCGTCGGCGAGGTCAGTTGCCTGCCGCGCTCAGGGCGTCCAGGGCGGCCTGGCGCGAATAGTTCCAGGACGGCCAGCCGCGTTGCGCATTCGCCGCCAGGTTGACATGCGCATAGGAAAGGGCAGCAGCCACGCTGGTTCGGAGATCGTCCGGCAGGGAGTTCACCGACCCGGCCAGGACGCGAATTGCATCACCGTCCAACGAGGACAGGTACTCGACATCCAGCCCGCTCTGGCCGCCGGCGGCAACGAGGGCCGGATCGATCGCGCGGTTGACGTTCTGTTGGGTGACGAACGCTTGCGGCCCAATCAGGTTGCACGCAACGGCGACGAGGAGGCCGGTCAGAAGCACGAGCTTGGGCAGCGGCGCGATGCGGCCAGTCAGGGCGGTGCCAAGCGCGATGGCAGCGCACAGGCCCAGCCAGGCAATGCCAGCGACTGTGTAGAAGCGCAGCTCCGTCCAGCCGTAGGCCTGCTGGTAGAGGGTGATGCGCAGGTACGCCGAGGCGACGACGACGCCGGTGCAGAGCACGAGGGTCGAAGCCAGCAGGCGGTACGTGCGGCCGCGGACGTCGACAAGATTGCCAAGGACGATGAGCACGATCCCGGACAGAGCCGCCGCGACGATCAGCTCGCCAAAGCCGCGCCGGGCGTAGTCGCTGTAGGTCATGCCACTCACGGCGAGCGTGTCGACGCCACCGAAGAGGTACGCGGCCTGGAGGGCGACGAAGACCAGGAACAGAACATCCATCGAGGCGAGGATCACGAAGGCCTCGGTCGCGCCGATCCGAGGGCGCACGATCGCTCGCTCCCGGGCACTGCCGGCATCCGGGTCCCGAATCAGCAACCCGCACACGATGGCGCCGCCCAGCAGCCAGGCCGCGATGGAGGCCAAGATCAAGCGCCCGACGACATCGGGCGGCGCAAGATCAACCGGCACAAGCTGACGCACGATGGCACCGAACACCGCGTCGGCGCCCGCGAACAGCGCTCCAAAAACGATCAGCAGTGGTGCCGCGTAGGCGAGACCGCGAAGCATGCGCCAAGGCGTTGTCTGGCGGTCGACCGGCGAGCGCGGCGTGGCGCGCAAGCCATTGGCTAGGTAAACCGCGCCGAAGAAGAAGACTCCGACCGCGCGGACGGCGTAGCTCACGATCGAGTGCCACGAACGGCGCGTGATCGGCTGCCCACCGATGGCGACGATCCCCGCAAGCGTGAAAGTTCCAGCCGCTGCGACATCGAAGAGCATGAGCATCCCGTCGGTGCGAACCGCGCAGAACGAAGCGAACAGCAGCGCCGCGATAGGGATCCAGGCGTCTAAGCGATCGTTGCGCGCCGAGGGCCGGCGCGCAACGACTGCCGCCCCGAGCACGAAAGCGACCCAGATCGGGAAGTTGATGCCGAGCAGCTCGCCGTAGAACAGGAGCTGCGCGATCAAGCCGCCGACGGCGAGCGCAGCGAGCGCCCGACCGGCCGTGCGCCCGGGGAGCTGCTCGACGAGCGGCGGCACGGTGGCCTGTGGCCTACCGGCCACAGAACGTCCGGGAAGGTCGCTGGCGTTGCCGGCGACAGGAAAGGTCGTCCCGGTCACGTCGTCATTCATGATCGCTAGACGAGCGTCGAGCGCGACCGTGTGACGCCGTCAGCCGGGCAGGCCGCCGAGCACTAGGTGTGGATCAACGCCGTAGACCGTGCTGATGGTCGAGGCGGTGAGAACCTCAGCCGGCGTTCCGTCGGCCACCAACCGGCCGCCGTCGAGCAGCAGCAGGCGATCGAAGAACAGCCGTGCCAGCGCGATGTCGTGCAGCACGGCCAGGATTGTCACGCCGTCACGAGCGGCGAGATCGCGCAGCAGCTCCATGACGCGCACCTGGTGGCGCAGGTCGAGATGCACTGTCGGCTCGTCGAGCAGCAGGATGCGCGCGTCCTGGGCGATGGCCATGGCCAGTACGGCGAGCTGACGCTCGCCGAGGGAGAGCTCACGTACATCGCGATCGCACAAGGCGGTGATGCCGACGCGGGCCATTGCCGCCGCGATGCGTTCGTGATCCACCGGCCGCAGACCCAGCAGCGGGTGCTCGTGAGGGACGCGGCCCAGTGCCACGAGCTCCTCGACGCGCATCGGGAACGCGACCACCGTCTGGCCGGGAACGACAGCCACGAGGCGGGCCAGCGCAGCGCGCTCAATTGACGCCAGCGGATTGCCGTCGACGAGCACCTCCCCCGCACGCGGACGAAGGAGGCCCGTGATCGCCCTGAGCAGTGACGTCTTGCCCGCGCCGTTCGGCCCGATCAGGGCAACTGCCTCCCCGCCGGCGACGGCGAACGAGACGTCCGACAGCACACCGCGCGATCCGTAGTCGATGCGAATGCCGCGCACCTCGAGCGCCGGCACGGTCGTTGGTTCGGTCACAGCTCGTAACCCGCGTGATAGCGGCGCAAGAGGTACAGGAAGAACGGGGCGCCGATGATCGCGGTCACCACGCCCACCGGCAGCTCACCTGGCATGCGCGCCAGCAGATCGGCCAGGGCAAGGAAAACGGCGCCGTAAATGGCCGACAGCGGCAGCAGCGTGCGCGCGTTCGGCCCAACGACGAGGCGCACGAGGTGGGGTACGACGAGGCCGACGAAGCCGATCAACCCGCTCACGGCGACCGACGCCGCGGTGATCAGCGTCGCCGCGCCGAGCAGGATCAGCCGCTCGCGGCGAACGTCGAGCCCAAGGTGCGCGGCAGTCTGCTCGCCGAGCAGCATCGCGTTGAGCGAGCGCGCCCGGCTGACGATGACGACCGATCCGAGGCAGATCAGCGGCAGAGCCACGAGCAGCTGCGGCCACGAGGCCTGGGCGAACGAGCCAAGCAGATAGAAGAAGATCTGGCGCAGGTTGTTGCCGGACAGGTACATCGTCATGGCCAGGCCGGCGGCGAGCAGCGAGCCGACGGCATAGCCGGTCAGGAGCACGGCCGTCATCGAGCCCTGGCCGCCGACACGCGACACGCGGTAGACGACTGCGACTGCCCCCAGCGCGCCAGCGAAGGCGAGCACCTGGAGCAGGCCCAGGCCGAGGAACGCGAGCTGGACCGGGATGAGCAGTGCGACGGCCGCGCCGAGCGCCGCGCCACTGGCCGTGCCCAGGACATATGGATCCGCAAGCGGATTGCGCAGCAGGCCCTGGTACGTCGCACCTGCGAGCGACAGTGCCACGCCGACGGCCATCGCGGTCAGCACGCGCGGCAGGCGCAGCTCGAAGACGATGGTCTCCGACGACTGTGGCCAGGTGACGTGCACCGGCCAGCCCAGCAGGCGATGGGCGAGCATCGCGACCGTGTCTGTGATCGGGATCGAGACGTTGCCCAGGGCAACGCCCAGGACGAGCGTCGCCGCGACCAGCACCAGACCCAGGATGGCCAGTGCCAGGGGGCGCCGGCGGGCACTCTCAAGCAGGCCGCTGCGGGTCGCGGGCACCGGCGCTGCGGCGACGCGCGTGCTCACTACGGCGACGGGCTGGGGCTGGCCGTGCAGTACGCCACGGCATCTGGCGGCGCGGTCAGCGCCGCATCGGGATGGATGGCGAGGGCAAGCGCGATCAGACCGTCGCCGACGCGCGGACCCGGCCGCGTGACGATGGTGTCGTCGACCGGCCGGATGTCGCCATTCTTGACCGCCGTGATCGATTCCCAACCGGGCCGCGCCGCGACCGTGTCTGGACATGTGCCGTAGGCGGCGTCACCCAGGATGATGACCTGTGGATCGAGCGCGACGAGCCGCTCGACGGGGATCGAGAAGACCGACGGATCGGTCGTCGTCAGCGCGTCGCCGCCGGCGAGGGTGACCATGTCGGCGACAAAGCTGTCTGGCGCCGGGCCGTACAGCTCGGGATCGTCACCGATCTCGTAGAAGGTCCGCGGCGCCGGCAGGCCGGCCACCGCCTGCGTGACCTGGTCGATCTGGGACTGGATCGAGGTCGCGATCGAATCGGCGGCGCTCGCCTCGCCGACCGCCTGGCCCACCAGGCGGATGTCGGCCAGCACGCCGGGCACGTCCTTGGCGTAGAGGACGAGGACCGGATAGCCCAGGTCGCGCATGCGCTTGATGTCGGCCGCGGAGGTGAAGCCGTTGCCGCCGGCGAGCACGAGGTCGGGGCCGATGTTGACCACCTTCTCCATCTCGACGCCCTGGAACGTCGCCACGGCGGGCACCGAGCTGATCTGCGGCGGGTAGTCGTCGTAGTTGGTCCGACCGACCAGCCGATCACCCGCGCCGAGCGCGAACATCAGCTCGCTCGTCGCGGGCGTCAGGCTGATCACCTTCTGGGGCGGCCCGGGGAGGGTGATGGTCGTGCCCTCATCGTCGGTGATCGTGATCGCCGAGGTGGTCGGCGTCGCCGCCGTCGTTGGCAAAGTCGTGGGCGTGGCGGTGGGGGTGGGTGCTGGCAGCGTGATCGTTGGAGCCGGCGAAGGAGCGAGGGTCGGCAACACCGTGCTCGCGGGTGTCGGGGCACTGGTTGGTGTCGAAGCGGCCGGCGAACAGGCCGCCAGGGCGAGGGCCGCGGCGACGGTCAGCAGGAATCGAAACGACCCCTTGCCGCGGCTGGCGGGAGGGGTCGGGACAGAGTTTCGGCGCATGGGTGCGTTCCCTTTCTCGCGAAGGAACTTGGCACGACCATGAGCCCGGCGACCGGACTTCCGGCGCTCAACGCGCCGGTCACCGTAGCGGGACTGTGCCGGATTCTCACCGGCTTCGCGGATCCCACGGCCTTGTCTTTAAGTTGTCGGGCGGAGTCTACGCGCCTTTTCTGGACCCGGATGAGCCGCAGATAAGTGGGAAATAAGTGACCCGGCCGATGATCCGCGGTGCCGCTGCCAACCGCCGGAGGTGACCCGCCTGAGGCCACCCGCCAGGGAGGTAGCAGATGTTCCGCGCCCGGAGGCGCATCAGTTTGCGGCTGCCCTTGACGCCGCCGCTCGTATTCATGGGGACCTGTGCCCTGCTATCCATTGCCGCCGCCCAGCTGACCGCCGCCGCGCCGTTCAAACATGCCGCGTCCGCGGCGGCGGCCGACGCCGTCGCCTGCCCGACCGGCGCGGGCGTCGCCCGCGCGGCGGCGGCGCGCCACACGACCGGCATCAGCACGGCCGTTGATGCAGTGCTCGACGCCGGGGTGTACACCGGCCAGACGCTGACGATCAGCGGCGCCGGCCGGAACACTTCGATCAGCCTGCCGGCAGAGTCGTTCGTCGGTCAGCAAACGACGGATGCGCTCGTGTACACGCGCTTCATCAACGGCAAGTCGGAGGTCCACTTCCTCGACGCGGCCACCGGCTGCGACACGGTCGTCGCGCGGCCGGCCGGGATCGTGCGCTCGGCGATCGTCGATCCGTCGGCGACGACGGTCTACGTCCACGCAGTCAGCAATCCGGCACGGACCGATCTTGGCGTCATGCGCTACGCGCTCGATGGCAGTGCCGGCACCCCGGCCGTGCCGCCACTGCCCGACGATCCGGCGTTCGGCCTGACGTTCGGCACGCAACTCGGCTGGAGCACGGACGGCACTGCGCTGTTCGTCCAATCATGTGGCGCCGCGCGGTGCCGGACCCGCGTGCTCGACGTGGCATCGAATGCCGTCTCGACTTACAACGATGCCGGCCAGGGCTCGATCGTGGGCATGACCCGGGAGCATCTCGTGACTTTCGCCGCGTGCGACGGTTCGCCCTGCCCGGTCATCAGCATCGACCGCACGTCCGGAGTGCCGACGGTTCTGGCCCAGCAGGCCATTTCAGCCTCGATCGACGACACGGCCAGCGGCACTGCCGAGACGACGATCACCACGCCCGCCGGAACGACCGAGGTGGACCAGTGATCCGCATCCCTTGCTCCGCGTTCGTGGCAGTCATGTTGCTGGCGCTCACCGGCGGCAACGCGTTGGCGAGCTCGCCAACGCCGGCGAGTGGCGCCACGTGGAATCCGAACCAGCACGTCGACTACCGCTGGAAGGAGGGCGACGAGCCGCCGGCATGGATGAAGGCCGCGATCAACGCCGCGGCCCAGGATTCCAACGACAGCAGAAACGCGAAAGCGGCCGTGCTGTCCCAGTCGGATTCGGGAGGCGCCTGGATCGCGTACAGCGCCGACATCCCCACCAACTGGGCGATCGGTTACACGAATCGCTCCATCCCGTCGAATTTCACGATGCGCCTTCGGCCGCAGGGCTATCCGCTCGACTGGGGAAACCTGCGCTGGTGCCAGTTGTGTCTAGTGTCTCCCAGGCCGCCGGCTTCCCGAGAAGTTGCTTTCCAGAGTCCGTCTATTCCCCCGCATAGAGGTTTTGGCTCGACTCATACCGTCCGCGAAAGTCCGCCGCGGGTTGGTTCAATCGTGAATCGAGCACCATCGCCAGCACGCCAGCCGGGCGGAGTCCTCCTCTATTGCTACCCGTGTTGCTTACAACACGACTTCGCTGGCGCGGCGCGCAGGCCGAGGCTAAGTTCTAGAGAGGGTTGGGATCGGTGTAGACGATCGTTTCGAGCAGCCTGGAGTGGGAAGGGCTGGACCGACCTGAGTTCCCTGCGGAGCTCCCAGCACAAGCCGGTCGGATAGGACAGTCAAGCTGAGCGGTCCTTGGTCCGCAGCAACATCCTCAGATCGCACCCATCCTGCTGTGGTCGATGCGATGTCGACGGACCAAGGCAACGCAGGGACCCCGTTCTGCCCGGGGCTCACCTGAAGCGTGCCACCGCAGGCAACAGCGCCTATCTCGGTCCCATCAATGGATACGGAGATCTCGCTTTCTTGGTAGTTCGCGATGACCAGAAAGGGGACGTTGTTGGCTGGTTGACAGCCGACACAGGCGGCAACGACAAGACAAACGATCGTTACCCAGTCGCGTATCAAGCATCGCCCCGAGTATCTACGTCCGACGGCCAGTCTGGACACCATACAAGAAAGCACCCGTGTCGGGGTCCATGAACATTAGCGTGCAACCGACGGTCGCACCCATGTCGGGCGAGGCGCCTTCGGTGGCCGGACCGGCGGCAGCGATTACCGGTGCATCGTGCACCACGAGAACCCAAGCGGTCTGTGGTGCTCCCGGCATCGTCGCGTCAGAGATTAGCCCATACAGGCTCGATGAGATATTCGGATTCGGCAGATGTCGTCCTGCTTCGAGGATGGCTTTGTCTAGCCCGTCGGCGGACCCTCCTTGAAGCGCGGCCACGCTAATTCCATACTCCGCCCATGCTCCATTCGTGGGCGAGCAGGGGTCCACGGCCGATACGGACGTGACCACAACAGTACCGATTCCTAGAGCAGCCACAACCGATGCGGCTACAGCCAACTTGAATCTGTTCATGAATAGCAGTCCTTATCCCACACTCCAGCCAACTGTGGGCCGGCGCTATTTATGGCATGATCGGATGAATCGCTCAGGATCGTCGAGCTGTATGGCCGGAAATCGTTCCAGGCGAGATTCAAGCTTATGATCGATTGGTTGAAGATCTCGTGATCAAGGGTACCACCCGGCATCTGATCGGCGAGGCTGTGTGTTTCGGCCGATATTTGGGCTTCGCTTGGCACAAAGCTCACTAGGGGTCGCCGCAATGGCCTGTTTCAAGATACTGTTGATGTAGAACTTGAGGTACCCATCGCTGTAAAACACGGTGTAGCGCGTCGACGACCCCGCGGACCGTGCCCCAAAGAAGGTCGTGCGCCAGTCATTAGGGTTCGGCGTCCATTGTGTGAACGTGTTGCGATACCCGCCGTAATCCTCCCACCAACCGACCTGAGCCCAATTCCTGCGATCGTTCTTGTTCGTCAACATCGTCCAAGCTGTGACTTCCGAGCCTGGACTGACGTACGTTGGGTATTCGTCAATCAGCGACTCCACGCCGGTCAAGACGCCCGCGGAAGACAACCGATCCCAAGGCTGCGTGGTAATAGTGGAGATAATTGTCCGCTCGATTAGGGTTGCACGCCAGCGCTTCGCCCGGCCAGACGAGAGTCAGAGCGACCGCGGTCATTGCAGCCACTGCAGCGATGCGCCGCATAACGGCAGATATTGGAGGTGCTGTCTGCCGGCCTCGCCGTCGAAGGAGAGACGAGGAACGCGGGAGTCCTATCAATCTGGCACCTCCAAACGCGAAACACTCAGCTGTCTCGAATGCCGCAACAGACTGACCCCTCTCCCGCTCGCGTTCGGGAGTCCATTCGACCTTATATCGGCCGTCAAGTGCTACTTGGCTCCTGACTGGACCAATCGCGTGTCGATTGACTCGGCCTGCGTCGTTGCGCGGGTTGCGCTCGCCGCAGGGTCCCGTTGGCCCTGGTGACATGCGGGAGTCGATGCGCATGCCGTCCGGCAGTTGCCCGATCGCCCGCAGGTCGAGGCGCCGGTGCTTGCCCCACGGCGACTCGTAGAAGCCCGCCTCCGCCGCCCGAGCACGTATCCCCGCACTCGGCTCGTTTGAAGCCAATCGGGACGCCGATCTCCGCCTTCTCGCGCTCCACGGCGCCCCCACAGCGCGTCGACATCGGAAGGCACGACGTTGCCGGCCTTGACACTGAGGATGATCTGGCGCGTCGGGGTCTCGTGCAGCCAAGCCCTCACTTGGCACTCTCCCGCCCATAGCCTCGGCTGAGGCTTCCCACCGCGTCCTCTAAGGGGAAGTGTGACTCAGCGGCGTGTCCTTTGTACGATCGACCGCGTTCACAAAGCCGTCAGGATGTGATCAGCGAGATGGCTTGCGGACCCGTCCCATTAGGGCAGGGGTCGCCAGCGTCCCGATTCGACGCTCGAACCGTTCCTATCCTCCGCCCGGCCCAGAAGGTGGTCCTCTTTCGACCCGAGGAGATCCCTCTCCCGACCTGCGGGCATGGATGGTTGCCCCACGGTAATCAGGTCGGCGTCGGGTCGTGTCGAGCCGAGGACGGGCTAGTAGTTGGAACGCCCTGAAGTTGCCGCCGGCGCCTCTTTCGCTCAGCCTCTGCGGCGCCTCACTCGACCCTGGCGACTTCGCGCCCGGAATGCCCGTCAATCACAATGCGGCCGTTGAGTGGGGCGCTCAGCGGCACCGTAAGCTCAATTGTCTTGTCCCCAGTTCCAGCCGCCGGCAGTGAGAGCGAGTCCACCGACACCTCGACTGACGTGTTGGTCTCAGACACGCCTGTCAAGCGGGTCCACGTGCCGGGTCCTGTGACTGTACTGACAGATATCGTGGTGTCATTGATAAGCCGGTAGGAGTCGATCGGAGCCGGTCTGTTTAGGGAAATCACCCCTAGAACCACGAGACCGATCAGGACAAGTATGCCGATAGCGAATGGCCGCAGCTGCTGCCGACTCCGGAGACTCCCGGAGTTCATACGTGCTTGATCGAACCCGGAAGGCCATACCACGCATCCCAGATGTCCGTCCAGTAAGTGCTGCAGAGCAGTACGACATCAGCACTTCCACTGAATATCCCAGCCGCATCGACAAGGTGATCGCTGCGGTTGACATAAACCGGTGCCCCGGAATCTCCGTGAGTCGGACATGTCGGACCAGCGGCGACGGCCTCGCTCATGTTGCGCGCCACCGTCCCGTCAATGTAGTGGACGTTCTCCCCGGTGTTGCTTGTTGCTCCGCACCAACCACCCGTCACCCGTCCATTGATGCACACGGCGTCCCCCAGCTCACGCCGTCTCGAGGTCATACCAGCGACACCGGCATCTGTCGACGTCCCCGGTGCGCCGTCGTAGATGAATGGTCCTGAGTTAAGGGTGGTCAAACGTATCAGCGCAACGTCTCCCCGATATGTTGACTGACCAGAGTAGTACTGAGTGCCGTACGTATCGTTCCAATTCTCTTCAGTCGACTTGGCAACCGTCCCGGCATTCGGATAGGCCAGCCACGATGCGTTTCCTCCGTTAGAAATACAGTGCGCCGCTGTCAGCATTCCTGGGCCCGTGGCTGTTGTCCACGAGAAACCGGTGGTGCATACACTGGTCGAAGACTGCCATTTCGCGCCTCCGAAGAACGGGGGGTAGTCATTATCGCGACTGTCCGCTGCAAGCTGCCCATCTTGGATACGAACGGCAACTAAGTCGCCGTATCGGTCGAAGAGAGCGGAGAAGAGCCGATCGCTTCTCTTACGCACAGTCACAACAATGCGGTCGTTGATCTGATCCGGCTCTGTCTTCCAGATTAGGTCAGCGTCCGCAATATCATTCGGCCCCATGCCAATCACTTCATCGGCAAGTTCGGTGAGCTGCGCGATCGACGCACGTGCCGGAAAGGCGGCCACGGTAAGGCCCGACGGCAAGACTTGTGCCGCTTCCTGCAGCAGAGTTGAGCCTTGGTCCGTCACGACACCAATCTCGAATGAGTTCGCCGTAGCACCCGCGCGTGGGCACCCAAAATCCTTAGGATGCTTCGACGCAAAGGATAGGAGCTGATCAAAGGCCATCGCCGAGCCTTCCGTGCTGGGGCGGAACTGCAAGGCGTCTGGACCCACAAGCTCGACTGTTGGGAGTGCCTGCGGAGGAGATGGCGTCGTCGAGGGACCGGCGCCCATTACAGATCCGGATGCTGCGGTCAGCAAGCCTAATCCCACAGTGACAGTAAGCGTCAGTACTTTCAGCGTCCTCATTGCGTTGCTCCTTTGCGCCGCGCGCGCCATCGTCTCGACGGCTGCTGTCATCGGGGCATGGCGCCAACCATGCTATTTGTCGCGGTGCCGGTATGCAAGCGCGAACACTCGCGCATAGCAGTCGTTCGCCTGTCAATCGATGATCGTCTCCGAGTCGCTGGGGGGCCGTCCACCCGTGCGGCGAGAGCGCAGGACTGAGCAGCGCGAGCTTCGCCGATCGGCTGGAGCGATCCATTCCCCAGTTCGTACCGACACCCGGCCGAACGGGCTGCTTTGTAGATATTTGGAGGAGCTATGACGATGGGCCATCCTGGCAGGACCGACGTAGGCCGGACGGGGCCGCTCGGCACATTCGGCACTACGCGCGTGCGCTCGAAGGTGCCGATTCTGCCGCTGACATCTGATTGATGCCGGGAGGCGCTGCCTCTACGACGTGCCAACGTGGCGAAGTGCCGAAAAAGACCTCTTTTCGGTTCACCACAGCCGAATGGAAGCCGGAGCGCTGACAACACTCGCCGCGAACCCTGCTGCTCGGCTAATGGTGTGTTGGTATTAGTGTGACGTCTAAGGCCAGTCGATAGGGCAGACCGGAATTGGAATTGCGTTCGCGACCAAGGGATTCGCGCGCAGCTCTGCTGCCTTGTCGAGCTCCGACTTCCCGTCAGTTATTTGGTAGCGGATCCCGAACATGGGGTAGTGATAACGTTCCACCTCGCGGAGTCCATTTGCGGCGGCAAACGCATCTTGTTCCGATCGCTCGGAAAGCTGCGGCGTGAACGTGACCGCGACTTGGCCGGGGGAGAAGTAACAGTCGCCCATGTCCGGCGTGGACGTCGGTTCCGGCGACAGCGTCGGCGTAAATGAAGGCGCCTCAGATGGCGAAAGCGTCGGTGACGAACTAGGCTCTGGAGACGCCGATGGCTGCGGCGTAGTCGGCTCGACAGAGGCCCATGGCGACGAAGTCGTCGGCGCGAGAGATTCGCCGCTTGGCATTGCCACGGGCGACGGCGTTGGCGGCTCTGTGGACGTGGCGCCAATGGAAGCTGAGCACCCGACGAGGAGAAGAACTGTCAGGCCGGCGGCGATGCGCAGCCCGAAACCTTCCTTCATCAGTCTGTCCTGGCCAGTGCTTCTTCTGGCATCTCAATCAAGCTTCCGCTTTAGTTGTGCCGCTCTCGGGGCCTTCCGTCCGGAGGTTCATAGGGCTGGAGCATTCCCGTCAAGTGCCAGATGGACCGGCTGTCAAACGTGACTGGCAGCAGCCGACGAGGCCTTCGAAAAAGACCTCATTTAGAGGACAAGTCATATCTGTCGCACGCCGTCGCTCGCGACGGCGAGGTTCGACAAGATGTTGCGCGGTTAGGTCACGGCCAGCCGATGAGGAGGTCGGCCTGTCCCCAGAGGCAACCTCCATCTATGGCGTCACCGGCGCGGAACTTGACCTGACCAGTCGCGTCAAGGATTTCGAGGTTCGGCGTGAAGCGCGCGGTGAAGCCTTTGGGAAAGATCACGCCCCTCGTTCCGTGGACCTTGACCGCGATCCACGCGACCCTCGGGTCGTGTGGATCACCTTGGAGCGTCGCGCCGATCAAACCGATTCCCGCACACGCGAATGGGCCGGACGTGTCGAACGTTCTAATCGGCGCCGAGGGTGGAGGAGCCGTCTCGATCTGTGGGGCAGTCGGAGATGCCGTCGCCGGGATCGGGGTCGGGGCGGGTGTCACCGACTGCAGCGAGGGCATGGGCGCCGCGGGCGATGGGGTTGCCGGTGCGACCGTCACAGACTGCAACGAGGGCGAAGGCGCCGGCGCGGCGCAGCCGATAACAGTCATGAGGCTCAGGGCGCCGACGATCAGACGCGCTCGCACGTAGCACCTCCTGACGTTCTAACGCAGACAGTATCCGCGTGACTGACGCCTAATAGTAAGCCGCGCCGTACACGGCGGGTCGGCGCCGCGCGTCGAAAGGACCTCGTTTCGGAGCGCGCAGAGCAAAAGCGTCATGGAGCGTGGAGGAGGCGCACTGCGCGAGTCTCCCTTTTGGAACGGCTGGACCGGATGCGGACTCCTACCTCGGCACTCGCCCTTCGCCGATTTCGCGGAGACACCTTGCCATTGCGCGGAGCACGCCCGATTGAGTCGGATGGATCGCCGTCCACTCGCGCGAGCGATGACCAATCTTCGGCCGCTCGGTCGCATCCCAGGCGTAGAGCGACCACTCGCCCTTGCGTTCGTTGAACGCTGGCCGGCCGATCTGCCATCCGGGCAGAGTCGCCTCGTGCAACTCGGCCCAAGCGTTCTCAAGATCGTCCATAGGTGGCACCGTGAACATCGCGTGTGACACCTTAGGCGGCGCGAGTTCTCGCCGACTTATCTCTGCCGAGCACTGGCAGAGGCCAGCGTCTCGGATTCGTTAAACAGTGGGAAGCTCGCTCGCGATCTCTCGACCACGGCGCGTCAGTCTCCACCGCCCCCGCTCCGGACTCCAGACGTAGTTATCGCGCACCAGCCGGCGTAGGCCCTTGCGACACGTCCGCTCGGGAATGTCCGTCAGTTCGACAAGCTCTGCCGTTGACGCCTCGCGCCGAATGAGGGCGCTCAAGATCAGTTCGTCACGCGTCATGGCGCCGAGCCTTCATTAGTTCCCGCGGCCGGAAGCGGGGCCGGCGCCGCCGGGTCTACTCGGCCGACTGCGGCCGGTTGCGGCCCAGCCGCTCCGGCGCCACGGCGGGCAACGGCGCGAGCTTTGGTGCGGCCGACTCCGGCCGATTGCGGTCCGATCGAGCGCCGGCGGCGCACGCGCCGGCCGGCGGCCGAGTTCGGCCGATTGCGGCCCAGCCGATCCGGCGGAATGGCCGGCGCCGAACCTGACGGGCTCAGAAGACGAGCCAATGTGGCGGTGCCAATGCCCAATCGGCGTGCGGCTTGGCGGCGCGACACCGCACCCCTGGCCAGCTCAGCCCGTACCCTGTCGAACCGTGCCTCAAAGCCGGGCCGCGAGGTGACCGGCGGACGGCCGATGCGGGCACCCTTCGAGGCAGCATGGCGCATGCCCTCGCGCACCCGATCGCGGATCAGTTCGCGCTCCATCTCGCCGACCGCGGCGAGGATGGTGAACACGAGGCGCCCCGTTGCCGACGTGGTGTCGAGCTCGGGCTGCGTCAGCGACGCGAAGCCAACGCCGTGATGCTCTAGCTCTTGGAGCGTCGAGAGTGCGTGAAGCGTCGAGCGAAACGCACGATCGAGCTTCCAGACCATGACCCGGTCGATGCGTCGGCGGGCGGCATCCGCCAGCAGTCGTTGCCAGTCGATGCGATGCACAAGATCGCCGGCGGCGGCCTCGTCGGCGTACTCGACGGCCTCCCAGCCATGAGCGTCGACGTATTCACGCATCGGCACGAGCTGCAGCTCGACGTCCTGGTCCTTGTCGCGAGTGCTGACGCGCGCATAGAGGGCGACACGTATGGGGCGGCCGCTCATCGCCCGCCCTCCTCAGTCTCGTCGATCCCCTCAAACGCCGACGGCGGATACTCGTCTTCGATCCTGAGCTCCGAGTCGCCGTTCTCGGCAAACAGTGGTGCGGTTCGCGTACCTGGCGTTCCACCTGCGCCCGCGATGGACTCTGGTACGCCTTGGTACGCGTTCCAATCCGTTGTTTGGGCGAAGTGCGAGGCCGGCGTACTCGCGTCGGCGTCGGTCGCCATCGCGCGCGTTGACCACCCTTAGCCCGGACACCGCGGCGCGAAGATCGCGCCCAAAGACAGCAAGTGTGCCGTAGTGCCGTCCCTGTTCATCCGACCACGACTTCCATGCCTGCCATAGGCTCTCGATCACCACCTTGGCGTCCGGCCCGACGACGCACATGTCGCGCACGAACGCGGAGACTGGCGAAACCAGATCCTCCAGTTCGCGCACCGTCTCGCGCGACGACTCGGGCTCGGTGAAACGGCCCTGCGCCCGAAGACGGTCGAGGCCTTCCAGCGCCCCGTTGAATATGCCGGGCAGTTCCGCACGAAAGCTTTGGCGGAGCGTCGGGTCTTCGTGGCCATAGAACGATCGGTGCAGGAGAAGGGTCACAAACCGCTTGGCGAGCGCCTGTGAGACGTCGGAGAAGCGCGGTAGCTCGTTGGTGGCGATGAGAAACCGAGTGCCGAGGCGGCCAGTCCACGGATCGCGGTATTTCTTGTCGATCGTGATTGGATCCTCGCCCGAGATCGACAGGAGGCGCTCGGTCAGCGCCGGCAGATTCGATTTCGTCCCGAGACGGGCGTCGGATACGACCGCCAGCGTCTTGCCAATCAGGTCCTGGAGACCGAAGTTGGTGGTTAGACCGGCGAGTGTCGGGGCCGTAACGCGCGATTGGGAGGGCCGATTACCAGCGTGCCGTCCGGCAACGTGCCGAGGTTGATCAGACCGTGCGCAAACTCGACACGCTCCAGGGCAAATCCCGAGAGCACATAGCCGGCCTCGGGGTCGTATGTGGCGCGCATCGTCTGCCGACCGAGCACACGCGGTTTGTGCTTGGGCTGTCGGTCGGCACATGCCGGGTCGGGACAGTGGAAGCGACGAATCCAGTAAGCAATGAGGCGGCGGCGGCGGTCCTGAGGCACCAATGGGCCGTAGGCAACTGGATCGCTCATGTCTGCGCCAGCGCCTCTGAGCGCCACTCTGGCACGGTCCACTCGAAAGCGACCGGCTGCCACGTTATCGGGTCGAGCTCGATCTTCTCAAACATGGCCTTCAGAACGCGGTTCACGTCACGGGCCTCCCACGACCAGTCGAGATCGGGTACATGGACTACCACTTGTTTCGCGTCGAGCTTTGACATCGCGTCGTAGACCGACCGAAGCCGGCCCTCGCGCTCCTCCTTGTCGATGTGACCGGCCTCGAACATATCCAGTATCCGAACTCGTCGTGCCTCTAGATCGGCGCGCTTCCCTTCGTCAACGCCGTGCGCCTCTAGTTGCTTGGGCGACTGAAGCCGGCTCGCCTCAGCCCGAATGGCCGGCATGATCAACGCTTCGGTGACGCTGCCTCTTTGGTGAGGGACGGCGCTGCGCGCCCGGCACAAGTAGCGGACACGTCGGCCCCCGCGATCCGCGTACCCGACGAGGCGCGAGTCGCAAGTCGGGCATCGGAGCAGTCGCGACAAGACGAAGTCCGTGCCGCCCGCTTTCGCCCCCCGCGGGACGGTCCGGGGGGCCGTCGGATCGACGCGGCGAACGATGCTGGCGACGCTACCCGCCCACCATAGGGCCTGCTCCTGTGTAGTCCCGTCCGCGCGCCGGATATGTCGAGCGCGAGCGTTGCGCGGCTTAATGGCGCGTTCGTTCAGGAGCTTTGCCCCTCCCGCAAACGACCCGGCCTCGCGGTACGCATCCAATACGGCGTCAATGTCCTCTCCGTCTCGGTCGCCGTACTTGCGTCCGTGGCCCGGCTGTTCACCTCGGGCGCGCTTGACAGCGTAGGCGGCCAGAGCACGCTCGCTCGCGACGTCGGCCTCGAACTGGGCGACGCTCGAAAGTACGTTTGCGATCAGGACGCCGGAAGCCGTAGATGTATCGATGCTATCGGCGACGAGGCGTATCGCGACCCCGCGACTCCGGCAAAGATCGAAAAGCCGGCCCAACTCGCTGACAGACCGTCCCAGCCGAGACAGGCTGTAGCTATAAACCGCGGTGCAGCGTCCTGACGTGATCGCATCAAGAAGCTGCGCGTAGCCGGGGCGCCGATCGGCGCCAAGACGCCCGCTCAGGTTCCAGTCAGTCAGGAAGAGGAGGTCGCCGTCATTGTCGTGATGTCGCTCCGCAAGGTGACGGATGCCCTGCTCCTGAGCTGCGTGGCTGATGTCGCGTGCGCCTGGTTTCTGGACTGACTTCCTCAGGTACGCATATGCCGTCATGGGGGATACTGTACATAGGTGGTGCCAGTTCTACGACTCTCCGCCCACGGGCTGCTACGACGCGGAGATGATCGCGCTGCACGAGTTCGGACACGCTCAGACACTCGACCATCCCGACGACGCCGACGTCACCACGTGGACGGACACGGTCATGCACTGGGCTCCGAAGACGAAGTCCAAGGCAGGTTGGAACCAGCACGAGTTCGGGCCGTGCGATGTGGCCAGACTTCAGATCCGCTACGACCCGCTGACCAACTCAACCCCGTACAGCACGTGCCTGGACCTCGACACGAGCCTGTCCGTGTCTGCAAGCGCGACGAGCGCCGGAAGCGGTGGCTCGGTCACCTTCACGGCGAAGCTGAAGGTCGCCGATGGCGTGAGCTGGCCGCTGCTCGCATCCAATCCGCTGTCGGGCCGCTCCGTCGTGATCCAACGCCGGGCACTGGGCGGATCCTCATGGGCCAACGTCGGCTCGATGACCGTGCTGGACGACAACGGCAGGTATACGAAATCGCTGACGCCGAGCGACACGTACGACTACAGAGCCTCGTTCGCGGCACCGAACAACGAGGGCCTGGAGGGCGCGACGTCACCCGTCGTGCGCGTGACCGTCTACTCATCGGGCGGCGAATGCGGCCAGACGAAATCGATCACCGACGGGCATGGTTCGATGTACACATGCTAGGAAGGAGTGCCATGAGGCGAACTGGAACGTCCGCGCTCGCGCTGCCCGCGACGGCGCTCGTCGCTTCGATGTGGCTCGTCGTCGCCTGCGCGCTGGGCAGCCCACAGCCGTCAGGGTCGATCGGGCAGCCCAGCCCAACGCCGGCTGCGATCCCGACGCCCGTGTTGGCCACGCCGACACCGGCCCAGGTCACGGCTCCTCCGACTTCGCCGCCGCCGTCGTCATCAGCCTCGCTCGGTGCCTCGCCGACGGGAGCCGCTTCGCCGACGGGTGCCCTGTCCGCCCCGCCGGACGGCATGCTCGGCGAGTCCGCGTCCGGCGTCTCGGGCAATCACGGCACGTACTGCTGGACGTCGGACACCGGCACGGCGTGTGTCGACATGGTCGATTTCGGGCACATGCTGCAACTCGCTGAGCTGGATCCGTCGGCGGCAGGGCATCGCTGACTTTCACCACCAGCCCATCGATCGAGTTCATCAGCTGGCAGGCGAGCTACGCCCAGCCAGAGGGTGACTTCAAGTCGCTCGCGAGCGGTGGCTTTGACTACGACCCGGACAGCAACGCTACGCCGCCGCCAGGCATGGCGAGCGCATCGTTCGCCGCACCAACATCCGGAACGTGGATCGTGACGGTCTCGATTCATCTGGCCAACGGCGATGAGGCGAGCTACGGCTGGCGAATGAACGTGCCCTAGGGGGAGCTGCTCACCCTATGAGCGAGAGAGGCCGGCGCCCGCAAGGGCGCCGGCCTCCCAAAGAACGGCGGAGAGAAAGGAGGGCTGTCAGGTTGAAGCCGTGTCGACGAGTACCGGTTCTTCGTCCGCGGCGCCAAAGAAGCTCGACTGGGCATCGTCGCTCAGCATCGGTCCCAGGATCTTCTGCATCGTCAGGACATGCGCGCAGGATTTGAACGACTCGAAATAGTGGCAATTGCAATGCCAGCGATCGGACTCGAGCGAGACGCGATGAGTGTCGTTGTCGCCACGGAACGTGAGCGTGATCCGGTCTATGGAGATCCGGTCGAGCTCGCGCGCGTAGCGGTTCGCCTTCTCGATCTTGCCGTAGACGCTGGAGTGCATCGGGCCAACCCTCCGCTCGGGGTGCGTTTCCACATCCCGCTGAACGCTCGGAGGCCGGCGCCCGCTCGAGCCGTCGGAGCCCCCGGCAGATTTCCGACTCAGGCTACATCAGCCTGCCGTCGCCGTCAGTCCCCGATTCGGGTGAGAACACTGGGTCGGATGGTGCCTCGGCGGACTCGTCGAACTCTCCCATCGCCGTCTTGACCAGGGTCAGCGCCTCGGTCTTGCTCGGGTCAGCGCCATAGAGCAGGGCGAGGTAGAAGCTGACGTAGTCGCCCAGGCTGATCGCCGCGCTGGCCTGTACAAGACGGCCGTTGCCATCGATCGAGACGCGCCGGTAGTCGATGGTCGAGGCTTTGAGCAGCCCCATCGAGAGCCGCACTCGCTCGCGGTTGCGAACGAGATCCGAATCCGCGGCGAGGAACACGACGTACTCGTGGTCGCGCATCGTCTCGGGTTGCTCGTAGCCAACGACCGTGTTGTGCGTCGCTTCGGGCAGCTCCTCGGCCGCGGCCGCCGAGTGGCTGTTCTCGTTGATCTGGGTCTTCCAGCGCCGCGCGACTGCGGCCATCACGCCACTGCCTTCGATCACCGGCAGCCGGTCGAGCAGCGACCAGGCGAGCTGCTTGGCCAGGTTCGACGCCACGGGCACGTCAGGGCCGCAGCTCCTCGCCACCTCCTCGGCGGCGCGAATGGCCTCATCGACCTGCGCGTCATCAAGGGCCAGGAAGCCGCCGCGCTCCAGGAGGCCGGCGAGCAGGAGCATCGTGTAGCCCAGCGCGGCGCGTGGCGGAGTCTCGTTCGGGTAGATGAGCCTAGGCAGATTCACCTTGGTCGCGACGTCGCCGATCGGCCCGCCCGTGCTGATCACCGCCACCGGGGAGCGCTGCTCGAGGGCTGCGCTGAGGGCAGTGATCGTCTCTTCCGTGGCACCGCTGTGGGAGACACAGATGACGAGCGTGTTCGTGCCCACCCACGCGGGCAGTTCGTAATCGCGCACGGACGCGATGGGCAACGTCAGGCGGTCGCTGAAGATCGCCCGCACGAGATCGCCGCACACGGCCGACCCGCCCATTCCCAGCACACAGATGCTCGTCGCCGCCCGATACCGGTCCGGGAGCGTCAGATCGCGCGACATCTGCCACGCCGTGCGCATCTGCTGGGGAAAGGCCTGGATCGCGCCGAGCATGTGACCCGGGTCGCGCCGAAGGATTCCTGCCGGATCCTCCAGCGGCGCGCTCGACTCCACGCTCAAGCTCCGCGCACGAGGGCGGCGCCCTGCTCGAGGATGGCGTCACGCAGATCGGCCGAAGTCGCCTCGGCGTAGACACGCACGAGCGGTTCCGTGCCGCTGAAGCGGACGAGCAGCCACGAACCGTCGTCGAGCCAGAACTTGAAGCCGTCGTTCGTGTCGAGCGCGTCCGTGCGCACGACCGGATGGCCGGCGATCGACGCCGGCGCCTCCTGCTTGAGCTCGACGAGGAGGCGTGCCTTGAGCGCTGGATAGGCCGCACGATCGACATGCACGTCGGTGCGCAGATAGAACGAGGGTCCCGCGATCTCGTGCAGATGCTGTACGGCCGCGGATACCGGCCAGCGGCCCTTCTCACGCTCGTGGATGAACAGGTCGAGCACCAGCAGGTCGGCGTAGATGCCGTCGCGCTCAGGCAGATGCATGCCGAAGCCGTAGCCGCCCGACTCCTCGCCACCCATCATCGCGCCGGTCTCGATCATCTTGGGTCCCACGTACTTGAAGCCGACCGACGTCTCGAAGACCGGCACGTCATACAGCTTGCCCAGGCGCCCGACCATCGACGTCTCGTTGATCGTCGACACGACCGGCTGGCGCAGGCCGCGGTACTCGAGCAGGTAGTACATGAGCAGGCCCATCACCTCGAGCTGGTGGATGAATGTGCCCTTCTCATCGGCCGCACCGGCGCGGTCGGCGTCACCGTCGAGCAGCAGGCCCAGGTCGTAGCCGCCGCCCGCGAGGATGCCCAGGGCCTCGTTGATGTTGGGTGCGATCGGCTCCGGGTTGACGCCACCGAACCATGGGTTGCGCTCGGAGTGGATCTCCGTGACCTGGATCTTGCCGCCCGCCAGGATGCGCGGGATCCAGCCTGCGCCGGCGCCCCACATGGGCTCGACGAGGACGCGCATGTCGGCAGCCTTGAGACGATCGAGATCGAGCGAGCGCTGCGTGTACTCAACATAGCCGGGATATGGGTCGTACAGCTCGACCTTGCCCGCCGCGAGGGCGTCGGCATACGAGCTCTGCGGTGGTTGCCCGCCGGCATTGTCGCGGATGGTCTTCTCGAACACCGCGAGCATGTCCGGGCTGGCCGCAGCGCCGCTCGGCGACTTGACCTTGAAGCCATTGTCCTGGTATGGGTTGTGCGAGGCCGTGATCATGATGCCGCACGCCGCGCCGCGCTCGACCACCTCGTACGAGGTCATCTGCGTCGGGACGGCGGTCTGGGCCATCGCGACTGGGATGTCGTAGGCCAGCAGCACCTCGGCGGCGGCCTGCGCGAAGAACTCGGACGAGAAGCGCCGGTCGTAGGCGATGACCACGCCCTTCTGGCTCGTCCCGGCCGACCTGGCCCACTCCGCCACGCCCTGGGCGCAGCGGCGCACGTTCTCGTACGTGTAGTCATCGCCGATGCGCGCCCGCCAGCCGTCCGTGCCGAAGACGATCGGAGGCAGCGGCGCCGGAGTCGCGGGCGTGGTCACAGGTATTCGGTCTCCTTTGCCTGAGCTAGGCGGTCCACGATCGCGCGCACCTCCTGCGCCCGATCGGCGGCGCATACGAGCACAACATCGGGCGTGTCGACGACGATCGTATCGGCCAGGCCAACGGTGACGACGAGTCGCCCGCCCGACGAATGGACGAGCACGTCGCGCGATCCGAGGTCCTCAGCGTGACCGACGGCGACGACGCCAGCCTGCGCTGGCTGACGGCGGGCAAGCTCGGCGTGCAGAGCGTTCCACGAGCCGAGATCGCTCCAGCCGATGTCGGCGGGCACGACCTTGACCTCGCCCTTGAGCGAAGCGGGCTCGAGCAGCGCGCGATCGATCGATACATCGGGCAGCGACTTGTAGATCGTGTTCAGCGACTGGCCGTTGTCGAGGCCGCGCTTGATGGCGCCGACGATCGCGGGCGCGTGGCGCTCGAGCGCTGCGAGCAGCGCGTCGCGGCGCCAGATGAAGATGCCCGCGTTCCACCACGCGCCGTTGGGCGAGGCAAGCAGCTCGGTTGCGCGCTCGCGCTCGGGTTTCTCGACGAAGCGCTCGACGCTGCGCGCGCCGGCGGTGGCCCCGTCCGAGGTGCCGACGATGTATCCATAGCCGGTTTCGGGGCCGCCCGGCGGGATCCCCAGGGTGACGAGCGAGCCGTCGTGCGCGGCGCGCGCCGCCGCGGTCAGGGCGTTGCGAAACGCCCGCTCGTCGGCGATCCAGTGGTCTGCCGGCAGCAGAACCATGACGTCACTGCCCGGCCGCTCGACGATCAGCGCGGCGAGCGCGACGGCCGCGGCGGTATTGCGGCCGAATGGCTCGCCGAGCAGCTTGCGGCCGATGAGCTGTGGGGCCTGTTGCGTGACGAGCGGCAGATGGCGCTGATCGGCGACGACGTGGATGTCCTCGGCGGCCATGAGCGGCGCGATGCGCGCCAGCGTCAGCTGGAAGAGGCTCTGCTCACCGAGCAGCGGCAGGAACGGCTTGGGCCGCGCGCGCCGGCTCAGCGGCCAGAGTCGGGTCCCACCGCCCCCGGCGAGGATGACGGCGTAGAGCGACCGGGCGTTGGTTTCGGCGGTCACCCTGCTGCCGCGGCCACTGGCTCAGGCACGTGCAGGCCGGCGGCTTCGGCCAGCTCTGCCGCCTTGTCCGTGCGCTCCCAGGGCAGGTCGAGGTCGGGCCGGCCAAAGTGGCCGTAGGCTGCCGTCTGGCGATAGATCGGCCGGCGCAGGTCGAGCGTGTCGATGATCGCCGCGGGGCGCAGATCGAAGTGCTCCTCGATCAGGCCCAGGATCCGCTCGTCGGAGACGTGGCCGGTGCCGAACGTCTCGACCGACACGCTGACCGGGCGGGCGATGCCGATCGCGTAGCTGATCTCCAGCTCGAAGCGGTCGGCCAATCCCGCGGCGACGACGTTCTTCGCTACCCAGCGCGCCGCGTACGTGCCCGAGCGATCGACCTTGGACGGATCCTTGCCGCTGAAGCAGCCGCCGCCGTGACGGGCCATGCCGCCGTACGAGTCGACGATGATCTTGCGGCCGGTCAGGCCGGAGTCGCCCATAGGTCCACCGATCACGAAACGGCCGGTCGGGTTGACATGGATCTTGGGCTCAACCGTGCGCAGGGCCTCCGGGATTACCGGGCGGATGACCATCTCGATGATGTCCTCGCGCAACCGGTCGTTGGCCACCTCGTCGTGGTGCTGAGCGGCGATGACCACGTCGCGCACGGCGACGGGCGTGCCGCGGCTGTACTCGACCGTGACCTGCGACTTGCCGTCCGGGCGCAGGTAGTCGACAAGACCCTCCTTGCGCACCTCGGCGAGGCGCTTGGTCAGGCGGTGGGCGAGCGTGATCGGCAGCGGCATCAGCTCCGGCGTCTCTCGGCAGGCAAAGCCGAACATCATGCCCTGGTCGCCGGCGCCCTGGTCGTGCCGGTCGCTGCCGCGCGACTCCTCGGACTCGTTGACGCCGCGGCTGATGTCGGCAGACTGCTCGTGGATCGAGACGAGCGTGCCGCAGGTGCGGTAGTCGAAGCCATACGCCGCGTCGGTGTAGCCGATCGAGCGGACCGTCTCGCGGATGACGTCCTGGAAGTCGACGTAGGTGTCGGTCGTGATCTCGCCGAGAACGAACACGGTGCCCGTCGTCGTCGCGGTCTCGCACGCCACGCGGGCGTGGGGATCGTTGCGCAGGATCGCGTCCAGGATCGCGTCGCTGATCTGGTCGCACATCTTGTCCGGGTGACCCTCGGTCACCGACTCGGATGTGAACAGGTAGTGCTCGTCGTCGACGATGCTCGTCATTTGTGAATCGTTTCTCCTTCGCTGGCCTTCGGCCAGCTACGCGCTCCGTTCGGGTCGCGGCGAAGCGCCGCGTCCCGACCTCCGCTTATGTCCCCTGCTGCCATGAATTGCTGTAGGCCAGCTGCTCGGGCGTCATCGTGTCGATCGAGATGCCGAGCGACTCGAGCTTGAGGCGCGCGACCTCGCGATCCATCTCCTCGGGCACGACGTAGACCTTCGCCTCGAGCTCCGCATGGTGCTTGGCGACGTACTCGGCCGCGAGGGCCTGGTTGGCGAAGCTCATGTCCATGACCTGTGCCGGGTGACCCTCGGCGGCCGCGAGGTTGACCAGTCGGCCCTCGGCCAGGACATAGATCCTGCGTCCGCCTTCGAGGCTGTACTCCTGCAGATCGCGGCGGATCTGGCGGACCGCTCCATGGGCCATGCGCGCGAGCGCATCAAGGTCCAGCTCGTCGTCGAAGTGGCCGCTGTTGGCCAGGATCGCGCCTTCCTTCATGAGCTTGAAGTGCTCTTCGCGGAAGACGTGATAGTTGCCGGTGGCGGTGACGAAGAGGTCGCCCCACGCGGCGGCATCGATCCCGGGCATGACCTGGAAGCCGTCCATGACGGCCTCGATGGCGACGACCGGATCGATCTCGACGATCGTGACCTGGGCGCCCATGCCGCGCATGCGCATGGCGATGCCCTTGCCGACCCAGCCGTAACCGGCGATCACGACATGGCGGCCTGCGAGCAGGATGTTCGTCGCGCGCAGGATGCCGTCAACCGTCGACTGGCCCGTGCCGTAGCGGTTGTCGAAGAAGTGCTTGGTCATGGCCTCGTTGACGGCCACGACCGGGTAGCGCAGTGCGCCGTCGGCGGCCATCGCGCGCAGGCGGATGACGCCGGTGGTCGTCTCCTCGGTGCCGCCGAAGACGTTGGCCAGTTCGTTCGGCCGCTCCTTGTGGAGCATCGAGACCAGATCGCAGCCGTCGTCCATCGTCATCTGCGGGTGCGTGTCGGCAACGGCGTTGAGGTCGACGTAGTAGCCGTCGCGGTCGACGCCGCGGCGCGCGAAGGTCGAAATCCCGTATTCGGCCACCAGCGCCGCGGCAACTTCGTCCTGGGTCGAGAGCGGGTTTGAGGCGCACAGGGCGATCTGGGCCCCGCCGGCCTTGAGCGTGCGCACCAGGTTCGCCGTCTCTGACGTGACGTGCAGGCAGGCGCCGACACGCAGGCCGTCGAGGGGCTTCTCGTGCTCGAAACGCTCGCGGATGAGGCGCAGCACGGGCATCTCGCGCTCGGCCCACTCGACGCGCTTGACGCCTTCGGCGGCGAGGTTGATATCGGTCAGGTCGTGTGCGGGCAGGCCGGCAGCGCGTGGCTCAGCGGCGGTGAGTGTCGTGGTCAATTGGGCTCCTTGCTGCGCAACAGCACGCGTGCGATTGAGGCAACGATGCTATCCCAGGGTCCGCCGCCACGATGCGCTAGGCGTTCCTCGAAGCGGCAGTGCTCCCGGTAGCCAAGCGCGCGGTATGCCGCCAGGGCCGGCGGATTGTCAGAACGCACGTTGAGCACGACGTCGTCGCACATCCGGAGCAGCTCCTGGCTGACGGCGCTCGTCGTCGCCTTGGCATAGCCGCGGCCGCGGAAGTCGTGATGGGTCAGCACGTTGCCCACCGCGGCCATGCGCGCCTCGCTGCTGATCACGTGCGTGCCCGCCGCGGCCACCAGCCGGCCGGCGATGCGCACGCCGTAGTAGACCCCGTTGGCGATCGAGTCGGCCGGCAGCCAGCCGGCGAAGCCGAGGCCATACAGCCGATTGAGATCGACTATGTCGGCCGGCGCGAGGCGGATGACGGGGCCGTAGAGCGGCTTGAACGTCTGGCGGTTGACGACCATGCGCACCATCTGCGGTCCAGGGTCGATGCGGTAGTGGCGCGCCACGGCGGGGAGATTCGACTCGTCGGCCGCGAGATAGACGAGGCGTGGCCTGATCACGTCGCGCAAGACCGCGGCGATGCCCTCCGAGTCACCCATCACGAACAGCGGCTGGGGCGTGAGGCCGCCGTACTCGAGCACCACCGCAATCGGCTCGCCACGCTCGACCGCGATGCCCCACTTCGTCCGGCCGAACTCCTTCGCGTCCAGGTCGCACACGGCGTACGCGGCACGCAGCCGATCGCGCTCCATGAACTCGCGCAGCAGGCGCCGGTCACGCGTCGGCAGCGCCTCGATCGCCCGTCCGCCAACGGCCGCGGTGCCGGAACGGGTCGCGCTCGCCATCTAGCCGCGCGGTTCCTTGAACGGCGGCTCGAGCACGCCGCGCTCGGTGACGTAGGCGGTGATCACGCGCGCGGGCACGATGTCGAAGGGCGGGTTGAGCCGCGCCCGGTGCGCCGATCCGAGCTCGGCCGCGGAGCGGAGATCCAGGACCAGCTCGCTCAGATCCGCGTGCTCGCGATCCCACGCGCACTCGGGCGCCAGGAAATGAACGGGCACGCCGGCGTCAGAGGCAAGCTGAGCGATAGCCAAAGAACCGAGCGTTGCCGCGCTGTCGCCATACGACGCGACGGTGTCGCCGCGCAGCACGACCGCGTCCAGCCGCCGGTTGGCGAACAGCCACCCGACGGCGTTGTCCGGGACGACGGTGTGGGGCACGTCGAGCTGCGTCAGCTGGAGCGCCGTGATGCGCGACCCCTCCCCCGTGGGCGCGCCCTCGGTTACCCAGACGTGCACGCGCTTTCCCGCATCGATCAGCGCGCGCAGGCCAGATGTCGTCATACCGACCATCCCGCAGGCCAGCGGACCAGCGTCGCCGTAGGCAAGCACGTTGACCTGGTCTCCGACCAGCAGCTCCGACCACAGGCGACCGACATCCGCACAGGCCGCCGTGACCTCGGTCGCGATCTGGTCGGCCTCGGCCTTGAGCCCCGACTGAAAGTCGGTGCCCTGAGCGTCGCTGTTGGCCAGCTCGTCGAAGCGTCCGATCATCCGGTCGATCGCCCAGCGCACGGCGTGGACCTCGCCGCGGCTCGCGCGGAGCGTGCCTGCCGCGGCATGGATGACCTGCTCGCGGCTCTGCGTGGCGCGCTCGACCGATCCGGCCGCGGCCAGAGCGATGCCATACGCCGCGACCTGGCCGAGCACGGGACCGGGAGTGATCGCGCCCGAACGCATGGCCGAGGCGACATCGCTCGCTTCGTGGAGCTCGGCCGTGATCACGCGACCGGGCAGCTCGCGCTGGTCGAGCACGACGATTGCCTCGTCCGTGAAGCGATAGGCACTACGGAAGGTCGAGTCCACAGGCATGTCGATCGGCGTCGCGATGGGAGCCCTGGCGGGCTCGGCCGGCGCGGCGGGTGCGGACTCGATGTCAAGCAGCCCGCGGGCTGCCACGAGGCTCGTTCGGCGCAGTTCGGCCGCCGCGCCGGCCACCGCGCCGGCATTCTGGACGGCCTCGCGGGTGAAGGTGCGGAAGAACTCCCGGCGCGTTTGGTCTTGGCCCGGAGTGGGCTCGCGACGCGCCATCTGGCGAAGCCTCAGTACTGGATGACGCTGTGCGTGAAGTAATCCCCCAGTCGTTGTCGGCCTTTCAGGAACTGGAGCTCGACCAGGAAGGCCAGACCGACCACCTCAGCCTTGAGCATCTTGACCAGCTCGATCGTGCCCAGGACCGTACCGCCCGTCGCGAGCAGGTCGTCAACGATAAGCACCCGCTGTCCCGGGTGGAGCGCATCCTTGTGGATCTCGAGCGTGTTCGTGCCGTATTCGAGCGCGTACTCGACGCTCGCCGTCTCCGCCGGCAGCTTGCCCAGCTTGCGCACTGGGACGAAGCCTGCGTTGAGCTCGATCGCCATGGGTGCACTGAAGATGAAGCCGCGCGACTCCATGCCGACGACGATGTCGACCTTTTTCTCGCGAAACGGCTCGAGCATGAGCTTGATCGACTCCTGGAACGCGGCCGGTTCCTTCAGGAGCGTGGTGATGTCGTAGAAAAGGATGCCCGGCTTGGGGAAGTCGGGGATCTCGCGGATCTTCGCGCGCAGATCTTCTGCGGACACGGCTGGGAGTCACCTCGCGTCGGGCGCCCGGTCTCTGGCTCGCTGGGCGTCGCTGAGTCTATCGCGCCTGTGCCGCAACACGTCATAGTCCGCCATACAAGCACGGAGGATCGCCAGCAATGGGGATGGGGCTGCACCATGCTGCCCAACAAGGCGGTGGTGACGAAGGTCCAGATCACGGTCCACGACTCGTATTGCGAGCTTGGCTGACCGGTTGTGGCCTGTATCGCGTCAATGAGACGACGACCAACACGGGCGTAGCACAGGAGCTCGCGGCCTTCCCCGAAAGCTCCGATACGGGAGACCAGCGCATGGTCGACACGAGCATCTTGAACGCGACGGTCGACAACACGAGCTACGCCTACGAGATCCAGTGTCAGATCGCCGGCACCGATACCAGCATGTATGTCGGCATCTACGGTGCGACCGTCACTTACAAGATCGGCTCAACCAACGGCTAGATTGCGGCGCTGACACAAAAGCAGACTTCCGCCGTTGTCCGCGATGGGCGAACCAGCATTGCCACCGTTCTCATTGGCTCCCACGCCGCCGCCGCCGGCGACGACGACAGGCGCGGCACGGAGAGCCAGATGACGGCGTGCTTCTCAGCCTTCAAGAGGCCACTGCCGCGCGTCGTGAGGTCAGGCAGGAATCTCGCCGTAGCCCATCACGGGCACGTCGAACGGCTCGAAGTCCTTGCCGTTTCGTGTAACGACCGTGGCGCCGAGCGAATGGGCGAGGGCGGCGATCAGGGCGTCCGTGGTGCTCGGGGCGCGTCGACCGGACTCTGGCCTCATTCGCCGTTGCTCGCCGGCCCAACGGGCGCCCTCGGGCGCGAGGGCAACGAATTCAAGCGCGTCGAGGAGCGCTCTCTTGACCGCGAGCACGGCTTGATCACCCTTCGAAAGCGCCTCGCACGTCACGACGTCGCACGTGTAGAGCTGATCGGTCTCTGCGAAGAGCCGGTCGAGCAGCTCTTCCGCGGGTCGGTATCCGTTGACGTGGTCGATAACGACGGTCGTGTCCAGGACGTAGCTCACTCGTCCTGGTCCTCTTCGCGCATCGACCGGATCCAGCGATACGACTCGTCGGGGGTCATATAGGAAGGCGTGCCGACCAACGCGCCGCGGCTGGCATCGAGTGCCTTGCGCAGGCGTTCGCGCTTGACCTTAGCCGCCACGGCCTCGGCGACGAATTGGCTTCGGCCTCGCGGACCGGCCAGCTCGTCGACCTCTTCGAGGAGCTCGGAGGGCAGTGTCACGTTCGTTCGCGCGAGTGTGCGCGGCGGAGAGGAGGTCGTGTGCATGTGAGTGTGCAAAGGTAGCACACTCCACCTATGCGGTGGTTGGCTCCAGCCGTTTCGCGAGCCGCTCGACGACGGCGCGCGTCGTGTTCCAGGCCACTTCGGGATCCTTGGCGAGGCGGATGCGCATCTGGTTCGAGCCGTAGGTGATGGCGCCCGGCGCCACGCCCGGGACGCGATCGGTCAAGGAAGTTGGCGCCATGGCGCGCATCGTGGCCGTGCGCGACCAGTCTGAGTGGAAACGGACGATGAGCTCGTGGGACTCGCGGGCGAGCGAAGCGATGCCCGCCAGTGAAGCCGCGATGCGCAGCCGTGCGACCTCGAGCAGCCGCTCGACGGGCGCCGGGATGGCACCGAAGCGATCGATCAGCTCGGCGCGAACAGCCGCCACCTCGCCCTCGGTGCCGGCCTTGCCCATGCGTCTGTAGAGCTCGAGCTTCATCGGCTCCTCGGCCACGTAGTCGTCGGGCAGGAAGGCATTCACGGGCAGGTCGATGACCGTCTCCGGCCGTGGCTTGACCGGCTCGCGCAGGTCGCGCAGCGCGCGCTGCTCCTCGACCGCTTCGGAGAGGAGGCGCGTGTAAAGGTCGAAGCCGACGGCCGCGAGGTGGCCGTGCTGCTCGGCGCCCAGGATGTTGCCTGCACCGCGGATCTCGAGGTCGGACAGCGCGATCTGGAAGCCGGCGCCCAGTTCCGACGCGTTGAAGATCGCCTGCAGCCGCTTGCGGGCAATGTCAGAGAGCTGGCCACGCTTCCGATACAGCAGGTACGCGTAGGCGCGTCGGCTGGAACGCCCGACCCGCCCGCGGAGCTGGTACAGCTGCGCGAGACCCAGCGCGTCGGCACGGTCGATGATGATCGTGTTCGCGTTCGGGATGTCGAGGCCGGACTCGATGATCGTCGTGCACACGAGCACGTCGAACTCGCCGTGGGCGAAAGCGAGCATGACCCGTTCCAGCTGGCCCTCGCCCATCTGGCCGTGGGCGACGACCACGCGCGCGTGGGGCAGCAGCTGGCGCAGCTGCTCTGCCTGGGCCTCGATCGTCTCGACCCGGTTGTGGACGAAGAAGACCTGGCCGCCACGATCGAGCTCGCGCAGGATCGCGTCCCGCACGAGGCCGGCCGACGCCTCCGCGACGCGCGTCTGGATCGGCAGCCTGTCCTCGGGCGGGGTCTCGATGACGCTCATGTCGCGCACTCCGGCGAGCGCCAGGTTGAGCGTCCGGGGGATCGGCGTGGCCGACAGCGTCAGGACGTGGACCTCCGTACGCATCTGCTTGAGCCGTTCCTTGTGCGCGACACCGAAGCGCTGCTCCTCGTCGACGATGACAAGACCAAGGTTGCGGAAGCGGATGTCCTTCGACAGCAACCGATGCGTGCCGATGACCAGGTCGATCGATCCCGCGGCGAGGCCCGCGACCGTGTCGCGCTGGTGCTCCGGATCGACGAAGCGCGACATCATCCGGACCGTGAATGGGTAGGCAGCGAAACGCTGCCGGAACGTCTCGAGATGCTGTGACGCAAGGACGGTCGTGGGCACGAGGACGGCCACCTGCAGGCCATCTGACACGGCCTTGAACGCCGCCCGGATCGCGACCTCGGTCTTGCCGTAACCCACGTCGCCGACCACCAGGCGGTCCATCGGGCGCCCCCGCTCGAGGTCGGACTTGACCTCCGCGACCGCGCGCAACTGGTCGACCGTCTCCTCGTAGGGGAACGCCGCCTCCATCTCCTGCTGCCAGGGCGAATCGGGGTTGAAGGCCTTGCCATCCGCCCGCTCACGCGCCGAGTAGAGCTCGAGCAACTCCTTGGCGAGATCGGTGACGGCCTTGCGGACGCGGGACTTGGTGCGCTGCCACTCGCCGCCGCCCAGGCGCGACAGGTGTGGGTTCTCGCCGCCGGCGTAGCGCGATACGCGCTCGATCTGCTCGACCGGAACCCATATCCGGCCACCCTCGGCGAATTGAAGCTCGAGAAAGTCGCGCTCCTCGATGCCGTCGCCGCCTGCGTTGCGCCGAGTCATGCCGCCGTAGCGCGCGATGCCGTGGTCGATGTGGACGACCAGATCGCCGGGCTGGAGGCGCTCGAGCAGGTCCTTCGGGACGATCCGGCGCAGGACGCGCGGCCGACGGACACGCACCGTGCCGAACAGTTCGCGGTCCGTGACCAGGACGAGCCCCTCCGGACCGCCGGCAAAGCCCGAGTTGAGGCTGCGGTCGATCAGCGCCAGCCCGCCCGGTTGCGGCGGCTCGGCCAGGCCGGCGGTCGGCGCGGCCATGATGTCCGTCTCGGCCAGGATCTCCGACAGGCGCGCCGACTGGTCGCTGGCCAGAACGACTCGCTCGCCTTCGCGCCGCCAACGGGTCACGGTCTCGCCGAGATCGCGGATTGCCTGTGGCGGCATGACCGGCTCGTGCCAGCCGAAGGGGTTGCCGCCTGGCGGCGCGCCGTCGATCTCGCTCTCCCAGGTCAGCTCGAGTGTCCGCGCGGAGTTGAAGCGCTGCTTCCAGGCGCGCCGGTCGGGGTACGCCGCGGCCCAGTTGCGCGGCACGACTCCCGCCCGCTCGAGCTCCGCGAGCCGCTCGTCGGCCTGCGTCCAGAGGAAGTCGGCCGCGGCCGCGATGTCCGCCGGCTCGTCGAGCACCCAGATCTCGTCGCTGATGTGGTCGAACGCCGTCGTCGGCGCGAGCACGCCCGCCCACACCTCGGCCGCGTCGGACAGCTGGCCCTGCTCGAGCCGGGTGAGATCTGTCGCCAGGTCGGCAGACAAGCGATCGGCTGACTTGCCGAGCGTGGCGCGGAGTCGGGCGCCCGCGTCAGCGCCGAGCAGGAACTCGCTCGCCGGCAGCAGTTCGATCTGCTCGATCGGTCGGATGCCACGCTGGTTGGCCGGGTCGAACGCGCGCAGCGAGTCGATCTCGTCGCCGAACCATTCGATGCGCACGGGCAGCGGCTGGCCAGCGGGGAAGACATCGACGATGCCGCCACGGCGCGCAAACTCGCCCCGGCCGGCAACCTCGGGCAGGGCCTCGTAGCCCAGGTCGAGCAGCTCGCGCAGCACGCGCTCCTGGCCGATGCGCTGTTTCGTCCTGAGCTGAACCGGCTGCTCGGGAAGATCGGCGGGCGCGAGCGTGTGCTGAAAGAGCGCCTGGACGCTGGCCACGAGCACCTTTGCTGTTCCCGAGCGCCACAGCGCGAGAGCCGCCACGCGGGCGGCCGATTCGTCGCGGATCAGCTCACTCCGCTCATAAGCGAGCGCGGTGCGCGGCTCGAGCGTCACGACATTGGCCGGATCGCCCAGCCACGCCTGCAGTTCCTCGGCGACACGGTCGGCGATCTCCGAGTCGCGTGCGATCCAGACGAGCCGCTCATTGCTCGCGATGGCGACGGCCGCGGCCAGGAAGGACTTGGCGCCGTGCGGCATGTGCGCGAAGGTGACGTGGCGGAGGCTTTGGCCGACTCGGCCTTCGCGGACCGTCCGATACCGATCGGCGAGCGCTGCCACGTCGCCGCCCGACGCCAGCAGCCGGGTCAGGCTCGACAGGTCGGGTAGCTTCGCGCGCGGCACTCCGGTCGAAGAGGCGTCGGCGGCCGCGGAAGCCGCGCGGCCCTCCGCGCGTTGCTGGACCTGGGCCACGGCCTCTTCAGCGATGCGCCGCTCGCGCGTGGTCCGGCCGCGCATGCGGACGCCCGGGTCAGCCACGGCCGAGCAGCTTTCGCCAGCCGGTGGCGTGGCGCACGATCCCGCCTGACTCGACGGTTTCCGCGGGCGTCGGTTCGGCTCCAGTCGACGGCTCGGACTCCTGCGCCGTAGCCCACGAATTCCAACGGTTCGCCGCTCGGTTGACGCCTTCGCTCGCCCACTCCTCGACCGCGTCGGCGGCCGCGTCGAGTACCTCGTCGAGAACCTTTCGCTCGTCAGCCGTGAAGCGCGACAGGACGTGGTTGATCGCGTGCGTCGCCGGCTCGCCGATGCCCACGCGCAGCCGGGCGAACTTCTGGGTCTCGAGCTCGCCGACGATCGAGCGCATGCCGTTGTGCGTGCCGGCGCTCCCCTCTCCGCGAATTCGCAGCTTGCCGAGGGGCAGGTCGAAGTCGTCGTACACGACGAGCAGGTCCTCGAGTGGCGTGTGTTCGCGCGCGAGCGCCTTGCGCACCGCGAGTCCCGACTCGTTCATGTACGTCATGGGCTTGATGAGCACAAGGTCAAGGCCCTTGTAGCGGCCGCGCATCGTGGCCGCGGCGTCGCGCGACTTGGCATGGCCGGCCAGACCGGCTC
>DATCGV010000076.1:0-6816 GCA_036508755.1 Candidatus Limnocylindrales bacterium | reverse complement strand
AGCAGCAGGTCGCCGCCGGCCGTTCGAACCCAACGCCGGACGGCATGAGCGCGGGCCAGACGCTCGACTCGATCCGGACACGCCTGCTGCCGATGGTCGTGCGCCACTCCGAGACGTGGGCCAGCGTGCGCCAGGAGCTGGCCGAGGAGCAGATTCGCATCGTGCGCTACGAGGAGCGGCCGGAACGCCACGTCGAGATGCGCGCGCGCTTCTTCGACGAGATCTTTCCGGTGCTCACGCCTTTGGCAGTCGACCCAGGCCATCCGTTCCCGTACATCAGCGACCTGTCGCTGTCGCTTGCGGTCACGGTCCGCGATCCGATCACCGGCGAGCGGCTCTTCGCGCGGATCAAGGTGCCGCCCGTCCTGCCGCGCCTGATGGAGGTCGGCGAGCGCACCTACGTCCTGCTCGAGCAGGTCATCGCGGCCAACTTGGACGCTCTCTTCCCGGGCATGGAGGTGCTCGAGCACCATCTCTTCCGCGTCACGCGCAACGCGGACCTGGCGCTGGAAGAGGAAGAAGCGCCGGATCTGCTCGAGGCGATCGAGGAAGAGCTGCTCAAGCGTCGCTTCGGCAACGTCGTCCGGCTGGAGATAGAGCGCTCGATGCCGCATGCCACGCGCGCGCTGCTGATGCGCGGCCTGGGCGTCGAGGCCGAGGACGTCTACGAGATCTCAGGCATGCTCGATCTCAACGCACTCAATGCGATCGCCGACCTGGACGCAGCGGCCCTGCACTACCCCGCGTGGCAGCCGGTAACGCCGTTGCGCCTGCTGCCCAGCGACCCCGACGAGGAGGCCGACGTCTTCGCCGCCATGCGCGCGGGCGACATCCTGCTCCACCACCCTTACGAGTCATTCATGGCGTCCGTCCAACGCTTCATCGAGCAGGCCGTCGAGGACCCCGACGTCCTGACCATCAAGCAGACGCTTTACCGCACGTCGGGCGATTCGCCGATCGTGCGCGCGCTCATCGAGGCCGCTGAGGCGGGCAAGCAGGTGGTTGTGCTGGTCGAGCTCAAGGCGCGCTTTGACGAAGCGGCCAACATCGTCTGGGCAAGGGCGCTGGAGCGCGCCGGGGCGCACGTCGCGTACGGCGTGATCGGCCTCAAGACCCACTCCAAGGTCGCGCTCGTCGTCCGCCGTGAGGGCCGCGGCCTGCGCAGGTACGTGCACATCGGCACGGGTAACTACAACAACAAAACGGCACGCCAGTACATCGACCTGGGCATGCTCAGCTGCGATACAGACTTGGGCGCGGACGTAACGGACCTGTTCAACGTCCTCACCGGCCACTCGCGCCAGACGCGCTATCGCAAGCTGCTCGTGGCTCCGGCCATGCTTCGTTCCAGCCTGATCGATCTGATCGACGGCGAGCGCGAGCGGCACCAGGAGTACGGCGACGGGCGCATTGTCATCAAGTGCAACGCGGTCGTCGACCCGGCCTCAATCGCCGCGTTGTATCGCGCCTCGGCCGCCGGCGTGCCGATCGATCTCATCGTGCGCGGCATGTGCTCAGTCCGGCCGGGCGTGCCGGGCACGAGCGAAACGGTCAGCGTGCGTTCGGTCGTCGGTCGCTACCTCGAGCACTCGCGCATCTTCGTCTTCGGCCGTGAGGAGCGCGAGCGCTTCTACATCGGCTCGGGCGACCTGATGGAGCGCAACCTTGACCGTCGCGTCGAAGCGCTCACGCCCGTAGCGGACAACGAGAGCCAGGCGCGCCTGCGCACCATCATCGAGGTCATGCTCGCCGACGACCGGCGCGCATGGCAGCTGGGCAGCGACGATCGCTGGCGGCGGATCGAGGAGATCGTCGCCGAGCCACGTGGCGTCGACACCTTCGAGACGCTCATGTCGGTCGCGCGCGCGGCCGTGGTGGGGTGACCGAGGCTGGGCCGGCGGGGGACAACGAAGAGGTAGAGCTCAAGTTCGTCTTCGCCGAGGCTGAAGTCGGTGAAGCGATCGTGCGCTGGCTCGACGCTCGTTACCCGGCCGTTGGCGATGCGGCGTGGCGGACGCTCGAGATCACCGACCGCTACTTCGACACGCCCGATTCCGCGCTGGAGTCGGCCGGCTACGGGGCGCGCCTGCGCAGCGTTGGTAACGAGACAGTGCTGACCGTCAAGGCCGACATCGAGACTGGCGGCGGGCTGCATCGGCGCCTCGAGCTCGAGGCGCCGGCGACCCGTGCGCTCAATCCTGCCGCGTGGCCCGAGAGCGATGCGCGAGCGCGCGTCATCGCGCTGGCCGCCGGCACGAGGCGCCTGATCGAGCGTTTCACCGTCGGCCAGCAGCGCCGCGAGCGCGCGATCGCGCTGCCCACGGCCACGGCCGTGGCCTCGATCGACGAGGCAGAGGTGGATTTCCTGGGCGTGCCCGCGGGTGAGATCCACCAGTTCGAGGTCGAGCTGCGCGACGGCGATCCCGGCGCGCTCAAGGTCTTTGCCCGGGCCTTCGCGCGGGCGCGCCTGGCCCGGCCGGGCGAACACAGCAAGCTGGCCATGGCGGCGCGGCTGGTCGAGCAGGCGGCGCGCGTTGCGCCCGACGATCACTGGTCGGACGCGGCGCGCAAGATGCTGCGCCGTCACGTCGTGCGCATGCTCGAGCGCGAGAGCGCGACGCGCGCGGGCAACGTCCTGGCACTCAAGCAGATGCGCGTCGCGACGCGGCGCATGCGCGCCACGTGGCGTGTCTTCGACGCTGCCTTCTCGGGCGCCCATGCCGAGCATTTCGACATCGGCCTGCGCCGCGCCGCCGGCCTGCTCGGCGCGGTGCGCGACCTCGACGTGCTGCTCGAGTCGATCGACGGCAGGAACGATCTCGCGCCACTCGCCGCGAGTTGGCGCGCAAGACGCGACGCGGCTTTCGTCGAGCTCGTCGATCACCTCGACAGCCCGGGCTACGGCCGCTTTATCGACGACCTGCTCGAGGGCACCGAGGCACGCGGCGAGTGGTCGCCGGGCAAGCGCGCCAACGAGCGCGTGGCCGAGCTTGCGCCGGCGCGACTCGACAAGGCGGTCGAGCGCATGGTCGCCGCCGCGCAGCACGCGCAGGGCTCGAATGAGGCCGTCGCGTGGCACGCCCTGCGCATCACGGCCAAGCGGATGCGCTACTCGCTCGAGGCACTGCGCGACGTCCTCGGCGAGCGCGCGGCGACCGACTTCATAGAACAGCTGCGCACTCTCCAGGACGTCCTGGGCGAGATGAACGACGCGTCGGTCGCCGCGCACGAGGCGGCGGCCTGGCTGACCAGCACATCCGGCGCCGATGCGTCACCCAACGACCGCGTCGCCGTCGCGCGCTTCATCGGCGAGCGCGAGGAAAGCGTGGGCGAGGCGCGCCGGGCGTTCGCGCAGGATTGGTCGGATGTCAGGCTGAGCGACGTCCCTCCCCTTGTCGGAGCGGTCGGATCGCCGTCGTCCTGACTTCCTAGGACTCGCTCAGCCAGAGCGCGATGTCGCCCGCCGAAGGCACGCGGCCGTAGCTCACGACCTTGCCGTCGATGACCAGCCCCGGGGTCGACATGATGCCCCAGCCAGCGATCTCGCGCGGGTCGGTGACTTTTCGTATCTCGGCTGGCACACCTGCCAACACGGTCGCCGCGCGGGCGTTGGACTCCAGGCGCCGACAGTTGGCGCAACCGGGTCCGAGAACCTCGATGACGTGCATTACTCGGTTCCTCCTATTCAGATCAGGAAGTTGAAGAGATAGCCGACGGCGATGATGCCGCCGGCGACGATGGCGATGAAGGTGGCCAGCAGGCGCGGCTTCATGACCCGGCGCAGGATCACAAACTCGGGCACCGAGAGCGCGGTGATGGCCATCATGAACGCCAGTGCCGAGCCAAGCGGCAGACCCTTGGCGAGCAGCGCCTCGATTATTGGAATCGTGCCCGCCGCGTTGCCGTAAAGGGGTACGCCGAGGCCAACCAGAACGGGCACCGCGAACGGGTTGGACCGCCCCCCAAGCGCAACCACGGTGTCGGTCGGCACGAAGCCGTGAATGAAGGCGCCGACGGCGATGCCCGCGATCACGAACAGCCAGACGCGACGCACGATCGCGAGGGTCGAGCCCCACGCGTCGCGCACGCGCTGCTCGAGCGTCGGCCGGAACTCGATCGCAGTCGCGGTCGCCTGCATCTGCCACACGTAATCCTCGACGTAGTTCTCCATGTGCAGGCGGCCGATAATGAGGCCGGCGAGGATTGCAACCGCCAGGCCCGACGCGATGTAGGCGAGCGCGATCCACGGGCCGAACAAACCCCACAGCAGCACGAGGGCGACCTCGTTGACCATCGGCGACGAAACCAGAAAGGCGAAGGTCACTCCGAGCGGGACACCAGCCTCGAGGAAGCCGATGAACAACGGGACGGCCGAGCACGAGCAGAACGGAGTGATGATCCCGAACCCGGCGGCGGCGGCCGTGCCCGGCAGCGCGCCACGACCGGCAAGCACGCGGCGCACTCGCACGGGTGAAACGAACGAGCGCAGGAACGAGACGAGCGCGACGATGCCGGACAGCAGCAACAGGACCTTGGGCACGTCGAGCAGGAAGAAGGCCACGGCGTCGCCGGTGCCCGTGCCGCGCTCCAGCGGGAGCAGCCCGTAGCTGAGCCAGTCGGCGAGGGGCGCAGTTGCGAACCAGGCGATCGTCCAGAGCGTCGCGGCGACGAGCAGGACCAGCTGCCAGGGCAGCCGGAAGTGGCGCATGACCAGGGTCGTCACCGGAGGACCTCGCCCAGCGCAACGCGAGCCCGTCCGATCGCTTCCTCGTCGCGCTCGTAGCCTGCACGGATCGGGTCGCGGAGCAATTCAGCCAGCTCGACTGCAGGCCGAACGCCAGGCTTTGGCAGGTCGAACCTTGGCCAGCTGGCCCTGGGCAACGCGCCCGTCACGATCTCCTTTGCGAGATGAATGTCGAACGACATGTCAGCACGACGTGAACATCTCACTGTGGACTGAGATGTCCACGGGCCGAGTGTCACCAAGATGGAGGGCCGATGGAGTTCGAGGGTTCGCCAGCTGTTGCCACGCTCGCTCTGACCCAAGGCGTACCGGCATCGTGGCTCGATGCGATCGGCTCGACCGTTCGCCGCACCAGCGACCAGTCGATATTTCGACAGCTGCTCAGGACGATCGGGCCAGCCGTGGTCGTTCTTTGGGTGCCTCCGGCGACGACGGACGACATCAATGCCGTCGCCGAGGTGCGTCGAGCGCGGCGCGACCTGCGTGCCCTGCTTATTGATCGGCCGGCGGACAGCTCGGAACGGCTCATAGCACTACGCTCGGGTTTCGACGAGGCCCTCGACACGCACGTCGAGCCGGCGGAGCTGGCCAGCCGCGTCGAGCTGCTCGCTGAGCAGGTGCGCGTACTTGGCGTCGCCGCCCGCATCCAGCTCGGACCCAGCCTGTGGCTGGATGGCGAGCGGCGCGAGCTGATCGTCGCCGGCTCGCCGGTCCACCTGCGGCCGCGCGAATACCTGCTCCTCGCCGTCCTGGCGCGCGAGCCCGGGCGAACGTTCAGCCGCCAGGAGCTGCTCGACGCGGTGGGCGCCGAGATGCGCAACGGCGATCTGCGCTCGGTCGACGTCCATGTCACCTGGCTGCGCGAAAAGCTCGAGCGCGCGGGCCAGGGCGCGCCAACTGTCAGCACCGTGCGCGGCGTCGGCTATCGGCTGGAGGCGCCGCACCTGCGCGTCGTTAACGAAGCGTTAACAGAGCGCCAACAGGCCGTTGACGGTGCGACCGGAACCTGACGGCGTTACCAACAGCGAGAGGAGAACACACGTCCGTGTACAAGACATTGCGCTGGCTGAGCGTGGCGATGGCCACCGGCATCCTCGTTGCCGCCTGCGGCGGCACTGGCGCGACCACCCCGCTGGCTAGCGTCGCCATTCCGAGCGTCGCCGTTCCGAGCGTGGCAATCCCGAGCGTCGCCATCCCGAGCATCGCCGCCGGATCCCCGGTCGCGAGCGCCATGAGTCTGCCCGTCGTTGATTGCGAGCAGGGCAGCACCATCGCCGGCGGTTCGACCGCCATGCAGCCCGTTGTAGAGGCCGCCAAGGAGTCGTATCAGGCCGGTTGCGCCGGCTCGTCGGTCGACGTCCAGGGCGGCGGCTCAGGTACCGGCCTGACGCAGGTCGCTGCTGGCGCGTTCCAGATCGGCGACTCCGACGTCGACGCCTTCACCAAGCTGGCCACCCCCGACGCGAACGCACTGGTCGATCATCAGGTGCTTCGCCAGGGATTCATCATGGTCACGAGTCAGGATGTGACCGGCGTATCGAACCTGACCACGCAGCAGGCGACGGACATCTGGACTGGCAAGATCACGAACTGGAAGGATGTCGGCGGCCCTGACGAGCCGATCGTGCTGATCATCCGCCCCCAGAGTTCCGGCACACGGGCGGTCTTCAAGGCAATCGTACTTAAGGGAGCCAACGAGGCGTCCGGCCAGGCACTGACCGAGGACTCGAACGGCGCCGTCACCCAGGCGGTCTCCACCACACCTGGCGGCACGAGCTACATCGGCTTCGCCTATTACCAGCAGAACAAGGCGTCGCTCAACGGGCTGCAGCTCGATGGCATCGACGCAACTGTCGCCAACATCACCAGCGGCACCTACAAGCTCCAGGCCCTGGGCCACATGTACACCAAAGGTGATGCCACCGGGCTGACGAAGGCGTTCATCGACTTCATGCTCAGCGATGGCGTCCAGCACCAGCTCATCCCGAGCCTGTTCTACGCCCCAATCCAGTAAGCACTCCCCTATCGCTGCGGACTCTCCCAACCCGCAGCACCCTTCTCCGCGGGTCAGG
>DATCGV010000075.1:0-33935 GCA_036508755.1 Candidatus Limnocylindrales bacterium | reverse complement strand
CGATTCGACGCGACTACTGATCCGCGCAGTTTGGGAGCGCGCAGGCGTAGACCGCGTACAGGTACAGGTCATAGGCAGGACCAGAGGGCTGGCCAATACTGACGGCGATGGTGATCGATGCCGGCGGAGTCGGGCCAGTTGTGGTGATCAGCCAGTTGCCACAGCCCGTCTTGAGCGACGGATCCTGGCCCTGCAGCATCCACGTCGTCGAATCCGTCTGGCCGTCGCAGGCGCTCATGATGACCTCGTACGACACATTCGCGGTGGGAACGAAGTAGAGGGTGTCCTGGCCGTCGCCGGGCGACGAGACCCGTTCCCAGATGCAGCCCACGGCGTTGGCTGGGTGGGGGCTGAGCGGGCACGCCGTTGGGTCGCCGGTGAACTCAATCTGATGCGGCTCGAGCGCACTGTCATCCGGCGCCTGGCCGTTGGGGTCGGGTGTCAAGACTGGAGACCCGGCGGGAGTCGGAGTCGGAGTCGGAGTGGGCGTGGCTGTCGGCGACGCGGTCGGCGTTGTGCTCGAGGAGTCGGTCGGCGCGGGCGTAGCCGTCGCAGGGTTCTTGGATGGCTTGGGCTTTTTGGTCGGCGGCGGCGTGATCAAGCCTCCCGGGGCACTCGCGACCGGGAACGAGAACAGGCCTGAGCCGCCGAGGCCGCTGCCGGAGGCGCCGACGACGATGTTCACGACTGCCGGGTCGCTCGGCGTTCCGTCGGCGCGGTAGGCAATGACCTGGAGCACGTGCGGCCCGGCGGGCGTTGCCAGCCACGTCAGCGTGAACGGAACGGTTGGTGCCGGCGCCGCAGACGGCGTGCTGGCGACGCTGACCCCGTCGGCAAAGAGGGCGACGTGATCGACACCAACGGTATCGCTCGCGGCGCCCGCGACGGTCACGTCCTGGCCCAGGCCGACCACGGCGCCGTTGACCGGCGACTGGACCACGACGGTCGGCCCGTTGCCCGAGCTTGCGCCCGGGGTCACAGGTGGGGAGCCACCACAGGCCGCGATGAGGGCAAGAAGGGTCGTGCAGGCGATCGCGGAACGCCAACTCCTGGCCGACGAGAAGGTCCCCACCATCAAATGTGGCCCTCGAGTCCTGGCGGTCACTGGCTCGCGCAGTTGGCGAAGGCGCACTGGTAGACGGTGAACTGGTAGAGGTTGTACGTCTGCTCAGTCACCGTACTGAGGAAACCAACCTGGATTATCAGCGACCCCGGGTCACCGCCTCCTGAATCCCGGTTCCCAAGGACCATGCAACCGGTGGTTGACGGCTGGCCGGTATATGACCAGTAGGTCGTATTCGACGTGTCGCTGCACGAGGTCAAACCCATGCGATACGTGGTGTTCCGGTCCTGTTTGAACTCCAGCAGGTCGGACGTGTCGCCTGCCGGCGTGGAGATCTGCTCCCACATGCATCCTGAGGCGGTGACGGGCGCGCCGGTGTCGATCGGCGGACAAGACGTGTTGTTCGGGGTGAGCGTGATCTCGTAGTTCTCGGCGTCCGAGTCGTCTGGCGCCTGTCCGCTCGAGTCCATCGTCGGCACAGGCGTGGTGGGTGTCGGAGCCGGCGTGGGTGTTCCGGTGGCAGATGGCGTTGGCACCGGCGTCGGGGTGGCCGGGTTCTTGGATGGCTTGGGCTTCTTGGTCGGCGCAGGCGTGATCAGGCCCCCCGGGGCACTCGCGACCGGGAACGAGAACAGGCCGGAGCCGCCGACGCCACTGCCGGCGGCGCCGACGACGAGGTTGATCACGACCGGGTCGCTCGGCGTGCCATCCACGCGGTAGGCGATCACCTGGAGGACATGTGGCCCGGCGGGAGTTGCCAGCCACGTCAGCGAGAAGGGCAGCAGCGGCGCGGGTTGGCCGGCCGGTGAGCTGGCCACGCTGACCCCGTCGGCAAAGAGGGCGACGTGGTCGACGCCGACCGTGTCGCTCGCGGCGCCGACAACGGTTATGTTCTGGCCCACCCCAACGACGGCGCCATTTGCCGGCGCCTGGACGACGACGGTCGGCTTGTTGCCCAGCGCGCTCGCGCTCGGTCCGGCCGTTGACGAGCCACAGGCAGCGATCAGCGCGAGCAGGGCCGCGCCCACCACCGGTAACCGCCAATTCCTGGCCGACGACGCAATACTCACTGGCTTCTCCACGTTCGCAGCACGTTGATCGGGGGATCGTGGGCGGGCCGGCGCGGCGTGTCAAGGCGCGCCATGGTTGCAAACGGGCAGTGGAAGTGCCCGAAAGTGCGCGCCGGGCGCGCGTTTGACGGCTGTTGCACCGCGCGTGGCACGGCTATTCTCCGCCGACATGGGGGCAGCTGCGCATCTCGAGTCCCGTCTCATCGCTGTCACGCCGGGCAGTCAGGCCAGCGTGCAGCTGCGCGTGCGCAACACCGGATCGGTCGTCGACCAGTTCACGTTCCAGGTTCTGGGCGACGCGCAGGCGTGGTCGACCGTCACGCCGCCCTCGCTGTCGCTCTTTCCCGGCGCAGAGGATGCGGTCTCGGTCTCGTTCATTCCCCCCCGATCGGCCCAGGTCCAGGCCGGGCAACTGCCCTTCGGCGTCCACGTCATCTCGAAGGAGGATCCGCAGGGCTCGGTCGTCGAGGAGGGCGTGGTCGACGTCGCACCGTTCAGCGACGTCTTCGCCGAGCTCGCGCCGCGGACCTCACGCGGCAGCCGGCGCGCGTCGCACGACCTGGCCATCGACAACCGGGGCAATGCACCGATCAACGCGACGCTCAGTGCGGTAGACCCTGACCGGCTGCTGAACTTCGACGTCCGGCCGCCCGGTGTCGTCGCCCAGCCCGGCACGGCAACATTCGCCAAGGTCGGCGTCAGGCCGCGCAAGGCGTTCTGGCGCGGCCAGTCGCAGACGCGCCCGTTCCAGGTGCTGCTCGAAGGCGCGGGCCCGACGCCCGTCACAGTCGAGGGCACGATGGTCCAGGAGGCGATCCTGCCGCCGTGGACGATGCGCGCCCTGCTCCTCCTTGCGGCCGCGCTCATCGCCCTCGTCCTGATCTGGCTCTTCCTGCTCAAGCCGGCAATCCAGTCGACGGCGCAGGAGCAGACCGCGCAGATGCTCGCCCAGGTGGGCATCACGCCGCCGCCCGGCGGCTTCAACAAGCAGCCGCCCGCGAACAGCGGCCCCAGCGGCGGCGCGACGCCTGCACCAGGCTCTTCGCCGGGCTCGGTCACGAATGTGGCTTCCGCACCGCCGCTCGCGGGTGGCGGCGAGCCCACTGACGGGCGCATCGTCTTCGGCCAGGCGTCACTGCAGGTGCCGGCGGGCAAGACCGTCTTCGTTACCGACCTGGTCTTTGCGAACCCGTCGGACACGGCCACCGGCCAGCTGCGCCTCGAGCGCTCCGGCCAGGCGCTGCTCGTGCTCCGACTTGAGGATTTCCGCGACCTCGACTTCCACTTCGTGACGCCCATCGTCGTCGCCGCCGGCCAATCGCTGGGCATCGGCTGTGACGATCCCAACGCATGCGCCGGAACATCGGTCTACTACTCCGGCTACACACGCTGACGCGCGGCCGCCGGCCAGCGACACTCGCGCTGGCGGCGCTGCTTGCCCTGGGGGCGACGGTCGTCGTCGAGCCACACGGCGCGCGCGCGGATCCGATCCCCGAGTACCCGGTGCTGACCGTCGATCCGACGTGCGAGCCGACGCCGCAGAACTCGGACGGGGACACGATCACGCTCACCGTCCATGGCTTCAGCTTTGAAGCCGGACGCGCGGTGATGATCTATTTCAACCACAATCAGGCGTCCGGCGCCGAGTCGGTGGCGCCTGGCCCGGCCGGCGCCTTCGAGGTCGCGCTGACGGTCACGGAGGTCGGCAACACGCCGAGCTACGAGATAGACGCGTACTACGTGGATCAAGGCGTGACCGACAACCCGACCGCGTTCACCTACCTGAACGTGCCGTGCGACTCCACGCTCGGGACGATCGCGATCACGCCCGACTGCGGCCCGGCCAACACGCCGATCGCGATGCATGTCGACCTGACCGGCTTCCTGCCCAACATGCCCATCGGCATCCAGGTGCTCGACCCGTTCAGCAGCGCCACGGTCTACGGCCAGGCGGGACCGGCTGTGCCGCCGGATCCGAATGCGGCCAGCTTCGACTTCACCTTCAACGTGCCGGCGAACGGGGCGTATCGCGTCGTGGCCACGCAGGCCGGCGCGATCATCGACAGCGGTCCACCGGGCAAGACGGCCACCACCGGGTTCGTCGCGCCGTGCTCGCAGGCGCAGCTTTCGCCGACGTGCAACGTTGCGGGCAGCGCGCCTGATCGCTACTCGATCCAGGTCGCCGGCAGCGGCCTGCTGCCCAACCTGCCGGTCGGCATCATCTTCGACAGCGCCAGCCAGCCCGAGTTCTTCGGCGGTACGGCTCCGGTCAACGCGGATGGCACCTTCGGCCCGGTCGAGATCACGCCATACGCGCGCGGCCCGGGCACATACGACGTCGAGCTGACGCAGCAGAACGACAGCCCGATCCTGCACTACACGCATGCCACGTTCACCGTCGCGTGCCCGGCGCCTGGAGCAGTGACGCTCAACCCGACGTGTGCCGCACCCCAGTTCAGCGGCGACCAGCAACAGACGTTCCAGCTCCAGGTATCGGGCGGTGGCTTCCAGGCCGGATTGCCGGTCATCGTCACGTTCGATCCGGACGGCCTGAGCGGACCCGCCTACACGCCGGAGACGACGCAGGTCGCCGCAGATGGCTCGGGCAATTTCTCGGCCACGCTCAACGTCCTCGCCCGGCCGGCAGGCACGTATCGCATCGCGGTCCAGCAGCAGGTCAACGGCCAACTGATCCAGGGAACTGTGCCGCCCTTCAACGTGCCGTGCAGCGCGCCCTCGCCCAAGATCACGACCGTCAAGCCGAACTGTGGCGATGACGTGGGCGTCAACCCACAGCCGTACTCGATCGAGGTCGTCGGCCGTGGCTACATCCCGGGCTTCGTCCAGCTCATCTTCGACGTCGGCGGCACGGCCGAGCAGTTCAGCACGACGGCCAACGCCAACGGCCGGTTCGACGCGACGATTGCGCCGGCCGCCAAGCCGGCCGGCGCGTACCGCATTGCTGCCCAACAGGCCGACGCCAACCATCTGCTCAGCCAGGCGTTCGCCAACTTCAGCGTTCCGTGCACGGCCACGCTGCTGACAGTCACCCCGAACAGCGCGTCACCGGGCTTCGTGGTCACCGTCCACGGCTCGGGCTTCCCCGCCGGCAAGCAGATCGAGCTGCACTGGAGCTTCGGCATCGCGGCGGCGCAGCCGATCGATGTCACGGTCGGCGCCGACGGCTCGTTCGACCGCCAGGTCCTGATCTTCGCCCACGACTTCTCCGGCGAGCGCGAGCTGACCGCCGGCACGTCGGCCAATCCGACCGCGTTCCCGGGCGCTCAGGCGACGCTCCTGGTTTCGGCCGGCCAGGGCTCACCGCCGTCGTACTCGATCTTCGGCGGCGATCCGTCCGACCAGCCGCCGATCATCCTGCGCCGCTAGGGCACTCAGTGCTGGAGCGCGACAGCCAGCTCCGGCGATGTCGTGGAGCCCGAAGTCCAGGCGTCCGACGAAAGGCCATAGCAGCCTGCGCCGTTGACGCCCATGACCACGAGCACGCGACCCGAGTTCCGGTAGATCTGGAACTCCTGGAGCGCCTTGTAGCCGACGGGTGAGCCGAATAGGTAAGGGACCGTGACGGCGTCGTTGAACGCGAGCACCACCGCAACGGCGCCCGACGACGGTCCGGGCACGCCGTAGATGGACTGGACCTGGTCGGGCGGCAGGATGTTTGCATCGACGCTGGCCGTCGAGCCTGACGAGCTCGGCTGCATCTCCAGGTAGAGCGTGTCGGTCGAGCCGCGCCGGCTCCAGTGCGCGTGGAAGACCTTCCAGCCACCCGCCTGAGTCGCGCTGAACGTCGAGGCAGCACACACGAAGCCGCCCGCCGGCGGAGCGGTCGCAGGCGGGGAGGTCACGGGTGGGGCGCTGGCCGGCGGTGAAGTGTCGGGTGGCGCGCTGACCGGCGGCGCAGTGACCGGCGGCGCGCTCAGCTTCGGGGTCGCGGGTGCGGTCGCCGGCGGCGGCTCGGCCGACGCCGGCGACGTGACCACCGGCTGGTTGGTGCCGGTCACGGGCACGCTGGCACCCGGGCTCAGCGACTGAAGCACAGACGCGCCCGGGTTGGCGGCGATCAGCGAAGCGAACGGCGACCCTGGTGACGCTGCGGGTGCGCCGTGGCCGAGACCGCCCAGGGCGACGAAAGCCGCGGCCGCGGCGAGCACGAAGATCAGCGCACCGCCGACCGCATACGCCACGAGGCGCACGCCGTTCTGGCGCTGCTCCTGGGCCGCCGCGACGGCCAATGCGGCCCCGGTGGTGGTGCCGGCTTTCTTGAGCTGGGCGCCGCAGTTCAGGCAGAAGGTCCGCGACAGCTCATTGGCCGTGCCACACACGTCGCAGCGTTGGAGGTTGGCCGACCACGCCGGCGCGGCGGCGGCAATCGGCGCCGCAACGCCCGCAGCTAGCGGTGGCTGACCGACGACCGTCGGCGAATCGGCGGCCTCCGCGGACCCCGGCTGGGTGGGGATCGGCGCGCCGGGCTGTGACGTCGGCGGGGTGCCGGATGCCGCGCCCGGCGTCCCCGACGCCCCCGGTGCGCCGGTCCAGGCGAGGAACTGGCCACACGAGCCACAGAACTCGTCAGTGGGTGCGTTCTGGAAACCGCAGTTAGCGCAGATCATGCGTCCCTCTCCTGCTTGCGGCCAGGCCGCAGTAGCTGTCCGGAGCGGTCGGCACCGGTCCACTCGACCCATGGGTCGTAGTCGACCTCGAGCGGCTCCTGCTCAGGCCGGCGCTCCTCGGGCACGTGCTCGAGGTTGACACGGATGCGCGTCCAGGTGGTGTTCCGGCCGCGCATCGAGTCGGTCAGGATGTCGGCCGGCTCGAGGAACTCGACGATGTCCGCGTGGCGTTCCCGCCAGCGTTCAAGGCCGGCCAGCGCGTCGTCCTTCTTGGCCGCGCGCGCGATCTCGACCAGCGGCTTGGTCGAGACACGCCGGCCGGTCGGTGACGTCGCGCGGCCATAGCCGGCCCTCCCCTCCGCGGCCATGCGCTCGAAGCGCTTCTCCATCGCGCTGCGCGCCTTCTCGCGCGCGGCCTCGGCCTCCGGAGTGTTGTAGTCGTCGGTCGCGCGGCGCTGGCGCGACGGCTGCACCCGGGGCGGCTCCGAATCCTGCTTGCGGTAATTCGGCGGCCAAGGAGCGTCACCGCCCAGCCCCTCGCGCTCGTGTCGCTCTGACAGCTCGAGCAGCGCGACGAGCGAACCTACGGCGTCATCGATGCCGGCGTGCGCGTCGCCGTCGCGGGCGTAGATCGCGGGCACCGTGGCCAGCGTGTAGTCGGCGGCGTCGACGTCGGCAAGTTGCTCCCAACGCAGCGGCATCGACACCCGCGCGTCGGGCAGCGGCCGGATCGAGTAGGCAGAGGCAACGGTGCGGTCCTTGGCGTTCTGGTTGTAGTCGAGAAAGACGCCGTGGCGCTCCTCTTTCCACCACTTGCTCGTAGCGATGTCCGGCGCTCGCCGCTCGACCTCGCGGGCGATGGCGAGCGCCGCGCGACGGACCAGGTCGAAGTTCCACTCCGGACGAATCCGGACGTTGATGTGGATGCCGCGCGAGCCGGACGTCTTTGGCCAGCCGACGAGACCAACGTCCTCGAGCACTGCTTTGGTTGCCAGCGCGACCTGGCGGACGTGGTCCCAGGGCACGCCCGGGACCGGGTCGAGGTCGACGCGCAGCTCGTCGGGGTGGTCGAGGTCCTCCGCCCGGACGGGGTGCGGATTGAGATCGATGCAGCCCAGGTTGATGATCCAGGCCAGCTGTGACGCGTCGCGCAGGACGATCTCGTCCGCGGTCCGGCCCGAGGGAAACGACAGCTCAACGGTCTCGATCCAGTCGGGCCGCGACTCTGGCGCCCGCTTCTGGAAGAAGAACTCTCCGGCGGCGCCGTTCACGAAGCGCTTCAGTGCCATCGGCCGGCCGGCGGCGCCGCGCAGCGCCCCGTCGGCGACGGCCAGGTAATAGCCAACCATGTCGCGCTTGGTGTAGCCGGCCTGCTCGAAGAAGACCTTGTCGGGATTGCTGATCGCGACCTCGCGGCCACAGACCGCGATGGTCTCGGGCTTGCGCGCCACTCGCCGCGGCCCGCCTAGTGACCCGCCTCGGCCGCGGCGGCGGTCGGCTCGGTTTCCTTCAGCCAGCGCCTACGGTCGGCCTTGAGCAGGTCGAGCGCCTCCTCGAGATCGGCCCAGCCCTTGACGTCGACGTCCTTGTCCTCGAGCAGCTTGTAGGTGGCGAAGAAATGCTCGATCTCGCGCAGGCGCTGCTGGGGCACCTGGTCGAGCTTCTTGATGTGCGAGTTGACCGGATCGCCCAGCGCGACGCACAGGACCTTGAAATCCTCGCCCTTGTCGTCGCGCATGCGCAGCCCGCCGACCGGCCGTGCCGCGATGTGGCAGCCGGTGAACGTCGGCTCAGCGAGCAGAATCAGCGCGTCGGTGTGATCGCCGTCGTCGGCGCGCGTGCCCTCGATGTAGCCGTACTCGAAGTTGTAGAAGACGGCCGACGACAGGACGCGGTCGAGGCGCATGACGCCGGTGCGCTCATCGAACTCGTACTTGTTCCGGCTGCCGGCCGGAATCTCGACGACAACCTCGACGCTCTTCGGGAACTTCGGCTCGTCGGTCTTGGCCATCGGCGAAGTCTAGACTCGGCCAATGGACACCGAGGAAGCCGTCCGGCGGATCCGCGCGCTGCGCCACTTCCGGGCACAGCCACTCGCGGACAACGACCTGTTCGCGATCCTCGATGCGGGCAGGCACGCGGGCTCATCCAAGAACCTTCAACGCTGGCACTTCATCGTCGTCCGCGAGCGCGAGCGCCTGGAGGCGCTCGCCGCGGTCGGACCGTTCGCTGCTCACCTTGCAGGTGGTGCGGCCGCGATCGCGCTCATCACGCCCGATCCGCGCGCGCCGGATGCGCCGCAGTCCATAGCCTTTGACCTCGGCCGAGCGGCCCAGAACATGATGCTCGTCGCCTGGGCGCGTGGGGTCGGGTCGGTACCGGCGACCGTCTACGACCAGGAGCTGTGCCGGAGCATCCTGGGCTACCCAGCCGATCATCACTGCGAGTACATCCTCAACTTTGGATACCCGCCCGAGGACAGCGCCGTGACCCGACCGCCGCGCGTTGGTGGTCGTCGTCAACTCGACGAGGTCGTCTACTGGGAACGCTGGCCCGCGCTCGGGACCTAGCGCGCACCGACCGGCATCGGTTAGGGTTTGCGCGGCCCAGAGACGGCCCCGTAAGGCGTACCGCGCTGATCAGAGAGGGTGCAGTGGGAACTCGATTACTTGGCGGCTTTGTCGCCGTATCCGTTCTCGTTTTGGCGACCGCGTGCGGCGGCGGAGGCGGCGGAACGCCAGCCCCGCAGGACACGAGCGGAGCGTCAGCCGGGCTGCCCACGCCCGCACCGGGGACCACACCTAAGCCGGCCAACGCGGCCGGCACGTGCACGCCGGGCGCGATGGACGGCGCGAAGCAGGTCAACATCACCGGGGCCCATGACGTCGATCAGACGCAGTACACGATCTCAGCCGGCGCGGCGGTAACGTGGAACAACCAGTCGACGACCAATCACCAGATCTTCTTCGACGCTGGCCCCGATTGCGGGATCCTGACCATCGGCAAATCGATCTCGATCAAATTCACTACGCCGGGCTCGTACTCTTGGGTCGACCACATCTACCCGACGTACATCAAGGGCACGATCACCGTCCAGTAGCGGACCTACGCCCCTAGCCATCGAGCGACCAAAGTCCGTAGTCGGTAGCTCACGGGATCGCTACCGTTTCAGGACGCCGCGCTGCGCGGCGCCCTGACATCGATCGAGGAAAGGGAAAAGGGAGTGCGCACAATCCTGTCCGGGTTTGGGGTCGGGCTCGTGCTCGTATTCGCCGTGGGTTGCGGCGGCGGCGGCGCCACGCAGGCGCCCGCGGGTGGGGGCGCGGCCGCCGCGTCATGCTCGCCCACGCTAGGCACTGGCCAGCAGGTCGCGATCGCGAACTTCGCCTTCAGCCCGAAGACGATCAGCGTCGCCGCGGGCACGTCCATCAGCTGGACGAACACAGACACCGCTACCCACACGGTTACGTTCGACACGGGACCTGACTGCGGCAACGTGACCCCGGGCACCAGCACGACGATAACCTTCGCCACGGCGGGCACGTACACCTACCACTGCAAGATCCACTCGTCGATGACGGGGTCCGTTACCGTCTCGTAATCCCGTCCGGTACATGCTGCGGCTGAAATATGCCGCTGCTCATCGGGACGTCGGGCTGGCAATACCGCCACTGCCGCGAGACCTTCTATCTGCGCGGCGTAACTCAGGCCAATGGCTCGAGTACTACGCCGCGCGGTTTGCGACCGTGGAGTCGAACGCGGCCTTCTATCGCCTCCGGGACGTGCGGCTTGAGCTCGATCGGCTCGAGCGCACGCTCGACGCCTTTCCGGACGGGATACGTGTTGCGGTCGAGTTCCGCCATGGATCGAGGTTCACGGACGAGGTGCGCGCGAAACGCTGGCGAAACGCGACGTCGCGCTGTGTCTCGCCGATCGCCGCGGCCCGGTCACGTCCGTCTGGCGCACGGCGGATTGGACCTAGGCGTACGTGTACTTCGACAACGACCATCGAGCTTGGGCGCTGCGCGACGCTCGACTTTTCGCGCTGGCCGGACGCCACGCGGGTTGGACCGCCGCGCGCGTTCCGGCCGCTGACGAGGTCCGTCTCGGCCAGGTAGGCACCGTTCCGTTCGCTCAAGCGGAACTATCGAAGGTAACGATGGTCGGGATTGAGCGTAGCTGCTGGTCGGGCGCTTGGTCGCGAGCGCGTCAGCCAGATTCTCATGCGGCGGTCAGACCCCACGATGCCGGCGATGATGTTGTTTGAGTGGATGGATATTGATTCGCCACATTGCCGCGGCGCTGCCGTCGGAGGCGAGGCGTCAGCCGCTACTCGAGGAGCTCCGACTCGTATCGCGCGTAGACCGCGGCGTGCTCCGCGGGCGCGACCTGGTGGAGCCCATCGATCAGAGCGCTGAGGCGCGGCGTGAGGACGATGAGGTACCGCGCGTCGTCGGATGTGACGTATGTGTTCGCGACGCCCGCCGGCACGAACACAGTTGTTCCAGGCCCGACCGCCTCACGTCGCTCTCCCGCGAACCGGAACTCGACCTCGCCTTCGAGGACGTGCCATGCCTCGTCGTCCTCGTGGTGAACGTGGAGCTGCGGCGGACCGCTGCCCAACCACTCGCCCATTCCGAAGACGCGGCCCATCACGGCCAGCGGTGGCCGTGCGCCGGCGCGCGCAATGATCGGTTCGCGCGCCGGTTCAGCCACGCTCGAAACCAGACGCCGGCAGTGGCGGGCAGCGCAGCGGCTTGTCCTCACGATAACCGAGCAGGTAATCGGCCTGGATGAGGGTGTGCAGCTGCGACGTGCCCTCGTAGATGACCGCGGCCTTCGAGTTGCGCAGGTATCGGGCGACCGGGTACTCGTCGGAATAGCCGTAGGCACCGTGGATCTGGATCGCGTCGAGCGCGCTCTGGACGGCGTGATCAGTGCAGAACCACTTGGCCAGCGACGTCTCGCGCGTGTTGCGCAGGCCGCGGTTCTTGAGCCAGGCGGCCTGGCGGCACAGCAACCGGCCGGCCTCGATCCCCTGCCCCATGTTGGCGATCATCTGCTTGACGAGCTGGTGCTGGCCGATCTCCTGGCCGAACGTCTTGCGCTCGTGCGCGTACTTGAGTGAAGCGTCGAGGCACGCCTGAGCGAGTCCGACTGCGCCGGACGCGACCGTGAAACGGCCCTGGTCGATCGCGCTCATCGCGATCGTGAAGCCCTCGCCTTCCTCGCCGACCCGGTTCTCGACCGGCACGCGCACGTTGTCGAAGGCGAGCTCGCCGGTGTTGCCGGCCCAGATGCCCAGCTTGCCGTGGATCGTGCCGGTGGTGAAGCCGGGCATGCCGCGCTCGACGATGAAGGCAGTGATCGACCTGTGCTTCTGCGCGCGATCGAGCGTCGCGAAGACCAGGAAATGGTCGGCGACATCGGCGAGCGAGATCCACATCTTGGCGCCGTTGAGCACGTACGAATCGCCGTCGCGCCGCGCGGTCGTGGCCAGGTTGGCAGCGTCGGTGCCCACGCCCGGTTCGGTCAGCCCGAACGTCGCCAGCTTCTCGCCCTTCGCCTGCGGTACGAGGAAGTGCTGCTTCTGATAGTCGGAGCCCCATTGCAGGAGCGTCAACGAGTTCAGACCAACGTGGACGCTCATCACCACGCGGAAGGCCGTGTCCGCGCGCTCGAGCTCCTCGCACAGGATGCCCAAGCTGACGTAATCGAGGCCCGGGCCGCCGTACTCCTCCGGGATCGGCGCGCCCAGGAAACCGAGCTCGGCCATGCGCTCGAAGACCTCGCGATGGACCTCGTGCTTCTCGTCCCACTCGCGGATGTGTGGCTCGATCTCGGCCGCGGCGTACTCGCGCACGGTCGATTGGACGAGGCGGTTCTCGTCGCTGAGCGACAGATCGATGGTCATCGGGCGCAATGCTAAAGCCCAAACAAAGACCGCCGGCTTGATTGCCGGCGGTCAGGAGTTCTGTATCAGTGCCGGCGGACCCGCCCCAGCGGCCCGCCTTGATTGAGGCTGGTTCAGCGGTTCTTGGTCAGAAACGTCATCACGTCGTCGAGGCGGAAGCGGCGATCGCCACGCTTGCAGACGCGAAAGAAGGGCAGCTCGCCGCGGTCGCCCAGTCGCTTAACCGTGTTGACGTGCAAGTGAAGCAGGCTGGCGACCTCGCTGGCGGTGAGCATCGGGCCCAGCTCGTGGACACCCATCGAAGTCATGTAGTCGTTCCTCTCGAAGATGGTTACGTTCGCAGATGGCAGATGTGGTGCGGTGATGGTCTGAATGCTGTCCTTCAGGGCGGGAACGAACAAGCCGTACTTTGGACACGGGCGTTCGGTACGGAGGGTGTTGCAGCCAATCAACACCCCGGCCGGCAGCCCGGCTGACGGCCGGCTGACGGCCCGCCGCGAGGGGCGGACAGCCTTGCGTTCGCACGTCACGGCGGGGGATACTGGGATCAACGCCAATGGTCAGCATCGCCTCCATCGTCCGCTCCGGCGCCGTTGCCATCGCTGCGGCACTCGCATTGTTCTGCGTCGCGCCGACAGCCCTGGCCGGTGGCTCAGCCAGCACACTCACGCCGGCCAGTCCGGCATACACGATCGCGCTGGCCTCCGATGCCAACGGAACGCATTGGTCGGGTACTGAACAGATCGAGTTCCACAACCCGTCGTCCCTGACGCTCGACACTGTCTGGTTGCGGCTGTGGTCGAACGGCGTGCGCGGCTGTAGTTATTCGGCGATCTCCGTGGCGCAGGTCAGCGGCGGCAAGGCCGGCTCGCTTTCGAGGAAGTGCACTGCGCTGCCGGTTGCGCTCGATGAACCGCTTGGCCCGGGCGGGAGCGCAACGATCTCTATGCACGTGGCCATAGACGTTCCGAGCAAGAACGACCGTTTCGGGTACCACAGCGGCCTGGCGATGCTCGGCACCGCCCTGCCGACGTTGGCCGTCCACGACGGCAACGGATGGCACCTTGACCCATTCGTCGACCTGGGCGAAAGCTTCTACTCGGTCGTCGGCCAGTACAGGGTCGGCCTGACGGTCCCGCGCGGGCTGTCCACGCCCACCACCGGCGTCCTCGTCGACACACGCGACAACTCCGGCGGTACGCAGACGCGGACGTACTCAGCGTCGCAGGTACGCGACTTCGAATGGGCGGCGGGTCACCTGTCTGCTGTCCAGGGCACCGATTCGGACGGCGTGCGAGTCCGCGTCTCGTATAACCCGTCGACCTACTCAGCTTCCGCCGCGCGCGGAGCGTTGGCCAACGCGATCCGGGCGATGAACGAGTTCGAACACGATTTCGGCAGTTATCCCTATCCCGAGCTCGACGTGGTGCTCAGCCCGCTGCCCTACCACGGCATGGAGTACCCGACGTTCGTATTGAGCGACACGGCGCGCGTGTCGATCGGCCACGAGATCGCGCATCAGTGGTGGTACGGCATCGTCGGCGACGACCAGTTCAGCAGCCCATGGCTCGACGAATCCTTCGCGTCCTGGTCGGAATCGCTGCCGTGGAAGCCGAGCGGCTGCACCACGCCGCACGCATGGCCGAGCAGCGCCACGCGCCTGACCAACTCGATGTCCTTCTGGGGCAGTCATCCACAGCAGTACTGGGTCATCTACGACCAGGGCACGTGCGCCCTTGGGGCGATGGCTCACGAGCTGGGCATGAGTCGCTTCATCGGCGTCCTGCGCGGCTATGCGGCGGCACACCGCTTTGGCATTACCACTACGGCCGAGCTCAAGGCTGCCATCGAGAAGGCCGCCCAGGACGTGCCCGGCTGGGACATCGCCCAGTTCTGGCGCACGTGGCGCATCGGCGCCGGCTGACGCTCAGGCGACCTCGCGCCGGATCGTGAGCGTCGCGATGACGGCCAGCAGGACGGCGATGCCGGCGAGGACGACTATGTCGAGCTGGACTGTGCCCGACTCCAGGCCAGCGCCCTTTATGAGCACCTCGCGCAGGCCCTCGATGCCATAGGTCATGGGCATCAGCCGCGCGATCGGCATGAGCACGTCGGGCAGCGTGCTGATCGGCCAGAAGATGCCCGCGAGTAGAGCCTGGGGCACGATGACGAGCGGGATGAACTGGAGGATCTGGAACTCCGTGCGCGCAAAGGTCGACAGGAAGATGCCCAGGTTGACGGCGGAGATGGCCAGCAGGAGCGTGATCACGAAGGCCAGCCAGGGCGACCCGGCGATGGGGACGCCAAGGCCCAGATTGATCTCCGGCAGCGGTCCGACAGCGCCAATGTGGATCGTGCCCAACACGAACAGGAGCACCAGCGCGACCTGGAGCGTGGCGAAGAGCGCGAAGCCCAGGCTATAGCCAACGACGATCTCGGAGCGCCGGACGGGTGTCGCCAGCAGCCGCTCGAGCGTGCCGCCGACGCGTTCGCGCAGGAAGCTGATGCCGGTCAGGATGAACACGAGGAAGAAGACGACGAAGCCGACGAGCGCCGGCGCGAACGCGTCGAAGAACGTCCCGGTCGCGTTGTAGATCGTCTGCTGCTCGATGATCGGGCCGCCGGTCGAGAACGCGCTCGCCAGGGCGCCGCGCAGGCCGCCCACGCGCGAGCTGTCGTCGGCCGGATTGAGCCCCGGCGTGACGATGACGACTCTCGGGCCGCCGGAGTCGAGCGAGAACAGCAGGCCGATGTCGATCGTCCCGGCGCGGAGCGCGCTGCGCGCCGCGTCATCCGTGGTGATGTCGGAGCGGACCGTGAAGCCCGACTGGGTCAGTGCATCCGAGACGCGGCCCAGGACCGGCGCGCCGCCGGGGCCGGCATCGTTGACGATGGCCACGGTCGAGACAGGTGGCTTCTCGTCGCGGATGACCCAGCCCAGGAGTCCCATGATCACGATCGGCGCGACGAACATGAGCGCCAGCGTCCGATGGTCGCGCCGGAAGAACTCCGCGATGCGGCGCGCGATGGCCAGCGTGCGGCGAAGGTTCATGGCTTGGTCTCGTCGCCCAGGCGCAGGAACGCCTGTTCGATGTCGTCGCTGCCCGCGAGTTTCCGGATCTCCGCGCCGGATCCGCGCGCGATCAGCCGGCCGTGAAGCATCAGCAGCAGCTCGTCGCAGCGATCGGCCTCGTCCATGACGTGGCTGCTGACGACGAGCGTGGCACCGGCCGCGGCAAGCTCGTGGAAGTACTCCCAGAACTGGACGCGCAGCTGTGGGTCGATGCCCACCGTCGGTTCGTCGAGGAACATCACGCTGGGCTTGTGCACGAGCGCGCAGGCCAGCGACAGGCGGCGGCGCATGCCGCCCGACAGCTCCAGCACAGGCGTGTCGCGCCGGTCGAGCAGGTCGACGACCTTGAGTGCGTCCTCGAGCGCCGGGCGGTCGTACGTTCCGTCGAGGGCACCGAAGAAGCGCACGTTCTCCCAGACCGACAGCTCGAGGTAGATGCCGTCGGCCTGGGTCATGTAACCCAGGCGACCGAGCACCTCGCGGTCGGGCATGCGCACGCCGAGCACACGCGCCTCCCCGGCGGTCGGTTTGGCAAGGCCGGTCAACAAGCGAATGAGCGTCGTCTTGCCCGAGCCGTTCGGGCCGAGCAGGCCGTAGATCCGGCCGGCTTCGAGGTCAAGGTCCAGGCTGTTGACGGCGACGATGTTGCCGAAGCGCTTTGTCAGCCCGCGCGTCGTAATCGCCGGCGGTACCGATGCGGCGGCTGCTGCGGCGTTCAACTCCATGGCGCGGCGATCGTACCCCGCATCCTCACGCGGTGAGGCGGGTCCCGGCGTGTCCGGCGAGAGCGGCCTGCGCGCACTCCGGGCTGGTGATGATCGCCTCGCTGCCACCCTTCTCGAGGAACTGGATACACGCCTCGATCTTGGGCGCCATGCTGCCCTGCGCGAAATGGGTGCCCTCGGCGAGGTATTCCTTGGCCTTGGCCAGCGACAGCGACGAGAGCCACTCCTGGTTCGGCTTGCCCCAGTTGAGCGCAACACGCTCGACGGCCGTGGTGATCATCAGGACATCGGCGCGAACGAGCGATGCGAGCAGGGACGAGGCGAAGTCCTTGTCGATCACGGCGGGCACGCCGATGAGGTTGCCGCTCTCGTCGGTGACGACGGGAATGCCACCGCCGCCGACGGTGATAACCACGAAGTCCTCGCGCAGCAGGGTCTTGATGGCGCGCTCCTCGACGATGCGGATCGGACGCGGCGAGGCGACGACGCGTCGCCAGCCGCGACCGGAGTCCTCACGTACGGTCCAGCCGTCGCTCTCGGCACGGCCCTTGGCCTCTGCCTCGGTCATGAACGTGCCGATCGGCTTGGTCGGATTGACCATCGCCGGGTCGTTCGCGTCGACCTCGACCTGGGTCACGATCGACACCGGCTGGCGGTCGACCTTCAGATCGCGGAACTGGTTGCCGAGGTTCTGCTGCAGCTCGTAGCCGATCGCGCCCTGGGTGTCCGCATCGCATACGTCGAGCGGCACCTCGTGCAGCTCGTGCCGCGCAAGCTCCGAGCGGCGCATGATGAAACCGACCTGTGGGCCGTTACCGTGGCCGATCGCCACGTGCCAGCCGTCGCGAATGATGCCCGCGATGTTGCGCGACGTCTCGCCGAGCGCCCGGTACTGGTCCGGGATGCTCATGTGCTGCGGATCCTTGATCAGGCTGTTGCCGCCTATCGCGACAACGAGAGTGCTCTGCGCCATGTGGGTGTCCTTTCAGCCCATCGTCAAGGCCATCACGGCCTTCTGGGCGTGGAGCCGGTTCTCGGCCTCGTCGTAGACGACGGAGTGGCCGCCGTCGATCACCGCGTCGGCGACCTCGACGTTCCTGTCCGCCGGCAGCGGGTGCATGAAGATGGCGTCGTCCTTGGCCAGCGCCATGCGCTGTTCGTCGGTTATCCAGTTCTGGTAGCGCTTCGCGATCTCGGCGCCCTCGGTCTCATCCTTGGCCGTCAGCAGCGCTCCCCAGCTCTTGGCGTAGATCACGTCCGAGTCGCGGAAGCCGGCGTCGAAGTCGTCCATGAGCTCGAGCGAGCCATGCGCCCGGCGGGCGTTCGAGCGCGCCTCGTCGACAACGTGGGGCTGGAGCCTGAACTCGGGTGGATGGACCAGCCGTACGTTCATGCCGAAGCGGGTCGCCGCCGTGACCAGGTCCTGCGGAACGCTGATCGGCTTCTGGTAGCTCTGTGCATAGGCCCACGAGATGGTCAGCGTCCGGCCGCGCAGGTCGCCGAGCTTCTCGCGCATCGTCATCAGGTCAGCCAGGATCTGGTGCGGGTGGTAGAGGTCGCACTGCATGTTGAGGACGGGCACGCGCGACGCCGCCGCGACGCCGCGGATGTACTCGTTGCCGACGCCCCAGTCGACGTGGCGGATGGAGATGCCGTCGTTGTAGCGGCCCAGGATCTCGCCGATCTCCTTGGGCGTGTCGCCATGCGCGATCTGGGTCGTGCGGCTCTCGATGAACTGGGCATGGCCGCCGAGCTGAGCCATGCCCGCCTCGAACGACGCGCGTGTCCGCGTCGAGGGGAAGAAGAAGAGCATCGCCAGCACTTTGTCGCGCAGCAGCGGATGGCCAATGCCCAGCGCCCGCTCACGCTTCAGTTGAGCGGCGACCTCGAAGACGGTCTCGATCTCCTCGAGCGACCATTCCGAAAGGCTGATCAGGTCGCGGCCGCGAAGTCCCGTCTGCATCTCGACGACCTCCTATTCGGCCGTGCCGAGCACGAGCGCGAGGAGCGCCATGCGCAGCGACACGCCGTTGGACGCTTCGACCCAATAGCGCTGGTGGCGCGTCTCGTCGACGTCGGGCAGCAGCTCGTCCATGCGCGGCAGCGAATGGAGGACGATCGACGAGCGCTTGGCCTTCGTGCGCATCAGCTCGCCGGTGACCTGGTACTCGGACGGCGTCGTGCCGACCGTGCCGGAGCGCTCGACGCGCGATTGCGTGTAGTCGGCCTGGACGATCGGCTCGAGGTAGATGACGTCCGCCTCACCGATCACGTCCCTCACGTCGCCGGCCTCGCGATAGGCGACGCTCATGGCGTCGATCTCGGCCTTGAACTCGGGCTTGAGGGCCATCTCGGGCGGGGCGACGACGATCGCCTCCGAGTCGAACTGCGAGAGCGCGTGCAGGATCGAATGCATCGTGCGCATGCGCATGTCGCCGATAAGCAGATAGGTCAGCCCGTCGAGCGTGCCACGGTCGCGCCAGATCGTGTACAGATCGGTCAGCACCTGCGTCGGGTGCTGGCCCCAGCCGTCGCCGCAGTTGATGATCGGGACGCTGGCGTACTTCGCCGCCTCGGCCGGCGCGCCCTCGGCGTAGTGGCGCATCGCGATGACGTCGCCGTAGGACTCGAGCATCAGCACGGTGTCCTTCATCGACTCCTGGTAGAAGTCGCCGGCGCGGGTCATCTTGGCGTCGGAGAAGCCGAGCACCGCGCCGCCGAGTCGGTGCATGGCGGCCTCAGTCGACAGCCGCGTCCGTGTCGACGGCTGATAGAAGGCGGTCAACAGCGTCTTGTCCTTGAGCAGGTCGGTGTTGCGCCTGTTGACCGCGAACTCGCGCAGGCTGTCGGCAACCTCGAAGACGCGGAAGAACTCCTCGCGACTGAAGTCCTTGAGACCCAGGATGTCTCGACCCAGAAAGCTCCTCATCTCGATTGGTACCTCTTCAGCTGCGGAGAACGCCGGTGAACAGAACGGCGCTGCTTTCGTTATCTGCCATGTCCCCCGACGCGCGCAGCGCGAGCAGGCCGGCGAGGCCGGCCGAGCCAGTCGGATCGACGTTGATCGAGCTCAGCTCGCGCGCCCGGCGGTTCGCATCGGCGACGGCCGGCTCATCGACGACGATCGGTTGCCCGCCCGTCTCGACCATGGCGCGGACGATGGCCAGCCAGTCGTACGTCTCGTCGTCGAGGATGCCGCTCGCGATGCTCGGCCGCATCGGTGACCACGGCCGCATGTATCGCGAGCGGTTGCGGGCCACCTCGTAGAGCACCTCCGTTTGCCCGCGCCCTCCGGCCAGCTGTTCGCGCACGAGCCTGTAGGCAAGCTCCAGCGGCGCCACGGCGGCGGTCTGAACCGGGTACAGCCGCGGCACGATCCGCAGGGCGCCCATCTCCCAGGCCTCGTCGAGCCCCCCTATGACCGATGACGCGAGCGCACCACCGCCGACCTGGACGAACAGGTTGTCAAGCCGGATCTCGTGCCCATTCGCGACCCTGTTCGCCAGCGCGTCGGCGATCTCGTAGCCGAGCGTCAGCCCGCCCTCGATCGCGACCCCGTTCTGGTCGCCCTGGCAGGTGAACGCGATCGCGCCGGCGGCGACGGCCTCGCGCATGCGCAGGACACTCGGGTCGCCCGTTTCCCCGGCGCCGCGCTCACACACCGTGACTTCGGCGCCGAGCTCCTTGATTGCTGCGACGACGGCGAGGTCAGCCTCGAGCGGCACGAAGACCTGCAGACGGCGCTCTGCAGCGCGCGCGACAACGGCGGCGGCCAGAGCGGCATTGCCGCAGCTCGCGATTGCGAGCGGCCTGGCGGCGTCCTCGTTGTCCATGAAATGGAGTGCCAGGAGCGTGCCGAAGAGGTGGCGCGCCTTGTGCGAGCCGCCGACGTTGTTGGTCTCGTCCTTGACCCATGCGTCGAGATCGGCGCAGTACTCGAACGGCGTGACGCGGAAGCCGCGGCCGTCGACGCGGGCGACGGCCGCGTCAAGGCGCGCCACGTCCTCGACGATCGTGTCATCAGCAAGGCCGGCGGCGCGCGCGACGTGATACCAGTGGAACATCGTCCGGTAGCGAATGAACGGGTTCGGCTCGCCGGCGGCGGGCCATTCGACGCGCGCCGGGTCGATCACGCGCTGGATGATGTGGTCGATGTCGTCCCCTGGACGCGCGTTGGGACAACGCAGGTGCAGCTCCCGACCCGGCGCGCTGTAGCCGCAGCCGGCGCACACGAGCGCGGTCGGCAGGAACGTCGCCTTTTCGAGTGGCGAGATTGCGGGCGCGATCATGAGCAGTGGCTCACGTCGCCGCGGCCACGCCGACGCGCGCGTTGAACTCGTCGATCCGCGCGTCCCAGCGCGGCAGCAGGTCGCGCAGCCCGGTCCAGTAGGCCTGCTCGCGCCGCGCGACGAACTCGTCGATGGGCACGCCCTGCTGCTCGACCCAGGTGTAGTAGCCCAGGTTGAAGATCCGGCGCCGATCCTGCTCGCTCAGCTCGAGCACGTGATCCTCATCCGCGCCGAGCAGGTGCTGGGCGTAGGTCGCGGCAGCTGCGCGCTCGTCGAAGCCGGTCGGAAAGTCGCGCGTCACGGCGCGCTCCAGCTCCGTCCCGTACATCCGTGCGCCGTCGGTCGCGACCGTGACGATCGCGTCGTCCGGGCCGAGGCCGGCCTGCTTGGCCACCTTGATGGCCGCGACGATGTTGCAGATGCTCGACAGCCCGAGTGAGGGCAACGCGTCGATGACGGGTCGGCGCACGCCGCGCCGAGCAAGCTCGGCGCGGCCTGCATCAGTGTTGAACAGGACGTTCAACTCGTCCGTTGCGCGATCGCTGACGGCGACGACGTAGTCGCTCGCCATGACGTTGTGAATGAGCGGGATGTGCTTGTCGCCGATGCCCTGGATGTTGTGCTCGCCGAAACCGTTCTCGAGCATCGTCGGGCACTCGAGCGCTTCGACGGCGACCGTCTTCGTGCCCAGGCGCTCCTTTAGCCAGTCGCCGGCGCCGAGCGTGCCGGCCGAACCTGACGCGGACACGAACGCGAACGGCCGGAGCGGCTTGCGGTCCTCGTTGACCGCCGCGAGGACGGTCTCGAGCGCGCGCCCGGTGACCAGGTAGTGGGCGAGGTGGTTGGGGAACTCGGAGAACTGGTTGAATATGACCGCATCGGGCTCACGTGACAGCTCGGCGCAGCGGTCGTAGATCTCCTTGACGTTGCTCTCGGTGCCCGGCGTGCGAATGATGTCCGCAGGGTCCGCGACCCACGACTCGAGCCAGTCGAAGCGCTCGCGGCTCATGCCCTCAGGCAGAACCGCGACGCCGCGGCAGCCCATGATCCGGCTGATGGCCACGCCGCCGCGGCAGTAGTTGCCCGTCGACGGCCACACGGCGCGCTGCGTCGTGGGATCGAACTGGCCGGTCACGATACGCGGCGCGAGGCAGGCGTAAGCGGCCAGCACCTTGTGCGAGCCGATCATCGGAAACACGTCCGCGAGTGCGACCACGATCGGCGTGTCGACGCCCGTCAGCGCGCGCGGCAGGACGATGTATGCCGGCACGGCCACCCGGCTCCGCCGATCGGCCGAGTTGTGCCAATGGACGCGGAACAGGTTGCGCGGGTCGGCGCTGTCGGGGTCCGCGTCGCCGACGGCCGACTCCGGAATCGAGGCAGGATCGGCGAGCTGCGCGAATGTCGGCATTACGACGCGCTGCTCGCGGAAGCGATCCACGGCGCGGTCGTAGACAGCCGCGTCGACTACCTCAGTGGCCAGGCCTGGTCGATCCACGTTCAACCTTCCTCGTGCTGCTTTCGCCTTGGCGACCGACGGCCCGCGAGGTCGGGACCAACGGCACGCTATTGGCGTATCCCACACCGCGAGAGTCGGAATTAGGACATTGGTTCCGATAGGGCCAGTTGGCCCATCGGACCGTGCAAGGGCGACCGTAATGCGGCTGACACTGAACGGACGAACTGTCGAGTTCGAGGCGGACCCCGGCGAGAGCCTGCTCGACGCGCTGCGCGAGCGCTTTGGGCTGCGCTCGGTGAAGGACGGCTGCGCCCCGGAGGGATCGTGCGGCGCGTGCACGGTCATCGTCGATGGCCGGGCAGTCGTGTCCTGCGCTCAGCTGGCGTCGAGATTCGCCGACAAGGTTGTGCTCACCCTCGAAGGCCTCCCGGCGGAGCGACGCGGCCAGTGGGCTGACTCATTCGTGGCCGCGGGAGCCAGCCAGTGCGGCTACTGCACGCCGGGTGTGGTCATGAAGGGCGAAGCGTTCCTGCGCCGCGTGCCCAATCCTTCGGACGACGAGATTCGCCAGGCCCTCGCCGGCAATCTGTGCCGCTGCACGGGCTACGTGAAGATCATCGACGCTATTCGCGCCGTCGCGCTTGGCGAAGACGGGGCACCGACTGGTACCGACGCTGCCGACTCCGCCATAGGCTCCCCTGCCCCGCGCTACGGCGGCTACGAGCAGACGCTTGGCGAGCAGCAGTTCGTGGGCGACATGTCAGCACCGGGAATGCTTCACGGCGCCGTCCGCTTCAGCGATCACCCGCGCGCGCTCGTGGTCAGGATCGACACGTCCGCCGCGCAGCGGGTTCCCGGCGTTATGCGCGTAGCGACGTGGCGCGATGTGCCGGGCGAGCGCATTCAGGGCCTCCTCGTTCCCGACTGGCCGTTACTGGTGGCAGAGGGCGAGGAAACCCGCTACGTCGGCGACATGATCGGTTTCGTCGCAGCCGAGACGCGTGAGGCGGCGCGCCGGGCGGCGGCGTTGATCGAGGTCCGCTACGAAGTCCTTGACCCGGTCACGGATCCGGAGGCCTCACTCGCGCCCGGCGCGCCGCGCATTCACCCCGCTGGCAACCTCCTATCGGCGAGCGTCGTTCGCCACGGCGACGCCGCTGCCGCGCTTGCCGGTTCGGCCCACGTCGCCACGGCGACGTTCACCACGCAGCGCATCGAGCATGCCTTCCTGGAACCGGAGGCGGCCCTGGCACAGCCCGAATCTGGCGGCCTGCGCGTGTTCAGCCAGGGCCAGGGCGCGTGGGAGGATCGACGCCAGATCTGTTCACTGCTCGGTCTCGCGGAGACCGCCGTACGCGTTACGCAGGTGCCCACCGGCGGCGGCTTCGGTGGCAAGGAGGACCTCGGCGCCCAGGGGCCGGCCGCGCTGCTCGCGTTCCTGACCGGGCGTCCCGTCCTCGTCCGATTCACGCGCTCCGACTCGCTGCGCTTCCACCCCAAGCGCCACCCGATGACGCTCGACTTCGCCGTAGGCTGCGATTACGAAGGCAGGCTGACCGCAGTCCGTGCGCGGATAGTCGGCGATAGCGGCGCCTACGCCAGCGTCGGGGCAAAGGTGCTCGAACGCGCGGCGGGCCACGCCTACGGGCCGTATCGGGTGCCCAACGTCGACATCGAGAGTCGCGCCGTTTACACCAACAACCCACCCTGTGGCGCGATGCGCGGCTTCGGCGTGCCACAGGTCACGTTCGCGCTCGAGGGACTCCTGGACGAGCTCGCCGAGCGGGTCGGGATCGACGGCTGGGAGATTCGCTGGCGCAACGCGCTCGAACCCGGCGATCGTTTCGGCAGTGGCCAGGTGCTTGGCCCAGGCGTTGGCATCAAGCGCACCCTGCTCGCCGTCCGCGACGCGTACCGCGGCGCGCGGTTTGCCGGGATCGGTTGCGGCGTCAAGAACACGGGCATAGGCAATGGCGTGATCGAGCACGGCCGCGCGCTGCTCTGCCCGGAGCCAGACGGCAGCGTCACGCTGCGCCACTCGTGGACCGAGATGGGCCAGGGCATTCACACGGCGTTGCGCCAGATTGCCGCGCACGAGCTGGGCATTGACACAGCGCAGATCCGCGTCGTCGTCGACACGGAACGCGAGCTCGACACCGGGGAGACGACCGCATCGCGCGCGACCTTGCTCGGAGGCCAGGCCGTGGTTCGTGCGGCGCGTGCGCTGCGCCACGAGGTGGAGCGTTCCGGCTGGGACGAGGTCGTCGGCCGAGAGTTCCACGGCGAGTTCACGGTCGATTGGACGACCCAGCTTGGCTCGGACGACCCGGACCCGCGCACGCACATCTGCTACGGCTGGGCGACGCAGGTGGTCATCCTCGACGACGACGGGCGTCTCGCGCGGGTCGTCGCGGCGCACGACGTTGGCCGCGCGATCAACCGCCAGGTGCTGGAGGGCCAGGTCGAAGGCGGCGTGCACATGGGCCTCGGCTACGCGTTGTCCGAGGAGTTCTCGGTCGACGCCGGCCGGCCGTGCAGCGAGACGCTCAAGTCGCTGAACATGATCCCGCCGACGGGCATGCCTCCGGTCGAGGTCATCCTTGTCGAGGAGGCGCAGCCCGAAGGGCCGTATGGCGCGAAGGGCGCCGGCGAGGCTGTCCTCGTTCCCACCGCGGCCGCGGTCGCCGGCGCCCTCTACTCGTACGACGGCATCAGGCGGCGCGCGCTCCCGATGCGCGATTCCGCCGCGGCGCGCGCCGCCGTCCCGCGGCTCAACGCCTCTCATTCGCGCCAAACGGTGGGCGTGTCATGAGCCTGGCGATTACCGGCGGCCTCGTCGTGCGCCGACTATTTCCGCCAATCGTCGAGTACGCCGACGTGCTCGTCGAAGGGTCACACGTTGCGGCCATCGGCAGTAGCCCGGGCCGAGCCACGACGAAGCTCGACGCCAGTGGCTGCCTCGTTGTCCCGGGCAACGTCAACGGGCACATGCACGCCTACTCGACGCTCGCGCGCGGCATGCCTCTCGGCGTCGATCCACCGCGCAGCTTCCTCGAGATATTGCAGCGCGTCTGGTGGCGCCTCGACCGCGCCCTCGACGAATATTCGATCCGTGCGTCGGCACTCGCAGCGGCACGCGATGCCCTGCTGTGTGGCACGACGACCCTCGTCGACCACCACGCGTCGCCCAACGCGATTGACGGCTCGCTCGACATCATCGCCGCAGCGTTCGCCCAGTGCGGCATCCGCTCGGTGCTCGCCTACGAGGTTTCCGACCGCGATGGAGCTGCTCGAGCAAAGGCCGGGCTGGCCGAGAACGAGCGCTTCATACGCTCCGCCAACTGGCTGCGGACGCCACTCAGCCGGCCAATGGTCGGTGCTCATGCCTCATTCACGTTGTCCGACGCGACGCTCGAGGCATGTGTCGGCCTCGCCGCAGATAGCGGTCTCGGGCTGCATATCCACGCCGCAGAGGACACGATCGACGCTGGCGCGATTCACCGCCTCGCGGGCGCGGGCGCGATCGACAACCGATTGTTGGTGGCACACGCGATCCACGTCGACGCCGAGGAAGCACGTGACCTCGTCGAGCACCGGGTCGCGGTGGCACATAACGCCCGCTCGAACATGAACAACGGCGTCGGCCACGCCCGGCCGGAGCTGCTCGGCGACAGGGTCATGCTGGGCACCGACGGGATCGGCTCAGACATGTGGGCAGAGGCCGCGGCCGGGTACTTCCGCCTGCGCGAGGACCAGCTCGAAGCCGCTCCCGAGTGGGCCATGCAGTCGCTGGCGCATGGATCGAGTTTTGTCGGCCAGCTGTTCGACGAGCCGCAGCTCGGTCAGATCAACGTCGGCGCACCCGCTGACCTCGTGGTCATGGACTACTCGTCGCCATCGCCGATCGAAGCGGGGAACCTCGCTGCGCACCTGGTTTTCGGGATCTCGTCGGCGGCCGTGAGCGACGTCATCGTGGCCGGGGAGATCGTCGTCCGCGACAGGATGCTGACGCGCGTCGACGAGGCAGACATCGACCGATGTGCCCGCCGGCAGGCGCGCGCGCTGTGGACGCGCGTTGCGGAGACGCCTGTGCACACATTCGAGCCGCTCACCTCGCGCGCGCCCGCAACTGCCGGAGCTTCGTGATGGCCGACCTACGCACGAGCCTGCTCGGGCTCGCGCTGCGCAACCCGATCCTGCCCGCGGCCGGGCCGCCGGGCCGCGACGGCGCCGCGCTCCTCGCCTGTGCCGCGGGCGGCGCGGGCGCACTGGTCGCCAAGACCATCTCGACCCGCGCCGCCGTGCCGCCGACGCCGAACATGGCCGAGATTCAGCACGGCATGGTCAACACCGAGCTGTGGTCGGAGTTGCCCCCGGAACGCTGGATCGAGCACGAGTACGCGCTGGCGCGCACCGCTGGCCTGCCGCTGATCGTGAGCCTGGGCTACACGCCCGCAGAGATCGCCGAGCTCGCGCCGCGCGTTGCACCCTTCGCCGACGCGGTCGAGCTCTCGACGCACTATGTCGGCACCGATCCCGAGCCTATGGTCGGCGCGATCCGCGCGGCCAAGGCTGCGCTCGACGTGCCGGTCCTGGTCAAGCTGTCGCCGCACCGCGACGACATGGCCGCGGCCGCGCGCGCGGCCGCTGACGCCGGTGCCGACGGGATCGTCGCGATCAACTCGTTCGGGCCTGTGCTGTCGATCGATATCGAGACCGCCACTCCCCGGCTGGGCGGCGCCAACGGTTACGGCTGGATCAGCGGTCCCGCACTCAAGCCGCTAGCTGTGCGCTGCGTGCGTGACATCGCGCGCGCGGTCGACCTGCCCATCGTCGGTGTCGGTGGCGTCTCCACCGGGCGCGACGCGGTCGAGATGCTCATGGCGGGCGCGACCGCGGTCGGCGTGTGCACGGCGGCAATCCTCAAGGGTCCGCAGGTGTTCGGCCGGATCGCGCGCGAGCTCGGCGAGTGGCTCGACGCCCACGGCTACGAGTCTGTGGCTAACATCCACGGCGCGGCCCTGACACGTGCCTGGCCCTCCGGGCCATTGCCCGCGCCGCGCATCAAGGACAATTGCAACGGCTGCGCCGTCTGCCAGACCGCGTGCGTCTACGGCGCCATTGCCGTCACCGACGGCCGTGCGGTCATCGACGACGACAAATGCACGCGCTGCGGCCTATGCGTCACGCGCTGCCGGCTCGACGCCATCGACTGGCTGCCTGCCGACGCGCCTTCGGCTCCACTTCGGAGCATGGTTCGGGGTCGTTCCACCTAAACGGAACGATCGCCTGGATCAGGTATTGAGCTCCGCGCATCGTCGGAGCATTGACCATGGCCACGTCGCTGGTCATGCCGCGCTCTGCGTCTCAGCCGCGCTCACGCTTAGGTGGCCATTGCCGTCGCTAGTTCCGCTTGGTTGGAACTACGCCGACACACCCCCGCGACAGCGACGGCCCCGGAAGGTGGCTCAGTCGCCAATCGTCGCGACGAGGATCGCCTTGATCGTGTGCATCCGGTTCTCGGCCTGATCGAAGACGATCGAGGCGGGTGACTCGAAGACCGCGTCGGTGACCTCCATCTCCGTCACGCCGAAATGCGCGCAGATATCGGCACCGATCTTGGTGTCGGTGTTGTGGAAGGCCGGCAGGCAGTGCAGGAACTTTGTGTCGGGGTTGCCGGTCGCGGCCATCGCCGCGGCGTTGACCTGGTACGGCCGAAGCAAGGCGATGCGCGCCTCCCAGATCTCCTTCGGTTCGCCCATCGAAACCCACACGTCGGTGTACAGGAAGTCGGCGCCCTTGACGCCCTCCTCCACCGACTCGGTCAGCGTGATCCGCGCACCCGTGCGGCCGGCGATCTCGCGCGCTCGGCTGACCAGCCCCTCGACCGGCCAGCGTGAACGCGGGCCGACCAGTCGGACGTCCATCCCGAGCTCAGCACCGATTACCAGCAGCGAGTCGGCGACGTTGTTCGCGCAGTCGCCCAGGAATGCATAGGCGATCTGACTCAGCGGTTTGTCGGAGTGTTCGCGCATGGTCATCACGTCGGCCAGCGCCTGCGTCGGGTGGAACTCGTCGGTCAGGCCGTTCCAGACCGGCACGCCGGCATACGCCGCCAGCGTCTCCACGATCGACTGGTCAAAACCGCGGTACTCGATGCCCTCGTACAGCCGGCCGAGCACGCGCGCGGTGTCCTTGATCGATTCCTTGTGGCCCATCTGCGAGCTCTGCGGATCGAGATAGGTCACGTGCGCGCCCTGGTCGTACGCCGCGACCTCGAACGAGCAGCGCGTCCGGGTTGACGTTTTCTCGAAGATCAGGCAGATCTGCTTGCCGCGCAGGTGCTGCGCCTCTGTGCGCGACTTCTTGGCGGCCTTGAGGCTCGCGGCGAGGTCGAGCAGGTAGAGCAGCTCGTCCCCGGTGAAGTCGAGCTCCTTGAGGAAGTTGCGGCCCTTGAGCGAGGGCGTGGGTAACAGTGTCGTGGTCATGGTCATCACCTCGCTCGAGACCCTGACCGTGCTGCGCTGCGTCGGCTAGTGACATCCGCCACCAATGGAGGGGCCAAGGGGCAGCATCAGCGCAAACGCCACCTGCTTGACACCTGCGCCGTCCAGGCATGATACTGAACCTGCTGGTTCACTATGATGCCGACTGCTGCGGCGCAAAGGAGTTCAACGTGCCAACCAAGACATCGACCACCAAGTCAGCCGGCTTCTCCGACGCCGAGAAGGCCGCTGCGCGCGAGCGTGTCAAGGAGCTCAAGCGCTCCGGTGACCAAGAAGCGGAAGCGCGCGAGGTAATGCAGAAGCTCGCCGAGATGCCGGAGCCCGACCGATCCATGGGCGAGCGCGTCCACGCGCTCGTGACGAGCGTTTCACCCGAGCTCGCGCCCAAAACCTACTACGGCATGCCGCCTACGCCAAGGACGGCAAGGTCATCTGCTTCTTCAAGCCCAAGTCGAAATTCAAGGTTCGCTACGCGTCGTTCGAGTTCAACCCCGACGCAAAACTCGACGACGGCGCGATGTGGCCGGTCTCCTTCGCCCTGACTGAACTCACCCCGACCATTGAGGCTCAAATCAAAGAGCTCGTAAAGAAGGCGATCAGCTGAGGATCCCGAGCGCCTACTGACACTGCCAGCGGTCGGCGGACGGCTCGACGTAGCCGAGTCATGGTGTCATGGCGGACACGAACGTGATCACGCCTACGGGCAGACGGGAGCGAAGTATGACGGCGGTGCGCAGGTGGCTCGCTGGACAGGCAAGCCGCTGCTGGCGTCGATCACCGCACGGCTTCCGAGGGGGGCCTTCAATGTCGCCGCGGATTCGTAGGAATAGCCCTCCGACGTCGAGGGGCCTAGCTGGAAGAAGAAGGCGCTGACGGTGACTGTCACGGTTTGGGCGGTTTCGGCCACGTTCGTGACGCGGACGTTGGCTCCCGGGCCGTTGATCGTTCCAAGAAGAAGCGTCCGGTCGTCGACGACGCGGTAGTAGTAGATCCACGCTGGTCGATCGAGGCTGCTGTAACCGACGAACGCGAGGACGACGGCGAATAGCGCGGTCAGCCCGATGAATAGCCACCGTCGACGCCATCGTCGTGTCGTCATGTCGCCAGCTCAGTGTTGTGGTCAGTCACTTCGCTGGCAAGGGCCGGAAGGCAGCGGAGCATCGAGCGCTGGGTCCCGCGCCGGATAGGCGACCTGAGGCTAAACGGCACTTCCGCCATGAGGCTCCGAATTCATACGCTGCAGGAATGGAGCCTGGCGTTCGTCGCGGTCGGTCCGGTTACGCGGTGATATTGATGTCGGCGCTTGCACTTACTGCCGTGGCTTGCTCGACCGACACGCCGACTTTCCGACCCACGCTGCCCGCCGTCACTTCAAGTCCAACATTGAATACGACCGCCCGTCCGTCACAAACCGCGAGCCAGCTCAGCGCCCCGCCCAGCGTCCATGGGGCGAGTCCCAGCCCCACCATGACCTGGGCTCCCTCACCGTCGCCGACCGCTGCCTCGCTGCCTGATCTCACCGAGTTGCCACCGGTGGGCGATCTGCTGGCATCGACAACTGGGACGGGTGGGCGTGACATTGAGTTCTCGGGTTTTGCGAGCGGTGCCAGGATCGCGATTCGGTTTGCGTGCGTAGGCGTCGCTGGCGCTCATCTCGTGGACCAGTCGGGAGCTCTGGTGCTGGACGTAAGTGGCTGCAACGGGACGACCATCTATGGCACGAGCTTCACGGCCACCGCTGCCAATCGCGTCCTTCGGATCGGAGTTGACAGCACCGTCACCTGGGCGATCGCAGTCTGGTCCTCCTGACGGCGTCGGGACGCGTGAAATCCGCGAGGGCGAAGGCTCTGCGATAGTGGCTGAATGACGGACGCCCACGGTCTCGCTCTCGCTACGCGCGGGCTACGCAAAAGCTACGGTTCCCACGTCGCCCTCGACGGGCTCGATCTCTCGGTGCCGACCGGCACGGTCTACGGCTTTCTCGGTCCCAACGGGGCCGGCAAGACGACCACCATGCGCCTCCTGACCGGCCTCATTCACCCCGATGCCGGATCGATCGACCTCCTTGGCCGGCCGTTCGGGCGGCGCGACAGACATCGTCTGTACGACGTCGGCGCCTTGATCGAGGCGCCGTCGTTCTATCCGTTCCTCTCAGGGCGTCAGAACCTGCGCGAGCTGGCGGCGAATGGCGCGCCCGTCCCCCACGGCCGTGTCGAGGAGCTGCTCGAGCTGACCGGGCTCAAGGACCGCGCGGGAGACAAAGTCTCGACCTACTCGCTGGGCATGAAGCAACGCCTGGGGATTGCCGCCGCGCTGCTCAGCGACCCACAGCTGCTTCTGCTCGACGAGCCGGCCAACGGCCTGGATCCGGCCGGCATCGTGGCCATGCGCGAGACGCTGCGGCACCTCGCGTCACTGGGCAAGACGGTCTTCGTATCGAGCCATCTGCTGGCCGAGATGCAGCAGATGGCCGACGTGATCGGCATCATCGCCGCCGGCCGACTGGTTCGCGAGGGCCCCATGGAGCAGCTTCTCAATGCTGAGGGCGTCGTGCGCATCCGGGTGCGGTCCGACGACATCGCCGCCGCGACGGCCGCCCTCGCGCCGCTTGCCGGCCCTGAGGCGGTCACGTCATCCGCGGCAGAGCCGGGCTGGCTGTCGGTGCGGGTAGCCCCCGACCGAGCAGGCGAGGTGAACCGCGCACTGGGCACGGCCGGGATCTGGGCCACGGGCCTCGAAACGGGCAACGACCTCGAGCTGCTGTTCCTGCAGCTGACCGGCGGCGAACCGGTCGCGAGCGGCGAGGGAACCTTCTTCGGCATGGCGGGCTCGCGTCCCGGATCGGGAGCTGCAGCATGAGCCTCTTCGTATCCGGGCTGCGCAAGCTCCGCCGGCGCCCAGCCACGTGGGTGACTCTCGGCCTCCTGGCCGGTCTGCTCGCCCTGGTCGTCGTCGCCGTCGGCGCAACCTCCAACCGCGCCGGAGCGACTGGGCCTGAGCGGACCGCGATCCTCTCGCTGGTCACCTTCCCGGCGGCCTACGACGAGATGCTCACGTTCATCCTCGGCCTTGGCGGCCTGTTCGCCGTCATCTACGGCGCCGCCATTGCCGGTTCTGAGTGGCAATGGGGCACGCTCAAGAACGCCGTCGCCCGTGGCCAGAGCCGAAGCCGCTACGTGTTGCTGACTTTCGCGTCGGTGGCCGTGGTGATCGCCGTCGGGTTGGTCGTCACCTTCATCGTCGGCGTCATCGCAGCTCTCGTCGGGGCGACCATCGCGGGCGTCTCGACGGCTGGCTTGTCGGACGCCCCCACTCTGGGCCGGCTGCCCGAGCAGTTCGTCCGCGGCTGGGTCGCGATCGTCGAGGAAGGAGCGCTGGGCTTCGCCATCGCCACGCTCGCGGGCAGCCAGCTCGCCGGTATCGGTGCCGGGATCGCGCTCTACTTCGGGGAAACGTTCGCGGGGATCTTCCTGCCCGACATCGTCAAGTACCTGCCGTTCAGTGTCGCGACGGCGTCCGTGAACACCGGGAATTCGCCGGGTGGCGGGTTCGGCGGCCGCGCCGTCGCCGCGCTGGATGCCAACACCGCTCTTCTGCTCGTGGTCGTGTGGTTGGTCGGTGCCCTCGTGGTGGCGGCGCTGTACACGGAGCGCGCGGAGATCTCCGGCTAGGGGCCCGACATCTCCGCCGTGGCCGGCGCGCCCGCGGCGGTCATCCGGATGCGCCGGACAGACGGCACGAAGACCACTCCGACGGCCGCGAAGACGTTGATCACGCCGCACGCGACCAACGCCTGCGATGTCCCGATCGCCGTCGCCAGCGGCCCGATCAGCGCGTAGCCGAGCGGATTGAAAGCGATCGATCCGAGCCAATCGAACGAGCTGATGCGTGACAGCGCGTGCTCCGGCACGTTCTGCTGAAGCGCCGTCTGCCAGTACGTGTTCCCGGCCGCGAAGCCAAAACCAACGGCCGCGCTCAAGACCAGGAGCAGGGCAACGGGCAATGGGACGGCCAGGCCGATGAGCAGCAGGCCTGAAGGAACGACGAACAACTGGCACGCGACCAGCGGTCGAGCCACTCTGAGGCGCAAAGAGACCACGCCGCCGACCACCGCGCCCACGGATTCGATCGCGAGGATGAGCCCCCACGTCGCGGGCCCGCCCAGCTGCGTCTGCGCGACGGACGGGCCGAGGACGTTGAGAGCGGGGAAGTATGTGAGCTGAAAAAAGCCGAAGGAGATGACCATCGCCACGGCCCGCGCCGCTCGACGAACTCACGCCAGCCGCCGCGCAGGTCGACCAGGATCGAGGCCGCGGCCACCCGCACGACACCGGGCAGGCGCATCGAGAACGTGAACGCGGCCGAGACCAGGAAGCTCGCCGCGTCGATCGCCAGCGCCAGCGCCGGGCTCCCGGCAGCAACGATGAGCGCGCCGACGGCCGGCCCGGCGATGTTCAGGATGCTGCGCGACAGCTGCAGCAGCGCGTTTGCCTCCTGGAGCGTCTCGTCGGCCGCGACCTCGCGCACCAGCCCGGTCGTCGCCGGACCTGAGAACGCGCCCGCGGTGCCGAAGATCACCTGGAGCGCCACGACGGTCAGGAGGTCGGCGCTGCCGGAAAAGAAGAGCAATGCCGTGAGTCCCTGGGTGAGTGCCTTCAAGAGGTCCGTGCTCACGAGGATCGTCCGGCGCCGAATCCGGTCGGCGAAGACGCCGCCCAGCAGGACGAAGATGATCGTCGGCACCTCGCGCGCGAGGAGCACGATGCCGAGGTCCGTGACGCCGCCCATGTCGAGCACCGCGAACGCAAGGGCCACGGTCGACATGCCGCTGCCCAGCGTGGAGACACTCGAACCAATCAGGTACCGAGTGAAATTGCCGTCACGAAGAAGCTCTGGGACATGGATACGCCGCACCGGCCGGAGTCTATGTCGGAGCGGCGTGATGGAGGCTCAGCGTCGCTTAAGCAACCTCTTTGGGCCCGGCCGATCGAAGGCGGAGCAGGAGAATGCCGGCCAAGACAAAGGCATAGCAGATACCTGCGGCCGATGCCCCCACCAGCCCGCGAAGATCGTATTGGTTAGGGCGCCCAGCCGAGCAACGCCCCGGTGTATGGGTCGAGGACGACGACCAACCCGTTGGGCTCTTTCCCCAGATGGTTGTCCAGGCAAGGTTGGTCACTCGGAGACTGGACACGATCAAGATACCCG
>DATCGV010000074.1:0-3494 GCA_036508755.1 Candidatus Limnocylindrales bacterium | reverse complement strand
CCATCAGGCCCGGCGCAGCGACCTGGGCAGCCAGGGGGATCACATGGCCCCCGAAGCGCACGTTGATCATCGGGCCCGCTACGGCCGCAAGGACGAGGAAGAACGTTCCGAGTGCCTCCGCCAGAAGCCGCCGCCACTCGTCGGCGGTGTCGTCGAAATCGGAGCCGGGGCCAGGGGGACGTGCGCTTGAGGGCCCGGGCGTTGCCATCACCGCCCCAGGGCCGATGGGTTCGAGACGATCCGCAGGCGGGCGACTGCAGGTGACGAGCTGCGGCCGAGCAGCGGCGCTGCGGTCGGGTCGAACACCCGATACACGATCAGCTTCACGCGCTCGTTGACCAGGAACCAGGCCAGCACGTAGTCCCACACGAACAGCGGCCAGCCCCAGCCGAGCGGCGTCATGAACACTCCGTAGAAGCGAGAACAGCATGGAGCTCCTTCCGGCAGAGGAGAACGCATGCTACCGGTGCCGCAAGACCACGAATCGCGGAAGTTGAACCCTTCAGGCTGGCCCATGGCCGCGCGGTTCGTCCGGCCCAATCCGTGGCTGGATGCCTCCGTCGCGACCACATCGATTCGGACGCCAGGCAGGTTGTGTAGGGAGTCGGCACTGGACGCGTCATGGCGACGAGCTAGCGGACTTGCGTCGCCGGTGGCCTGCCGCGGTCGGGACCGTCGAGCCAGCCCCCCGTGAAGCCCGCACGTCGCAACCCGCAAGTCACGTAAGGTGAGCTTCGCATCAATCGCCAGGGCAAGCCGCTGCGATAGTTCTCGACCATCAACACGATCGGGCCTTGATTCAGCCCGAACTGCCATGGCGACACCCAGCCAAAGGGATTCTTGGATCGGTCAGGATGGGTGGGGTTGAACGTCGCCTTGAAGCCCACGCGATCCTCGGTCTTCAAGTCCACGTGGTTGACGAAATAGTCCAAGGTCGGCAACACAATCTCTGGCGCAAACGGCAGGGACGCGGCCACCGCCCAAGGCGCGATTGTTCCGTCGTCGGGTCCTTCGGGCACACCGCGCGCCAGATAGTCGAAGAAGCGCCGCTGCCGGCCGCCGATCTCGAGAGTGTCGGGCCCGGGACCGTCGCTCGCGGTGATCCCCCAGCAGGTTTCGCCGTAGTCGCTGAATCCGCGCGGATTGTCGATCGCGTAGCGCTGCTGGACATAGGTCGCGCGACGACTGTTCTCGAAGTAGTCACTGTCCTTGCCACGCATGTACTCGTCGCGGAGTCCTCGCAGGTCGAACCAGAGATGCGAGATCTGGTGCGTGAAGAGCGGCCCGGAATACAACAACTCGTAGCCGTAGATGCGCCGCCATTGATAGCTCGACGTCCACTCGGCATAGCTCTCCCTCGGCAGCGGAAACGTCGGCGAGCCCAACCCGAGGAGATAGAGAAACATCGCCTCGTCGTAGCCCTGCCAGCGATAGGAAAGGAATCCGCTCTCGGGCCGCCAGCCCTGGCAGACCGTCACGCCACCGTTTTGCGCCCATTGCCAGTCGGCACGCCGGTAGAGCTTGTCGCCAAGCTCGCGGATTTCACGCTCGTCGTCGGTGTCGTCGAGGAAGAACGCCGCCGCGGTCAACATCCCGGCGAGCAGGAACGCCGTATCGACGGTGGACAGCTCGCACTCCCAGGCCCGCCGTCCGCTGCTCATGTCCAGGAAGTGGTAATAGAAGCCCTTGTAGCCGGTGGCGTCCGCTTCGGTGCCCTGAACGCTGGCATCGAAGAAGCGCAGCGTCGCGAGGGTTCGCTGCACGGCGTCTGCCCGGCTCATGAAGCCGCGCACCACGCCGACGGGGTACGACGACAAGGCCAGCCCGACGGCGGCGATGCTGGACGGCGCGCCGGGCTGGGTCTTGTCGGCGATCAGTCCGTTGCTCGGGTTCGCTTCCTTGACGAAGTAGCCGAAGGTCTCCCGCTGCAACGTCTCCAGTTCCGCAGGGCCGATTGGCGGATCACCCGTGATGGCGATCTTCGCTTCAGGTGGAGAGGGCCGTTCCTTGTTATCGAGCGTCTTCATGGCCTCGCCTCGGGGTCAGCTCCACCGTGATGGCGGCGACGGCATGCGCCGGCATCGTCACGCCCAGATGGAGCGTGTCGCCCTCGTAGTTCCATTGCAGGGGCTCGCGCACGATCTGCGATGCGGTGCGCATTTGCTCGACTTCCCGTGGACTCGGAAGCGCCGGGCTGCCCATCTCGACCCAGAGCTTCCTGGCATTCGCGTGATCGTCGTCGATCCGCTCAATGTAGACGTCGCGCGGCGACAGCAGCCCGGTCAACTGGATGCGGACCGACTCGCTCCGAATCGGATGCCGCGGCAACACGTGGTTCGTCAGCAGGACGGTGACCGCATCGCGGCCGCGCACCACCCAGACGTCAACGGTTTCGTGCTCACCGGTGACGGGCAAGGCTTCGGCGCCCAGGCGATGCAGCAGCTCGAAGGCACGAAAGGACGGCTTCGGAACGCCCTGCAGCGTCAGCAGGCCAAAGCCGCCCTGGAAGGCGGTCGCCGGCATGTAGTTCTCTTCGAAGATGTCGGTGAAGGTCCAGAAGCTGTAGCCCTGGACGAGCCCGGTGGCCTCCATCATCGTCTTGACGACGACGGCCGCGGTATAGGGCTCGTCGTGCAGGTGATCGCGCGGATTGGACGACGAGCTCCATTCCGTGTAGTAGACCGGCTTGCCGCGCGCCTTGCGGTGCGTCTCCTGCGCCCATTCGCGCAGGATGCTGCGCCGGCTGTGCGCCAGCTGCGTCTCGGTGTCCTCGCCGATCGAGCCGAGCGCGTCGGTCGGGTAGTGGTGCGTGCTGACGAAGTCGAGCGGCACGCTGTTCTGCTCGCAGAAGTCGACGAACTCGGTGATCCATTCGTTGTTCGCGGTCGCCGGGCCGCCGACCTGGAGCCGCGCGTCCACGTCCTTGAGCGCCAGCGCCGTGCAGCGATACAGATCGAAGTATTCGGCCTGCGTTCCGGTCCAGAACGCCGGCAGGTTCGGCTCGTTCCACACTTCGAAGAACCAGCTGCCGACCTCGTCGATGCCGTAGCGCTCGACCCAGTGCGTCGCCAGCCTGGAAACGAGCGTCGCCCATTGGCCGTAATCCTTCGGCGGGGTGACGTTGGCGCCGTAGTGGAAGACGGTCTTGTCGCCGGTCGCCAGGGTCGATGGCATGAAGCTCAGCTCAACGAACGGCTTCATCCCGATCGAAAGAAGGAAGTCGCAGATCTGATCCGCGTTGAAGAACGAGTAGAGCAACTGGTTCTTCTCGTCCATGAGCGTGCCCATTTCATCGCACAGCAGCCCGTGAAAGCGGGTGTGACGAAAGCCGAGCAGCGTGCGGCACTCGCGCAGCTGTTGTTGCCAGTCGCCGCGCAGCGCCAGGGGCGCGTGGCCGCTGCCGACGGTGTGCTCCCAGAAGTGGGGCAACGCCGTGGCCTCGTCCCACAGGGAGCACGTGAATTGAAGATGCTTCATGCGACCCGGCCTCTCGC
>DATCGV010000073.1:0-13660 GCA_036508755.1 Candidatus Limnocylindrales bacterium | reverse complement strand
GCTACACTTAACCATCATGTTAAGCGTTGTGCCGGAACGAACGAGCGAGGACCTCGACCTGCTCTTCGGTGCGCTAGCCGACGCCACCCGTCGCGGCATCGTCGAGCGACTCGCCGTCGGTGAGGCAACGGTCACGGAGCTCGCGGCTCCCTTCTCCATCAGCCTGCCGGCAATATCCAGGCACCTCAAAGTGCTCGAGCACGCGTCGCTCATCACCCGAAGCCAGCACGGCAAGTGGCGAAGCGCACGACTCTCCCCAACGTCGCTTGCCAATGCACAGACGTGGCTGTCGCTGCAAGAGCGGGTCTGGGCCGAGAGATTCGACCGGCTCGACGAACACCTCGCTCGACTAACTGCAGAGCAATCCGGAAACCAGGAGAGCTAACTCATGACGACGACAACAACGCCTCAGGTGGCCTTGACACGCATCGTCAACGCGCCGCGCGCGCTCGTCTACAAGGCGTTCACGGACCCTGATCAGTTCGCGGCATGGTGGGGCCCGATCGGCAACTCACTGCCCCGCGACGAGCTCGCGTTCGACGTGCGCCCCGGCGGCTATGTGCGGTGGTCGGAGGTCTTTCCAGCTGAACCCGGCACTTGGACCAAGGGCCGCATCGACCTCACCGAGGTGGTCGACGGTGAGCTGCTCGACGGTGTCTTGCACATCACTGGCCAGCTGCCCGGGGGCTTCGAGCCATTCGAGACGAGAATGCGAGTCGAGTTCCACGACGAGGCAGACGGACGGACGCGACTCGAGATCCGCCAGTGGCTACCGGAGCATCTGGTGTCGCCGACTGAAGAGGGCTGGGGCGAGGCATTGACCAAGCTGGACGCCACACTCGCCGACGGGGGTCATTCGTCTCGGCGCTAGCCGAATATCGCCCACCGCTCTCATTTGCCGATTGGCTTGAAGACGACGCAGCAATAACCGGGCTGCGGGTCGAGCACGGGCTGAAAGTCGGCCGTCTCCGCGGTGTGAGCGACCGCGCCGATGCCCTCTGCGAAGGCGAGATTGGTCGCGCAAACCAGCGGCCGGTGCTCGTCCACGAGCGCGTCGAACGGGCAGTTGCGCAGCCGGATCGCGCCGTCTTCGTCGGCTGAAGGCTCGTAACCTGCGTGCTCAAGCACAGTCATCAGGTCAGGCTCGTGCACGTCGTCGCCGCCCTGGCCGGCGAGCCGAATGCCGGCATCGCGTGCTGCCTCAACGAGCACGTCAGGTGGAGTCCCATCACCGAGGCGCTGAAGGGCCGTGGCGAACAGGTCGGCGATAAGCTCGTAGTGACGCGGCGGCAGAGCTATCGCGATCGCGCGCTCAGCGCGGCGATAGACGCGTGCTGGTCGGCCGGCTCCGGGCCCGGTCCGTCCGGTGAGGCGCTTGTAACTTGCGTCGAGCAGGCCGGCCTCGGTCAGACGGTCGAGATGGAATGCCGCCAGCGGCCGGCTGATACCCAGCGTGCGCGCCGCTTCCTCGCGTCCCACCGCCCTGTGCTGCGCCACGACCCACTCGTACAGCCGGCGCCGCACGGGTTCGTCGAGCAGCGCGACGGCCTCGACATCGCTCGGAGCAACGCTCTTTGGCACGCTCAGATTCTATCAGTGAGCGCCGTTTTCATTAGACGCGTGAACGATCATCGCCCGATGCGTCGCATCGCCGCAGCGATCCTCGTCCTGGGCACGGTGGCCCTGACCAGCGTCACGCCGGCACGCGCCGCGGGCAACGACGACGTCAACTCGCTCGGCCTGGACGCGAGCTACTCGGTCAATGCCACGTTCGACTGGCACGCGCGCACTGCCGACGTCCGCACCAGCATCACCGTCCGTGGCTCAAAGCCATGGACCAGCTCGGTCCTCGCGTTCAACCTCCAGACGCTGCGCATCGGCCACGCGCGCCTTGGGACGACCACCGTCAACGGCCAGGACGTCTCGCCCACGATCGACGACCAGACCGTGCTCGTGCCCCTCGATCCGCCACTGGCCCCGGGCGCAACGGCCACAATCGAGATCGACTACACGGGTCAGCTGTCGGCCAATCCCAATCCGAACGGCTACGACTGGGGTTTCGCCGCGACGAGCACATACCTGATCGGCTACCGCTGGATCCCCTGGCTCAGCCGGACGACGCCGTTCAACAACTCGGCGGACGGCGATCCGTCCGAGACCTCGACGGGCAGCCACGTCCACGTCGCGATCACCGCCGACCCGACGCTGATCTTCGCCACGACCGGTGAACAGTCGGCGCGCGACGGCGATACGCGCGTCTTCGACGCCGACAACGTGCGCGACTTCAACTTCGCCGCCAGCCCGTCGTATCGAACCGCGACGCGAGACGTGCGCGGGATCGCGGTGACCGCGTACTACAGCGCGCTGAGTGGCAGCACGATGCTCGACGTCGCGGCCCGGGCAATCAACGACTACACCAGCAAGGTCGGCTCGTACCCATATCCGGCTATGAACATTGCCGAGGTCGGCCCGTGGGCGTCGGTCGAATCACCGGGCCTCTTCTGGATGGCCGACAACGTACCCGGCCATCTCCTGGCCTGGACGACGGCCCACGAGGTGGCCCACCAGTGGTTCTACGCCACGGTCGGCAACGACCAGACGCTCGAGCCGTTCGCCGACGAAGCGCTGGCCGATTTCATGGCACGCAACCTGCTCGATGACTTCGTGCCGTCGCAGTGTGCGCCGGACTACCTGGACAGGACGATCTACAACATCGGTGGCTGCTACCCGTGGGTCGTCTACGTCCAGGGCAACCTGTGGCTGCGGTCGTATCGCGACGCCGTCGGCTCGTCGAAGTTCTGGAATGGCGTCGCGAACTACTACGCCCAGTACAAATTTGGGATCGGCGGGACGCGGCAGCTGCTCGACGCGCTCGACGCGGCGTCGGGCAAGACCCAGGTGCACACCCAGTTTCCGCGGGTGTACGCGCTGCCGATCCCCGATCTCCCGTTCGGAGCGTTGCCTCCGCTCTAGGACTCCGCCGCCCCTACCTCCACGCCGGCCAGCTTGCGCAGCACAGCCGGCAGGATGCCGCCCTGGCGGTAGTAGTCCAGCTCGACCGGGCCGTCGAGGCGGGCAATGACCTGGATGTGGCGCTCGCCGCGATCGTCGCGGACGTGCAGGGTCACGCTCTGCCGCGGCGACAGACCGTGTGCCAGGCCGAGCACGTCGTATTGCTCGCGCCCGGTCAGGCCGAGCGATTGGGCATTCTGGCCGGGCTGGAACTGGAGCGGCAGGACGCCCATGCCGACGAGGTTCGAGCGATGGATGCGCTCGTAGCTCTCGGCCAGAACGGCACGCACGCCCAGAAGAGTCGTGCCCTTGGCCGCCCAGTCGCGCGACGAGCCGCTGCCGTATTCGCGGCCGCAGATGACGAGCAGGGGGGTGCCGTCACGCTGGTAGCGCATCGCGGCGTCGTAGATGAACATCTCCTCGCCGCTCGGCTGGTGCGTCGTGTACGGCCCTTCGCGCTCGGTCAGGCCGTTGCGCAGCCGGATGTTGCCGAACGTGCCGCGCATCATCACCTCGTGCTGGCCGCGCCGCGCGCCGTACGAGTTGAACTCGAGCGGCGCGACCCCGTGCTCCTGTAGCCACTGCCCGGCCGGGCTCCAGGCCGGGATCGATCCGGCCGGCGAGATGTGGTCGGTCGTGACCGAATCCCCCAGGATGGCCAGCACGCGAGCGCCCTGGATGTCCGTGACCGGCGTGGGTTGCCGGCTTATGCCGTCGAGGAATGGCGGTCGCGCAACGTAGGTCGACGACTCGTCCCACGCGTACCGGCTGCTGCCGACCGGCACCGGCAGCCCGCGCCACCGGTCGTCGCCGTCGAACACCGACGCGTAGATGCTCCGGAAGATGTCCGGTGAGACCGACTCGGCGATCGTCTTGCGGATCTCCTCGGGGGTCGGCCAGATCTCGGACATGAACACGGGCTTGCCGTCGCTGCCCGTGCCCAGCGGCTCGTTGAGCAGATCGATCTCGACTGTCCCTGCGAGTGCGAACGCCACCACCAGCGGCGGCGACGCCAGGTACGACGCTCGGGCCAGGGGATGGATGCGGCCTTCGAAGTTGCGATTGCCGGACAGGACCGCGGCCACGACGAGCTCGTTCGCCTCGATGGCGGCGGCCACGTCCGCGTCGAGCGGGCCGCTGTTGCCGATGCACGTCGTGCAGCCGTAGCCGACGACGCCGAAACCGAGCTGTTCGAGTGGCTCGAGCAGGCCGGCCCGCTTGTAGTACTCGGTCACGGCACGCGATCCGGGCGCCAGCGACGTCTTCACCGTCGGCTTGACCTTGAGGCCGCGCGCGATCGCGTTGCGCGCCAACAGACCCGCCCCGATCATCACTGTCGGGTTGCTCGTGTTGGTGCACGAGGTGATCGCCGCGATCGCGACCGCGCCGTGGTCGATCGAGGCGTTCTCGACTGCGACCGGCTTGCGGTCGGCGGTCTGCGGGTAAGCGGATCGGAAGTTCTGCGGCAGGTCGGGCAGGAGAACCTTGTCCTGCGGCCGGCGCGGGCCGGCGACCGTCGGCTCAATGCTGGCCAGGTCGAGCTCAAGGGATTCGTCGAAATCGGGCCCGCGCCCCGGCTCGCGCCAGAAGCCGTTCACCTTCGCGTACGCCTCGACCAGCGCAACCGTCTCGTCGGGCCGCCCTGTCTGGCGCAAGTAGGTCAGCGTCTCGTCGTCGATCGGAAAGAGCGCGGCAGTGGCGCCGTACTCGGGCGACATGTTCGAGATCGTGGCCCGGTCGGCCAGGGCGAGCGAAGCGAGCCCGTCGCCGGCGAACTCGACGAACGATCCGACCACGCCATGGGCGCGGAGCATGTTCGATATGACCAGCACGAGGTCCGTGGCGGTCGAGCCGCGCGGCAGATCGCCGAACAGACGGACGCCGATCACGCGCGGCATGGGCTGGTAGAGCGGCTGGCCCAGCAGCACGGCCTCGGCCTCGATGCCGCCGACGCCGTAGCCCAGCACGCCCAGGCCGTTGACCATCGTCGTGTGTGAGTCGGTACCGACGAGCGTGTCGGGGAACGCGATCGTCTCTCCTGAGCCGTCAGCGCGGGCGACGACCACCTGGGCCAGGTACTCGAGATTCACCTGGTGGACGATGCCCGTGCCCGGCGGCACCACACGCAGACCGGCGAAGGCGCTCTGCGCCCAGCGCAGCAGCTGATAGCGCTCACCGTTGCGCTCGTATTCGCGCTCAACGTTGAAGGCGAACGCGCCTGCGCCACGGTACTGGTCGACCTGCACTGAGTGATCGATGACGAGGTCCGCCGGGACGAGTGGCTCGACCTTGGCCGGATCGCCACCGAGGTCGGCCATCGCGTCGCGCATCGCGGCGAGGTCGACGACGGCGGGCACGCCGGTGAAGTCCTGCATGAGCACGCGCGCGGGCATGAACGGGATCTCGGCCTCGATCGCGGCCTTGGGTCGCCACCCCGCGAGAGTCGTGCACTCGTGCTCGCGCACGGCGCCGCGACCGGCGTTGCGGAGCGTGTTCTCGAGCAGCACCTTGACCGTCATGGGCATGCGCGCGAGGTCCGTCGCGCCGCTCTTATCGAGCCGGTAGTAGGTGTAGTCGCGCTCTCCCACGCGCAGCTTTGTGCGCGCCGAAAACGGATCGGGAATGGTGACTGGGGTGGTCATTTGCGCCAGGCCTCCTGGTCCCCGCAAGCATTTGGCGGGGCTGGGCGGCGCCTGACGGGAGTGCCCGCCGCGGGTCGCGGTGATTCGACCGGCCGAGTATACGACGTCGAAATCCGGCGGCGACAATGCCCGCGATGCACGAGCACGACGAAGCCACCGACCACGAGCACGGCTCCGACCGCGCGCACGAGGCCGACCACGCGCACGACGCGGCCCACGCCGACGACGGCAAGCCGCGCATAGCGTTCATCGGCGCCGGTCGCGTCGGGACGGCGCTCGGCATGGCGTTCGCGCGCGCCGGCTGGCAGGTGACGGCTGTCGCCAGCAGGGACGAGGAGCGCCGGCGCGGCTTCCAGGAACGGGTAGCCGGCGCGCGCGCGTTCGCCGACGCGCACGCCGTGCTCGACGAGGCCGACCTGATCTTCCTGACCGTGCCCGACGACGCGATCGCCGGCGCCGCGGAGGACCTGCAGCTGTACAGCGGCCAGGCTCTCGTCCACACGTCCGGCGCCGTCCCAGCGTCAGTGCTGGCGCCGGCGATGGCCGCCGGCACGAGCATCGGCAGTTTCCATCCGCTCGTCTCATTCGCCCAGCTCGACCAGGCCGTGGCCGACCTTCGTGGCGCCACTGTCGCGATCGAGGGTGACGATTCGCTTCTGCCACTGCTCGCCGAGCTGGCCGAATCGATCGGCGCGCAGGCGGTGACGCTGCCCGAGGGCGGCAAGTCGGCATACCACGCCGCGGCGATGATGGCCGCGGGTGGCGTAATCGGTCTGTTCGACGCGATTGCCCAGGTGGCCGTCCTTGCCGGGCTCGACGAACGCACCGCGGTCGCTGTCTACGCGCCCCTCGCGCGCCAGGCGCTGGCCAACGCCGAGCGACTGGGCATCGACCGGGCACTCACCGGACCGCTGCTGCGCGGCGACGTCGGCACGGTCCGCGGTCACCTCGAGGTCCTGCGTGATCTCGCGCCGGACACCCTCGCGCTCTATGTCGCAGTTGCGCGGCGCGAGCTCGAGATTGCCCGACGCCGGGGCGATCTCGACGCGGACCGAGCGGGCCAGATGGAGGCATTGCTCGAGCAGGCAACCGGGTGATTGCAGCCCGGCCGCGACCGATTACCATCTAGGCCAGATGCGCATCTCCCAGGCCGGCCTCAGGAGCGGTCTTCCCGCCACCCGGTTCACGGCGTCACCAAGTCATCGCCGCGAGCCACACCTCGGGCTCCATCGTCGGCTTGCGCCGCAGATCACGTCTCACCCGGGCGCCAACGCACGTGTCCCGCTCGTCGAAGCGTTGCACTCCGCTGCGCGCGGGGTGAGCGGCACATCGGCACAGCGGCCGTCTCAATCGGCCACCGCGCGCACGGTCCTGCGCCGCGCCGATTCGATCAGGTGGTCACGGTCGACTGACGGCCAGGGCTTCCGCCCCCGCTCGCGCAGCGCCGCGCCGTGGCGCGGCTGAACGAGGCAGCCAAGCCGGACGACACTCGACGTGCGCGGACCTCGCGCGCCACGTCCTGCGGTGGCGTCGTCCTTCGTCGAAACGGCACTGACGCCGACCTGTGTCTGGGCATGCGCCGCCGCGAGCGCAGCGGCGTGACCTGGGCGCTGCCCAAGGGCACGCCCAACGCCAACGAGACGATCGAGCAGACGGCCTTGCGCGAGGTCACCGAGGAGACGGGCCTCGAAGTGCGCATCGTTGCGCCGGTCGGCGCCATCGACTACTTCTTCACGCAGGGCGGTGAACGGATCCACAAGACCGTCCATTTCTTCCTCATGGAGCCGGTCGGCGGCAGCCTCGATGGCCACGACCACGAGTTCGAGGAGGTGCGCTTCTTCTCGGTCGCCGAGGCCCTGTCGCTGCTCTCGTTCCCGACCGAGCGCCAGCTCGTTGAGCAGGCGCTCGGAGTGGCTGGGCTGTGAACGCGCCGGCGCAACCGCTGCTCGATACGGCGCTCGTCGAGCGCCACCGCGCGCTGGGCGGTCGGCTGGTCGACTTCGCCGGCTGGCAGATGCCCGTACAGTACTCGGGCATCCTCGAGGAGCATCGCGCCGTGCGCCAACGTGTCGGCCTGTTCGACCTGTCGCACATGGGCGAGGTGTGGGTCAGTGGCGCCGGCGCCGGTCAGGGCCTTTCCGCGGCACTGGTCACGGATCCGCCGCGGCTCGCCGTCGGCCGCGCCCACTACAGCATGATCTGCGCCCCTGACGGCGGGATCATCGACGACCTGATCGTCTACCGCGTTGCCGATGAGCGCTTCATGGTCGTGCCCAATGCCTCGAATCGCGAGGTCGTCGTCGACGAGCTGCGCGAGCGGCTCACCGGTCACGACGCCGCGCTCGACGACGCCTCGCTGCGCACGTCGCTCGTCGCCGTCCAGGGTCCGCGCTCGATGGAGCTGCTCGCGCCGCTGACCGATATCGACCTGGCCGCGCTGCGCTACTACGCGATCGCTGAGGGCCACGTGGGCGACCTGCCGGCACTCGTCGCGCGCACCGGCTACACCGGCGAGGACGGCTTCGAGTTGTTCCTTGACTGGAGCGACGCGGTGCCCATTTGGGACAGGCTGCTCGACGCCGGCCGGCAGTTCGAGATCCTGCCGTGCGGCCTCGGCGCGCGCGACACACTGCGCCTGGAGGCAGGGATGCCGCTCTACGGCAACGAGCTCGGCCGCGACTCGAACCCGTTCGATGCCGGCCTGGGCCGGGTCGTCAAGCTCGACAAGGCCGCGGACTTCGTCGGCCGTGAGGCACTCGCAGAAGTCGCCGCCCGCGGGCCGCTCAAGCAGCTGGTCGGGCTGACCATGGACGGCCGCGGCATCGCCCGCCACGGCAATGCCGTGTACGCCACGGATGGTGGGGTCGAGATGGGCGTCGTGACCAGTGGCGCGCCGTCGCCGACCCTCGGCGTGCCGATCGCGATGGCGTACGTCCCGCCCGCGGACACGGCGCTCGGTACCATGGTCGAGGTCGGCATTCGCGCGACTCGGACGAGGGCCGAGATCGTCGCGCTGCCGTTCTACAAGCGCGCCGCGTCCTGAAGGCGCGCCCAGTCAAGCAAGCAGGAGCAATCCAGCCGTGCAGGTACCCGACGATCTCCGCTACACACCGGATCACGAGTGGCTGCGCATCGAGGGCGATGAGGCCGTGATGGGCATCACCGAGTACGCGGCGACGGAGCTGGGCGACATCGTCTTCGTCGAGCTGCCCAAGACCGGCACGACGCTCGAGTCGGCGCAGTCGTTCGGCGTGATCGAGTCGGTCAAGACCGCGTCCGACCTGTTCGCACCGGCGGCGGGCGAGATCATTGCCATCAACGATGCGCTCGCGGACAAGCCCGAGCTGGTCAACGACGATCCCTACGGCGAGGGCTGGATGGTTCGGCTCAAGCTGTCCGACCCTGCGGCGGCCGGCGCGACGAGCGACCACCTGATGGACCCCGACGCTTACCGCAAGCTGGTGGAGGCGGGCTGACTCCACGCGCATGACGTACGGCCCGCATACCCCGGCAGACCGCGAGCGGATGCTCACCGCACTGGGCGTCGATTCGATCGACGCGCTGTTTGCCGACATTCCCACAGCCGTCCGCGCGCACGGCCTCGATGTTCCGCCCGGGCTCGACGAGCTCACGCTCTCGCGCAGGCTCGAGTTGCTTGCGCGGCGCAACCGCGTCGACCTGGTCACCTTCCTTGGCGCCGGCGCCTACAGGCATCACATACCGGCGACGGTCGACCAGATCCTGAGCCGCGGCGAGTTCTACACGGCCTACACGCCGTACCAGCCCGAGATCAGCCAGGGCACGCTCCAGACAATCTACGAATACCAGTCGTTGATCGCGCAGCTGACCGGTCTGGACATCGTCTCGGCATCGCACTACGACGGCGCGGCAGCGACCGCGGAAGCGGCCCTGATGACCGTCCGCGCCACGCGCCGTGACCGCGTGCTGGTCTCGCGCGCCGTGCATCGCCACTTCGTCGATACGACGCGGACCTACTTCGAGGGCGGCCGGCTCGAGCTCGACGAGCTGCCCACGCTCGCCGACGGCACGACCGACCTAGGCGCGCTGGAGCGCGAGCTCGCTGACCCGGCGCGACCGGTCGCGGGCGTGATCGTGGGCCAGCCAAACGCATTCGGCATCCTCGAGAACATGGCCGACGCCGCGCGGTTGGCCCACGCCGCCGGCGCGCTGTTCGTCGCCGTCGTCGAGCCGGTCTCGCTCGCTGTTCTGGCCCCGCCCGGTGACTACGGCGCGGACATAGCCGTCGGCGAGGGCCAGCCGCTCGGCATTCCGCTCCAGTACGGCGGGCCTTACCTGGGCCTCCTCGCCGCGCGCGCGGACCTGGTGCGCCAGGTCCCCGGTCGCCTTGTCGGCCGCACGACCGATGTCGACGGCCGTCGCGCATTCGTGATGACGCTCCGCGCGCGGGAGCAGGACATCAGGCGCGACAAGGCGGCCAGCAACATATGCACGAACCAGGCGCTGTGCGCGCTGGCCGCGACCGTGTACATCGCCACGCTCGGTCCGCACGGCCTGCACGACGTCGCCGCGCTCGGAGCGGTCAAGGCCAAACAGCTCGAGGACGCGCTCAGCGCCGTTGGCGTCAGCCGCATCCACAGTGGCCCATACCTGAACGAGTTCGCGGCGCGCGTGCCTGACGCGCGGCGGGTACACGCCACGCTCGTCGAACGTGGCTTCGTCGCCGGCCTGCCCCTGGCCGACTGGTACCCCGACGACCCCGCGCTCGAGGATGCGCTGCTGCTGTGTGCCACCGAGGTCACCACCGACGACGACATCGCTCGTTTTGCGAGCGCGTTGCGCGAGGTGACCGGATGACCGCGCTGCTCGAACCCCAGCCCGCGCAGGCTGAGAATCAGGAGCTGGGGCCGAAGCTGGTGGTTGGAGCCACCCTGCAGCCGACGCTCGACGAGCTCTCGCGGCCCGGCAGGTTTTCGCCCAAAGTGCCCCATCCCTCGGCCGACGCGCTCGAGCGGATCCCGTCATCCCAGCGCCGCAGTGGCGGCCTCGGCCTGCCCGAGCTGAACGAGCCCGAGGTCATCCGCCACTTCGTCAACCTGTCCCAGCTCAACTACTCGATCGACACGGGCTTCTACCCGCTTGGCTCGTGCACGATGAAATACAACCCCAAGATCAACGAGTGGGCCGCCCGACTACCCGGCTTGGCGGCGCTCCACCCGCTGTCGCCCGACGCGGCGGCGCAGGGCACGCTCGAGCTGCTCTGGGAGCTCGAGCAGTGGCTGATCGAGATCAGCGGCATGAAGGCAGTCACGCTCCAGCCCGCGGCCGGCGCGCAGGGCGAGCTGACCGGCATCCTGATGATCCGTGCCTATCACGCGGCACGGGGCGACACCGCGCGCACGGAGGTGATCGTCCCCGACTCGTCGCACGGCACGAACCCCGCGACCGCGTCGATGGCCGGTTTCAAGACCGTCACGGTCAAGTCGACGGCAGAGGGCCAGGTAGATCTCGACGCGCTGCGCGCCGCGCTTGGTCCACAGACCGCCGCGGTAATGCTCACCAATCCCTCGACGCTCGGGCTGTTCGAGAAGCAGATCGAGCAGCTGCTCGACGCCGTCCATGGCGCCGGCGCGCTGGCGTACATGGACGGCGCGAACATGAACGCCATCCTGGGCAAGTTCAGGCCCGGCCCGGCGGGTTTCGATGTCATGCACTTCAACACGCACAAGACCTTCTCCACGCCGCACGGCGGGGGAGGGCCGGGCGCCGGCCCGGTTGCCGTAGGTGACAAGCTGCTGCCGTTCCTGCCCTGGCCGCGCGTGCTGCGCGAGGACGAAGGATTCAGGCTCGAGCGCGCCGGTGAGCGACCGTCGTCCATCGGCCGTGTCCGCTCGTACCAGGGCAGTGTCGGCGTTCTCGTGCGCGCGTATGCATATCTACTGGCCCACGGCGCGGAAGGCCTGGTCGAGGTCAGCGAGGACGCAGTGCTGGCCGCGAACTACCTGCGCTCGAGGCTGGCCGGCACGTTCGAAATGCCTTTCGCGCAGGTCAGCAAGCACGAGTTCGTGGCCAGCTCGAGCGCGATCAAGAAGCGCACAGGCGTGCGCATGCTCGACATAGCCAAGCGCCTGATCGACTACGGCTTCCACCCACCGACGATCTACTTCCCGCTCACCGTCGATGAATGCATGCTCGTCGAGCCGACCGAGACGGAGAGCGTCGAGACCCTTGACGCGTTCGCCGAGGCCCTCATCTCGATCGTGGCTGAGGCGGACAGTCATCCCCAGCTCCTGCACGATGCGCCGCACGACTCGCCGGTCCGCCGCCTGGACGAGGCCACTGCTGCGCGACAGCCTGATCTACGTTGGCAGGCGATGACGGGTGCCGAACCGGTGTGTCCGCAATAGTTGAGGTCGAAAATAACGTCTGGCGCCCGACATTCTTAGTGGTACTCTGCGTCGATGGTTGCGATCAGACGTCCCGGCGAGGCGGCTGCAGAGCCCGATCTTGAGCCGCAGGAAACCACCGGCAAGAGTCTCCGCCAGATCGTCTGGGCGCGGATCCGCCGCGACAAGGTGGCGATCGTTTCCCTTGCCGTGCTCATCTTCATGTATGGCATGGCGATCATCGGGCCCTTCATCGCGCCCATGTTCGGATTCGATCCCTACAAGTTCGACCCGGGAGCCATCAGCACGATCGGTGGCAACCCCATCGGGGCTTTCGGCGGTATCAGCCTTGCCCACCCGTTCGGCGTTGAGTGGGGCACGGGCCGCGACATCTTCGCCCAGCTGCTGTGGGGCCTGCGCATCTCGCTCCTGATCGCCAGCACCGCGACGTTCCTGACCGTCTCGTTCGGCGTCGTGATTGGCATCGTCGCCGGCTACCTGGGCGGCTGGACGGATCAGATCATCGGCCGGCTGATGGACCTCGTCCTGGCATTCCCGTTCCTGCTGATCATCCTCGCCATGTCGAACGTGCTGACGCAGCGTCTCACGCAGCTCGGAGTTCCGGAGGGCAACCCCTCGCGCATCCTTTACCTGGTCATCGTGATAAGCATCTTCGGTTGGCCGTACCTCGCCCGTATCGTGCGCGGACAGGTGCTCAGCCTGCGCGAGCGTGAGTTCGTCGAGGCGGCCGTGGCCATGGGCTCGAGCCGGCGGCGGATCCTGTTCACGGAGATCCTGCCCAACCTGTGGGCCCCGATCATCGTCTACGCGACGCTGACCCTGCCGGCCTACATCGGCCTCGAAGCTGCGCTGTCATTCCTGGGCGTGGGCGTCCTGCCGCCGGACACGACGTTCGGCGCAATGCTCGCCAACTCGGTTGCGTACTTCAAGCAGGTGCCCATGTACCTGTTCATCCCGGGCACGATCCTCGTGATCATCGTGGTCGCCTTCAACCTCCTCGGCGACTCACTGCGCGACGCCCTCGACCCACGAGTTATCCACTAGCCCAAACAGTGGGGATAGCGCGCCGGCGCGATCTACCCGAGGTTAACGTTTCGTAGCGTGCGCCCGTTTGCCCGTCGGGTGTGTGTATGATCTTGCGGCAATTTGGGCCGGGGGCTTCCTGGACCCGAGTCGTTGGAGGAGGAACTTTATGGTGAGATTCCAGGGGCGATGGGCTCGTTCCCTGGTGTATGGCGCTACGGCCGTTCTCGTGATCTCCGCCTGTCAAGGCGCCACGGCAACGCCAACGCCCAATACACCGGCAACGCAGCCCCCCGCCACTACGGCGGCGACACCTGTCGCACCGCCGACCACGGTCGCCACCACGCCAGCGCAGTCCGCGCCAGCGAAGTCGGCGACCGCCAGCTTGCCCGCCGCTACCGCAACAGCGCCGGCCGCGTCCGCGTCCGCTCCCGCTCCGTCCGAGTCGGCGGCAGCTGGCGGCACAAAGGGCGGCACGCTGTACATGCTCAAGAACGCAGCGGACTTCGACTACTACGATCCGCAGCGCGTCTACACCGGCGAGGACCTGGCGTTCTTTGGCGCCACGATCACCCGCTCGCTCGTTTCATACAAGTA
>DATCGV010000072.1:0-9278 GCA_036508755.1 Candidatus Limnocylindrales bacterium | reverse complement strand
CTCATGCCGCGGACGCGGTCATCGCCACTGCGTCCGCGGGCCAGCCACAGACGTAGCTGACCGAACCATCGTGGGCCACGAGCCGAGACGGCAGGGATCGCTGCTCGAGCCAGGCGGCGGCATCGTCGCCCAGGATGATCGCGGCCGTGGCCGCGGTGTTGGCCGTGACACAGTCCGCGGCCACGACAGTTGCCGTGCGCCACGGCCCGTTGGCCGGGCGTCCCGTGCGCGGGTCGATGAGGTGATGGACGAGCTCGCCTCGCGCTCGCCAGCGGCGGACGGTCGTGCTCGACGTGGCCAGCGCACCGTCGCGGACGGCGACGACGGGCGTCGCTGGATCGAGCGGCGCGCTACTGTCCTCGGCCAGCTGGACGATCCAGCCGCCGCGCGGCGGCCGGCCCGCGGTCATGATGTCGCCGCCGATCGATACGAGCACGCCACCAGCGTCGGTCAGTGCCTCGGCCGCGGCGCGCGTCGCCAGGTCGACGATGAGTGCCTTGCCCGTCGCGCCGAGATCGAGCTCGACGCCGGCCGGGACGCGCAGCGTGCCACGCGCGCGGTCGAGCTCGACCGCGCGCCACCCCTCGACCGCGACCAACCGCCAGGTACCGGGCGCCACGTCGACTGTGTCGAGGTCGCGCCCGCGCAGCTGGTCGAAGTCTCGGTCGTAGCCGATCAGCTTGACCGCCGAGCCGAGCGCCGGATCGACGAGGCCGCCTGTACTCACGGCAGCGGTCAGGGCTACATCGACCGACTGAACGAGCAATGGGCTGACGCGCAGACGCCTGCCCGGCGAGCGATTGACGAGGCTCAGCTCGCTGTCGTCGCGGAATCGGCTGAAACAGAGATCGGCGGCGTCGATCGTCGATCGGACGGCGTCGACCGCCATCTTCAGCGAGCCGTTGCTGACGACCACGTCGACGTTCGTGCCGATCTGGCGCCAGCGCTCGACGCGCGTCGCCATCAGCCTGATCCGCCAGATGAGACGTGAGTTCGACGGCGCGTCGTGGTGCTCGGCGGTTGGGCGGGCACGAATTGCCGCGTGGTCGGGGCTTGGGTCGCCGACGTGTTCGTGTCGTTGGGCTGGGCGGTCCCGACGGCGCCCTGCTGCCCGGCGTCGTTAATAGCAATCGGATCGTTCGTCGTCGGAGTCCCGGCATACGTCAAAGCCGCCAGTCCGCCGAAGCCGATCGTTGCGAAGGTGCCGGCGATCGCGGTCGCTGTTGTCAGGCGGGACAGTCGATCGAGCGCGCGCTCACGCTGATTGGCGCGTTGGCGTGTTGGATCGATCGGTCGGCGTCTGTCGTGTGCCATGGCGCGAATGGTCGCCCAGTCGGCTGGGAAGTCGCTGTGTGCATGCTGGGCGGCGGCGGACGAATTGGCTCCGGCGGATCAACCAGCGGCGGCAAGACTCGCCGCCGCCCAACGGGCCAGCTCGATGTCGTCGGCTTCTGGCAGGCCGCTCACGCCGATGGCTCCGATCACCTCACCGGCCACGATGATCGGGACCCCACCGCCCCAGCCCACGTAGCGCGGGTCTCCGAAGTTGGTGATGGGGAAGCCCTCCGTTCGGGATCGCTCTCCGAGGACGCTGGATTCGACGCGTTCGCGAGCCGCCGTGAACGCCTTGTGGATACAGATGTTGATCGATGCCAGGCCACATCCGTCGGTGCGCACAAACGCGACGAGCTCGCCGTGCGGGTCGACCACGGCCACTGCGGCACCTTGTCCGTTGGCGTCAAGTCGGTCCGCGATCATCGCCAGGAGGCCACGAGCCTCCACATGTCCGATCTCTCTGCGTGCAGGCATCACGACTTCTCCTCGAGTGAGAGCTTGGCGTTCGTCCAGATACCGTTAGCGTCGCTCGACGCAACCGCCGCCTGGACGAATTTCACCCCGATGGCGCCGTCGCGATCGTTCGGGAACTGCAGCGCCAGCGGATCGGGCTTCCGGCCCGAGCGCCGCGCCGCGATCGCCTCGGCAGCGTCCGAGTAGATATTGGCGAAGGCTTCGTGAAAACCCTCCGGGTGCCCAGCGACGATCCGGCATGCCCGGGCTGAAGCCGGCAGAGTCCCGGGACCATTGGGCGTGTAGAGGCGAACAGGTCCTTCGAGCGGCTTGAAGGTCAGCCGCGTCGGCCGTTCCTGGTGCCACTCCAGGCTGCCCTTTGTGCCAGACACGCGGATCCCGAGACTGTTCTCCACCCCAGCTGCGGTTTGCGTGACCCAGAAGGTCCCACGCGCACCGTTGTCGAAGCGCAGCATGGCGGCGCCGTAGTCGTCGACGAGCCGTTCCGGGATCACGTGCCCGATCTGCGCCGCGACCTCCGTGACCTCGAGACGGCTCACGAAGCGGACCAGGTTGTGAGCGTGCGTGCCGATGTCGCCCATCACCAGCGACGGTCCGCCGCGCACGGGGTTGTAGCGCCAGGGCAACCCGTGAGCCGGATCAGGGTCCGTCTCGTCCGCCTTGCCGCCCTGCACGTACTCGACCTGGACCAGCCTGATCTCACCGACCTGCCCATCCTCCACGAGCGCGCGAGCCTGGCGCACCATCGGATAGCCGGTGTAGTTGTGCGTCAGGCAGAAGACGAGACCCGTGGCCTGAACCCTGTGAACGATGTCCAGGGCCTCGTCAAGCGTGTTCGTCATGGGCTTGTCGCAGATGACGTCGCAACCGCGATCCAAGGCCGCCATGGCATAGCGGCGATGGCTGTCGTTCGGGGTCATGATGGCGACGACGTCGGCGCCGTCCTTCCGTTCGTGCTCGGCATCGAGCATCCCGATTGCATCGGCATAGGTGCGAGAGGGATCGATCCCCATTCCGGCGGCAGCTATCCGGGATCGCTCCGGATCTGACGACACCACCCCGGCCACGAGCTCATAGCGACCGTCGAGTCGGGCGGCCGTTCTGTGGATCGCACCGATGAAGCTGCCCGGGCCACCGCCGATCACCGCCAGGCGAAGCGGACGGCCAAGCATCTCGATGACCGGATTGGCGTCCATTGGAATCTCCTTCACTCGCTGCTCGCGGTGCTCTGCGAGGGAGTGGGCTGGAAGGGACCGAAGTAGCCGATTCGCTCGGGGGAAACTGGCTCCGGCGGTAGGATTCGAACCTACGACCAAGCGGTTAACAGCCGCCCGCTCTACCACTGAGCTACGCCGGAGCGCGCGTCCTCGCTGATCGATCGATCAGGGGAGCCGCTGGATTATAAGTGGCCGACCGTGAACCGATCCCTGGCAGTGACTAATGGCACTTGAACCGTTTCACGCCTGCGACCAGAGTGCCGCTCAGGAAGCTTCGCACCGGCAGATGAGCCGCGGCGCGCGCCCTCGGGTCGCCCGCAACGCCGCGGCGGCGACGATGCTCCATGGGCAGCCCTCGAAGGAGGCACTTCGATGGCCATGGTTCAGCACGCGATCGAGCGCTCGCGCACCATGTGGCTGGAAATCCTGATCTTGGCGCTGATCACCGTAGTGGCGGCAGTGCTTCTGACGTTGATCTTCAACGGACCTGGCGCGCCGCTTACTTACAACCTCACGAACGATCCCGGAGCAGGGCTGTATCCCTGGTGATCGGCTGAGCGACACGATCGGCTAGCCAGCCCGCCAGGTCCACGCTCGCCGCCACTGGCGGCGAGCGTGGATACTGTCAGGCGATGGACGACAAGAACAAAGAAACCGCCGCCCCTTCATACACGCCCCTGCTACGCGGAGAGCGCGTCTTCCTGCGCCCGCCGGAGCGGGCCGACCTGCCCACGTTCGTGCGCTGGTTCGCGGATGCCGACATGTCCTCGCTGCTCGGCAACCGCGCACCGTTCAGCGAGGCCGGCGAGGAGCTGTGGTTCACCCGCATGCTCGAGCAGCAGGGCAAGGACGTCTACGGCTTCGTGATGTGCCGGCTGGACGACGGAACGCCCTTTGGCACGATCACCCTGATGCACATCGACCGCGACAACGGCTCCGCAGGTGTCGGCATCGCGATCGGTGAGAAGTCGATGTGGGGCAAGGGCTATGGCACGGACGCGATGCGCGCCCTGCTCGACTTCGGCTTCGGCGAGCTTCGTCTCGAGCGCATCTGGCTCGACGTCTACGACTTCAACAAGCGCGCCCGTCGATCGTATGAGAAAGCCGGCTTCACGGCCGAGGGCATCCAGCGTCACGCCCACTACAGCGAGGGCAACTACCAGGACGTCGTGCTCATGTCGATCCTGCGCCACGAATGGCAGGCTGAGGAGCGCAAGCGGACCTGGGACTACCGCTCGCACTGAGCCGCTCCGCCGTGCCGCGTCCACTGGTCAGCGCTGACGAGCTTCACGCACAACTTGACGCTGCGAACGTGCGCGTCGCCGACGTGCGCTGGTACCTGAACAGGCCTGGCGCCGGCCGGAACGCGTTCGACGAAGGACACATCCCGGGTGCGACGTTCGTTGACCTTGACACTGACCTGTCCGACGAGCATGGCTTCGGGGCGCCAGGCAGACACCCCCTCCCCTCGCCGGCGGAGTTCGCGCGCCGGATGGGCTCGTTGGGTTTCGGGTCCGACGACTTCATCGTCGCTTACGACGACGCCGGCGGAACAATGGCCGCGCGCCTGTGGTGGATGCTCGACAGCCTCGGCCATCGTGGCGGGTGCGCCGTCCTCGACGGCGGCATACAGGCATGGACGGCCGCCGGCCACGAGCTGACGGCAGGTCAGCGGCCGCGGCCGGCGTCCGAGATGCGCCTCGCGGGTCAGTGGCGGAACGTCGTCGCGCGCGAGCAGGTCGCGAACGGCGGGGCGCAACTCGTTCTGCTCGATGCGCGCGCGCCCGAACGCTACCGGGGCGAGATCGAGCCGATCGACCCGGCCGCCGGGCACATCCCGGGCGCGCTCAACCTGCCCACGAGCGCGAACCTGGGCCCGGACGGCTTGCTGCTGGGCGCCGCGTCGCTCGAGGCGCTCTACGCGCCGCTGGTGGCTGTGGGCAAAGACATGGTCGTCTCATGCGGCAGTGGCACCACCGCGTGCCACAACGCGCTGGCGATGCGCGTTGCGGGCATGCACGATCCCCTGCTCTACGTCGGCTCGTTCAGCGACTGGAGCCGGTCGGGAATGCCCGTCGTCAGTGGAGATGAGCCGTGAAGATCGGCCTGGCATCGGTTGCGGACATCGACGATGAGGTCGTCGGCTGGATGAAGCGCGCCTACGAGCTCAGCGCGTAACGCATCGCTGGCGCGAATCAAGAGAGCGAGGCGAACTCCGCGTCGCTGAGCTCGATCTCGAGTGCTGCGACGTTCTCCCGGACGTGCTCGATCGACAGTGTGCCTGGGATCGGCAGCATCTGCGGCGACCGGCGCAGCAGCCAGGCGAGGATGACCTGGCTCGGGCTCGCGTCGTGCCGGCGAGCGATGTCGGCCAGGAAAGGAAGCTCGGCACGGAGCGGGAAGAAGGGCACGAACGCGATGCCCTGTGAGGTGCAGTAGTCGACGACCTGGTCCCAGCCGCGCTCGGCAAGGTTGAAGTGGTTCTGGACGGCGCTGATGGGCACGATGCGCTGCGCGCTCTCGATCTCGGCCACGCCCACCTGGGACAGTCCGACTTGGTCGATCTTGCCCGCAGCGCGATACTCCGCGATCAGCGCGACGCTCTCCTCGAGCGGCGTGTCGGGGTCGACCCGATGCAGGTAGTAGAGGTCAATTCGGTCGACACGCAACGCGCGCAGGCTCTGCTCGATCTGCTGCGCAAGAATGCTGCGCTTGCCTTCACCGCGGCCGAAGCCGCCCTTGGTCGCGACGATTGGTTTGCGCGTCGTCCCCGCGAGCGCGGCGCCGATGGTCCGTTCGCTCGCGCCGCCCGTGTACAGGTGCGCGCTGTCGATCATGCCGATACCTGCCTCGGCCGCTGCGCGAATGAAGCCGATGTTGGCAGGCGTTTCAGTCAGGCGGTTGGTGCCCAGGCCGACCCGCGCAACCTCGCGGTCGCCGATCCGGATCGTTCCGTTCATGCGCTGCGTGCCCTGGTCTCGCCGGCGATGACGGTCATCGCGGCCGCGCCGAGGGCGATCGCGGCCGAGACGACCAGGGCATGGGCCATGCCGATGCTGAAGCTCGCCATGCCAGGCCCGCCGAGAGCGCCCGACGTGCCCAGGAAGATGCCGCCCGCCACGTTCGCCGGCAGCGCCGCGGCCGCGACGGCGAGAGCGAGCGCGAAGCTCGTGACCATGCCCGTCTGTCGGAACGTGGCGAGCGTGGCGCTCGCGACGCCCAGGCGCTGCGGGGGCGCTGCGCTCATCGCCGCACTCGTGTTCGGTGCCCAGAAGAGGCCGCCGCCGATGCCCAGGACGATCAGTCCTGGCAGCAGGTCGATGTACGTCGACGTCGGCCCCAGGCGCGCCAGGAGGATGCAGCCGAGAGCCTGTAGAACCAGCCCGACCGACGCCGGCGGACGCGAGCCGAAGCGATCAGAAAGCAGGCCGCTGATCGGCCCGACGATCGACTGGACGATCGGCAGCGGCAGGATCATGAGTGCCGCGGACAACGGCGCCTGGCCGAGCACTACCTGGAGATAGAACACGACCAGGAAGTTGACGGCGAACAGGCTCAGGCTCTGGAGCGTGCCGGCAGCCGTGCTGAAGGCGAAGACGCGTGAGCGGAACAGCGCGGGATCGATGAAATGGGTGCCGCGCTTGCGCTGCGTAACCACGAACAGCGCGGCGAGCGCAATCGCTGAGCCGAACAAAGTCACGGTCGGGACGGAGAACCAGCCCCACGCGATCGTTTGCGACAGGCCGAACAGCAGGCACGAGATCGCGCCGCTGAAGAGCACCAGGCCGAGGATGTCGAAGCGCTCTCCACGGCGCGGCTGGGATAGCTCGCGCAGCGCGAAGTAGCCCCACAGGGTGCCGATCACGCCGATCGGCACGTTGACCAGGAAGATCCAGCGCCACGAGGCAGCCGCCAGGATGAGACCGCCGGCGACGGGACCGAGGATGCCGCCGACCGCCCACGTGACCGAGTTGATGCCCATCGCCCGGCCACGCTCGCCACGCGGGAACGCCTCGGTGATGATGGCCATGCTGTTCGCCATCAGCATCGCGCCGCCGATCCCCTGGACCAGCCTGAACGCGACGAGCTGCTCGCCACTCCCCGCCAGCGCACACAACAGCGAGCCGAAGGTGAAAACGCCGAAGCCCAGGTTGTAGAGGCGGACGCGGCCGAACATGTCGGCCAGCCGGCCGAACAACAGCAGGGTGATCGTGCTGACGAGGATGTAGCCCATCAGCACCCAGACCATGGTCACCAGGTCCGAATGCAGGTCGGCCATCATCGTCGGGATGCCCAGCACCACGATCGACGAGTCGATCGCGGCCATCGCCGCGCCGAGTGTCGTTACCGAAAGCGCGAGCCACTTGTAGTTGGCGCCTACCTCGGGCTCGACTTGCTTGAGGCTTTCAGCTCGGGGCGTGAAGCTCATCCAGGAGTCCGGGCACCCTTCGCGTCTGCCGTCGTCGCCACGGCGGTGACCGGCGCGCCATCGTCGGACGGTGTCTCGGACGGCCTGATGTGGGCGAGCGACTCGCCCATCGACGGCCGACTGACCCAAACCGGAGCAGGTGTCGCCCAGTAGTCGGCCATCGCCAGCAGCCGGCCGGCATACGAGGATCGCTCGCGCTCGAACGCGTGCCATGCATCGTCCTCGGGCTCCAGCTCATAGCCGACCTTGCCGAGCTTCGCGTAGACGACCGCGAACTCGTCGCGATCGACCGCTGATCCGTCGCCCTTCAGGCCAAGGATGTTGGTGATGTCCTCAACGAGATGCGTGCCGATCCGGTGAGTGATCTTGGCGTGTCCACGCGGCACGTTTGTAACCGTGGTCAACACGAGCGAAGCGGCGTCGAGCACCGCCCCCAGTGAGCTGATCCACGAGACGTTGTCATGGCTCGAACGGAAGTAGCCCAGCAGCGGATACGAAACATGCGTGTCGAGGACCTCCGCCGTCCACACCTCCCACTCCCGGAACAGCGCAGGTAGCTCGTCGACCAGATCGAGACGCGCATAAGTCAGCAGCAGCAGCATGGCCGACGGCGGGGCCTTGGCCCGCGCCGAGAGCGTTACGACGGCCACCTCGCGACGCTGGTACGACCCGAACAACGAGAACAGGAAGGTGATGACCAGGGCGACGATGCCGAGCCCGGTCGCCGCCCCGATGACGACCACGAGCCGTGCGATCCCGCTCGTAGCGACAATGTCTCCGAAGCCAATGGTCAGGATGGATGACCCGGCGAAGTAGATTGCATCGCCCAGTGTCTGCGGCGTCGGATTGAGGTCCGCGCGCAGCGCGAACAGGATCAGCCCATAGCCGACGACTATGAAAGCCAGCCAGACCGCGAGGAGAAGGATCGCGGCCCCAGGCGCGTACAGCCCGAGCAGGCTGTCGCGCGCCAGGCCGGTCTTGAAACGGACGACGATGTTGCGGTACGGCCGCCACGTCCAGCGAATGACGTAGCGGCCGATGCGCAGCCAGCCGGGCGTTGGGCGCGGGACGACGATCGTCTCGAAGACGTCCCATAGGGCCAGGCCGACCAGCACCAGGCCCGCTATGCCGGTAAGCGCGTCGATCATGTCAGCGAGGGTTGCCCTCGCGCAGCGTGGCCACCGATTTCTCGATGCGCCGCTGTTTCGTCTCGGCTGTCTTGGCGGTCAAGACCTGCGTCACGTGATAGCCCTTCAGGCTGTTCGACAGCCGATCGAACGTCTTTAGGGATCTCAATCCCCGTCGCTGTGCTGCCTTCAGCCTGCCTGATCATTGTCCGAAACTTCATATAGGCAATCGTAGTGGCGGCTTACTCGAGGTAGTCCTTGAGCTTGCGCGAGCGAGACGGGTGGCGCAGCTTGCGCAGTGCCTTGGCCTCGATCTGGCGGATCCGCTCTCGGGTCACGTTGAACTCCTTGCCGACTTCCTCGAGCGTTCGCGCGCGGCCGTCCTCGAGTCCAAATCGGAGCTGGAGGACGCGACGCTCGCGCCCGCTGAGTGAGTCGAGCACGGCCTCAACCTGCTCCTTGAGCAGCTGGTGCGATGCCGCTTCCGCGGGGGCGAGGGCGGCTCGGTCCTCGATGAAGTCACCCAGGTGGCTGTCCTCCTCCTCGCCGATCGGCGTCTCGAGCGACACAGGCTCCTGCGAAACCTTGATGATCTCGCGCACCTTGTCCGGGGTGACGACCACCTCCTGGCCCCTCGACATCGCCTCGGCGATCTCCTCGACCGTTGGCTCGCGGCCCAGGTCCTGGAGCAGGCCG
>DATCGV010000071.1:0-14353 GCA_036508755.1 Candidatus Limnocylindrales bacterium | reverse complement strand
ATGGCCAAGAAGAAGTTCGAGCGCACCAAGCCGCACGTCAATATCGGCACCATCGGCCACATCGACCACGGCAAGACAACGCTCACGGCTGCCATCACCAAGTACCTGAGCTTGAAGGGCGGAGCAGAGTTCCGCGCCTTCGACTCGATCGACAACGCGCCCGAGGAGCGCGAGCGGGGCATCACCATCGCCATCGCCCACGTCGAGTACGAGACCGACGCGCGCCACTACGCCCACGTCGACTGCCCGGGCCACGCCGACTACATCAAGAACATGATCACCGGCGCGGCGCAGATGGACGGCGCCATCCTGGTCGTCGCCGCGACCGACGGGCCGATGCCCCAGACGCGCGAGCACATCCTCCTCGCGCGCCAGGTCGAGGTGCCCTACATCGTCGTCTTCCTGAACAAGGTCGACATGGTCGACGATCCCGAGCTGCTCGAGCTGGTCGAGCTCGAGGTGCGCGAGCTGCTGACCAAGAACCACTTCCCGGGCGATGAGACGCCGATCATCCGCGGCTCCGCGTTGAAGGCGCTCGAGGCGCCGAACGATGTCAACGACCCCGCCTACGTGCCCATCCAGGAGCTCATGGATGCGGTCGACAGCTACATCCCGACGCCCGAGCGGCCCGTCGACAAGCCCTTCCTGATGCCCGTCGAGGACGTCTTCGGGATCAAGGGCCGAGGCACCGTCGCCACCGGGCGCGTCGAGCGCGGCATCGTCAAGGTCGGCGAGGAGGTCGAGATCATCGGTATCCGACCCACGCGCAAGGTCGTCGTGACCGGCGTCGAGATGTTCAAGAAGCTGCTCGACGAGGGCCGCGCGGGCGACAACATCGGCACCCTGCTGCGCGGCATCGAGCGCGACGACATCGAGCGCGGCCAGGTCCTGGCCAAGCCCGGCTCGGTCAAGCCGCACACCCGCTTCCACGCCCAGGTGTACGTCCTGACCAAGGAGGAGGGTGGCCGTCATACGCCCTTCTACAACGGCTACCGGCCCCAGTTCTACCTGCGCACGACCGACGTCACCGGGGCCATCGGCCTGACCGGCGGGGCGGAGATGATCATGCCCGGTGACAACGTCGAGATGACGGTCGAGCTGGGCAGCTCGATCGCCCTCGAGACCGGCCAGCGCTTCGCCATCCGCGAGGGCGGCCACACCGTCGGCGCCGGTGCCATCACCGAGATCCTGGAGTAGATCTGATGCCACGAGCCGCCGAGAACAGGCCTGTCATCCTGCTCGCCTGCACCGAGTGCAAGGAGCGCACCTACAGCACAACCAAGAACAAGAAGAACGACCCGAATCGGCTCGAGATCAAGAAGTACTGCCCACGCTGTCGGAGGCACACCCTCCACCGTGAGGCAAAATAGGCAATTCTGACGTGCAGCGTAGGCGTGTAGCTCAATTGGTAGAGCACCGGTCTCCAAAACCGGCGGTTGCAGGTTCGAGTCCTGTCGCGCCTGCCATCCCCATCGTCCAGAGGTAGTCGAAGAGTGACCCGTATCCGGCGCTTCATCGAAGAGTCGTGGTCAGAGCTGAGGAAAGTCACCTGGCCAACGGTCGAGCAGACGCGCAACCTGACCGTGCTCGTGTTCCTGGTGAGTGGCGCGGTCGGCCTGTTCATCGCGGTCTTCGACGCCATATTCCAGATCGCGTTCAACCAGATCGTCTCGTTCTGATGGCCGAGACAGATACCGTCGTCCGCGCGCCCGAGAAGCGCTGGTACGTGATCCACACCTACTCGGGCTACGAGAAGAAGGTCAAGACCAACCTCGAGCACCGCATCGAGTCGATGGGTATGGAGGACAAGATCTTCCAGGTCCTGGTGCCCGAGGAGGACGAGATCGAGATCCGCTCCGGCCAGCGGGTCACCGTCCAGAAGAAGGTCTACCCGGGCTACGTGCTGGTCGAGATGATCCTCGACCCGGACTCGTGGTTCGTGGTGCGCAACACGCCCGGCGTGACGAGTTTCGTCGGCGGCGGCAACATCCCAGGCAGCCGCAACGAGCCCGTGCCCCTCGAGGAGCACGAGGTCAAGCAGATCCTGCGTCAGATGGGTGTCGAGGCGCCCAAGTACCGCGTGGCCTTCCAGAAGGGCCAGAGCGTGCGCGTCACCGACGGCCCGTTCGCCGAGTTCATCGGCACGGTCGACGAGATCAACCCCGAGCGCAACAAGATCAAGGTCCTCGTCTCCATCTTTGGACGCGAGACTCCGGTCGAGCTCGACTTCCTCCAGGTCGAAAAGCTGTGAGCCCCTCTGTGGCGGCACATCGCTTCGCTGGCGCCTCCGCGCGCTGCCCTCGCCACTTCGGCGCTCACGGTCACGAGGCATAGATGGCAAAGAAGATCCGAACAGTTCTGACGCTCCAGCTGCCGGCCGGCAAGGCGACTCCTGCGCCGCCGGTTGGCACGGCGCTCGGCCCGCACGGCATCAACATCGTCGAGTTCTGCAAGACGTACAACGAGCGGACGGCGGCGCAGAGCGGCCAGATCATCCCGGCTCAGATCACGATTTTCGAGGACCGGAGCTTCACCTTCATCCTCAAGACGCCGCCGGCCGCAGACCTGCTGCGCAAGGCGGCCGGGGTCGAAAAGGGCTCGTCGACGACCGGCCGGGAGAAGGCCGGCACGGTCACGCGCAGCCAGGTGCGCGAGATCGCCGAGCAGAAGATGGCCGATCTCAACGCGGTCGACATAGAGGGAGCCTCGAAGATCATCGAGGGCACTGCCCGATCAATGGGTATCGAGGTGGTCGGCTAGCGGGCAGCTCCGCAACAGGCCACCTGGACCGCACACCCCGCGGCACAGAGGGGAGGCTCCAGATCGGAGCCGTCAGTAAAGGAGACAGACCGAATGCCTGAACGGGGCAAGAAATACGAGCAGGCGGCGGCACTGGTCGATCGGACCAAGACGTATCCGCCGACCGATGCCGTCGAGCTCCTCAAGCAGACGAGCTATGTCGGTTTCGACGCCTCCGCAGAGGCGCACATCCGCCTCGGCGTCGACCCGCGCCACGCCGACCAGATGGTGCGCGGCATGGTCGTGCTCCCGCACGGCACGGGCAAGAAGATCCGCGTCCTCGTCTTCGCCCAGGGCGAGAAGGCGCAGGAGGCGCTGCGCTCGGGCGCAGATGAGGTCGGCGGGGAGGATCTCGCCAAGCGCATCGAAGCCGGCTGGCTCGAATTCGACGTGGCGCTTGCGACGCCAGACATGATGGGCACCGTCGGCCGCCTGGGCCGCATCCTGGGCCGGCGAGGGCTGATGCCCAACCCCAAGTCAGGCACGATCACCTTCGATCTCGAGCGCGCGATCAAGGAAGTCAAGGCTGGCCGCGTCGAGTTCAAGGTGGACAAGGCGGGTATCATCCACACCGCCTTCGGCAAGGCCAGCTTCGAGCCGCAGCAGTTGAGCGAGAACCTGGTCGCACTGGTCGACGCGATCAACCGCGCCCGGCCCAGCGCATCGAAAGGTCAATACTTCAGGAGCCTGACGGTGGCATCCACGATGGGCCCGGGCATCCGGGTCGACGTGCCGGCGGTCCTCGCCACGGCCAGCGCCTAGGCTCTGACAGCAACGACCCGCGGAGCGCCGCGGGAAAAGTGAAGATCGTTCCGCCGCAGACAGCGCAGCGTCCCCTCAAGACGGGGACTTAATTCGACCGAAGGTCGGGCTCGCCGAGGCAGGGATGACGTCGCGGAGAGGCCGCAATAGGCCTCACCCATTGACGCTGACAGGCAGCGCCACGACGCCCTCGCGCGGAACCAAGCGAGGGCGTCGGCGAGCAGCGCCGAGGCCCAATGGGAAAGGAGGCAGCATGCCGACGGAGGCCAAGCAAGCCACTGTCGCCGAGCTCAAGGACGAGCTGTCCAGGGCAAAGGCGACGATCGTGGCCGACTATCGCGGCCTGACCGTTCACGACATCACCGCCGTTCGCCGCAGCCTGCGCGGCGAGGGCATCACCTACCGGGTCGTCAAGAACCGGCTGGCCAGGATCGCCGCGCAGGAAGCCGGCACGGGCGAGTTGAGCGAGCTCCTGTCCGGGCCCAGCGCGATTGCCATGGGCAGCGGCGACGAGGTCGCCCTCGCCAGGGCTTTTCTCGACGCGATCCGTCCGTTCCGCACTGTGGTCATCCGTGGCGCCGTGTTGAACGGCAAGCGCGTCGACGCCGACGCGGTCACGCGCCTGGCGACGCTCCCGTCACGCGAGGTCCTGCTGGCCCAGCTGGCCGGTGGCATGGCCTCACCGATGGCGAGCATGGCGTCGCTCTTCTCGGCACCGCTGCGCAACCTGGGCTACGCCCTGGCGCAGCTGGCCGAGCAGAAGGGCGCCAGCGCGCAGGCATAGGCACCGACTAACAGCACATCAGACAGGCAACGGAAAGGAAGACATCACACATGGCAGCAATCACCCACGAGCAGGTGCTCGAGGCGATCGACGGCATGACCATTCTCGAGCTGTCCGACTTCATCAAGAAGTTCGAGGAGCGCTACGGCGTCAAGGCCGCGGCACCCGTGGCGGCGGCCGCCCCGGCCGCTGGTGCGGCCGGGGCGGCCGCACCGGTGGTCGAGGAGCAGACCGAGTTCACGGCAATCCTGGCCGAGATCGGCCCGAACAAGATCCCGGTCATCAAGGTCGTTCGCGAGCTGACCGGCCTGGGCCTCAAGGAGGCCAAGGACCTCGTCGACGCGACGCCCAAGCCGGTCAAGGAGGCCGTGACCAAGGAAGAGGCGGACAAGATCAAGGCCGCTCTCGAGGAGGTGGGCGCGAAGGTCGAGATCAAGTAGCTCGACTCTTGGGTCGTTCACAGAAAGGCCGGTGGCGCAAGCCGCCGGCCTTTTGCTATGCCTCCGGCCGCTGCGTCGGGGCTTGCCCTGGTGGCGGCTCCGGCCGGGTCTCGTCGATCGGGCCGGTCCAGTGGTGGACCGGCTTGAGCGATCCGAGACGATCCGAGACGATGAGCGCCTCATCGCCGGCGAGAAGCTTGAAGTCGGCGCTCGGGTTGACGTGTGTCTGGCCGAGTCGGCTGATCGCCAGTAGCGTGGCGTGGTGGTCGTCGCGGAAGCGTTGGCTGACGTCGTCGATGGCCAGGCCGAGGTAGTCGTCGGGGATCTTGACCCGGTAGAGCTCCGATCCCGCGCCGCCCGAGACCATGTCAGAGACCAGGTCGGACAGTCCGGGCTAGAGTGCCGCGCGCGCGACCAGATGCGAGGCCAGGCGCGGCGTGACGATGATCTCGTCGGCATGAGCGCGCTTGAAGTGCTCGACGTGGCGCGGGTTGTTGACCTCGGCGACGGTGCGCACGGCGGGCGCGATCGATTCGATCGCCATTACCGTCAGGATCGACTTCATGTCCGCCTCGTTGGACGAGTCCTCGGGAAAGACCAGCGCCGCCTCGGCGACCTCGATGTCCGCACGCTTGAGATCCTCGCCGTTCGAGTGATCGCCACGGACGTAATAGACGAGCTTCTCGGCCGGGTTGCGCTCGGCGTCGTGGATGAGCACGAGCTTGCGCCGGTAGGCGTCGCTGCGCAGCTCGTCGACAGCCTCGCGCGCGGTCGCGTTCCAGCCGCAGATGACGATGTGGTCGTGAAAGCCTGAAGCGCCCAATCCCTGTCCTTCCTTGAGCAGGAAGTCGATGATGACGGCAATGATCGCGCCCGTGACAAGGCCGATCATGATCAGCCCGGTCCCGATCAGGATGACGTACAGGATGCCGCCGATCGGACGCGACGCGAAACCGGGGTCGCCGTTGCCCATCAACGACGTCAGCGCCCAGAAGAGCGATTCGGCGTAGTCGTTGACCGAGACCTGGCGCTCCGCGAGCATCTCGATCAGCGCGACCAGCGCGACCAGCGCGACCACGGCCAGCAGCGCGAGCAGCACGCGCCCAACGACTGACGGGTTGAGCTGGTCCTTCAGCTGGCGGCCGTACCACGCGACGCGGCGCACGAGGGGAGCGTTGATCAGCGGCAGTCGGCGGCGTTCGGCCATTGTGCGCGAGTGTGCGCGAGCCTACGACGCAAGTCCAGCCGCTTGGTAAGTCCGGCGGCCCAGTGAGGTCAGCCGCGTGTTCGCTTGCCGTCGCTCACTCGCAAATCGAGTGATCCGTCCGTCGAGCGACGATTCGCGACGGTATGCGCCAGTGTCAATGCCCGGAGACAGCCCACGCAGCCGGCAACACGGGCGGCCGGGCGCGAGAGAGCGCCGTTCCTCGCCCGTCCGAACGGCCGACGGACCGGTTAGGAGTCGCGGACGGACCAATCACTCGTAAAACGAGTAGGCGTCTGCGCTGCCCGAAATGTGAACCGGCGTAAATAGCACGTTTGACAGCCCAACGCAAGGTGGGTACTATGTGCGGTCGTTGAGCGCGGGTCCCCTTGTCTTCAGAAACCTCTCGGCGGATGTTCCTGTCTGCCGTTTCGTGTCCCTGCCGTCATCCCGTCGCCGCGTCGCTAGGAGCGCTTGATGCTGACTGTCACCGATCCCGGCCGGCGTGTGGTCGCTGCCACTTCGGAGCGAAAGCCATACGCACGGATTCCTGAGGTCCTGCCGATCCCGAACCTGATTGAGCTTCAGCTCAACTCGTTCAACTGGTTCATCGAGAACGGGTTGCGCGAGCTGCTCGACGAGATCAGCCCGATCCAGGACTTCACCGGGCGGGTGATGGAGCTGCGCTTCCGCGAGTACGAGTTCGAAGCGCCCAAGTACGACGAGCTCGAGTGCCGGACGCGTGACCTGACCTTCTCCAAGCCGCTCTACGTGTGGGTCGAGCTGCTGATCAAGGAGACGGGCGAGATCCAGCGCCAGCGCGTGTACATGGGCGACTTCCCGTTCATGACCGAGCAGGGCACGTTCATCATTAACGGCGCCGAGCGCGTCGTGGTCAGCCAGCTCGTCCGCTCGCCGGGCGTCTACTACACCGCGATCGAGGACCAGGTCACCGGCCGCAACCTGTTCAACGCGAAGGTCATCCCGAACCGCGGCGCATGGCTCGAGTTCGAGACCGCCGCGCGCGGCCAGCTGTACGTCAAGGTCGATCGCAAGCGCAAGCTCGAGGCGACCAAGCTGCTGCGTGCCGTCGGCTACGAGTCCAACGACGAGATGATGTCGATCTTCTCGCGCGTCGACACGGGCGAGGTCGCCTATATCGCCTCGACGCTCGACAAGGACAACACCAACACGCGCGGCGAGGCGCTGATCGAGGTCTACAAGAAGCTTCGCCCGGGCGATCCGCCCACAGGCGACAACGCCGAGAAGCTCGTCGAGAGCCTGTTCTTCAACTTCCGGCGCTATGACCTTGGCCGTGTCGGCCGCTACAAGCTGAACAAGAAGCTCGCGCCAGTCGCCGATCGGATGGGCATCAATCTGTCCACCGAGCGAACGATCAGCCGCGAGGACATCGCCGCCATCGTCGGCCACCTGATCGAGCTCAACCGCGACCAGGGCATGGCCGACGACATCGACCACCTCGGCAACCGGCGCATCCGGGCCAACGGCGAGCTGATCCAGAACGCATTCCGCGTGGGCCTGCTGCGCATGGAGCGCGTCGTGCGCGAGCGCATGTCCATCCAGGAGACCGAGAAGGCGACGCCCAACGCGCTGATCAACATCCGGCCGGTCGTCGCGGCGATGAAGGAGTTCTTCGGCGGCAGCCAGCTGAGCCAGTTCATGGATCAGACCAACCCGCTCGCCGAATTGACCTCCAAGCGCCGCCTCAGCGCGCTCGGCCCAGGCGGCCTCTCCCGCGAGCGCGCCGGCTTCGACGTGCGCGACGTCCACCACAGCCACTACGGCCGCATCTGCCCGATCGAGACACCGGAAGGCCCGAACATCGGCCTGATCGGCTCGCTCGCGACGTACGGCCGGATCAACGAGTACGGCTTCATCGAGACGCCCTATCGCAAGGTCAAGCGCAGCGCTTCGTTCGACGATCCGCAGATCGAGACGGAGTTTGCGGACGCTGACGTGGCGACCAAGAGCGGCACGGTCGTGCTCAAGAAGGGCCACAAGTTCACCAAGGACGCAGTTGCCGAGCTCAAGAAGCAGAAGGCCACCGCGTTTCCGATCCGGCCGCGCGTGACCGACCAGATCGTCTATCTCGCCGCGGACGAGGAAGAGGAGCATTACGTCGCCCAGGCCAACGCGCACCTGGACGAGAAGACCGGCCACTTCCTTGACGAGCGCGTCCCGGCACGCTTCCGCGACGTGTTCCCAGAGGCACGGCCCAATCAGATCGAGTACATGGACGTCAGCCCCAAGCAGGTCGTGTCCGTGGCGACGGCGCTGATCCCGTTCCTGGAGCATGACGACGCCAACCGCGCCCTGATGGGTTCGAACATGCAGCGCCAGGCGGTGCCGCTGCTCGAGCCTGAGGCGCCCATCGTCGGCACGGGCATGGAAGGGCGCGCCGCGCTCGACTCCGGCCAGGTCGTCGTCGCCAAGCGCTCGGGCACGGTCCTGTCGGTCAGCGCCGACCGGATCCAGGTCGAGCCCAAGGACGGCGGCGTCAACGAGATGGACGAGTACCGCCTCGACAAGTTCGTGCGCAGCAACCAGGGCACGTGCATCAACCAGCGGCCGATCGTCGAGGTCGGCCAGCAGGTCGAGGCCGGTCAGCCCATCGCCGACAGCAGCTCGACGCAGAACGGCGAGCTGGCCCTGGGCCGCAACATCCTGGTCGCGTTCATGAGCTGGGAGGGCGGCAACTACGAGGACGCGATCGTCATCAGCGATCGCCTCGTGCGTGACGACGTCTTCACCAGCATCCACATCGAGAAGCACGAGATCGAGTCTCGCGACACGAAACTCGGCCCCGAGGAGATCACGCGCGACATCCCCAATGTCGGCGAGGAGAGCCTCAAGGACCTCGACGAGTACGGCGTGATCTACATCGGCGCTGAGGTCCAGCCGGGCGACATCCTGGTCGGCAAGATCACGCCAAAGGGCGAGACCGAGCTGACCGCGGAGGAGCGCCTGCTGCGTGCGATCTTCGGTGAGAAGGCGCGCGAGGTGAAGGACTCGAGCCTGCGCCTGCCCCACGGCGAGCGCGGCAAGATCGTCGAGGTGACGGAGTTCGACCGTGAGAAGGGCGCCGAGCTGCTGCCCGGCGTCAACCGCCTGATCCGCGTCAGCGTCGCTGTCAAGCGCAAGATCAGCGTCGGCGACAAGATGGCCGGTCGGCACGGCAACAAGGGTGTCGTGGCCAAGATCCTGCCCCAGGAGGACATGCCCTTCCTGCCCGACGGGACCCCGGTCGACATCATCCTCAACCCGCTCGGCGTGCCGTCGCGCATGAACATCGGCCAGATCCTCGAGACACACCTTGGCTGGGCGACGAGGACGCTCGGTTCGAAGATCGCCGATCTGCTCGCCGGCGAGCCGAACATCGGCGCCCTGCGCGATCTGCTCGAACGCTTCTACCGAGACGAGCACGACAAGGTCCCCGCGTGGCTCCACAGCCTCAAGGACGACGAGCTCATCCACTTCGCCGGCGGCCTGACCGGCGGCATTCCGATCGCCACGGCGGTGTTCGACGGCGCGGACGAGGATCGAATCAAGCAGGAGCTGTCCGAGGCAGGCCTGCCCGAGAACGGGAAGGCGATCCTGCATGATGGTCGGACGGGTGAGCCGTTCGATCGCGAGATCACCGTCGGCTACATCTACATGCTCAAGCTCCACCACCTGGTCGAGGACAAGATCCACGCCCGGTCGACCGGCCCGTACAGCCTGATCACGCAGCAGCCGCTGGGTGGCAAGGCGCAGTTCGGCGGCCAGCGCTTCGGCGAGATGGAGGTCTGGGCGCTCGAGGCGTACGGCGCGGCGAACATCCTGCAGGAGCTGCTGACGGTCAAGTCAGACGACGTCATGGGCCGCGTCCAGACGTACGAAGCGATCGTCAAGGGCGAGGACATCCAGCCACCCGGCGTGCCGGAGTCGTTCAAGGTCCTGATCAAGGAGCTCCAGTCGCTGGGGCTCAACGTCGAGATCCTGAACGAGAACGAAGAGGAAATCCATTTTGCCGAGGACGCCTCGGCCTATCCGCTGCCAGATCTCGGCGGGATCAATCTCGCCGGCTTCGAGGACTAGCTAGGGCTCGGTCCCGCACTACCGCCCCCAGCGCCAACCAGGAGAACCATGCTCGAAGTCAACAATTTCAACGCCATCCGTATTTCGCTCGCGTCGCCGGAGCAGATTCGCGACTGGTCAAAGGGCGAGGTAACCAAGCCCGAGACCATCAACTACCGCACGCTCCGGCCTGAGAAGGACGGCCTGTTCGACGAGCGCATCTTCGGCCCGTCGCGCGACTGGGAGTGCTACTGCGGCAAGTACAAGCGCATCCGCTACAAGGGCATCATCTGCGACAAGTGCGGCGTCGAGGTGACGCGCGCCAAGGTCCGTCGCGAGCGCATGGGCCACATCCAGCTGGCCAGCCCGGTCAGCCACATCTGGTATTTCAAGGGCACGCCCAGCCGCCTGGGCATCCTGCTCGACATCAGCCCGCGCAACCTCGAGCGCATCCTCTATTTCGCCCTGTACATCGTGACCTGGGTTGACGAGGACGCGCGAGCGCGGCTGCTCGCCCAGCTCGATGAGGAGTCCGAGGGTCGCGGCGGTCGCGCCGGGAAGGACCTGTCGGACCTCGAGGATCAGCTGCGCGCCGATCTGAACCGGACCACCGACGAGGGCAACGCCGCGCTGGCCCAGTTCAAGGGCGACCGCGAGGAGGAGCGCGCGACGCGCACCGCCGAGCTGGTCAACGCCCAGCAGGAGACGAAGGCCAAGCTCGACGCCCTCGGAACCGGAGTGGCCGAAGAGCCGATCGTCTTCGAGCCGACCGGCGAGATCATCGTCGCGGGCGGTGACAAGGCGGGCAAGGCGGCCCAGGCCGCGCTCAACAAGGCCGCCGCGGCCGAGGTCGAGCGCGTCAACGAGGAGATCCAGCAGCGCGAGGCCAACGAGGAGCAGTCGGTCCGCCAGCGCGTCGAAGACGCACGCCTGCAGCTCGACGCGACCCTGGTCGCCGAGCGTGAGCGATTGAAGACGGAGGCCGAGGGCTCCAAGGACGACGTCCGCCGCGCACGCGACGAGATCAACCGCATTCAGCCCGGGCTGATGCTGCCCGAGACGTCGCTCGACGGCCTCAACTTCCGTGACCTTGATCGCAAGTACGGCACGGGCGTCCGTGGCGGCGCGCGGCTGTTCGGCGCGGGCATGGGCGCGGAGGCGGTCCGTGAGCTGATCCAGCGCATGGAGCTCTACGAGCTCGGCCAGCACCTGCACAGCGAGGTCCGGACGACCTCGGGCCAGCGGCGCAAGAAGGCGATCAAGCGTTTGCGCCTGATCGAGGCCTTCCGCCGCTCCGGCAACCGGCCCGAGTGGATGATCCTCTCGGTCCTGCCGGTCATTCCGCCCGACCTGCGACCCATGGTCCAGCTCGACGGCGGCCGGTTCGCCACGTCGGACCTGAATGACCTGTATCGGCGCGTGATCAACCGCAATAACCGGTTGAAGAGGCTGCTCGAGCTGGGCGCGCCCGAGATCATCATTCGCAACGAGAAGCGCATGCTCCAGGAGGCCTGTGACGCGCTGATCGACAACGGCCGCCGCGGCCGCTCGATCGTGGGCACCGGCAACCACCGCCTGAAGAGCCTGTCCGACATGCTCAAGGGCAAGCAGGGCCGCTTCCGCCAGAACCTGCTCGGCAAGCGCGTCGACTACTCCGGCCGCTCGGTCATCGTCGTCGGCCCGGAGCTCAAGCTGCACCAGTGCGGCCTGCCCAAGAAGATGGCGCTCGAGCTGTTCAAGCCGTTCGTCATGCGCCAGCTCGTCGACAAGGGCATCGCCCACAACATCAAGAGCGCCAAGCGCATCGTCGAGCGCGCATCGTCGCGGCCCGAGGTCTGGGACGTGCTCGAGGAGGTCATCAAGGACCACCCCGTGCTGCTCAACCGCGCACCGACGTTGCACCGCCTGGGCATCCAGGCGTTCATGCCCGTCCTCGTCGAGGGCTCCGCGATCCACATCCACCCGATGGTCTGCTTCGCCTTCAACGCCGACTTCGACGGCGACCAGATGGCCGTCCACGTGCCTCTCTCGCGCGCCGCGCAGGAAGAGGCGAAGCGGATGATGCTGTCGACCGCCAACCTGCTCTCGCCCGCCGCCGGTGAACCGGTCGTAGCGCCGACCCAGGACATGGTCCTGGGCTGCTACTACCTGACCATCGAGCGCGAGCAGACGCAGGGCAAGAAGGCCATCGCCAACTTCGGCGACGAGACAGAGGCCCTGCTGGCCTACGACGTTGGGCGCATCGATACGCGCCAGGACGTCGAGCTGGCAAACCACAGCGTGCCGCGCCTGGAGCTGCATTCACCCATCGAGGTGACAGTCCAGCGTTGGGATGCCGTCAAGGACGAGTCGGTGGTGGAGCCCGTGCGCACCACGATCGGCCGCGTCATCTTCAACCAGGCGCTGCCCGAGCGCCTGCGCTTCCTCAACAAGGCAATGAACCGGACCGCGCTGCGCGAGCTGGTGGCTGACTGCTACCGGCTGCTCGGCCCGATCGAGACCGCCCACCTGGTCGACGGCATCAAGGGCATCGGCTTCCACTACGCAACGCGTGGTGGCATGACGATCGCCGTCGACGACATCACCATTCCTCCGCAGAAGCAGGAGCTGCTCAAGGCCGCAGACAAGCAGGTCGAGGCGATCGACCGTCAGTTCCAGCGCGGCCTGATCACGGAAGACGAGCGCTACGAGAGCGTCGTCACGGTCTGGAAGGACACCACCCAGCAGGTCAGCGATCGCATGATGGAGGCGCTCGATCCGACGGGCGCCGTGACCATGATGACCGCGTCGGGCGCCCGCGGCAACAAGGGCAATATCGGCCAGCTGGGCGGCATGCGCGGCCTGATGGCCGACCCAACCGGCCGGATCATCGACGTCCCGGTGCGGAGCAACTTCCGCGAGGGAATGACTGTCCTCGAGTACTTCATCTCGACCCACGGCGCGCGCAAGGGTCTGGCCGACACAGCTCTTCGAACGGCGGACTCGGGTTACCTGACGCGCCGCCTGGTCGACGTGGCCCAGGACGTGATCACCCGCGCGGATGATTGCGGCACGTGGGAAGGCACCTGGATCACGCGCGCCGAAACGGAGGAGTACGCCGCCGAGCCGGACGCGTTCCAGCGCCGCATCGTCGGCCGCCACGCAGCCGGTCCGGTCGTCGATCCAAAGGCGCGCAAGAAGGGCGCCGAGCCCATCGTCGATCGCAACCAGGAGATCACCGAGGAGATTGCCAACCGCATCGTTGCGGCCGGCGTCGAGGAGGTCCTGGTTCGTTCGCCACTGACCTGCCAGTCACGCCACGGCGTATGCCGCGCGTGCTACGGCCGCAACCTGGCAACCGGCAATCTCGTCGGCATCGGCGAGGCGGTCGGCATCATCGCCGCCCAGTCGATCGGCGAGCCGGGCACGCAGCTGACGATGCGAACCTTCCACACCGGCGGTGTGGCGGGTCTCGACATCACGGCCGGCCTGCCGCGCGTCGAGGAGCTCTTCGAAGGCCGTATCCCCAAGGGCAAGGCCGAGATCAGCCACATCGACGGCGTCGTCGAAGTCATCCGAAGCGACACCGGCACGCGGGTCAAGGTCACCAGCCGCGAGCAGTACGACACCAACCTGAGCCTTCCGCCCGGAGCCGAGTTCCTCGCCGCTCCTGGTGACATGGTGGAAGCCGGCCAAGTCATCGCCCGGGGAGAGAGCGGCGACAAGAGTTCCGACGTTTCGGCTCCGGCCAAGGGCTTCGTCGTCCGCGAAGGCGACGCGCTGGTGCTTCGCTCGGAGGACACGGTAGAGCGTGAGTACGCCATCCCCCACAACGCCAAACTCATGATCGAGAACGGCCAGGAGATGCGCGCCGGCGATGCCATCACCGACGGCCCGATCAATCCCCAGGAATACCTCGAGACGCGGGGCAAGGACGCCGTCCAGCGCTATCTGGTCAAGGAAGTCCAGAAGGTCTACCGCAGCCAGGGCGTCACGATCAACGACAAGCACATCGAAATCATCGTTCGGCAGATGCTCCGCAAGGTTCGCATCGACCAGCCGGGCGACACGGATCTCTTGCCGACCGAGCTGATCGACAATCTCGACTTCGAAGAGGTGAACAACCGCGTGCTGGCCGAGGGTGGCGAACCCGCCACGGCTCAGACGGTCCTGCTCGGCGTGACCAAGGCTTCCCTCAACACCTCGTCCTTCCTTGCGGCGGCCTCCTTCCAGGAGACCACACGGGTACTCACCGAGGCGGCCATCAACGGCGCCAAAGACCACCTGATCGGCCTCAAGGAGAACGTC
>DATCGV010000070.1:0-22356 GCA_036508755.1 Candidatus Limnocylindrales bacterium | reverse complement strand
GGCCGTGGGCACGGTCACCGGGGCCGCCGCCACGCCGGGCCCGGGCCCACTGGCCGAGCTCAGCGGGCGGCGCGTGTTCCTCTGGCCGGACAACGACGAGGTGGGCCGATCCCACATGCAGCGGATCGGCGAGAGCTTGGCCGGCATCGCTGCCCATGTGGGTTGGATCGACTGGCCCGACGGCTGCCGGGCCCGACGCTGCCCAGCCGACCCAGTCGAGGCTGAGGTGCTGGCGGCCATCGCTCGCGCCGTCCTGCCGGTCGCGATCATCGACGTGGCGCGCGCCGAGCTGCGGCGGCGCCTCGAGGTCCCGCAGGTCGCCGTGTCGGGTCGACAACGTGCCCGTTTGTTGACCCGCCTCGAGCAGCTCAAGAAGCAGCATGGCTGGGGCGACATCAGCGATGCCGACTACCAGGGCCAGCGTGACGCCGTTCGTCTTGCTCTTCAAGACCTACCCGACGACGACCGGATCCGCTCCTTCGATGCCTACCGCACGCGCCTGCTGGAGCTGCCCGACGCCATTGCCGCGGCCTCCCCGGCACGGCGAGAGGAACTCGCTCGCGTCGTGGTCCAACAGGTGGTCGTGCGCGACCGGCAGGTGCAGTCCATCGACTGGACCCCGCTTGCGCGTCCCTTCTTCGCGAAAAGACAGCGGGAGTGCCCCCAAGGGGATTCGAACCCCTGATCTCCACCTTGAAAGGGTGGCGTCCTAGGCCTCTAGACGATGGGGGCAGGGCCGTCCGAGTTTACTAGGAGACTTCGCGCCGCCGGTCAGAGGCCGCCGGCGAGGATGCCCAGGACGATGGCCAGGCCGAGCGAGCCGGCGGCCATCAGAACGAATAGACCGCCGACGAACGCGACGCCCAGAGCACGACCCATGCGCTGCTCCTCACCGACACGGACGGCCGTGCTGGCGAGGCCGAAGCCGAGCACGCCCACGGCAATGCCGAACACGGCAAGAGCGGCGACGAGCAGCGGCAGCTTGGTTTGGTCGTTGTCGAGGAACAGGGCGAACACCGACACGAGCCCGGCACCGACCGCAACGATCGTCAGCGCCCAGCGCAGCGGGCTCACGACCGACCGCTCACGAAGACGCCGCCCGAACGGGCAGGCAATGTCACGCGCACCGATCCATCGTGCTCCGATATCGTCGCCGGCGCCATCGCGGGAAGGCTGACCGGTTCGATCCGCGTGCCGCGCAGATCGTCGGAGCGCAGCTCGAGTGACGCCTCGGACTCACCGGCGTTGATGGCCACCACGGCCACATCATCGTCCTCGGCGCGCACGTACGCGATGGCGTCGCCGGCCGCGGCCAAAGTCCGGTAGCTGCCGTGGCGAAGCGCACCCTGCGAGTGGCGTAACGCAACGACCGCCCGCGTAAACGCGAGCAGGTCCCGGTTCCAACGCGATTCGTCCCACGGAAAGGCGCGCCGGCAGTCGGGGTCGTGACGGCCCTCCATCCCGATCTCGTCGCCGTAGTAGATGCACGGCGCGCCGGGCAGCGTCATCAGCGCGAGCAGTGCCAGCTTCAGCGACGCGACGTCGCCGCCGGCGACGGTCAAGTAGCGCGCCGTGTCGTGGCTGCCGAGCAGGTTGAGCAATGCGCTCACATTCTGAGCCGGGTACATCGTTACGAGGTGCTCGAGCCGCGCGGCGAACGCCTGCCCGTCCATCGGCCGCACGAACTCGCTGTACTCGTGCTGCGTACGCACGACCGCCGCGTCCAGATGCCGTGCGGCGACGAACGAGAGCAGTGCCTCGACCAGCGGGTAGTTCATCAGCGCGTCGAACGTGTCGCCGGTCAGCCATTCAGGCTTCTCGCGCCAAATCTCGGCAACGATGTAGGCGTCGGGATTCACCGCGCGGACGCGCGTGCGGAACTCGCGCCAGAAACCGGCATCGACCTCTTCGGCGACGTCGAGCCGCCAGCCATCGATGCCGAAGCGCAGCCAGTGCTCGGCGGCACCAAGGAGGTGCTCGCGCATGTGCGGGTTGTCGGTATTGAGCTTGGGCAGCGCCGGCAGGTCCCACCAGGCTCGGTAGCCCAGCTCGCGCTGGCTGATCGTACCGTCGCGGAAGCCTCGAGCCTGCGCCTCCATTCGGCGCACGTCGTCGCGCGTGGGATATGGCCGCAGCCCACGCGCCCGGACAGTGTCGAGATCAAGGTGGAACCAGTCGACGTAAGGCGACTGGACGCCGTTCTCGACCACGTGGTGGAACGGCCAGAAGCCTCGGCCGGAGTGGTTGAAGACGCCGTCAAGGACGACGCGCATGCCACGGGCGTGGCAGGCGTCGAGCAGCTCGCGCAGCGCCTCGTCGCCGCCGAGCAGCGGATCGACTCGGTAGTAGTCGTAGGTGTGGTAGCGGTGATTCGAGGCCGAGGCGAAGATCGGCGTCAGGTACAGCGCGTTGATGCCCAGCTCGGACAGGTAGTCGAGATGCTCGACGACGCCCAGCAGGTCGCCGCCCTTGAAGCCGTGGTGCGTCGGCGGCGCGTCCCACGGTTCGAGCGGGCCGGGTTTCTCGACCCGATCGCTGAGGGCGAATCGGTCGGGGAAGATCTGGTAGAAGACCGCGTCGGCGACCCAGGCCGGCGGATCCTCGAAGCGCGTCATCGGTAGAGCGTCACGCTCAGCGGCGGCAGAACGCCTGCGTCAGTCGCGGCATCGCCGTATGCGATGCGCTCGACGACTCGCTGAGTGCTCCTGCGCTTGACTTCCGACTGACCGCCGTTGACCACGACCGCGAGTCGATCCTTGCCCACGCCGCGGGCGAAGCTGACGACCGAGCCGTCAGCCGAGAGGCGCTCGTAGCCACCGACCTTGAGCGCGGGCAGACTGCGCCGCAGGACGCCCAACCGTCGATAGAGCTCCAGCAGCCGCTGATCCTGGCGTCGTGCGTCCCAGATCATGCCCGCTCGATTGCCTGCCTCCTGGCGCTCGCCGGCCATGCCGACTTCGTCGCCGTAGTACACCGAGACGATGCCGGGCAGCGCATAGAGCAGGCCGATCGCGAGCGCCAGGCGCTGCCGGTCCCCGCCCAGTACGGTCAGTGCGCGGTCCTCGTCGTGGCTGCCGATCAGGTTGTACAGAAAGGGCTGGATCGGCTCCGGATAGGCCGCACGCATGCGGTCGATCCCGTCGAGGAGCGCACCTCCGTCACCGGCAGCGGCGGCGCCGCCCGCGCCCGCGCCCGCGAAGTCGAGGATCGACTGGCGCAGCGGGTAGTTCATGGTCGAGTCGAACTGGTCGCCGCGCAGCCACGGCATCGCCCAGTCCCAGATCTCTCCGAGCAGGAACGCCTCACGATTGGCGCCACGGACGCTGCTCCGGAACGCGCGCCACAGGGCGTGATCGACCTCGTTGGCCACGTCGAGCCGCCAGCCGTCGACGCCGAACTCCTGTACCCAGAATCGGCCGACGCCGCAGATCAGCTCGCGCAGTGCCGGCTCGCTAGTGCGCAGCTTGGGCATCGTCGCCACGTTCGTGGCCCACGTCTCGTAGCCCAGCCCGCCGGCGCCACTGCCACGCCAATAGAACCAGTCGAAATACGGAGAAGCGGCGCCCCGCCGGCGGGCGTCGGCGAACGGTGCCCACGCTGCGCCCGCGTGGTTGAACACCCCGTCGAGGACGACGCGCATCCCCCGCTCGTGCGCGGCACCGACCAGCCGGCGCAGCGCGGCGTTGCCGCCAAAGTCGGGATCGACGCTGAAGTAGTCGCTCGTGTCGTACTTGTGGCTCGACGGCGAGCTGAAGATGGGCGTCAGGTAGATGCCGTCAACGGACAGCGATGCGATGTGGTCGAGATGCTCGACGATGCCGTCCAGGTCGCCGCCCAGGAACGACCTGTTGCTGACCTTCGCATCCCAGGCGTCGACCGGGCCGCGGCGGTGCCCGGGAGAGCTGCGCGCGAAGCGCTCAGGAAAGACCTGGTAGAAGGTCGCGCCGCGCGCCCACTCCGGACTGTTGGGCAGATCGCCTTCGCGCACGTAGGCGAACTCGAAGGCGCCGCGCGGCGCGGCCGTGTCGCGCAACCCGTCCCAGCCGTACCAGCGCCTGCCGTCGGCCGTGTCCAGGCCGAAGCGATAGCGGATCCGCGGCGGCGAAAGGGCCAGGTCCGCCGACCAGTACTCGAGCGCGCCGTCGATCGCGTAGCGCATCAGCGGGGCGTGATTGCGCAGTGGCTCGTAGTCGGTGCCTTCCCACGCGTAGCGATCGTTGAAGCGCACTTCGCCGCCGGACAGCGCGCCGCGCGGCGCGCGCAGCACCACGCGCAGCTCGTCCGCGCCGATGCCGTAGGCGAAGGGCGCGTCGGGAATGTGGAGGAGGGCCGCCTCTGACAGCGACGCCGGGCCTCCCTTCTCCGTCAGCCTTTCACTCCGCCTTGTGACAGGCCGCCGATCAGCTGGCGCTGGAGGATGAGGAACGTGACCACGATCGGCAGCGCCCCGATGATCGCGCCCGCCGCGAACACGCCCCATTGGCGGCTGAACTCACCCTGGATGAACAGGGCCATGCCGACCGCCAGCGTGTAGTTGTTGGTGTCCGTGAGCATGACCCGGGCGAGCAGGTAGTCGCTGTAGGTGGCGATGAACGACAGGATGGCGATGCCGGCCAGGATTGGCCGCACCAGCGGCAGGACGACGTAGCGGAACGCCTGGAAGTGCGTCGCGCCGTCAACCAGGGCCGACTCGTCGAGGTCGATCGGAACGGTGTCGAAGTACGCCTTCATCAGCCAGGTGTTGAAACCAAGCGCGCCCCCGATGTAGATCAGGATCAGCCCGCCCAGGCTGTTGAGTCCGAGCGCCGGCAGCGGGATGTTGCCGATCCCCGGCACGGACAGCGACGTAGGCAGTGCCTTGCCCACGGCCTGCAAGAGCAGGAACAGGGCGACGATGGCCAACAGGTTGGGGAATAGTTGGACGATCACCAGCGAGATGAGACCAAGCCGCCGGCCGCGAAAGCGGAAACGAGAGAACGAGTAAGCGGCCAGCGCGCACAGCGCCACGACGATCACGGACGTGATCAACGACACCGAGAATGAGTTGACGATCCATTGCAGCCACGGATGGAAGGGATCGTTGAACAGGCTCGCGAAGTGGTCGGTCGTCACCGCCGTCGGGAAGAGTGACGCGCCAGAGACCGTGTTCAGCGGGTTCAGCGCGGCCGTCACCACGAAGAACACCGGTATCAGTGCGTACACCGCGGCCAGGAGGGCCACGATCAGCTTGACGGCAACCTCAATTCGACGTCGGTTGCGCATCCCGATGTGGCGGCCGTGGGTGGCCTCTGCCGGACGAGCGATGCTGGCCATATCAGATCAAGTTCTCCACTCGACGGCTGAGGCGGAAGTTGATGAGCGTGATCGAGGCGATGATCACGAAGATGAAGATCGAGATCGTCGCGGCAAACGCATAGTCGTTGCCTGCGCCCGAGGCAAATGCCACGCGGTACGAGTACGAGATCAGGATGTCCGTCTGTCCTGCCGGAGTCACGGAGTTGGGCACGGCCGGGCCGCCCGCGGTCACAAGCTCGATCAGCGTGAAGTTGTTGAAGTTGAAGGCGAAGGCACCGATGAGCAGTGGGGTCACCGCCACCAGCAGGAGCGGCAGCGTGATCCGCCGGAAGCGCTGGTAGATGCTCGCGCCGTCGATCTCGGCCGCCTCGTACAGGTCAGACGGAATCGACTGCAGGGCCCCGAGCGTGATGATCAACATGTACGGGTAGCCCAGCCATGTGTTGATCATGAAGATCGCAACCTTGGCCAGCGTCCCATCGTTGAACCACTGCGGGTTGATGCCGAACGTGCTGCGCAGGAATGTGTTGATCGGCCCGAACTGCGGATTGAGCAGGCCAACCCAGATCAGGATGCTGATGAAACCCGGGATCGTGTACGGAATGATCGCAAGCGTGCGCAGCAGCCCCTTGAAGGGCAGGCGCTGGTCGTTGAAGACGATCGCCAGGAGCAGTCCGAGGACGAAGCAGAAGAGGACCGACAGGAAGGCGAAGACGAATGTCCAGATGAAAACGCCGATGAAGGCGCTGGACAGGCGCGGATCGCTCACCACCCGCTGGAAGTTGACGAGTCCGACGAAGTCGGAGAAGCCGACACCCACCTGCGTTCCGTCCGGCGCGGAAAAGAAGCCGTTCTGCGCCTTGTAGACGGTGCCCGTCTGCTGGTCGGTGACCGAATCGGTCGAGGCGTCGTACGCGTAGCGTGGGAAGCCTTCCTGCGCGGCATCGAGCGAAAGGATGTGGAGCTGCGCCGGCTGGCCGTTGATGTCGCCGGTTATCACGAGCTTCGAGAGCGGCGTCAGGTACTGGAACGTTCCCAGTCGCGCCAGCTTCGTGTAGCCATCGATCGTCGTCGGCAGGTTGTCAGCCGGATCGATCGGGCCGAAGCGCGAGTCGTTGGGGTCGACCGGCTGGATGCCCCCCGTGTCACTGGCAAGGAATTTGTTGCCGGTCTGTGGGTCCGTCAGCCAGATAAGGAATTGGCCGGCGTCGGAGCGATATGCCGTCCATGTGAGGCTGGGCGCGCCCTGCGGCGTGTAGAACTGGGTCTCAAGCTGGTCGACGACCTGCTGCTTGGACAGGATGTGCGCGCCGCTGTAGTCGGTGAAGGCGACATACATCGTGTACAGGACCGGATACACGACCATGAGCACGAGCAGGAAGACGCCGGGCGAGATCCAGCGCAGCGGATAAAGCCGCTCGACGAGAAAGACGACGTTGATCAGGAAGGTGATGACGAGCAGCACGACCGCCGCCAACGCCAGCCCGCCGCCGAAGAACGAGTAGGCAAACCCGATCGCGATCGCGTCGATAAAGGCGAGGCCGATCAGCCGCCAGATGATTGACAGGATGGACAGGGGGGCGCCGCGCCGCGGCGCCCCCTTCTGTCCTACTTGGCCAGCGGCCATTTACGGAGCGGTTGAGCCGGAAGGCGCCGGTGAGGCGCCACCAATCAACGCACGAATCTTGGATGCCGCGTCCTGCATTGCGGAGTCGGGAGCCTGCGACTGGGCAAAGATCAGGTTGATGGCGTTGGTCCAGTCAGTCCAGACCGAGTCCATCTGCGGGATGGCCGGCAGCGGGTCAGCGTTCTTGGCGCTGGCCGCAAAAGCCGGGAGATACGGATCGGAAGCCATGACCGTCGTCTCGACGGGCTTCCAAGCGGGAATGCGCTTGTCCTGCGCCCACAGGGCGTTGAACGTGCCGTCCGTCGCGACGTAGTCGGTCAGGAACGACTCGGCGAGCAGCTTGTTCGGGGCGAACGCGCTGACCATGAAGCCCTGCACGCCGACGAACGGCCGCGGCGTCTTGTCCATCGTCGGGATGGGGGCGACGCCGAAGTTGATGCCCGACTTCTCGAAGTTGGCGAGCTCCCACGGACCGGTGATCCACATCGCTGACGATGCGGTGGCACTCGGCTTCTCCATCTGGGTCGCACAGGCTCCGTAGTCAACATTGTCGACGAGGATGTGCGCCTTGACCATGGCGTCGAGCTGCTCGGCGTACTTGAGTGCGCCGGGGCTATCGAGACCGAGCTCCGCCGGGTTGTAAGAGCCGTCTGAGTTCGTACCGAACACATAGCCGCCGAAGCCGGTCAGCATGGGCTCGGTGTGGTAGGGGTCGCCGCGCTGCATGCAGAAGCCCTGCGTGGCCTTGTTGTTCGTCTGCAGGTCGGTGGCCATCGTCTTCAGGTCATCCCAGGTCGTGGGCGCCGTCGGAACGAGGTCCTTGTTGTAGTACAGCGCGATGGCCTCGCTCATCTCCGGCATGCCGTAGAGGTGGGCGGTGCCGTCGGGCGCCTCGTACGTAAAGGCAGTCAGCGCTGACTGCTCGAAACTGCTCGCCTTGGTACCAAGGTCGAGTGGCTCGACGACGCCGGCAGTGACCAGCTTGCCCAGCCAGTCATTGGCGCCAACGATGATGTCCGGCCCGGTGCCGGCCGGGCCGTTCAGGACGAGGCCGTCGCGGATCTGGCCGAAGCCGATCTCGTAGACCTTGACCGGGACACCGGTTGCGGCCGTGAAGGCCTTGGCGACATCGGTCAGAACCGGTGCGCGGGTGTTGTCCGCCCAGATCGTGAGCGTGCCGGCTGCGGCGCCGGGCGGCAACGTCGGCGACGGAGTTACCGACGGAGCCGGTGCCTGGCTTGCAGGAGCGCTCGCGCTGGCCTCAGCGCTCGCGCTTGGCGCGACGCTGGGCGGCGCCGTGATCGCGGCGGTGGGGGCCGGCGTGATGGCGGCGGTGGGCGGAGCCACCGTCACCGCCGGCGTCGCGGCATGGCTGGCCGGTGCGACCGACGGCGCGGTTGTTGCACCGCTACCGCCGCACGCGGCCATTAGGACGACGACCGCGAGGGCGCCGCCCAGCCTGTGAATGGATCGCATGGTTCTGAAGTTTCCTCCTCTGTCGGGCCGCAATTGCGTGGCGGCCGCGGTTTGTTGCCTGAGCGCGAACTCCAGGTTCGTGCTCCAACTACGCTGCGGCCCCGTGCCGCTTAGATCACCTGTTCACGCGTACTGGATCACCTCCTGACCCTGTTCGCCACGGCCGCCGTCGAGCGGCGGACCACGAGGCGCGTCTCCAGAATTCGATGTTCACCGGCGCGTCCGTTCTCGGCGCTCAGCGCACCGAGCAGCATCTGCGCCGCCTCTTCCCCCTTGCGGCGCACCGGCTGGTGCACCGTCGTCAGCGGCGGGTCGGTGAAGCGAGTAAGCGGAAGATCGTCGAAACCGACGACGCTCAGGTCGTCCGGCACCGACAGGCCAAGTCGGCGCGCGGCCTGGAGCACCCCGGCGGCCGCGGCATCACTCATCGACAGCACGGCAGTCGGCCGCAGGCCGTCCTCCCAGGCAGACAGGAAGGCCTGTTCGCCACCCTCGAACGTCGCCGGCGCGACGCGCACGTGATCGGGCGAAAGCCTGACGTTGAATTCCTCGAGGGCGAGCTGATAGCCGCGCATGCGTCGCGCCATTACGCTTGCCGCGTAGTCCTGTGCCTCTGAAGGCTGCATGGTCAGCACGAGCAACTCGCGGTGACCAAGCTCGAGCAGGTGCTTCGCAGCAGCCAGCGCTCCCGACGTGTCGTCGACCTCGATCGCGCCGTGTTCGGGCCACGCCGGCGCGTCCACGAGCACGGTGGGCAGCCCGACGCGCCGGATCGACTCGACCTCGGGGTGGTGGCGGTCCAGGCCGATCACGATCACGCCATCGACCGTCGCGCGGGCCATCGCGCGCTCGAGCGACCCCTGCAGCGGCGAGATGAACAGCAGCCCGAAGCCGCGGTCCTCGGTGACCGTTGCGACGCCCTCGACGAAGAGCGAGAAGAAGGGATTGGCGAACACCTGGGCCAATGCCTGGGGCGACATGATGCCGATCGTCGCGGTCGAGCCGGCGGTGAGCATGCGGGCGACGGGATGCGGCCGGTAGCCGAGGGAGCTGGCCACCTGGCGGATGCGGTCCGCCGTTTCGGGCCTCAACCGGCCCGGGTTATTGAAGGCAAACGAGACGGCAGCCTTGCTTACCCCGGCCTCGCGTGCGACATCGGCGCTGCGCGCCCGTGTCGAGTGGTCCGACGCAGCCTTGACCACGAGCAGTGCTGTCTCCCAAGAAGAGGGCGGTTTGCAAACCGGTTTACAAGACCGTAGTAAAGAACAGAAACGGCTGTCAAGAGGGACGGCCAGAGGATGCGAGAATCACACCATCGATGCTTGATCTGCTGCGCTCCATGCCGGCCGGGGTGAGGATCGTTCTCGGCTGGGGATTCCTGCTCCTGTCCGGAGTCGGGCTGACTCTTCCGCTCGTCATCAACCAGGCGATCGAGTCGCCCATCTCACCGCTCGGCATGCTCTGGATGCTCCTGCTCGCGTACCTGGTCTTCTCGCTGACGCTGATCCTCCAGCGCAAGCAGGCGGCCTGGATGCTGTCGCTCGGGCTCGCCTCGCTGGCCGCGCCGCTTGCCATCCTGCTCTGGTTCGGCGCAGGTTTTCTCGGCCTCGTTTTCGGCATCGCCTTTGCCGGGCTGCTCTTCTCGTCGCTGCGCGGCGAGCACGTCCGGGCGTGGTTCAACGAGCCGTGAACGCCGCGCAGTCTCCTCGCCGTCCGGCACGTATGGCCGCGCTCCTTTAGGCTTTCGCCCGACGCTCGCGCGCGCAGCGCGCCATCGCGCCCACAGGAGACCTCCAGCCAGTGGCCAAACGTTCACGCCGTCCGAGCACGCGGCCCATAGCGCGACCGGACTCGGCGTCCAGCAGCACACCGAGCGAGTCCGAGCAGACGACGCCTCTTCCGGCGTCCAGGCCTGCCTCCGCGAGCACCGCTTCCACTCCGCCAACGACACCGACTGCGACGCCGACTCAACGCACGAAGTCGAGCCGCACCCGGCCGTCGAACCGCCCACGGCGCACCGTTGCGGCCGCGCAGCCCAGCTTCTTCGAGCGTTTCCGCGTGCCGATCATCGCTGGCGTCGGCGTGTTGGTCGTCGCAATCGTCGGCTACTACTTTCTGACCGGTAACCAGGGACCGAAAGGATCGTTCGCGGCCGTTGGTCCCTTGTATGCGTGCGACACACTGCTGACGCCCGGCCCGTCCGACACCCTGCCTCCGCCGCTGCCGAGCATCACCGCGGCTCCGGCTACACCGTCATCGGCGCCGTCGACCGCGCCCTCGGGCGAGGCGGGCGGTTCGGCTGGTCCGTCAGCGTCGGCCGCTTCGTCCTCGCCGGCTGCTCCGTCAGCGTCGGCTGCTCCGTCAGCGTCGGCTGCACCGAGTACAGCCGCGTCGCCAACTGCCCCGCCGACGCCGGCACCGGCGCCGACCCTGCGCCTGGGCTTCACGACGCAGGTCCTGGGCCGCAACCACATCACGAACCCGGCACAGACGATCGAGTACGGCTTCTGCCCGCCGACCTCTGGTGACCACTACAACATCACCGGCGTCGGCCCGATCCAGGCCGCCGTCTACCCCAACAACACGCCCAAGGCGCCCGGCGGCTGGGTGCACAACCTGGAGCACGGCTGGGTCGTGGTCCTGTACCGGTGCACCGGCCCCAGTGACTGCCCGTCTGACGCCGAGATGCAACAGCTCCAGGCGTGGTACGACCAGGCGCCCACCCCGGATCCGTCGCAGGGATGCACCATCCCCAAGGAAGTCCTCGTCGCTCGTTTCGACTCGATGACGACGCGCTTTGCCGAAGTCGCCTGGGGTCGCGCGTTGCTGACCAACGATTTCAGTCTCGACACGGCGCTCACCTTCGCCCAACAATGGATGGACCCAGGCAGCGAGCCGGAGAAGACGATCTGTTGAGGCGCGCGCGAAGTGCTCAATAGCCTCTCGATAACCGCCATTACGACCGTGACGGCGCGCGTCGCGGAGATCACTATCCGCGCATGACGGCCCAATCGGCGGCAGTGCTCGAAGCTCCGCCGATTGGAACAACCATGCTGGCCCTGGTCAAGGAAACGGCCGGCCCCGGCGCGGCCCTGCGCGAGATCCCCGTGCCACAGCCCGGCCCCACAGATGTGCTCGTTCGCGTCCAGGCCGCGAGCGTGTGCGGCACGGACATCCACATCGAGCGCTGGGATCCGTGGGCGCAGCAGAACTTCGGACCCTTGCCAATGACCTTCGGCCACGAGATGGCCGGCGTAGTCGTGGCGCGCGGCGCGGGCGTGACGCGTGTCAACGTTGGCGACACGGTCGCCGCCGAGACGCACATCGTCGACTGGACCTGCTACCAGTGCCGCACGGGCCGCGCCTTCGTCTGCCAGCACATGCGCATCCTCGGCGTGCACGTGCCGGGCGTATTTGCCGAGTACGTCGTCCTGCCCGAACAGAACGCGTGGGTCTTCGAGGGTTACCCGTTCGAGATCGGGGCGCTCCAGGAGCCGCTCGGCAACGCCGTCTTCAGCGCGTTCGTCGAGGAAGTGGCCGGCCAGACGGCTGTCGTGACGGGTTGCGGACCGATCGGCCTGATGAGCATCGCCGTGCTCAAGAAGGCCGGCGCGCGTGCCGTTTTCGCCACTGACATCAACCCGGAACGGCTGGCGATGGCGGAGCGGATGGGCGCCGACCTCGTGCTCGACGCCCGAGAAGACGTGGTCAGCCGGCTTCGGTCGGAGACCGACGGCAACGGCGTCGACATCGTGCTCGAAATGTCGGGCTCGGCGGCCGCGTTGCACCAGGGACTCGGGGCCGTGACCAATGGCGGCCGCGTGTCGCTGCTCGGCACGCACGCCGTGCCGGCCACGATCGACCTGTCCAAGGAAGTCATCTTCAAGGGCCTGCGCATCTACGGCATCACCGGCCGCCAGCTGTGGGACACGTGGTATCGCACGACAGCGCTGCTCGAGGAAGGCCTCGACCTGTCGCCGATCATCACCCACCGAATGAAGCTGTCCGAGTACGCCAAGGCTTTCGACCTCGTTGCCGCCGGTCACGCCGGAAAGATCGTGCTCCTGCCTCAGGAGGGCTAGCTCCAGATGAAGACGATGCGCGCCGATCCGCTCAGCTATCTCGGCGCCGAGCTCGGCGAACTGCGCGCCAAGAACCTGTACCGGCCGCTGCGCGAGATGAGCGCGCCGCAGGCCGTGCACACGGTCATCGACGGCAAGCCGGTCATCAGCCTGTCATCCAACAACTACCTGGGGCTGACGACGCACCCGCTCCTGGTGGAAGCGGCACTCAAGGCAGTGCGCGATTTCGGTGTCGGTACGGGCGCTGTGCGCACGATCGCCGGCGACACGACGCTGATCGAAGAGCTCGAGCGTCGCCTGGCTGAGTTCAAGCACGTCGAGGCTGTGCTCACGGTCCAGTCCGGGCTGACCGCCAACAGCGGCACGATCCCGGCCGTGACCACAGATCACGACCTGATAGTCAGCGACGAGCTGAACCATGCCTCGATCATCGACGGTGTCCGGCTATCGCGCGCCTCGCGCGCGGTCTTCCCGCATCGCGACGTCGACGGGCTCGAGAAGGTGCTGCGCGAGGCGCGCGCTTCGGGCGGCCCGAATGGGCCGTATCGCTCGATCATGGTCATCACCGACGGCGTGTTCTCGATGGATGGCGACATCGCGCCACTGCCCGGCATCTGCGATGTCGCGGATCGCTACGAGGCCGCGGTCATGGTCGACGACGCGCACGCCAGCGGCGTGCTGGGCAGGAACGGCCGCGGCACGATCGACCATTTCGACCTCCACGGCCGCGTCGACATCCAGGTCGGGACACTGTCCAAGGCAGTCGGCGTCATGGGCGGCTACATCGCCGGCCGCCAGCACATGAAGGACTTCCTGACCCAGCGCTGCCGTCCGCTGCTCTTCTCTACGTCCCAGCCGCCGGCCGTGGCCGCGGCCTGCATTGCTGCGATCGGCGTGCTCGAGAACGAGCCGGAGCGCATCCAGCGGCTGTGGGACAACACGGCCGTGTTCAAGAAGGGCCTGCAGGACCTTGGCTTCGACACGGGCATCAGCGAGACGCCGATCACGCCGGTCATGGCCGGTGACGAGTCCAAGGCTCAGCAGCTCGCCGCGCGCTTGTTCGACGAAGGCGTCTTTGCCACGTCCGTCGTCTTCCCGACCGTCGCCTTGGGCAAGGCGCGCGTCCGCACCATCGTGACCAGCGAGCACACGCGCGACGACCTCCAGGCGTGCCTGAACGCGTTCGAGAAGGTGGGCCGCGAGCTTCGCCTCATCTAGCGTGAATCAGCGCTGGGTTTGCTTCGACGTCGGCGAGACACTCATCGACGAAACCCGCGTCTGGAGCATATGGGCCGACCTGCTCGGCGTGACGCGACTCACGTTCATGGCCGCGCTCGGCGCCGTGATCTCGGATGGCGAGGACCACCGCGATGTTTTCCAGATAGTCGGCCGGCCCGACTGGGAGAAGCTCTATCCGGCTTTCTCGGCCGCATACGGAGGTTTCCAGGCGGAAGACCTGTACCCCGATGCCGTTCCGTCGCTCGGCGCCTTGCGCGCAGCGGGCTACAGGCTGGCGATCTTCGCCAACCAGCCCGCCCAGCGCACGGCCGAGCTCCAGGCGCTGGACATCACGCCCGATCTGATGGCCATGAGCGCCGAGTGGGGCGTGAGCAAGCCTGCGCCGGAGTTCTATTCGCGCGCGCTGGCCGAAATGCACGCAGCAGCCAGCGACGTCGCTTATGTCGGAGACCGACTGGACAACGACGTCCGACCATCCGCCCTCGCCGGGATACGACCGGTCTGGATCCGCCGCGGACCGTGGGGCGTCATCGGAGGTGGCGAGGTTCCGGATGGGACGCTGGTGGTCGACTCGCTGACGGAGCTGGCCGAGCGCATCGGCGAGTGGTGGCCGTGAAGCTGACCGTGGTCGGCTGCGCGCCGTCGTACACGGTGCGCGCCGGCCGATCGTCGAGCTGCTACCTCGTGGAGCACGGGACGACGCGGATCATCTTGGACCTGGGCGCGGGCTCGTTCGCCGAGACGTGGCGCTACACGTCGTTCGGCGATGTCGCGGCCGTGTTCATCAGCCACATGCACGCCGATCACAACGTGGACCTGATCCCGCTGCGCCACTGGGTCAAGTACGCCAATCGCGGCTACGGTCCGGCACTCTACGGTCCGGCCGAGCTTCGCGCGCGCTTCGGTGAGTTCCAGGCGGACAAGGACTTTCTTTCCGACCTTGCCGGCGAGGCGCTGGCTGTACGGACGTTCGCGGTTGGCGATCTACGCATCGAGGCGGGTCGCGTGACGCACATTCCAGATTCCTTCGCGTTTCGCGTTTCGGCTGCGACAGGTGGCGGCGCCGGCCTCGTATACTCGGGCGACTGCGCAGCGGCAGACGATCTGCTGCCGCTGCTGCACAAGGGCGACATCCTGCTCAGCGAAGCTGCATGGGGCGCGGGCAAGATCGAAGTGCCCATCCACATGTCCGCAGCCCAGGCCGGTGAAGCGGCGGCGCGCGGCGGCGCCAGCAAGCTGATCCTGACTCACATCCTCGACGATCGGCCCGAGTCCGCGGCGCGCGCCGCCGCCGCGAAGCTCTTCGACGGCGAGGTCATCGTTGCCCAACCCGGGCTGGAGCTCGAGGCGCGCTAGCCCAGGTTGGTCACCTCATCGAGGAACCTCGGCGCACGGCCCGCCACTGGACCCCGAAGATGACCAGCAAGATGAGAGCGACGAAAGCCGAATAGCCGAGGTTCCGCTTCAACTCGTCTAACCTCGCTCGCGTGAAGACGGCGCGCGACCTGGTTGAAGAGCGTATCCGCTCCGCAGCACAAACGGCTCTCGGCGCGCAGCCCGACGTGGTCGAGGTCGCCCGGCCGCAACAGGCCGAGCACGGCGACTTCTCGACGAACCTCGCGATGCAGCTGGCCCGAACCCTGAAGCGCTCGCCACGCGATCTCGCCACGGTGCTCGCGTCGGCCCTTACCGCTGACGAAGTCGTCGCGCGTGCCGAAGTCGCCGGCCCAGGCTTCGTCAATGTCTGGCTCAACCCGCGCCACGTCGAGCAATCCGTCTACGCGATTCGCGCTGCGGGTGTCGATTACGGGCACAGCCAGACGGCAAAACCCAAGAGGATCGACGTCGAGTTCGTCAGCGCCAACCCGACCGGTCCACTGACCGTGGGCAACGCCCGTGGCGCCTTCGTCGGCGATCTGCTGTGCCGCGTGCTCGAGGCAGTCGGCCACGAGGTCACGCGCGAGTACTACTTCAACGACTCTGGCGGCCAGGTCGAGCGGCTCGGCCATTCCGTCTGGGCACTGGCGAACCACCAGGCCGTGCCTGAAGACGGCTACCACGGCGAGTACGTCGCAGACATCGCCCGGGAGGTTCCGCCTGAAATCCGGCAGCAGGCGGAGGCCGACGCCACAAAGGCGGGCTGGGTGGTCGGTGCCTGGGCGTCGGAGCGCATTCGTAAGGGCATCGAGCGCAGCCTGGAGAACCTGGGCACGCACTTCGACGTGTGGACGACCGAGGGCTCGATCCACGATGCGGGTTGGGTCACGCGCGGGATCGAGCAGCTCAAGCAGACCGGCTACATGTACGAGCAGGACGGCGCGCTGTGGTTCCGCTCGACGCAGTTCGGCGACGACAAGGACCGCGTCGTGATTCGCTCGAACAGCGGACCGACTTACTTCGCGAGCGACATCGGCTACGTGCTCGAGAAGTTCAGCCGCGGCTTCGACGAACTCGTCTACATCTGGGGCGCCGACCACCACGGCACCGTCGCGCGGCTCAAGAACGCGACGCAGGCGCTGGGCCACGATCGCGACGCGGTCAACGTCCTGCTCATCGCCTGGGTGCGCTTCGTGCGCGACGGCGAAGAGGTGTCCATGTCAAAGCGCTCGGGTGAGTTCGTGACGCTCGACGAGCTGCTCGCCGAGGTCGGCGTCGACGCCGCGCGCTGGTTCTTCGCATCGCGGGCACCGAGCACCGGCATCGACTTCGACATCGAGCTCGCGCGCAAGCAGTCGAGCGAGAACCCGGTCTACTACGTCCAGTACGCGCATGCGCGGATCAGCTCGATCCTGCGCAAGGCCACCGAGTCCGGGCTCGCAGCCAGCGCGACGCTGGAGGGCGGACTGGCCAACGACGACATTTCGCTGGCACTGGCCAAGGAGCTGCTGCGCCTGCCCGACATCGTGCGCGACGCGGCCGACGTGCGCGAGACGCAGGCGATCACGACGTTCGCGACGGAGCTCGCGACGCGCTTTCACGCCTTCTACCGCGACCGCCGGGTCGTCGACGCGGCGGATCCCGTGACGTCCGGCAATCGCCTCGCGCTCGTCGACGCGACACGCGTCACGCTCGGCGCCGCGCTCGGCCTGTTAGGGATCAGCGCGCCCGACTCGATGTAGCTACTGGCTCAGGCCCACAGTCGTCAGAAGACTCGGGTCGGACGCAAGCACGAAGCGCACCGTCTGAGGGCCTGCGATCAGGCGCAGCGTGCCCTGGAACGTCGACTGCAGCTCGGTCATTCGCGCGCTGAACTCGTCCGCGTCGGCTTGCGTGTCCCACGCTATCTGCCAATCGATGAGCCACGCCCCGCTCGACGCGTTCTCGTACATGTTCAGCCGGTCGCCGCCCCAGCCCGCGGCGACCTCCTGGTGCGGCCACGCGACCGGCAGGCCGGGCACGTCGAGGGCCGGCTTCTCGCCGCCTGCCGCGAGGACCTGGATGTTGAGCTCGCCCAGCGTCTGCTGGTAGTCGTTCGACCAGCCCGCACCGAGCGTAGCGGTCAGGTCGTTCAGCGTGACCGGCACCGGCTGCTCATGGTTGTAGTACTTGTCCGAGTGCAGGATCTGCTCGGTCGACGCGGGCGGCGTCTGGAGTGCCTGGTTGACCGCGTCGAAGCCGCCCAGGCCGTAGACGTCGCGCACGAACAGGAAACCTTCCGCGTAAGGGAACTCGAGCTGCCGGCGCAGGATCGTCGGCATGTTCGCCAGCTGGTCCTGGCTGAGCTCGCCCAGCGCCTGGCTCACGAGCTGTGCCTGCTCCGCCTCTGACATGTCCTGGACCATCCACAGCTGGGACGTCAGCGTCGCGTCGCCCTCGATGACCGACAGCTGCGCGAGGGCGGCGTCGCCCTCGGCCGGATCCTTGATGCGATTGCCCTCGAGATCGAAGTGCTGGTCCTGCAGTGCATGCGTGTACTCGTGCGCGACAGCGACCTTGTCGGCAGGTCCAAACGGCTGGCCGGTGTCGATGAGGTAGAAGGTGCCGTCCGTGGGCTGGTAGTACGCGGCGACCTCCGCGCTGTAGAGCTGGACGAGAAGCTGCTGCAGATCCGTGTTCTGCGGCAGCAGGCCCATCCTCTTCAGGAACTCCTCCTCGGCCGCGCGCCATTGCGGAGTCGTGTCCTCGTCCGACTGGCCGGTGATGAAGGTCGTGAAGGCGTCGCGGCTGATCTCCTGGTAAGGGACCGTCTTGGTCGGCTGGAGCTCGCGGATCGGTGGCACCTGTGCGGTGACCGCGTCGATCTGCGCCGCGACGGCGGGATCGACGGTCGGCGCCGGTGTCTGCGGCCCGGTCGAGCTCGGGATGGGCGACGCGCCCGACGAAGTCGACTGCGGCGACGCTGGCGGCGTGCCGGGCACTACCTGCGCAGTCGGCAGCGGAGTCTGCGGGCCGGAGCTGGGCGCAAGAGTTTGACCGTGGCTGGCGGTCGGTAGCGGTGGAACGGCAGAGGCAGGCACCGACGGCGAGGGGCTGACGCTCGTGCAGGCGCTCGCCGCGAGCAGTGCGGCAAACGTGAGCACGACGCCGCGATGCCGGAGTGTGCCGACTGCTCGGGACATTGGCGAATTGTGGACCAGATCGTTTGATGTCTGTTTCTTCACCGTCTGCCGTCTGGATGCTTCACGCAGCCGCCCTATCTTTCGGCTCAGCGGAACCGCGAAGCTTCGCTTCCTGTTCCCTCTCCCTCCCTCGGAACGAGGGGCGCCAATTGGGCAGGCGCCCCTCGTTTCTTTTGTCGCTGCGACAATCCGCGGATGGAGATCGTTTCGTTCGGGGAGACCTGTCTCCGACTGCGCGGCCGCGAGGGCATTGTCGCCACAGACGCCTTTCCGCGCATCGTCGGACCGACTGGACGCGGACTGAGCGCGGACATCGTCACCTACAGCCACGTAGATGGACAGCAGACATTGGGACTGGCGGCCGGCGAAGATCCGACCACGGCGAGCAAGCGCAAGGCAGCGGCGCGCAACGACGGACTGCATGTGCCGACGAGCCTCGAGAACTCGTTCCTGCTCGACTCACCGGGTGAGTTCGAGGTCCACCACATCCTGATCACCGGCGTCCAGACGTACCGCGACGAGCACGACGGCGCCGAGCGTGGCCGGAACGTCTGTTTCGTGTATGAGCTGGACGGCATCCACGTCGCGCACCTCGGCGACCTGGGCCATCTGCTCGACCACAACCAGCTGGGCGACGTGGGCCAGGTCGACGTCGTCTGCGTGCCGATCGGCGGATCGCTTGGCGCCGCCCGCGCCGCGGAGGTCGTCGCTCAGCTCGACGCGAACCTGATCGTGCCCATGCCGATCGATGGCGCGGGCGGCAGCGCCACTGAGCTTGACCGCTTCCTGCACGAGATCAGCGTCGCCAAGGGCGAGCCAGTGCCCAAGCTCTCGGTCAGTGCCTCGTCACTGCCGAGCGAAACGACCGTCGTCCTGCTCGACCCGCGCGGCCGCAGCTAATCAAGGATCCGCCGCTGCCCGTCGTGCCCGCCGGCTGAGCACTGCCGCGACCGCGCCAGTCGCGACCAACGCGACGGAGATGACGATGTGCGGGGCTAGATCGATCGGCGTCGCGCCGCACGGCTGGCTGGGCTGAGCGCAATCCCGTGCGGCAAGGAAAAAGAGGATGGCCCACGTGCCACCGAGCGAGATCGTGAAGCCGGCGAATGCGATGCGGCCGAACATGAAGCCGATCAGGACAGCCACGAGCACCATGGAGCCCATCGCGAGCAAGCCGAATACGAGGCCGAGCAGGGCCAGCGGAATGCCGGCCGCCAACGCGACGACGAACCGCGCTCTCTCGCTCATCCTAGGCGACCGTCGTAGACAACTCGGCCGCGCTTGACGACGGTGCGGACGAGGTCCGCGCCGAGCCAGTACGGCAGCAACGTGTGCGAGTCGGGCTCCCAGACGACGACATCGGCGTGCTTGCCCTCGTCGAGCGAGCCGTGGGTCTGCTCGAGGCCGAGCGCCGCCGCGGCGTTGATCGTCATCGCCGCGATCGCCTCCGCAGCGGTGAGCCGAAGCCGGTGGACGGCAAAGTCGAGTGCCAGCTGCGCGTTGGGCGCGGGTGACGAGCCCGGGTTGAAATCCGTGCCAATCGCGACGGGAATGCCGGCGTCGATCATCGTCCGGGCCGGAGCATAGTGCGGCTCGTCGAGGTAGAAGGCGCTGATCGGCAGGAGCGTGGCGACCGTCGGCCGGCCGCTCTCGGCCGCGCCCGCGAGCGCCGCGATGCCCTTCTCTGATACGCCACCCAGGTGATCGGCAGACAGTGCTCCGATCTCCGCGGCGAGCTCCGCGCCACCGGTCGGGTTCAACTGGTCGGCATGCAGCCGCGCTTGCAGGCCAAGCTCCTTCGCCCGTGTCAGCAACCGACGCGACATGTCCACGTCGAACACGCCGCGCTCGCAGAAGACGTCGCAGGTCGTGGCAATGCCCTGCTCGGCGACACGCGGCAGCTGCTCTTCGATGACGTTGGCCATGTACGCGGCCGCGGCATCCGGACGGCCACGGAACTCGGGCGCGATCGCGTGCGCGCCCAGGAACGTGGGGACGATGTCGAGCGGCCCTTCATCTGCCAGCTGACCGGCAAGGCTCAGCAGGCGCAGCTCCTCGTCTGCGCTCAGTCCGTAACCGGATTTGACCTCGACCGTCGTGACGCCGTGGCTGAGCATCTCGGCCGACCAGCGCCGCGCATTCGCGAGCAGGACTTCGTCCGGCGCGGCGCGCGTCTCACGCACCGTCTGCAGGATGCCGCCGCCGGCGGCCAGGATCTCGAGGTAGCTGTGCCCGCGCTGGCGCAGCTCGATCTCCGCCTGGCGCGTGCCAGCGAACAACATGTGCGTGTGCGGATCGATCAAGCCGGGCGTGACGACCCCGCGGCGCGCGTCGAGCCGGGCGACGGCGTGCGCGGCGACGCCCATCTCCTGGAGCCGGCGCTCGACTTCCTCGAGCTGGCCGATCGCGACGATACGTCCCTCGTAGGCCGCGACGGCACCGTCGCCATAGATGATTCCGATCTCGGCCTGCTGCGATCCGCGCCGCACGCCGCCCGCGACAGTGACGACCTCGGTCGCGTTGTGGACGAGTAGGCCAGGTCGGTCGCTCACGCTCCAGCCTGCTCCGCCTCCGCGAGGCGGATCTCGAGCGCCATCGACGGGTCGAAGTCGCGGATGCGCAACCACTCCGCGGCGCGCGTGATCCGTTCGTTGTCCGCCTCGCCGGTGGCCGCGTCGATGTGATCGGCCACGTCGATCAGGGCCTTGAGCGGGCACAGTCCGATCAGCTCTGACTCGCGCAGCGCGACGCCGTGCTCGTGCGCGGCCGCGGCCACGGCCTCCCAGACGCGCCAGATGGGCGTGACCGTGAAGTCGAGCAGGTTCATCGAGACCTGCGCGCAGTTGAGGTCGTCCAGGAACAGCCCGAGCGCCTGGACGCGCGGCAGCCCACCCGACCGTTCGCGAACCCGCTTGGCGATCTCCTTGGCGAGATCGATGTCCTGGCTCTCGAGGTTGATGTTGTAGGCGATCAGAAACGGCCGCGCGCCGACGACAACTGCGCCCGCGGTCGGGTGGATCTTCGCTGGTCCAAAGTCGGGCGTGTACTCGGGCGTCTTGATCGCGTCGCGCAAGCCCTCGAACTGCGGCCGTCGGATGTCGGCGAGCACCTCGCGCGCGGGCGATTGGGCAGCGCGCGCGTACAGGTAGACGGGCAGCTCGAAGCGCTCGGCGACGTGCCGGCCAAAGGCCCGCGCGAGCTGGATGCATTCGTCCATGGTCGACGTGCCGAGCGGCACGAAAGGCACGACATCGACCGCTCCCAGGCGCGGATGCTGACCTTCATGCACGCGCATGTCGATGCGCGCGATCGCTTCCTCGAGCGCGCCCTCCATCGCACCGGTCACGGCTGCGGCCGGGCCGGCGAAGGTCAGCACGCTCCTGTTGTGGTCGCGATCGGAGGTCCGATCGAGCAGGTGTACGCCGCCCACGGATGTCACCCGCGCCGCTATCGCGTCGATCACGCGCAGGTCGCGTCCCTCGCTGAAGTTGGGCACGCACTCGATGAGCTTGTCCATCCGAGGAAGAGTCTACGAGTCGCTGTTGTGGATGAGAACGACGTGCATGTCGAAGCCGTCTGATCAGAGAAGTGAAGATGCAACTTGACAAAGTGAAAGACGGTCTTTACTGTTCGCGGCATTGGACACAACAACGAGGCGCAACAGGGTCGAATGCAAAGAGAAGTGATCTCAAATTGCCCGGTGTGCGACAGCCAGCTGACCGTTACTCGGCTGCATTGCAACACGTGTGGCACCACCATCGAGGGTGAGTTCAGCGTCGGACGCTTCTCGCGCCTCAACCGCGACCAGTACGCCCTGCTCGAGTCGTTCCTCCGTTCGCGCGGCAATCTGCGCGAGCTCGAACGCGAGCTGGGCGTTTCGTATCCAACCGTTCGCAACCGGGTCGAGGCGCTCCTTCGGGCGCTTGACCTGGCTGATGGTGCGCCCATCCCCGTCGAGCCAGCCCGTGGCGCGGATACCGCGCCCACACTGTCGGTCGACCCGGAGACGCGTCGTCAGATCCTGGAGCGCCTGGCACGTCACGAGCTGAACGCCGAGCAGGCCGCGGCGGCCTTGCGC
>DATCGV010000069.1:0-4535 GCA_036508755.1 Candidatus Limnocylindrales bacterium | reverse complement strand
CGCGCTGGTCCAGATCGCGAGCTACGTCGAGCAGATCGAGCGCATCCAGCACGTGCAGCCGGAGAAGGTCTACGTGATCACGGGCGGCGCGCAGCCGGACGAGCACCCGTTCCGAACGGCCGAGATGATGGCCTACTACCGCCACGCGAAGCAGCGCTTCGAGCGCGCGCTCGCGACGGACATCGATCCAAAGTCGACCTATCCCGATCCGGTCGAGCACTGCGCAGTGTGCAAGTGGTACGGCGATTACTGCTGGCGCACATGGCGCGAGGACGACGCCCTGAACCTTGTCGCCGGCATCAGCCGCGCGCAACGCGAAACGCTGACCGAGCACGACATCAGGACGCGCGCGGCGCTGGCGCAGCTCAACAAGCCGTTCGAGCTGGGCCTGAAGCGCAGCCAGGACGAGTCGATGTGGAAGGTCCGCGAGCAGGCACGGCTACAGCTGCAGAGCATCCAGCAGGGCAAGACGCTGTACGAGATCCTCGATCCGGAGCGGGATGCCGACGGTTCGCTCGTGCCCGACCGCGGGCTGTCGGTGCTCCCTCCGCCCAACGCGACAGATCTCTTCTTCGACATTGAAGGCGATCCCTTCGCCTTCTGGGAAGGGCTCGAGTACCTGTTCGGGGTCTGGGAGAGCCCGCGAGGCGATTCGATCTGGGACCAGGACGCGTACACGGGGATCTGGGCGTACGACGAGGAGGCGCGCGCATTCACCCGCGAAGCCGAGAAGCGCGCGTTCGAGGAGGTCATGGATCTCTTCACGGCGCGCCTGGCGCAGCACCCGGACATGCACATCTACCACTACGGCGCGTACGAGCCGTCGCATCTCAAAGCGCTCGTGGGCCGGCACGCCACGCGCGAGGAGGAGCTCGACCAGCTGCTGCGCGGCCGGGTCTTCGTGGACCTGTATCGGGCGGTCAAGCAGGGCCTGCGCGTGGGTGCCGAGAGCTACTCGATCAAGAAGCTCGAGGACCTGTACGCGTACAAGCGCGAGATCGAGCTGCGCGACGCGAACTCGAGCATCGTCGAGTTCGAGTTCCTGCTCGAGGAAGGGGATCCGGACGGGTCGGTCAAGGAGAAGATCCGGCTCTACAACCGCGACGACTGCATCTCGACCGAGAAGCTGCGCGACTGGCTGGAGCTGCGCCGAGTCGAGGCGGCGCGCAAGTTCGGCTATGAGCTGCCGCGGCCGCCGGGTGAGATCGAGCCGCCGGACGAGCAGTTCACCGCCCGACAGCAAGCAGTGCGCGATCTCGAGGAGCGCCTGACTTCCGCGATCCCCGAGGATCCGACGAAGCAGACGGACGCCGACAAGGCGACCTGGCTGATGCGCCACCTGCTCGACTGGCACCGGCGCGAGAACAAGGCGTCGTGGTGGCGCTTCTTCGAGCTCATGGGCCTGTCGGAGGACGACCTGGTCGACGAGGCAGAGCCGATCGGCCAGCTCGAGTTCGTGGGCGTGGTCGACGGCGGCGGGACGAAGCAGTCCGACGACTACCGCTACCGATTCCCACCCCAGGAGCACAAGATCGAGGTCGGGAGCGAGGTCCACGACCCCGAGATCGCGGACAGCGAGACGCGAACCGGATCCGTAGTCGGCTTGGACGACGAGGCGGGCACGGTCGACATCAGGCGCAAGAAAGGCTGGACCGGCCACCATCCCGAGGCGATCGTGGCACTCAAGTTCTGGGGCGCGAAGGCGCAGCAGGGAGCCCTGATGCGCATTGGCGGCTGGATCGCGGACAACAGCATCGCCGCGGACTCAGCGGAGTGGCGGGCCGGCCGCGAGCTGCTCATGCGTAAGGTGCCGAGGGCCGGCCAGGCCGCGAATGCTGAGCTCGTTGAGGAAAACGAAACCGGCTCCGATGCGGCGCTGCGCCTGGCGGCGCAGCTTGACGGCACGACCCTGCCAATCCAGGGACCGCCCGGCTCGGGCAAGACCTACACCGGCGCGCGGATGATCCTGGAGTTGGTCCGCGGCGGTAAGCAAGTCGGTATAGCGGCCAACTCGCACAAGGTCATCTCCAACCTGCTCGACGCCGTCGGCGCGGCCGCCGACGCATCGGGAGTTGTCGTTCGTGGCCTGCAGAAGGTAGATGGCGACGACAGCTGCAAGATGTCGTACGTCGAGTGCGTCAAGGACAACGCCAAGGTCTTCGATGGCCTCGCGAGCGGGGCGGTCGACGTCGTGGGCGGGACGGCGTGGCTCTGGTCGCGCGAAGAGATGACCGGGATCATCGATACGCTGTTCGTCGACGAGGCGGGCCAGATGTCGCTCGCCAACGTCGTGGCCATGAGCGGCTGTGCGCGGAATGTCGTGCTGCTCGGCGACCCGCAGCAGCTCGAGCAACCCATCCAGGGCGTTCACCCGGATGGCGCCGGCGCGTCGTCGCTCGGGCATCTGCTGGGCGACGCAGAGACCGTGCCTTTGGAGCAGGGCCTGTTCCTCGAGCGGACGTATCGCATGCATCCGCGGATCACGGAATTCACGAGCGAGTTGTTCTACGAGGACAAGCTCGAGTCGGTGCCCGGGCTGGAGCGCCAAGAGGTCCTGGCGGAGGGCTTGGCGGATGGCTTCGGCTGGCTCGCCGGGTCCGGGTTGCGCTGGGTGCCGGTCGACCACGACGGCAACACGAACGCGTCAGTCGAGGAGGCTGATCGAGTCTGTGAGATCTGGAACGCGCTGGTCGGGCGATCGTGGACGGACGCGATGGGCGCGCGGCGGGAGATCGGCCCGGACGACATCGTCATCGTCTCGCCGTTCAACGCGCATCGGCTGCTCATCCAGGAACGCCTGCCCGCCGCGCGCGTCGGCACGGTCGACAAGTTCCAGGGCCAGGAGGCCCCGGTGTCGATCTACACGATGGCGACGTCGCGGCCGGAGGACGCGCCGCGCGGCCTGGGCTTCCTGCTGTCGCTCAACCGCCTTAACGTCGCCACTTCGCGAGCCCGGGCTGTGACCGTGGTCGTGGCGTCACCCCGGTTGCTCGACGCGGCTGTGCGGACGCCCGACGACCTCCACAGGGCCAGTGCGCTGTGTGCGTTGGCGGAGGCGAGTGCGCGCTAGTTCTGGGTGTACTTCTGTGGCGCGACGATGTCGATCTGCTTGCCGACCCGGGTGAATTGGTAGGTGGCGGTGGCAGTGGCCTGGGAGCCGTCGATCGTGCACGAGAGCGCGAAATCAGCAGACACTGGACGGCCGTCGGCGCGGACCCAAATGTCCCACGACGGGTCGGTCGCCTGGCAACCGGCCTGAGCCAGCATGTCGAGCGACGCCTGCGGCAGGGTCAGGATGTGCAGGTGCTGAAGGTTCGCGCCACCGTGTAACTCCGGCCCCATGTACTGGATCTCGTTCGCTGGAATCTGCGCGAAGCCGGTCTCGTCAGCGCGGTACGCGGATAGGTCGGACGTGCCGACCCAACCCTTGCCAGGCTCCTTGGCATAGACCATGCCGTCCTTGATCACGACCTTGAGGTCCATCTTCTTGGTTGGAGTGTTGATCCTCACATCGGCGGACTCGTCAGATCCAGACTGGTCGATGGACATGACGAAAGTCATCGACATTCCGCCGGCACTGACTGCAACGTGGGAGTCGAGGTGGTAGGAAGCATGCGGATCGGCGATGAAGGCCGCGAACAGGGCAGCGGGACCGTCGGCACCCGGACTCGCTGACGAAGCGGGCATTGTCGAAGACGCGGGGCTGGTGGGCACCGACGGCGGCGGCAGCGGCGCGCGCGCGACAACGGTGGCTTTGGGCGACGGAGAGGGCTGGCCCAGGATCCCTGCGGTGAGGCTCTGCATGCTCCCGGGCAGGTTCCAGTCCAGCTTCGATTGAGAGATCACGTAGGCGGTAACGCCGATCAGGCCGACGAGCAGAGGAAGCCCGATGAGCCACACGACTGTGCGAGCGCGGCCACCACCGCGTCTGTACGACGCCTCCATGGCCGCCACGCTGTCTTCTCTTGTCCAGTTCTGCATGCGCAACGATCATTCGCCGCGCGGTCAGTGAGAGCCACTAGCCAAAGGTCCCACGCGTTCGAAACGTGGCCGGCGCGACCGCTTACGGCTGGATGGACGACGATCTCTGTTTCGTGCGGCCGTGGGGCTTCGACCTGGGCTCATTCGGGGTGCCCGTGCACATCTGGCAGGGTGCGCATGATCGGATGGTGCCGTTCGCGCACGGCCAGTGGCTGGCCGGTCACTGCCGCGGCGGGTGCGTGCACCTGCTGCCGGAGCACGGCCATATCAGCCTGATCGTCGACTCGTTCGGCGCAATCCTCGACGAGATGCTGGGTCGCTGATCAGACCGATCTTCACGAACCCGCGTGCGGAGATCTTGACCCCCAACTGAAGCTACTTCTCGATGTAGATCGTCACCGGCGGGATCATCCCGTACTCCTCCATCTGTGCCGCCATCTCGGGAGAGGCTGCGGTCTGCGCCGCCTGAAAAGCCTCCATGTCGGAGACGTCCCAAGTGGTGGCGACGCGGTTGCTGCCATCCGCGGCGACGTAGCTGGTCCCGTCCGACGCGT
>DATCGV010000068.1:0-2310 GCA_036508755.1 Candidatus Limnocylindrales bacterium | reverse complement strand
CGCGCACGCCTGCCCGGGCGCGGTCGCAGAGGGCTTCCGCGAATCGCGCCCCGATCTCGCCACGCCAGTAGACGAACGTCAGCAGATCGATGGTCCGCCGGGCGCCCGCGATGCTGTCGAGCATCGCCGGGAAGATCTCGTCGCCGTTGCGCAGGACCTCGACCGAGTTCCCCTCGGTGGCCGGTACGCCGATCATGCCTTCGAGCCCACGCCGCAGCGTCGCGATGCGGCCCGCGACGTGTGGGGGCCGGGGTTCTGTCGGCGCCGCCGCCATCAGGAGGCGCGTGCCTCGGGCGGGCGCTCGCCGTCGCTGGCGACGAGGTGGGCTTCTGACCCACGGGTCTTCTGATCGCTGCGAGGCGCGCCCGCGCCGGCGCGCACCGCTTCGAGTTGCGCAGCCAAGGCGGCGCCCACCAACAGCGCGATCGACGTGAAGTACGCCCAGAATGCGAGCGCAATGATGCCGGCCAGCGGACCGTAGGTCGTGCCAAACGACGAGCTGAAGTGGAAGAACACGTTGAGCACGATCGTGACGAGCGCCATCAGGCCGACGGCGACGACGGCGCCGAAAGACATCCACGACCACGCCGGCTGATGCCGGCGTGGCGCCCAGCGCAGGATCAGCGCGAGCGCGGCGACCAGCAAGAGGATGCCAAGCGGCCATCGGGCGACGCTCCAGATCGTGCGCACGGAGCTATTGCCGAGCGCGGACGCGATCGCGCCGCCGAGCCCCAGTCCGCCGAACGCGAGGGCGCCCAGCGTGCCGGCGGTCAGCGTAAGGAGGAGCGCGCGCGCGTACTTGTGCGCCGTGTCGCGGTCCGACTCGACCCCGTAAAGACGGTTCATCGCTCGCTCGATCTGGCCCATCAAGGTCACCCCCGTGATCAGGGCGCCGAGGGTGCCGAACAGGATGGCGATCCAATGGCCGGATGAGGCGGACTGGTGGGCTTGGCTGGCCGCCTGGGTGAGGAGGCGTCCCGCCGGGCCCGGCACGATGGACTGCAGGGTCTTTACGATCGAGTGACTGGTGCTGGGGCTACCGAGGGTGCTTGAGATGCCGACCGCCGCGATCACCCCTTCAACGAACAACAGGATCCCGAGGAAGGCCATCGAGCGAGCGTGGGAGAAGCCGTCGGAGAATCGCAGCCGCGTCAGCGCGTCCTTGACCAGCCGCCTGCGGCCGATGTGGGCGAGCGTCTTCTTCGCGTCGTCACCCGTCAGGTGCCAGGTCTCGGGGACCAGGTTCGCCGTGCTCATCGCTCCTCCTCATTCGCCGGCACGCAGACGGTGATCGCGGCAGGCTTCACGCGGAACCGCAGGCGCTTCGCTTTCGGCCGGTCACCGCCGTCGAGTTCGTAGGGCAGCTTCTTCTCCAGGCGCACGTCGATCCTGGTCGCCGTGATCGTCTCGACGAACGGCGACGAGGCGGCGCGGCCAACCACCGTCCGGCCGAGCGTGCGCGCCCAGTCCACGGCGCTGTCGGCAGTGACGATCCCGACATCCAGTCGTCCGTCGTCGGGGCGGGCATCGGGGAAGGCGGACATACCACCGAGCACGTTGCCCATGTTGCCGACGAGCACGCAGGTAGCCGGCCCCTTGAACCAGTCCATCCCGTCGACCTCCACCTTCGCCTGCACGGCATCGCGACCCACGCCGCGGATGCCCGCCACGACGTAGGCGAGGCGTCCGAGCCGGTCCTTCAGCCCGCCGTCCGCATCGCGGATCATCAGCGCGTCGAACCCGATCCCTGCCATCACCCCGAAGCGCTCGCCGTTCACAATGCCGACGTCGAGCGTCCGGCGGCGGCCGGTAAAGCCGATACTCACGGCTTCCTCGAGGTCTGTGGGGATCCCCAGATTCGTTGCGAAGAGATGGGCGGTGCCGGCGGGCAGGATCGCGAGCGTGATCGGTGCCTTGCCGACCGTGTCGATGCACTTCTGCACCGTGCCGTCGCCGCCCCACACGAACAGCAGGTCAACGCCCGCATCGACCAGCTCCGCGACAGTCTTCGGGACGAACTTACTCTTGGGAACTTCGCGCCACAGCGGGTCGTCGACCCCATGCTGCGCGAGCAGCGTCCGCAAGGCGCCGAGGCCGCCTCCGAGGGTCTTGCCCGAATGTGCGACCACGCCGACCAACGTCATGATTTCACCTCCGGTGGAGAGTCAGCGGGCGGCGGGGACGCCACCCGACGGTCGCGCCCGGCCGCTGCCGCCGCCATGCTCCGCACGGCGAGCAGCGCGAACAGCAGCGCGCCGACGGAGAGCAGGACGCTCGCCGCCACGTCGGTCGGGAAGTGCATCCCGCGGT
>DATCGV010000067.1:0-21891 GCA_036508755.1 Candidatus Limnocylindrales bacterium | reverse complement strand
AACGCCGAGCAGGCCGCAGCGGCCTTGCGCGGCGAGCCGGTCTCCGTGATTGAGCCAGCCGCGCAAGCCGAGACGGCGCAGCCCGACGCGGCGCCGGAGGCGGCCGACGCGGCCGAGCAACCAGCACAGGAGCAGAACCAGGACTCTTCCAATGGATAGCCAGCAGGCTTACCCGGATCCCAGTGAAATCCGGCACAAGATCGGCGCCACCGGGCAGCTCACGATCAACAACGTTTCGGGCTCCGTCGAGCTGCGCGCCGCGGACACGGACGAGGCCGTCGTGAACGTGCGGTCCGATCACGGCCGCCTTGACTGGCTGCCGATCACCGTCCGCCAGAGCGACGGAGTCCTTGCGATCGACGTCGAGAAGCGCGGCCCGATGGGCATGTTCGGCTCACTCTTCGGCGCCAACGATGGCCTCGATTTCGAGGTCACGCTCCCGCGCGCCGCGCGCGTAACCGTCAACACGGTGAGCGCCGACATTCGCGCGCACCTGCTGTCGGGCGAGCAGACCTACAAGACGGTTTCGGGCGACATCGAGATCGATCCCACGGGCGGACGGATTCGCGTCACGACCGTTTCGGGTGACATACAGGCGCGCTCCTCACGGCCATCCGAGCTGAGCGTCAACACGACATCGGGCGACGCGCGAGTCCAGGGCGCCGTGCTCAACCAGTTCGATGCGCGCACCGTGAGCGGCGACATCGACATCGAGGCCGGACTGGCCGCCGGGCCGCTGCACACGGTCGAGACCGTCAGTGGCGACCTGTCGATCGATTCGCCAACCGGCGTGACCGTCGACGTCAAGAGCAGCCTGGAACTCCGCCGTGGCGGATCGCGTGGCTACGTGTCGGGCGACGGCGCGGCGAAGGTTCGATTTCGGACGCTGTCGGGCGACTGCCACCTGGCGGGCGCGCGCGATGTTTACGAGGACGACGACGACCGGCGCGGCCGGCACCGCCACGAGGGCCGGCACGAACGGAGCCTCGAGCGGCGCATCGAGCGCCAGGTGCAGCGCATGACGCGCGGCATCGGTCCCGACTTCGACTTCCCGCCCATGCCGCCCACGCCAGGCCAGCCACCAATGGCACCCATGGCACCCATGCCGCCGATGCCACCGACGCCGCCCACGGGGGCGCCGCGCGGCTCGAGCTACCAGCCACAGGACCAGCTCGAGATCCTGCGTGCGCTGGAGCGCGGCGAGATCGACGTTGACGAGGCGACCCGCCGCCTCCAGGAGGCCTGACGATGGCCGACGTAGAGAAGATCCTGAATCTCGTGGCCCAGGGCGTGCTCACGCCCGAGGAGGCTGACGAAATCCTGACCGCGCTGAGCTCCTCCAAGCCCGAGGAACCTGCGCCCGAGCCACCACCGACACCTCAGTCGGGGCAGGCGACGCAGTCGGCACAGCAGGCGCCACGCCACCTGCGCATCCAGGTCACCGAACGTGGTCGACCAGTCGTCAACCTGCGCGTGCCGATGAACGTCGCCGGCTGGGCGTCGAACTACATTCCGGGCTTGTCGGACCAGGATGCCGATCGCATTCGGGGCGCGATCGCATCCGGCATGCGCGGCTCAATCATCGACATCGGAGACGACGAAGACAGAGTCCTCATCACCAGCGAATAGCTGCGGATCTGCCTGGGAAGGAGGCAAGGAGATGGTTCATCATCTGTGGTACGGGTCGTTCGCCGACGAGGCAGACGACATCCGCGGTCGAGCGTGGCGCAAACCCATGACGCGCCAACCCATCGCTCGTCGTGGCGGAGCGCGACAGGCCGTTGGCCGGGCGTTGATCGGCCTCGGCACGCTGATCGCGGCGGAACCAGAGAACAAGAAGACGGCCGGCAAATAGCCGGCCGTCTTCCTCTATTTCCCCGCTCTTCTCGGTAATTCATGACAGGTTCTGTCCTGTAAGCGACCTACCTTTCGTGGGTAGTCTGTCAGGAATTGGTCAGCCGTCCTCGAGCATTGGCACTCGGACGCCGCGCTCACGCGCGACCTCGATCGCGCGTTCGTAGCCGGCATCCGCGTGGCGGATGACGCCCATGCCCGGATCGGTCGTCAGCACGCGCTCCAGCTTCTGCGCGGCGAGGTCCGTGCCGTCGGCAACGACGACCATGCCGGCATGCTGCGAGTAGCCGATGCCTGTTCCACCGCCGTGGTGGATCGACACCCAGCTGGCGCCCGCAGAGGTGTTGACGAGCGCGTTGAGCAGCGGCCAATCGGCGATCGCGTCCGAGCCATCACGCATCGCTTCCGTTTCGCGGTTGGGCGATGCGACGGAGCCTGAGTCGAGATGATCCCGACCGATGACTATTGGCGCCGACACCTCACCGCTGGCGACGAGCTCGTTGAAGCGCACTCCGGCCCTGGCACGCTCGCCGTAGCCCAGCCAGCAGATGCGCGCCGGTAGGCCCTGGAACGGCACGCGCTCCTCGGCCATCCTGATCCAGCGCGCCAGTGATTCGTTTTCCGGGAAGAGCTCAAGGACGGCCTCGTCCGTGCGGCGGATGTCCGCGGGATCGCCCGACAGGGCCACCCAGCGGAACGGGCCCTTGCCCTCGCAGAAGAGCGGCCGGATGAAAGCAGGCACGAAGCCCGGGAAGTCGAAGGCGTTGTCGACACCGGCGGTCTGGGCCTGGGCACGGATGTTGTTGCCGTAGTCGAAGGTGACCGAACCGGCCGCCTGGAGCGCGAGCATCGCGCGAACATGCTCAGCCATCGAGCTCATCGCGCGTACGACGTATCCGTCCGGATCCGAGATGCGCAGCGCGGCGGCCTGCTCGAGCGTCAGGTCAGCAGGCACGTAGCCGTTCAGCGCGTCGTGGGCCGACGTCTGGTCAGTGAGCACGTCGAAGCGCTCGCCACGGCGCACGAGCTCGGGCTCGATCTGCGCGGCATTGCCGATCAACGCGATCGAGGCGGCACGCCCGTCGGCGGCGGCGCTGCGGGCCCACGACAGAGCCTCGTCCAGCGACTCCGTCATCTCGTCGATGTAGCCGGTCTCGTGCCGCCGACGGGCGCGCGCCGGATCGACCTCGATGACCAGCGCCACACCCTCATTCATGGTCACTGCCAGTGGCTGGGCACCGCCCATGCCGCCCAGGCCGGCGGTCAGCACGACGCGGCCGCGCAGCGTGCCACCGAAATGCTGGCGCGCCAGCTCGGCGAAGGTCTCATAGGTGCCCTGGAGGATGCCCTGGGTGCCGATATAGATCCACGAGCCGGCCGTCATCTGCCCGTACATGGTCAGGCCCTTGCGCTCGAGCTCGCGGAACGTGTCCCAGTTGGCCCACTTGCCGACCAGGTTCGAGTTGGCGATGAGCACGCGCGGCGCCCATTCGTGCGTGCGAAAGACGCCCACCGGCTTGCCCGACTGGACGAGCAGCGTCTCGTCGTCGCCCAGCCGGCGCAGCTCGCGCACGATCGCGTCGAACGCTTCCCACGAGCGCGCGGCGCGGCCCGTGCCGCCATAGACGACGAGGTCCTGTGGTCGCTCGGCAACCTCCGGATCGAGGTTGTTCATGAGCATGCGCAGGGCTGCTTCCTGCGGCCAGCCGCGCGCGGACAGCTCTTTTCCACGCGGCGCGCGGATGGTGCGCGCGGGTGTCGCGATCGCCATTGTCCGAGTCTAGTCCGGCGCCGATGTCGTGACGTCGACGACATCGGCGCCCGTGGCCGCAACGAGGTCCGCCGGCCGGATGTGGATGTTCACGCCGCGTCGGCCGCCACCGATGGCGACCTTGGCGAGCGCGTCAATCGATGCGTCGGCGATCATGGGCCAGGAGTTGGTCGCTCCAAACGGAGTGATCGTGCCACGCTCGTAGCCGGTCACGGCCTTTGCCTCGTCGGCGTCAGGCAGGGACATCCGATTCACCCCGAGGTGCGCTCGAAGCTTGGGCCAGTCGAACCGCCGACCGCCCGGCACGAGCACGAAGAGATAGTCGTCCTCAGCCCGACGGACGACGATCGTGCGCAGCAGCTGGCGGAGCTCGATGCCCTGGAGCTGCGCGCTTTCCTCGGCGCTGCCGGGGGGCGCCGTCTCGACTATCTCGTAGTCGACGCCGTTCTCGTTGAGCCACCTCGTCGCCGGCGTGTCCGGTACGTCCTTCACAGCTCGCGGCGCATGACCGGGAAGCGCTCGTCGTCGACGGCGAGCGCGAAACCCAGCGCCTGCCAGAAGCCCGGTCGCGCGGCGCTCGTCTCCGTTTGGGGCAGGGTCAGGTCCGGGTAGGCCTCGACCGCCGCGAAGCCGCGCTGGGCGAGATCGAGGCAGACGTCGTCGACCAGGTCGCGTGCGAAGCCTTTGCCGCGTGCCTCGGCAGTCGAGGCGATGCACGTGATCACCGCCGGCAGCGGCGCGTCGGGCAGCTGCTTGTACAGCTCGCGCAGCCGTGTCGCGCGCGGATACGCCGATAGCGGACCGAACTGGCAGTAGGCGACCGCCTGGTCGTCGACGAGCAGGACCTTCGCGTACGAGCCGAACACGCCGCGGCCGCGATCTAGGAGCGCGAGCTTGCGCGGCACTCCTTCGCGCAGCGGACGCTCGCGCTTCGTGCGTGGCGCGAAGGGGTTCTCGAGGGGCACCCCGAACAGGTCGTCGTCGACCCACGCGTCGGGCAGCGCGGCCCGACCTCCCTCGGCGGCGGCCGCGGCGAACGGGTTGTCCAGCTCCCGCTCGAGGTCGGCCGGGGCGAACGGGTTGTCGTGCAGTCCGAAGTGCGGTGCCGGCCCGGATCGTGGCGGTGCGACCTGTAGCCACGAGGCTCGGCTGCTCTTCGAGCCGCGGTCGGCATCCTCCCAGTAGTCGCACGTCCTGTGGTCGAAGCGCGGGTCGGCGCACGGTGGGATGAGCGCGAAAGTCGCGCCGTCGCCAACCTCGACTATGCGTCGGTCAGTCATCGGATGGCTAGCTCGCTCCCGTGAGCTCGAAGTCGACCCCGCCCTGGTTGTCGGTCTGCGTGACCTGGATCTTCAGCGTCAGGCCATCCTGGGTCACCGCGGTGCAGGTGAACGTGTCGTCCTGCTTCAAGGGCTCATTGTTCGGGCACGTCACGTTGGCCGTCGCCTGCACGTTGTCCTCGAGCCACTGGCCGATCAGCTGCTGTACTCGGTTTTTGTCGAGCACGCTCGAGCCGCTGCACGCGACAACGACGGCTGCGATCGGCAAGGCGGCCAAAAGACGAAGGCTCATCAGCCGACCGAGGGCGTGACCAGCGCCCCAAGGCGGCCCGAGCGAACGAGATCGAGCGCTGCGGCGAGATCAGGCTGGGGATCGCGATCGGCATCGACGTGCGCCACAACTGCGCGGACCAGCGCGTGTGCCTCGGCCACTCCGGCGCCCGGTCGCAGGCCGGTGCGCAGCCTGAAGTCGACGCCCTGCGCGGCGGCTAGCGCCTCGAGCGCGAGAACCTGTTCGACGTTGCCGATCACGGCCGACGCCGCGCGCGCTGCGATCGGACCCATCGAAACGTGGTCCTCCTGGTTGGCGCTCGTCGGGATCGAATCGACCGACGCCGGGTGGGCGAGCGACTTGTTCTCCGATACGAGCGCCGCGGCCACGTACTGGTAGAGCATCAGGCCGTTGTTCAGGCCCGCGTCCTCGACGAGGAACGGCGGCAGGCCCGACGTCCGGGAATCCGTGAGCTGGGCGATGCGCCGCTCGCTGATCGAGCCAAGCTCCGCGGCCGCGATCTTGAGCATGTCCATCGCCAGCGCCACGGGCTCGCCGTGGAAGTTGCCGCCCGAGACGACCCGGCCTCCGCCCGTCGCGACCGCCTCGGGATCGACGTCCGCGCCGTCGGGAAAGACGAGCGGGTTGTCGGTCGCCGAGTTGATCTCGATCTCGAGCACGCCCCGGACGAAGCCAAGCACGTCGGCGACGGCGCCGTGGACCTGCGGCACGCAGCGGATCGAGTATGGATCCTGGACCTTGTGCGCCTGGCCGTGATGAGCACGGATCAACTCCGAGCCGCGCAGCAGATCGCGCAACTGGGCAGCGATGAGCTGCTGGCCGGGATGCGGACGGACCGCCTGGTACGCGCCAGAGAAGGGAACGTCCGTGCCCATCAGCGCCTCCACCGACATGGCGGCCGTGACGCTCGCCGTGCGCAACGCCTGTTCGGCACGTAACACGGCGAGCACACCGATCGCGGTCATCTGTTGCGTGCCGTTGAGCAGGGCGAGGCCTTCCTTGGCCTGGAGGACGAGCGGCACCAGCCCGCGCCGCCGAAGTGCCTCGGCACCGTCGACGAGTTCGCCATCGACCTCTGCGCGGCCGCGGCCGATGATCGGCAGTGCCAGGTGGGCGAGTGGCGCGAGGTCACCCGACGCCCCTACTGACCCTTGCGACGGCACGACGGGGTGAATGCCGCTGCGCAGCATGTCGAGCAGCCGCTCGACCAAGATGGGCCGGCAGCCGCTGTTGCCACGGGCGAGGGCGTTGGCGCGCAGGAGCAGCATGGCGCGCACGACCTGCGTCGAGTGCGCCTCGCCGACGCCAACGGCATGGCTCACGAGCAGGTTCTCCTGGAGCTTCTCGACGTCTGCCGGCGCGATGTGGCGCGAGGCAAGATCGCCAAAGCCGGTCGTCACCCCGTACACGATCTGGTCGGTCGCGACCAGGTCATCGATCACCGCGCGACTGGCCGACATGGCTTCTGCGGCCTCTTCGGCGAGCTGCACGTCGCGGCCACCGTTGGCCACGGCCCACACGTCCGCGAGCGTCAGGTCGCAACCCGTGAGCTCGATCAAGCTTCCTCCAGCCACGTGGCGCCACTTGTGCCGCGGACGTGGCTCATATCGTTGACGAGCGACAGGAGCGGTCCGCCATCGACATCCTTCCAGGTCAACACGGTCAGGTTGACCCAGTCCTGCAGGAAGCGGCGCCGATAATCGGGCAGAGGTACGCCGCTGACGGCGGCCAGCAGTGCGCGGTTGATCGACGAATGGCCGACGAGGAGCACGGTCGTGTCGCCCGCGCCGGCCCACCACTCGAGCAGGTAGTCGACGAGGGCGACTGCCCTGCGTGCGGCCTGCTGGCCGTTCTCGCCGCCACCCACGTGGTAAATCGCCGGGTTCGCCTCGTACATTTCGAATTCCGCGGGCATCTGGCGCTGGACGTCGGCGACGACCATGCCCTCCCAGGCGCCGTAGTCGAACTCGATCAGGCGGTCGTCGACCTCCACCTCGAGCGCGCGCTCGCCGACGATCAGCTGTGCAGTCTCGCGCGCGCGGTCGAGCGGACTCGAAATGACACGGTCGATGGGCACCGCCGCGAGGCGCTCGCCGAGAGCGCGCGCGTCGCGCCGGCCCCGCTCCGAGAGGGACGCGGGCATGCGCCGGCCCAGGTATCGATCGGGCACCGATTCGTTGGTCTGCCCGTGCCGCGTGAGGAGGATCGTCAGCACTCGCTCACGATACCGGTATGCTGGGCGACAGATCACGAATACGCCTCGCCTTCGGGGTTGGGTGAAATTCCCGACCGGTGGTCGAGCCGCCACGCGACGCTTCAACGCCGCTCACGGCTCAGCCCACGACCCGGCGCCGCGTCAAGCGGCGACGGTGGATGCCCTGGCAGGGAGCCGACGGTCAGAGTCCGGATGGGAGAAGGGAGGCGCGCCAGCGTTGCCACGCCGGCACGTCCTTGCTGATTCCCGTCGACCCGCTCCGTTGACGAGGCACGTTGACGGAGGACGCGCAGCTGGTCGCGATCAGCGTCGAAAACGTCTCGAAGAGCTTCAACGTCGAGCACCGCACGCTGCCCGTGCTGGACGACGTGAGCTTCGCCGTGCCAGAGCACGGCATCAGCGCGGTGCTCGGCCCGAACGGCTCGGGCAAGAGCACGCTGCTGCGCCTGATCAGCGGTCTGCTCGAGCCGGATTCCGGCCGGATCCTGATTGACGACCAGCCCGTCAGCGACGCCGACCAGCGCGTCGGCCTCGTCTTCCAGGAACCTCGCCTACTGCCGTGGCGGACTGCGCTCGACAACGTCGCGTTCCCACTCGAGCTGGCCGGAGTGGGCGCGGCCGAGCGGCGCGCGCGCGCGCGCTCGCTGCTCGAGCTGGTGGGCGTTGCCGGCTTCGCCGACGCGCGCCCGCACCAGTTGTCGGGTGGCATGCGCCAGCGCGTGGCGATCGCACGCGCGCTCGCGCGTGACCCGCAGATATTGCTGCTCGACGAGCCGTTCAGCGCTCTCGACGCGCTGACGCGCGAGCGCTTCAATGGCGAGCTGCTCGATCTCTGGCAGCGCACCGGAACGACCATCCTGCTCGTCACGCACAGCCTCGCCGAGGCCGTGTTCATCGCCGACGAGGTCGTCGTTCTGTCGAAGTCGCCGGGACGCGTCGTCGCGCGCGTGCCCGCGCCGCTCGGCCGGCCGCGAACGCAACAGATGCTCGAAAGCCAGGCTTTCGCGCGCACTGCATCCGTCCTGCGTGCGTACCTGGCGGGCACGCCCGCCGAGCTCGCTGCGGAAGAGGCGCGCGCCGCGCCGGTGCGCGACGTGCTCGAGACCGCGGGCGCTCCGGCCTTCTTCGATCCGTTCAGGGGCGCTTCATGAGCGGTAGCCCGCGCGCGTGGCGCTCGACGCTGCTTTCAGTCGGCTCTGCCGCGCTGATCTTCGTGGTGGTCTGGAAGCTCATCGTCGTGATCGCCAACTACCCGCCGTTCATCCTGCCCGCACCCGAGGTCGTCGCCCAGCGCTTTGTCAGTGCCTGGGCCGACGGGACGATCGCGCCGCACGCGCTGGCCACGATCCAGGAGATCGTGATCGGCTTCGTCTTTGGCGCCGGGCTGGCCGTGGTCGTCGGCTATCTCCTCGCGCGATCTCCGCTAGCCGAGCGGCTGCTGTCGCCGTACCTGGTCGCGGCCCAGGCCACGCCCATCCTGGCGCTCGCCCCGTTGCTGGTTCTCTGGCTGGGCACGGGGCTCGCGCCAAAGGTCGTCATCTGCGCCCTGATCGTCTTCTTCCCGGTCGCCGTGTCGACGATGGTCGGCATCCGCTCCGTCGATCGGCGCCTGCTCGAGCTTGGCCGCAGCATGCGCGCCACGCGCTGGCAGGTCTTCCGCTTCCTCGAGCTGCCCGCGGCAATGCCCCAGATTTTGGGCGGCATGCGCGTCGGCGCAACGCTGGCGGTCATCGGCGCCATCGTCGGTGAGTGGGCCGGTGCCGACAAAGGCCTGGGCGTGCTGATCAACCTGGCGCGCGGCAGCCTGTTTGATTTCCCCTTGATGTACGCAACGTTGTTCACGATCGCGCTGATCGCGATCGTGCTCTATCTGATCGTCGTGCTCGCTGAGCGCGTCCTGGTCGGTAGCTGGAGGTGACCGTGCGGTTCGCTACGTGGGTGTCTGGCTTGTTGGTGACCGTCGCGCTGGTGGTCGGCTGTTCGTCGGCGTCCAGCCCAACGCCCCAACCTACACCGACGCCACTGACCAAGCTCACGGTCGGCCTGGGCTACATACCCAGCGTCCAGTTCGCGCAGTTCTATCGCGCGCAGCAGCAGGGCTACTACCGCGACGCCGGCCTCGACGTGACATTTCAGAGCGAGATCGACCCGAACCTGATCACGCTCGTCGGTCAGGGCGCGGTCGACATCGGCATTGCCGACGGAACGAGTGTCATCCCGGCCGTCGGCCAGGGCGTGCCGATCAAGTACGCCGCGACGATCTACGCCCAGTTCCCCAACGTCGTCATTGCGGCGGCCAACGGCCCGATCAAGTCAGCGGCGGATCTAAAGGGCCACTCGCTCGGCATCCCGGGCGAGTACGGCTCGAGCTGGATCATGCTCCAGGCACTGCTCGCGTCGGCCGGTTTGACCGCGAACGATGTCGACATCCGCGACTACCCCGACTTCGGCCAGGCGGTCGCGCTCCAGCAAGGCCAGGTGGATGCGGCCACTGCGTTTCGCAACAACGAGCCACTCCAGCTCGGCCAGCAGGGCTTCGCCACGACCCAGCTGACGATCGACCAGATCACGCCGCTGCCCGGCCCGGGCCTGATCGTGGGCACAGCGACGCTGACCACCAAGCGCGACGCGCTGACCGCGTTCGTCACCGCGACTCTGCGCGCCATGGACGAGATCGCCGCCGATCCCCAGCTTGGGCTCGACGACACGATCGCCCAGGTTCCCGACCTCGGGTCGAACAAGGACTCCCAGCTGGCGGTCCTCCAGGCGACCGTCCCGATGTGGGGCAGCCCATACACTCAGGCCCACGGATCGGGCGCGATCGACCAGGACGCCTGGAGCAAGTCGCTCGATTTCATGCGCGGGCTGTCAGGGTCCAACATCCCTTCGAGCCTGGCGGTTGATCAACTCGTGACCGAGGAGCTGCTGCCGTGACTGAACCCGCAGATCCAGTTGCCGCGGAGGCAGTCGCCCACCACGATGCCGCGACGCACATGGACACCCACGCGTCGCTCAGCGATGACGACCACGGCCACGCGGCCGAGACGCTCGGCCCGATCGACTGGCAGAAGTGGGCCTTTGCCGTGGCGGGCGGCATCGCCGGACTGATCGTCCTGGTCTTCTTCTTCGCTGCGATCAGCTGACGACGGCGATTCTGCCTAGAACAGCCCGACCGTATCGCCGTCGGCGTTGATGTCGACCATCTCGCCCGACGGGTGCGATGGCAGGCCGGGCATCATCAGCATCTCGCCGCAGTAGGCAGTTACGAAGCCCGCTCCGGCGAACAGCCGCGCGTCGCGCACCGGCACTCGAAAGCCGGTCGGTCGGCCCTTCAGGGCCGGGTCGTGGCTCAGCGACAGCGGGGTCTTGGCCATGCACACCGGCATGTGGCCGTGGCCCAGACGCTCGAATTCGTGGAGCTGCTTGCTCGCCTCGCCTGAAAAGTCGACTCCGTCGGCGCCGTAGACGCGGGTCGCGATGCGCGTGATGCGCTCCTCGAGCGTGGCGTCCTCGCGCGACAGGAAGCGGAACTCCGGTGCGCCGTCCTGCGCCGCGGCCCACACGGCGCGGGCGAGATCCTCTGCGCCGGCACCGCCACGGACGAAATGGTCGCTCACGACCGCGGCCGACGCGCCCGCCTCGAGCGCCATGCGCTGGACGACGGCAATCTCGGAAGGCTTGTCGCTGGGGAAGGCGTTGATCGCCACGACCGCCGGCAGGCCGTAGCCGCGCACGATCTCGATGTGCTGGAGGAGATTGGCGCAGCCCCGCTCGACACCGTCCGGGTTTTCCGCCTCGAGCGCCGGGTCGAGCGGTTTGCCCGCGACGACGTGACCGACCCCGCCGTGCATCTTCAGCGCCCGTATGGTCGCGACGATGACCGCCGCCGCGGGCCGCAGGCCCGAGAGCCGGCACTTGATGTCGATGAACTTCTGGAAGCCCATGTCCGCGCCGAAGCCGGCCTCGGTCACGACGGCGTCGACGAGCTTGAGCGCGATGCGATCGGCGACGACCGATGAGTTGCCGTGGGCGATGTTGGCGAATGGGCCGGCGTGTACGAAAGCCGGCCCGCCTTCCAGCGTCTGAACGAGATTCGGCTTGATCGCCTCGCGCATGAGCACGGTCATGGCACCTGCCACGCGCAGATCCTCGAGCGTCACCGGCTGGCCGGCGAAAGTCTCGGCGACGTTCACTCGGCCCAAGCGCGTCCTCAGATCGTGGATGTCGGACGCCAGAGCGAGGATGGCCATGACCTCCGATGCCGCGGTGATGTGCCACTCCGACTCGCGAACGTCCGAGCTCTCGCCGAGGCCGATCTCGACCCGGCGCAGCGCACGATCGTTGACGTCGATCACGCGCGGCCAGCCGATTGTCTGCGGATCGATGCCCAGGGCATTGCCACGGAAGAGATGGTTGTCGAGGAATGCCGCGGCCAGGTTGTGGGCGGCGGCGACGGCGTGCAGATCGCCCGTGAAATGAATGTTGATCTCTTCCATGGGCAGGACCTGGCTGTAACCACCACCTGCGGCGCCGCCCTTGAGGCCGAAGACCGGGCCGAGCGAGGGTTGGCGGAGCGTCGCCGCGGTTCGCACGCCGATCCGGTTGAGGCCCTGGGCAAGGCCGACCGTGGTTGTGGTCTTGCCCTCGCCGAGCGGCGTCGGAGTTATCGCCGTGACAACGATCTCCTTGCCATCGGGCAGTCCCGCGCGCCGCTCGTATGCCAGCGGCGAGACCTTTGCCTTGTACGTTCCGTAAAGCTCGATCTCGTCGGGCGCGAGGCCAAGGTGTTTCGCGATCTGGGTGATCGGCCGCGGGTGCGCCTCGCGCGCGATTTCGAGGCTTGACTTCACGCTGGCCGTCGCTTGCGGCCGTGGCCGGCGGTGATCGGGTGATTCGTCTGCTGCCAGCGCGCGGCGCGGACGAGGTGCTCGAGCAGGATTGCGTTGGTGACCGGCCCCACGCCCCCGGGCACGGGCGTGATCGCCGCGGCGACCTTGACCGCGGAGTCGAAATCGACGTCGCCCACGATCCGGCCGTCGACGACGTTGATGCCCACGTCGACGACGAGCGCGCCAGGATGAAGCATGTTGCCGCGGATGAGGCCCGCCGAACCAGCTGCCGACACGACTATCTCAGCCCGCGCGATCTCCGCCGCGAGGTCTCGCGTTCGGCGGTGGCAGACCGTGACGGTGCAGTGCTCGCGCATCAGCAGCAGCTGCACGGGCTTGCCGACGACGTTGCTGCGGCCGATGACCACGGCGCGCTTGCCCTCGAGCTCATAGCCGTAGAACCTGGGGATTGCCACGGCCGCCTCCGCGCAGGCCGGCAGAAATCCCTCGTAGCCCAGCGCCATGAGCCCCGTATTGAGCGGGTGGATGCCATCGATGTCCTTGGCGGGCAGGATCGTGTCGGTCACGGTGCTGAGCGGGATGTGGCGCGGCAATGGCTGCTGGACGATGATGCCGCAGACCTCGCGGTCCGCATTCAGGTCCTCGATCGTGCGTCGCAGCGCGTCGGCTGTGGTCGTGCGCGGCAAATCCACGACGCGGCTGGGCACGCCCACCGCGGCGCACGTGCGCAGGATCTGCTGAACGTAGACGCTCGATGCGAGCTCGTGGCCGACGACGATGGCGGCCAGCACTGGACTGAAGCCATGCCGGGCACGAAACGACCGTGCCTGGCGCCTTACCGATTCGCGAATCTCGGCCGCGATCGGCCGTCCATCGAGGATGCGTGCCGGCTCGTCGAAGCGGAGCACGTCCGGAGTGAGAACGGAGACCGCCGTCACTCTGCCTCGGGCTGGCGGAGGTTGCCCGACGCCACCTGTTGCGCCACCTCCGCCACGGCGCGATCAACGTCCTCGAGCAGCCTGGTAAGTTCAACCACGGCCGCGCCGTGGAAAGCCTCGTCGCCGACCATGGGCAGGTTGATCATCACGTTCGCAGCCGCTCCCCGAGCGGCTGCGGCGGCCAGCCGTGCCGCGACCTCCAGGTCGCTCGACGCGTTCAGGTTGCTACGGCCGGCCATGGCCTCAACCTCATCGATGATTTGGGCGCATTCGCGAGCAACTGCCAGCGGCACCTCGGATGCCTCGCGCGCGGCTACCCGCGTCGCAGCCTCGCGCGCATCCTGCTCGTGGGCCGTGTCGCGCGGCATCTTGCGCGCCGCGACAAAGGCCGCGTAGGCACGGGCGTCGTCGTCGGCCAGCTGGAGCAGACGCCTGCGTGCCTCCTCGGCGACCAGCAGCGCACGACCATGTGTTCCCGCATACGCCGCGTATTTTGGGCGGTCCGTGCTGAGCCGGCTGACCATAGCCAGCAGGCTGCCGGCCATGCTCCCAGCAATGGCCGATGCACTGCCCCCACCAGGCACCGGCTCGGCGGATGCAAGCCGCTCTTCAAACTCGTTGAGCGTCAGGTCGCCGAAGCGCGCGCCACTATCCACGCCCGGATTGTCGCTCAGAAGCGTCTCGCCGTGGCCGCTACCGAAAGATCCGGCCGAAGCCGGACACCGGCCGGTCAGGCCGCTTCGACGCCCTCCAGCAGCCAGCGTCGGCGGCCCTTCTCGAAGGAGAGCCGAAGCAGCGCGTCCGGCGTCCGGACGTCGAAGATTCTGCGGGGTCCGCGCCCGACTGGGTATGCCGCCAGCTCATCACGCACCTGGGAGATCTCGATGACCGGGACGCGCTCTGTCGCGGTCCTGATCGACCTGGGCCGTCCATCGAATAGTCCGCAGGTCACGTCCACCTGAGTCGGTGTAACTCGCACGATCGCCATTTTCGTCGCCTCCTGGGCGTCCATAGAACATCTGTTCGATGACGCTATAGAACGCCCGTTCGAATGTCAATGGGTCGCGACTCAATTGGCGACCAGGCGCCCAAGTTCGGCGAGTGTTGTGACAACTAGGCTGTCACTCGTCCCGGTCCTTGTCCCGATCGACCAGCGGCAGGCGCCGTGGATCACGCTCGAACGGCGCTCGAACACCTGAATCGAGGAGTCGAGCGCGCCTGATCGCCCCCGACCCGAACTTGCGGCGGACCGCGTCGGCAGCCTCGGTCACCTTTCTGCGGCGATCGCCATCAATTTCGAAAAGAGCGAGCTGACGCTGCTCGGACAGGCCCGTTGCGGCCACACCCAGGAGTCGGATGCGTTGGCCGCGCACCTCGCGTCGGGTCAGCTCGACCGCGGTGCGCCAGATCACCTCGCCCATGTCCGTCGGCTGCTCGAGCGTGCGCTGGCGAGTGATCGTCTCGAAGGCGGAATTGCGGATCTTGACGCTCACCGTCGCGCAAGCGACGTTCGTCGACCGAAGGCGTCCGGCCACTCCTTCGCTCAGCGCGATGAGCGACTGCTCGAGAACTTCCCAGTCGGCGACATCGACATCGAAGGTGTGTTCCTGGCTGACCGACTTCGCGTCCGCGGGTCCGACCACTTCGGTCTCGCCCACACCCCGCGCGCGCGACGCGAGGTCTGCGCCGTGGGCTCCGAAGCGGCGAACGAGCAGGTTCTCAGGCAGGCGGGCCAAGTCACCGATCGTCGTTACGCCGTACTCGAGCAGCGCCCGCCCCGTCGACGGCCCTACGCCCCACAGCCGCTCGATGCCCAGCGGCGCGAGAAACTCAGCCTCCTCGCCTCTGGGGACGACAACGAGCCCATCAGGTTTGCGCAGGTCGCTGGCAATCTTGGCCACCAGCCGATTCGCCGCGACCCCGACCGACACGGTCAGCTCTGTCTCGTCGTGGACAGCCTGCTTCAGCTTCTTGGCGGCGTGCTCACCGTCTCCGAATAGCTGTTCCGTGCCGGTCAAATCGAGGAACGCCTCGTCGATTGAGAGCGGTTCGACGAGCGGCGAGAAGCGCCGGAAGATGGCCATCACCTGCTTGCTGACGGCGCTGTACTTGGCGCCGTCGACGGGCACGAAGATGCCCTGAGGACAAAGCGCGCCTGCGGTCCGCAACGGCATGGCCGAGCGCACGCCGAATTTGCGCGCCTCGTACGAGGCAGTGCTGACGACGCCACGATCGTTTGGGCCGCCACCGCCGACGATGACGGGCTTGCCGCGCAGCTGTGGGTTGTCACGCTGTTCGACGGCCGCGAAGAACGCGTCGAGGTCCGCATGCAGGATCGTTCGCGCGCCGGCGGTGCTCACACCGCGATCATGCACCCGCGCGCGAGTCAGCTACGTTGTCACTCAGTGCAGGGAATCGGAAGAATGCCGGAGCGCGCCACGGCACGCGCCGTTGTGCCGGGATCGGCGGAAGCTCCTGGCGAGCGCCCTGCAAGGTCAGCCCTTTGGTTCGACGGCGATCGTGACCTCGGGCGTCAGGCCCGGGAATACCTTGACCGCGACCTTGTACGTGCCGAGCATCTTGAGCGGCTCCTCGAGATCGACCTTGTGTCGGTCGACAACGATGCCACGCCGGCCTAGCGCGTCGGCGATGTCCTTGGCCGTGATCGAGCCGTAGAGCTTGCCGCCCTCGCCGACCTTGACGCCCATCGTCAGCGTCGTCGATGAGATGCGCTGCGCGGCAATCTCAGCCTCTTCGCGCTCACGCTTGCGCTTGTCCTCGCGCGACGCGATGTCGTGCTGCCAGGCGCGGAAGGCGCCACCCGTCGCCGGCACGGCCAGCTTGCGTGGCATCAGGAAGTTGCGGGCATAGCCCTCGGCCACTTCCTTGAGCTCACCGCTCTTGCCCAGCGTATCGACGTCCTTGGTCAGAATTACCTTCAAGCGTTGTACTCCTGCGTTGGTCCGCGGAACCGCGCCAGCGCCTCCCTCAGCCGACGGTCCAGTCCGGTATCAGTGACGAATTCGGCGACCCCATCGAGCGCGTCGGGGACGCGCAGCATGACCATGCGCACCGGCTTCGGCACCAGCCGGCGCACGCGGGCGAGGTCATGCTCGAGCTCTTTGGGTGACATTCCCAGGTCGGCCAGCTTCTCGTTGACCAGATCCTCCGGCAAGCCCTCCAGGAAGATATCGATTGCCAGAACCATGATGGCCACGTCATCAATGGCCCCGATTATCGGGATGGCGTCGGGGATCAGGTCGATCGGCGAGACGATGTAGGCACCTGCGATGGCGAGCAGGGCCTTGCGCGACGGCGGCACGCGCGGGTCCGTCCCCAGTGCCCAGAGCAGGCGGGCATAACCGGGTGCGCGGCCGGCGAGTGGCAGAAACGGAAGCATGTTCAGGACGCGGAGCAATCCGGTCCCGCGGTGACGCGAACGGGCCATGGGGCCCGGAGTATATCGAGCGCGAGCCGCAAGCCCCGGAAGGACGACTTCATGCGTCAGTGGTGCGCACAGGAAACGGCCCACCGGCGGCTCGCTCTGGGACCTGCGGTCAATTGCCCCGGCCGCGACCAACTCGGAACCTTCCGCCACGTAGCTCGGAGGATCCTGATGAACGCAAACGTTGCGTGGCGAGCGCCCGCATGGCGAAGCATCGTGTGGCTCGGCGTCGTCGCCTCGGTCGTCGCCTGGGCCTGGGCGTGGCTCGACGGCAAGGGCGCCGAGGCATTCATGCTCTTGGTGGCGCTCGCGGCAGTGGTGTTCGCCTATAAGGCTGTGGCGGGCATGCGCGTCGCTCTCGTCGGACTCATGGTCGCCGCACTCGCAATGTTCCTCGGAAGCCTCTATTTCCTGTTCTGGGCCTTCCTGCCCGAAGAGCAGGCGACCGCCTTCGACGTGCTCTCGGTGGCTGTCCTCCCGATGGTCGCCTCGGCCGTCCTGCTCGTCGGCGCTGCCACCGGCTTCCGCCACTCGCGCGATACGTGACGCGAACCGCGTTTGCTTGACAATCGAACACCCGTTCGGTATCGTCCCCGGCAAGGAGGTGCCGGTGACCAAGCACGACGCGGCACGCAAACAGAAGATCGTCGATTTCATTGCCGCGACGGTGCGCGAGCGAGGCTACCCGCCCACCGTCCGTGAGATCGCGGCTGCTGTCGATCTTGCGTCCACATCGGCCGTCCACCACCACCTCGAAGCGCTCGAGCGCGAGGGCCTCATCGAGCGTGGCGGAAGCCATTCACGCGCGATCACGCTTACTTCCCAGACAGCGCTGCGCGCCGGCCTGATCGGCTACGCAGGCTCCGCCGTGGTTCCGTTCGACGGGCGCAACCTACCGGTGATCGGCGAGATCGCGGCCGGCGGCCCTATCGAGGCGTATCAGGACAGCAGCGAGACGCTGGCCGTGCCGGAGGCGGTCGCGGCCAATGGCGACGCCTATGTCCTGCGCGTCCGTGGCGATTCGATGATTGACGCGCACATCACTGACGGTGACTACGTCGTGATCCGGCCGCAGCAGACGGCTCATGACGGCGATATCGTCGTTGCCCAGGTCGAGGAGAACGCGGTCACCCTCAAGCGCTTCTTCAAGGAGAAGGACCGCGTGCGGCTCCAGCCCGCGAACGACCTGTACCCGCCCCAGTTCTACGACACGGTGCGCATCCAGGGCAAGCTGATCGGCGTTATTCGCCGCGTCGACTGACCCTAGGCAGTCCACATCGTCCACACCCCGCGGAAAACTCGGGGATTCAGTTCGTTAATAAAGCCATCGTGCGCATCAGGGCAAAGGCACACGATCGGCAACATCAACTCCATCCGTCGGAGAGGCTGATCGTTGTCAATTGACCGCCTACCGCCGCAGTCCATCGAGGCCGAGCAGTCGGTCCTCGGCGCGCTGCTGATCGACCGCGACGCCGTGATCGAGGTCGCCGACTTCCTGCGCCCCGTCGATTTCTACCGCCAGGCGAACGCAACGGTCTACGACGCGATCATCGAGCTGTATGACCGGCGCGAGCCGATCGACATCGTCACCGTCTCTGAAGTCCTCGAGCGCAAGGGCTCGCTCGAGCAGGTTGGCGGCTCGGCGTACCTGACCAGCCTTATCAACCTGACCCCAACTGCCGTCAACGCGGTCTACTACGGCCGCATCGTCGAGCGCAAGGCTGTTCTGCGCAACCTCATCGGCGCCGCGGGCAAGATCGCGGCCATCGGCTACGACGACTCTGCCGACGTGAGCGAGTCGATCGATAAAGCGGAGCAGGAGCTCTACTCGGTCAGCGATCGGCGCGTGGAGAGTGGCTTCGCTCCGCTCAAGACCCTTCTCCATTCCGCATACGACCGGCTCGACTACCTGCACCAGCACAAGGGCGAGATCAGCGGAATCCGCACCGGTTTCGCGGACCTCGACGCGCTGACCAGCGGGCTGCAGAAGAGCGATCTCGTCATCCTCGCCGCCCGACCGAGCATCGGCAAGACGAGCCTCGCGCTCAACTTCACTGAACACGCCTCGGTCCGCGAGGGCAAGACGGTCGGCTACTTCTCACTTGAGATGAGCAAGGAGCAGCTCGTCCTGCGTCTCCTCAGCTCCGTCGCGAACATCGACTCGCAGCGCCTGCGCACAGGCTTTCTCGAGGAGATGGACTTCACCCGCCTCGCGCCGGCCATGAACGCCCTGGCGGAGTCGCCCATCTTCATCGACGACACGCCCAACATCAGCACGATGGAGCTGCGTACCAAGGCGCGCCGCCTTCAGGCAGAGTCCGGGCTGGACATGATCGTCGTCGACTACCTCCAACTGATGCAGTCCACGGTCTCGTCGCGCGATGCCAACCGCGTCCAGGAGGTGTCGGAGATCACGCGCGGCCTCAAGGGCCTCGCGCGCGAGCTTCAGGTTCCGGTCGTGGCGCTGTCGCAGCTTTCGCGCCAGGCAGAGATGCGCGAGAGCAAGGAGCCACGCCTGTCGGACCTGCGCGAGTCAGGGTCAATCGAGCAGGACAGCGACCTGGTCATGTTCCTGTGGCGCGAAAAGGAACGAGGCGGCGAGGAGGAGGATCCGGAGGGCGAGATCATCAAACTACGCCTTGCCAAACATCGCAACGGCCCCACCGGCGAGACCAAGCTCTACTTCCGCAAGAAGCAGACCCGCTTCGTCTCGTACGCCGACGAGTCGCGCTACGCCGGCGCGTACAACTAGCCGCTAACTCGCCGGAGCGATTTCGTCCGGCAACAGAGGCCGCACGACGAGCTCGACAGGCACACCGTCTGTCGCCGCGCCTGACGTGTCGGGCGCCATCACGAAGATGCCTGTTTGCCCGCCGTTTGGCACGATCGTCAGCTTGCCGACCTGGTCGCGCGTCATGACCATCATCGGCCAGGCCGCTTCATCACCCTTGACGAAGTCGCCCAGCGTGACGTCGGTCCACGGCCACGGGATCGGCTCGACATTCGGCTGCCCGTAACCCTGGTCGAACAGAGTCACGCGGTACGCGCTCGGGTCGTACGGCTTGACGTTGCCTCCAAGGGCTTCCGTTGCGAAGTTGTTGAGCCGGTCCTGGAGCTTGAACATCGCGTTTCGGTCTTCCGTCTCCGGTCCGCTGGACGTCGATTCCATCAGCGCATAAACGTTGACCGTTTTGTCGTACCCGCCGGCATCAATCGAGAAGGTGGTCGAACCAGCGTCCGCGATCATCGGGTCCGTGTACGACTCTTTGGCTACCGCCAGGTGTCCGTCGTTGAGCGCGAACTCGAGCAGCGTCTGGACCTCATCCTCGGTTAACTTGACCGTCAGCATGGGCGGCAGCGGCTGGTTGAAGGGCGTGCCCTCGATCGGGGTCAGTGGCTTGAATACGGCCGTGCCGTCCCCGAACAGCGTGAACTGCGGCACGTCGGAGACGGTGATCTGCGGCGGAACGAAGCCACCGCCCCAGAACATGCGCAGGACAACGTCCGTAGCACCTGCCGGATGCACAAGCACGCCGTCGGTCGGAACGGTTGTCGGCGACGTGCTTGGCTTGCTGGATTGCGACCCGATCGGCTGCTCGCTCCGCGTCGGGGCAGGAGTATCCGTCGGAGCGGGTGAGGCCCCAAGTCCGCCGGGCGCGGAGCAGCCTGCTAGGAGCGCGCCTAGGAGAATGATGTGGAAAGGCTGTGGACGACTGAGGCGACGGCGGACGCTTGTCGGCTTCACCATGCCGCGGTTGACGCACGTCGGCAGCCTTGGGTTCCTCGCGTAAACTCGGTGCCCGTTGGAACCGGATGCCTGAGGGAGAGCAGATGGGCGTGATGATCATTCGAGAGATGGTCGGCACCAGCACTCGATCGTGGAGCGACGCTGCCCGCCAGGCAGTGGCCACCGCATCGCGAACCGTGCGCAACATCCGTGAGATCGAAGTGGTGAAGTCGAGCGCTCGCGTTGAAAACGGCGAGATTATCGAGTACCGCGTCGAGCTCAAGCTTCACTTCGAATACGAGGGCGGTCAAGGGTAGTCCGGTCGGGTTGTCCACACCCGACTTGATAACGGATCGATAAGCGGGCACGGGCATGATCGACCGATGTACCGCCAGTCTGTGGTTGCCCCACCGATGACTGCCCGCCGCGAAGCGCGCCCCGACTCGTCGCGTGAGGGCGCCGCCATCGACGGCGTCGACGCTTGCACGCGTGAGCCGAAGGAGAATCGTGGGCTGCCGCCTGTCGAGCTCGGACCAATCATCAAGTCGAAGATCCAGGCGCCGGCGCTGAGGACTTCGACCCTTTCTCGGCCGAGGCTGATCGATCAGCTTCGCCAGGCGACGAGCCGGCGCCTGACGCTGCTGATCGCCGAGGCCGGCTACGGCAAAACGACGCTCCTGGCGGATTTCGCGTCCCAATCGGGCATTCGGACGCTCTGGTACCGCCTTGATTCCACTGATGCCGACATCATCACCTGGACAAATCACCTCATCGCCGCAGTGCGCGAGACGGAGCCAAGCTTCGGAGAAGCAACGCTTCGACTCATGACCGAACTCGCCACCGGCGGCCCCCCAAAGTCAGCGTTCATCACGAGCGTCATCGCCGAACTCAGCGTGATCGATCCAAGACCAATGGTTCTAGTGCTGGACGACTTCCATGAGGTCGACTCAAGCGAAGACGCGCTCGAGTTTGTCCAAAGGATTCTGCGGGACTCTCCACCGTGGCTATCGATTGTTATCGCGTGCCGTCGTCGCCCCGATCTCGAAGTCGGCCGTTTACGGGCATCCGGGGACGTCAGTGAGATCACGACCATGGATCTGCGTTTTTCGATCGATGAGACAGTGGAACTGTTCTCCGACACGTTCCAGACGCCCCTGGACCGCGACGTCGCTGAGGATCTCGAGGAACGAACGAAAGGTTGGATCGCGAGCCTGCAGCTGTTCTACGGCTCGATCCGCGGCCGTCCTTCGAGCGCAATTCGCTCGATGGCCCGTGCGCTGTCAGGCGCTACTAGCCCCATCTACGACTTTCTCGCGGAGGAAGTACTGTCGTCGTTACCGGCCGCCCTCGAGCTGTTCCTTATTCGGTGCTCGGTTCTGAATACGATTGACGCGGTCAACGCCGCGTCGCTATTCAAGGATGACGAGGCCATCCCCCTCGAGACGGTCCAACGGTGGATCGACGAGGCCGATCGGCTCGCACTTCTTACTCGTTCAACGACAGCTGGGGATGCTCATCA
>DATCGV010000066.1:0-33039 GCA_036508755.1 Candidatus Limnocylindrales bacterium | reverse complement strand
ACGCCGGCCTCACGCAGCTCGGCGAAGAACGCGTCGTCGGGGCGCGTGTGGCACGAGACGACCTCGTCGGCCGGGACGGTCCAGACCTTGAAGTCCTTGTCCTGGAGCACAACCGCGCCGTCGCGGATCTCGACGATCGTGGCGCCGGTGATGACGTCGACCGGGTGTGGATAGGGACGCGACTCGAGCACCTCGGCGTCACCCTGCGCGAAGCGCTTGCGCGCCACGTACATGTGGATGACCTCGGTCTGCGCGCCCAGCTCGCGGTTCTCGGTCACGATCGTGACCTGCTTGCCAATGTTGGCCAGGAACGCGGCCGTGTCGACCGCGGCGTAGTGATCTCCCCACAGGACGATGTTGGCGCTCTTGGCACCGAGCTTGCGCAGCCGACGACCACCGGGGTGGCACTCACAGGCGACCTTCGGGCAAGCCATGGCCTCCTCGAACGGCACGACCTTCGAGGCGTCGCCGTGAACCGGCGGAACGTAAGAGACGGCACCAGTCGCGTTGAGAACGAGGTCGAACTCGCGCAGCTCGTCGATGGTCGGAGTGTGGTTAAGGCGGATGTCGACCTTGAGGTCGAGCAGCTGGTCACGGATCCAGTCCAGGTACCAGCGCATCTTCTCCTTGCCCGGCACGAGGCAGACGTACTTGATCGCGCCGCCCAGCTCGCCGGACTTCTCGTACAGGGTCACGAAATGGCCGCGCTCCGTGGCGACGCGCGCCGCCTCCATGCCCGCCGGCCCGCCGCCGACGATCGCAACCTTGACCGGCTTTTCGCTCCGGGTGAGGTGCGCGAACGCCGGATTGCCGCAGGCCGGATTGATCGAGCAGGCGATCTCCTTCTTGGCCATCATCGACTCCTGCCAGCAGCCGCCCAGGCAGGAGATGCACTTACGAATCGACTTGACGCGGCCGTACTGTGCCTTGACCGGCCAATAGGGATCGGCCAATAGCTGGCGGGAAAGCCCAACCAGGTCCGTCTTGCCCTCGGCCAGGATCTGCTCGCAGTACTCGGGATCGCGCAGCGAGTGCGAGGTGATGACCGGGACGCGCACGACCTTCTTGGTCGCCTCCGCCGCGTATGTCGCCCAGCCCTGCGGGTACTGCATCGGGTCGAAGCCGGCTCCCGGTGACTCCTGCATGCCCTGGCTGATGTCGATCGCGGCCACACCGGCACGCTCCAGCCAGCGCGCCGTCTCGAGCCCTTCGTCCATGGTCCGGCCGCCCGGGCACCACTCTTCGAACGAGTAGCGCACGAGCACCGGGAACGACCTGCCGCACTTCTTCTGGATCGAATCGATGACCGCCAGCGGCAGGCGCATGCGATTCTCGAAGGTGCCGCCGAAGCGATCGGTGCGCATGTTGAGATAGGGCGACATGAACTCCGACAGCAGGTAGCCGTGCGCAGCGTGCAGCTCGACCGCGTCAAAACCGGCCTGCTTGACGCGCCAGGCCGCCTCGCTGAACAGGTCGACCAGCTCGAGGATCTCGGCGATCGAGGCCTCGCGGATCTCCTTGCCCTTCTCGTCGGCGTTCTCGTAGATGATCTCGTGGCCCGCCGACCAGGGCAGCTTCAGGACTCTGTCCGTGGCGCCAAGCGTGTTGTAGCGCGGTATCGCGCACTGCCGGCCGGGGTGTTGGAGCTGGACGGCGCACTTCGCTCCGTAGCGATGCATCGACTCGGCCAGCCGGGCAAGGCCGGGAATGTAGTTGTCGCCGTCCGCGACGAGGCAGGTGACCGTGGGCCGGCCCGTCTTGGCGTCGGGCGTGGTGGCGCCGACGATGATGAAGCCCGTGCCGCCGCGCGCGACCTCCGAGTGGTGGGCGATGTCGCGCTCGCTCACCTCGCCGTCGGCGTGCGATGAGCTGATATCGGTCGGAACATGCACGATCCGATTGGGCAGCGTGATGTTCCCGAGCTGCAGCGGCCGGAAGAGATTGGGGAAGGCCATCGTGGGTGCGCTCCTCGTGGCTTAGCGGGCAGTCTTGTCGACCCGCCGATCGTCACCCTCGCGCCTTCGCGCGCCTACGGCCGGACGGACTCCGGACTGGGTCCGGATGGCCCTTTCAGAAAACGCTTTCTTTGCCCAGCCTTCGGCCTATGAACGAGACCCACGAGCGTGTCTTGACTATCGCCGACCACATCCGCTCAGAGTGGGAGGCGGCACCGTTCGTCACCGTCCGCGAGGCACGGCCGGACGACTGGCAGGCCTGCGGCCGGATCTGCTACGAAGCGTTCGCGACGCTCGCCGACGAGCACGGCTTCGAGCATGACTTCCCGACCGTCGAGGCCGCGTCCGAGCCGATCCGCTGGATGATCTCCCATCCGCGCTTCTACGGCGTGGTGGCCGAGATCGACGGGCAAGTCGTCGGCTCGTCGTTCCTCGACGAGCGCGGCACGATCCTGGGTATCGGCCCGGTATCGGTCGATCCGTGTGCGCAGAACCACCACGTCGGCCACCTGCTCATGGAGGCCATGTTCGATCGCGCCCGACTCCACCACGCGCCCGGCGTCCGACTGCTCCAGCTCTGTTATCACAACCGATCGCTGTCGCTCTACGCCAAGCTGGGCATGGATGTGCGCGGCACGTTCGCCGCGATGTGCGGGCCGGCCATCGAGCTCGCGCTGCCGGGCTACCACGTTCGCCGGGCGACCGACTCTGACCTCTCCACTTGCAACGACCTGTGCTTCGCCGTCCACGGCCACTCCCGCGCCGGTGAGGTCGCCGAAGCGATCGAGTCCGGCGCCGGGCTGGTCGTCGAGCGGCTGGGCCGCATCACGGGCTACACGACTGGGGTCAACTACTTCGCCCATGCCGTGGCCGAGACGCGCGACGACCTGATCGCATTGATCGGCGCCGCCGGCGACTACGGGACGCCCGGCTTCCTCGTGCCGCTCGCCGACACCGAGCTCTTCCGCTGGTGCCTGGCCCACGGCCTGCGCGTCTTCTTCGTTCTCAACATGTTGACCGTTGGCCTGTACCAGGAGCCATCTGGCGCTTACATGCCGTCAGTCGGCTACTGATCGGGGCTCCGAGCCCGGGCGTCCAGCAGCAGCGTGATGCGCATTCCAAATCGTCATTCGCTCTGTCTGACTGGCGAGTCTGAATAGGCATCGTGCTTCCACTGGCCACGATCGCCTGCTGGGAACGCGCGGATGAGTCCGGATGAGCCCACTCCCGCCTGAGCGGCCGGCTCAGCGCGAGGTCGGCAGCTCGACGGGGCCCTTCTTCACGTCGTCGAAGTCCCAGCCGTGCTCGGCGCACATGTCGCGGACGTGACTGTCCCAGGTCGGGCTGTCGGCATGCGAACCGACGAAGCAGTCGATGCTCAGGTAGACGAGCGTCGCGTCGCCGACGCAGCGGACCGAGTGAGGGACACCGCGTGGCGTTCGGACGAAGTCACTGACTCGCAACTGGAAACGCTCGCCGGCATCCCCGCCGACAGACATCTCGCCCTCGCCCTGCAGCACATAGAAGAGCTGCTCGGCGTCGCCGTGGACGTGGAGCGGCACCGTCTCGCCGGGTTCGACGCGGACGAGGAACGCCTCGGCAACCTCCGAGTCCTTACGGTCCAGGATGAGGTCGTTGGTGTGCGTGGGGAATCGATAGCGCAAAACATGGCGAGTGTCGTGGACGAATTGAGTCATGGCGAGTGCCTCCCTTCAACGGTCGGGCATCGCCACGAAAGTGCGTTCGATGTCCTCCAGCAAGCGCGCGGTCGAGCGCGTAACGACGTCCAGGTAGCGCTGGCCGAACTCGCCCGAGGACTGTGTCGCGTCGCCCCACGTCCCTGACGCGGTTGCACGCTTGATCGACCCGGGCGCCGAGAAGAAGAACGCCGTGTGCACGGCGCCCGGGTTGGTGACCTCCGGGAAGGGAGGCATCTCCGAGTTCGCCCGTTCCATGTCGACAAGGTCGGCGTTGATCGCCAGCACCGCCGACGTCTCACTCTTGTTGGCGTGCAACCCGTCCGCGGGGTCGAAGTACTCGGCCGCCTCGTCGGGAGTCATCGCATCCCAGTAGTTGACTGGGTAGGCGCGCGTACCAGCGGGCAGTCGGTCGCCCACCGCGGCGCAGGCGTAGGCGATCGCGTAGGTGTTGTCGTAGTGGCCATTGAGGAAGCAGATGCGCGTGAAGCCCATGTGCGCGAACTGGAGGGTCAGGTCCTCGATCAGCTCCATGAACGTCGACATGCGCAGGTAGACGACGCCGGTGAACCCGGCGTGCGGGTAGGACAGGCCGTAGTTGACCGTCGGGGCGACGACGGCGCCGGCCTGCGGCGCGACGCGGCGGGCAATCTCGGTCGGGATGAGAGCGTCGGTGCCCAGCGGTGCGTGTGGGCCGTGCTGCTCGGTCGAGCCGACGGGCACGAGCACCGTCGGCCGCGCGGCGTGGTCACGCAGGTATGCCTCAACCTCGAGGTTGGTCATCTCGCCGAGGAAGACGGTCGGCGGCTTCATGCGCCCTCTCCTTGCCACTGTTTACGCGACGGTGTTGGTCAGCTCCCCGATGCCCTCGATCCAGCAGGTCATGACGTCATCCGGCTGGAGGTGGCGGCCGGCGGCCGGCCCGATCCTCACCGGCGTGCCGGTCGCAATCAGGTCGCCGGGCTCTAGTCCGATGTGTCGGCCAAGGTAGTCCAGGATCTCGCCGATGGAGAAGCGCATCTGGCTCGTGCGGCCGTCCTGGACGTCGATGCCGTTGAGCCGGAAGCCCAGACGCAGGTCGCCCGGGTCCAGGTTCGCCGCGAGCACGATGTCCGGGCCGACCGGGCAGAAGCCGGGCAGCGATTTGCCGAGCAGCCACTGGTCGCCGTCGAGCCACTCGTCCTGCGACGTGACGTCGTTGACGATCGTGTAGCCCAGGACGGTCGCGCCGTCGCCGATGACGACGCCCAGCTCGCACTCGCCGTTCACGTTTGCGGTCAGCGAGCGATCCCACCTGACCGTCGTCCCGGACGCCGTCAACGAGCTCGTCGCCTTGCCGTAGACGAGCGGGCGCGGCGGGCCGGCGGCGTCGGGATTGGCTGGGTCGCGGTAGTTAAGGCCGATCGTGTAGATGGCACCGATTTTCACGGGCGGCCGACTTCCGCCACGGACAGCGAGCTCCACGATCAGGCTCGCGCGTCGGGATCCGCGAGCAGCGGCGCGACGGCCTCGCGCATGACTGAGTCCATGCCGCTCACTCCGGTCCAGCGCTCGAAGGCGATCGCGGCCTGCGCGATCAACATTTCCGAGCCGTTTGCCGCGCGCAGGCCGCGCTCCAGCGCCGCCGCGACGAGCGGCGTCTGAGCGGGCACGTAGACGCAGTCGAAAACGGTCGCGGTCGGCGGCAGCTCGTCGACGGGAATCGTCATGCCCGGATCGATCATGCCGACAGTCGTGGCGTTGACGGCCAGGTCCGCGCCACGGACGGCGGACCGGAACTCGTCGCTGTCGAGCGTGACAGCGCGGACACTGCCAATCTCGCGCGGCGCAGTCCGATTCCCGAGGGTGAGATGCGCGACACCCGCGTGCTTGCAGGCGTAGACGACCGCGCGCGCGACGCCACCACCACCGGCCACCACCACCCGGGCACCCGTCAACGGGAAGCTCATCAGTTGCTCGGCTGCGGCCCGAAAGCCCGGCGCGTCGGTATTGATGCCGATCAGCCGGCCATCCGACTTGCGCACGACGTTGTTCACGGCGCCGATCAGGGCCGCCTCCGCCTCCACCTCGTCGACGAGCGACGCGACGAGCGGCTTATACGGCGCGGTCACGCCCAGGCCGAGGAAGTCCTCGCCGCGCGCCGCGGCCACGGCCGCGGGCACTTCCGATTCGTCGATCTCCATCAGCTCGTAACGGCCGTCGATGCCGGCGGCGGCGAAGGCCGCGTTGTGCATCACGACCGAGTGACGCCTGTGGAGCGGCTTGCCGAGCAGCGCGACGCGCTTCGTCAAGCTGCTGCCGACGCGCCCGCCGTGGCGCCGCGGCGGACGGGTCCGGCGGTCGGCGGGAACTTGACGTTGGCGATGATCTCGTCGATCCACGATCGCAGCTGCGCCGGATCGGGCGTCATCGTGTGGAGCATGAAGTACTCGACGCCGGCGTCCACGCGCTGCTGAAGGGACGCAACGATCTCATCGGGCGTGCCGAACAGGTAGACCGTCTCGAGGTAGCGCGGCCCGCGCTCGGAGCTCATGACGCGCAGGAACGCCTCGTGCTGCTCGCGCCGTGCCTTGTCCGGGTCGTTGGTCAGCACGATGTGCATGAAGTTCTCGTGCGCGACGACGCACTCGCGCGGGTCTCGGTCGTGCTCGCGGTAGTAGTCCTGGAGCTCGCGCCAGTCACGAGCGATCTCCTCGGGCGGACACGTGGGACGCGGAATCCAGCCATCTGTCCGTAGAACGCGTGCCTTGACCGACTCGACGAACTTGGGCAGATCGGGCGACTTCGGATCCGCGAGCTGCGAGCCGCCGCCGATCCAGATCTCGGGCCGCTGCGCGGAGCGCGGCTCGATGTACAGGTCATCGACCGAGTAGAACTCGCCGTGGTGGGTGACCGTCTCGCCATCGAGCAGCGGGATCATGATGTCGAGCATCTCGTCGGTGCGCTTGCCGCGCTCCGATTTCTTGACGCCCAGCGCCGCGTACTCAAGATCGTTCCAGCCGACACCTGCGCCAAGGATGACCCTGTTCTCGGACAGGAACTGGAGCGTGGCGAGCTCCTTGGCGAGCATGACCGGGTGGCGCAGCGGCATGATCAGGATGGACGTGCCGAGGCGGACGCGTGACGTGACACCCGCGGCGACGGCGAGGGCCGTCAGCGGCTCCAGGAACGAAACCGAGTAGAAGCGCTTGGCTGCGATCAGGTGGTCGGTGACGAAGAGCGAGTCGAAGCCCATGTCCTCGACCGCCCCGGCGAACTCCTTGATGCCGCGCGCTCGCTCCGGGCCGTCACCCTGCCAGACATAGGACGGCAGGAACACCCCGAACCTGCCGATCTCACCTGTCACCGAGCAACCCCTCTCCTAGCGTCCTTCGTATTCCGGCGCGCGCTTGCCGAAGAACGCCCTCGCGCCTTCGAGCATGTCGTCGGTGTTGAAGACTCTTTCCGATGCCTGGATCTCGGCCGCGATGCCCGCGTCGAGATCCAGGTCCACCGAAAGGTCGACCAAACGCTTGACCTCGCGCACCGCCAGCGGGCCGCGTTCAGCGATCTCGGCGGCTATCTCGTCAGCCGCGGCGAGCGCCTGGCCAGCGGGCACGACGCGGCTGACCAGCCCGATGCGCTCCGCCTCCCGCGCGTCGATGATGCGGCCGGTCAGAGCGAGCTCCTTGGCTCGTGCCAAGCCAACGACGCGTGGCAGCCGTTGTGTGCCGCCCGCTCCGGGGGTCACGGCTAGCCGCACTTCGGGCAGGCCGAGGCTCGCGCGCGCGGATGCGACACGGATGTCGCACGCCAGACAGAGCTCCAACCCGCCGCCCAGGGCGTTGCCCTCGATGGCGGCGATCGTCGGCATGGGCAGCGCGGCGAGCTGGGAGAAGACCTCCTCTTCACGGCTGAAGTGCTCCCGGCCGGCGGCGCCGCGATACGACTCGAACGCCTTGACGTCAGAGCCGGCAGAGAACGCCCGCTCGCCGCGGCCGCTGACGACGACTGCCCGGACGTCATCAGCGGCCGCTAGCGTGGCGAGCCGGTCACTCAGTTGCTCAGTGAGCTCCCTTGTGACCAGATTCAGTGGGGGATTCACGAGCTCGAGGTGTGCGACGCGACCGAGCTCGAGTGAAACCAGGTCAGCCATTGGCGGCCTCCCGCGCTTGGTCGGCCGACCGCGCGAAGTCGGCCGCAAGGCCCATCGCGCCGGCGGCGTAGACGCGCAGATCGGTCCTTCGGCAGTCGTCTGCGATGCGCGGCTTGAAGCCCATCCGGTCGATGACGTCGCGCTGGAGGTCGATGCCAGGCGCGAGCTCGATCAGGGTCACGCCCTCCGGCCGCAGCTCGAACACGGCGCGGTCGGTGATGTAGCGGACGTGCTGGCCGCGCTCGCGCGCAAGCTTGCCGTTAAACGAGATCTGGCGCACCTGGGGCACGAACTTGGACAGGGTGCCTTCGGCGCGGACGCGCACGCCCGACGGATCGATGTCCAGCTCTAGACCCTGCGCGGTCAGCGTGCCGACGAAGTTGATCTTGCGCGTCGTGGCGCTGATGTTCGGGAAGCCACCCGGGCCACGGATACGGCCCTCGAAGGCGTGCACGTTCACGTTGCCCTCGGCGTCGATCTCGGCGAAGGACAGCGACGCCACGTCGAGCCCGCCGCCGTCGTAGAAACGGAACATGTACGGCTGGTCGATCATCGCCTGGTAGTTGAAGCCCGCACCGCCTTCGTTGCCGGCGACCGGCGCGCCGCCGAAAATGCCCTGCTCGACCGTGAGCACGAGCTGGTCGGTGATGCCCTCCTCCCAGGCCACGCGGCCGATCAGCTGGGAGATGCCGAAGCCGAGGTTGCAGATGTTGCCAGGCGCGAACTCGAGCAGCGAGCGGCGGGCGATGATCTTGCGCACGTCGAGCGGCAGGGGCGGTTCCGGCACGACAGGCTTGCGCAGCTTGCCCGCGTAGTAGGGCGAGTCCTGGGTGATATACGTCTGCCACTGGTCGGGCACGACGTAGACGTAGTCCACGAGCGCACCAGGCACCTTGACGTCGCGCTGCGGCAGCGAGCCGCGCCGCGCGAGCTGGCGCACCTGGCAGATGACGATGCCGCCGCTGTTGCGCGCGGCCATGGCCATGTCGAGCATCTCGGCCTGAATCGCTTCCGATTCCATGGTTATCGAACCGTCCTCATCGGCGGTTGTGCCACGAATCACAGCGACGTCGATCGGGAACGAGTGGTACATCAGCCACTCCTTTCCGCGCAGTGTCACCACCTCGACGAGATCGTCCGTCGTGCGGCTGTTCTGCTTGCCGCCGGTCTGGCGCGGATCCACGTACGTGCCCAAGCCAACGTGAGTCACCAGACCCGGGCGTCCAGCGGCTATCTCGCCCATCAGCTGGCTCAAGACGCCCTGGGGGAACGAGTACGCCTCGAGCTCGTTGTTTTCGACCATCGCGCCAAGGCGCGGCTCGTTGCCGATGTTCGAGCCGATGGTTCGCCTGTGCATGCCCGCCAGCGCGAGCTGGCTGAAGCCACGGTCGGCGAAATCGCCGGTGCCGACCACGCGCACGCTCGTCAGGTCACGCGGATGGCCGGTCTCCCTGAACACCGTCTCGAGCTCGTCGATGAAGCGCTGCGGCAGCGCATGACCTGCGCCGGAGCCACCGAAGACGATCGTCTGGCCGTCCTTGACCAACTCGACCGCCTCGCGCACGCTGATCACCTTCATGGCATGTACGCCCCGGCGTTGGGGTTGAGCGTCTGGCCCGTGTACAGCGCGGCGGCGTCGCTGAGCAGGAAGATGACCGTGTCGGCGACCTCGTCCGCTCGGCCAAATCGGCCAAGCGCCGCGTCGCGCAGCCGGTTCGTGCCGGCCTCGCTGTCGACCAGGTCCGAGGTCATATCGGTGATCGTCACGAACGGTGCGACGGCATTGACGCGGATCCCACGCGTGCCGAACTCCCTGGCCAGGGCACGCGTCAGGCCGACCAGCCCGGACTTGGCCGCGCTGTACGCGGCGGTCTCGGTCACGCCCATCTGGGCCAGGCGCGAGGCGACGTTGACGATCGTGCCACGGCCCTGTTCGAGCATCTGCGGGATGGCGGCACGGCAGGTGTGAAAGGATGCGGACAGGTCGGTCGCGATCACCTCGTCCCACGTCTGTTGCGCGATCTCGAGGAACGGGCCGACCTGCGTGTTGCCGGCGTTGTTGACGAGGCCGTCGAGGCGGCCGAACTTCGCGATCACCTCGTGCACGAGGCGCTCCGCCTGGGCACCGACCGACACGTCGGCGCAGAAGACCTCAGCCTGTGCGCCTGCGTCGCGGATGCGATTCGCGGTTCGCTGGGCACCCTCGTTAAATCGGTTGTAGTGAACGGCCACCGTTGCGCCCTGCGCGCCGGCCTTGGCCGCCACGGCCGCGCCGATGCCGCGGCTGCTGCCGGTCACGAGCACGACCCTGCCCTGAAGGCTGTCTCCGCTCAACACAGCCCCGCGGCAATGAGCGCGGCGCGGATGGGCTTGGTCTCCTCGTCGGCGATGGCCATCAGCGGCGGGCGCATCGACGTGCCGGAGATCACGCCGAGCTCCTTGAGCGCGACCTTGGTGCGTGCCCGGTAGTTGCGCACGGGCGCGCCGTAGACGACCTCCTCGAGCGGCAGGATGCGCTCCCAGATCGCGCGCGCCTCGTCCCACTTACCTTCCGTCGTGAGCCTGACCATCTCGACCTGTTCGGCCGTGGCGAGCGTGCCGAAGCCGATCAGTGCGCCTTCTGCGCCCATCACGAACGACTCGAAGACGAAGTTGTCGTCGCCCGTGAGCAGGTCGATGCGTCGCGGGAGCTGCTCGATCAGGCGCCGCGTCAGGAGATACAGGCGCGCGTCGAAGCTCGCCTCCTTGAGCGCGATGACGTTGTCGATCGCGGCAATCCGGCGCAGCGTGTCCTCGGAGAAGATCACGCCACCCAGGGCGGGCTGAAGCTGGAATGCCACCATCGGCAAACCGACGCCCTGGGCGATAGCTTCGTGGTAGGCGACCGGGATTGCCGGGTCGAGCGGCGTGCCCTGATAGGCCGGAATCGGAAAGACGAGCAGGCCACGCGCGCCCGCATCGCGGGCGCGCTTGCCCTCTTCGACGGCCTGAGCGGTGAACATGGCACTCAAGCCGGCGATGACCGGGACCTCGCCTGCCTCTTCGACCGCGACACGCAGCACGCGCTCGCGCTCGTCCGGCCATAGGTGCGGCCCCTCGCCCGTGTCGGCGTTGATCGCGAGCCCGACCGGGCCCTGCGGCAGCAGCCATTGCAGGTAGTGCCGGTACTGGGCCTCGTCGAACTTGCCGTCGGCATCGAACGTGACGACGCAGGCCGGGATGATGCCGTGCAGGTTGAGCTGTTCCATCAGATACCTCGGGTTGAGTCGCGCAGCACGACCTGCGTCGGCAGGACCTGGGGCACGAGCTGCTCGCCGTTCAGGGCACAGATCGCGGCCTTGAAGCCAAGCCGTCCCATCTCACGCAGTGGCAGGCGGACAGTCGAAAGGGACGGCGCGGTCATCTGCGCGACCGGGATGTCGTCGAAGCCGGCCACCGACACGTCGTCGGGCACGTCGATGCCCAGCTCGTGCAGGCGCTGGAGAGTGCCCAGGGCGAGCAGGTCGTTGGCGCACAGGATCGCCGTGAAGTCGGTGCCCGGTTTCGCGCCCGTGGCCAGCAGCTGGTCCACTGCGCGCGCCCCCGCCTCGGCGGAGAAGCCGGTGTCGACGATGAGCCGCTCGTCGATGTTGATGCCCGCGGCGGCGAGCGCGCGCCGATAGCCGGCGAGGCGTTCGCGCGCCACGTACAGCGTGTGCGGGCCGGCCAGGAACGCGATCCGCCGATGGCCCAGGCCGACGAGCGCGTCGACCATCGCGGCGAGCCCGCCCTGGTTGTCGACGCTTATCTCGGGCTCGCCCAGCGCGTGCGGCGAGAGGTGGACAACGGCCGCGCCTGAGCCCTGCAGGGCCGCCACGTGGCGCGGCAGCTCCTCGATCGAAGCCTCGTCGTCCATGCCCGATCCCGCGAAGATCACGCCGGCAGCGCGCATCGAGCGCAGCAGCCGGACATAGGACGCCTCGCGCGCGCCCTCGCGCTCGCTCGAGCAGGTGATGACGAGGTAGCCGCTCGATTCGGCCGCGTCCTCGACTCCGCGCACGATCTCGGCAAAGTAGGGATCGGTCGTGTCATGGACGATCACGCCGACGACCGGGATCTGGCTCTTGAGCAGGCCGCGCGCGAGCGCATTGGGCACGTAGTCGAGCTCGCGCGCGGCGAGCAGGACGCGCGCGCGGGTATGCGCGCTGACCGGGTAATCGGCTTCCGAGACGACGCGCGAGGCAGTGGCAATCGACACGCCCGCGAGCCGTGCAACCTCGGTGATCGAGCTCAATAGAGCGGCCCGAACGACTTGGCGTCGTCGCGCACCGTGACCCACTGCCACTGCGTGAACGCCTCGAGGTTGGCATCGGCGCCAAAGCGGCCGCCGTTGCCGCTCAGGCCCATGCCGCCGAACGGGATAGTCGCCTCGTCGTTGATCGTCTGGTCGTTGACGTGGACCATCCCCGCGCGAATTCGGTTGGCGAGTGCGAGGCCGCGCGAGATCGACCGCGAATAGACACCGGCCGCCAGTCCGTATTCAGACGAGTTGGCCAGCTCGACCGCCTCATCGTCGCTGGTGAACGTAACCACCGGCGCGACGGGGCCGAAGATCTCGTCGGTCCATGCCGGCGCGTCGAGCTTGACGTCAGCAAGCACCGTTGGTCGGTAGAAGAGGCCCTCGAACGTGCCGCCCTCGACGAGCCGCGCGCCACCGCTTTCGAGCGAGCGCTTGACGATCGAGTCGACGCGTTTGAGCTGCTGCTCGTTGACGATCGGGCCGAGCTCGACGTCCTCGCGGTACGGGTCGCCCGTGCGCAGCCGGCGTGCCTTCTGGGCGAGCAGGTCGACGTATTCGTCGGCGACGCTCTTGTGCACGATGTGCCGGCCCGTGGCGAAGCAGACCTGGCCCTGGAACTGGAAGCTGGCGTATGCGCCCGCGCTCGCCGCCGCGAGCAGGTCGGCGTCATCGAGCACGATCAGCGGGTTGTTGCCGCCCAGCTCAAGGCTGACCTTCTTGAGCAGGCCGCCCGCCTTGGCACCGACTATCCGCCCGACCTCCGTCGATCCCGTGAAGCTGACGAGGCTGACGTTCGGGTCGGTCACCAGCGCGTCGCCGGTCTCGGCGTCGCCGATGACGATCTGGAGCAGGCCGTCAGGCAGGCCCGCCTCCTTGAAGATGGCCGCGAACATCGCGCCGCCGCACACCGGCGTCTGCGGGTCCGGCTTGAGGACTACGGCATTGCCCAGCGCCAGGGCCGGGGCAACGACGCGCATGCCCAGCACGGACGGTGAGTTCCACGGCGTGATCGCGCCGACTACGCCCACGGGCACGCGGCGGATCATCGACAACCGTTCCTGCTGGACGGTGGGCACGAGCGAGCCGTACGGCTGCCACGGCATCGCCGACGCGGCGAGCAGCTCGCCGGTCGTGAAGTTCTGCTCGTGGTGCATCTTGTTGCGATGCGCGCCGGTCTCGCGCTGCGTCCATGTCCCGAACTCGGGCCGGTGCGCCTCGTAAATCTCCGCCGCGCGGCGCAGCACGGCCGACCGCTCCTGGTAGCTCGCCTGTGCCCATGCCGGCTGAGCGGCGGCCGCAGCAGCCGCCGCTTGCCGGACATCGTCAGGAGTCGACTCACGGATCGTCAGCAGGTGCAGGCCGGTCGCCGGCTCGCGGACGTCGATCTCGCGGCCGGTGCCCGTGTGCCACTCGGCAAGGAACGGGCCGAGCCAGCCGCCGTCGGTTGTCTTCTCAGCTGTCGCGACCATCGTTGCCTCCTTCGGAGTCGGGCCCGGGCGCGGTGTCGGTGAAGCGTTCGGCGTAGGTCGTCGGGTGGTCCTGGATCACGGCGCGCACGCCGGTCTGTGGGTCGCGCCAGACCGCTCCGCGCGCGAGCACGGCGTCGATCAGGCCCTCTTCAAGGTACTGCGGGACGAGCCACGACTTGACGTCGATCGCCAGCTGGCCCGGGTAGCCGATCAGCTCGCGCACGCGCTTGTCGGTGTAGTAGCCACCGACGATGACCAGCTGGAGGGCGGCGAGATTGGATTCTTCGTGCGCGAGCGCATGCAGCCGACCCTGCAGGTCGGTGCCCAGATCCGCGCGAAGGGCTGCCCGCAACGGTTCGAACAGGTCTGGCCGGGCGCGCAGGACGAAATCGATGCGCGCCGCGTCGACCACCTCGGCCGCGGAGGGCATCCCGTGCGCGGCAGGAATGAGGTGGCCAGCGATCGCGGCGAAGGTCGCCAGCTCATCGGCAGCAAGCGACATCGCGGGCGCCGCCTTCTGTTCGGTCGTCATGCAGCCACCTGCTGGTTGGCGCGTGTCTCGACGATGTGGTCGGCTGCGCGCAGTGCGATCGAGACGATGGTCGAGGTCGGGTTGACGCCCGACGAGGTGACGAAGCACGAGCCGTCGACGACGTACAGATTGGGCACGTCGTGCGTCCGATTCCAGCGATCGAGCACGGACGTTTTCGGGTCGTTGCCCATGCGCGCCGTGCCGAGCAGGTGCCAGCCGGAATAGCGCATCAGCCGGTCGACCTCGATCTTGTATGCGCCGGCGGTGTCGAGCGACTCCCTGGCGCGCTCGATGTGGAAGTCGAGCATGCGCCGGGCATTGTCGGCCATGGCGTAGTGGACCTCTGGCGCAGGGAGGCCCGACGAGTCGGTCACCGACTTGCTCAGCGTGATGTGATTCGCCTCGTCGGGCAGGTCCTCGGCGAAGAGGCCCCAGTTCGCGCCGTGGCCCAGGTGCGTCTTCACGTGGACATGATGGTCCGGGCCCCAGACCTGCTCGCCGGCGCGCGCGGGTAACGCGGTGCCCACCGGCCCGCCGGTGGGCGCAAGGCCCCAGCGCGCGCCGCGCACGAAGCCGCGCTTCTCGTCGGTCTCGTAGAACTCGAGCGACTCGATCAGGTCGCCGAACTGGCCCTGCCAGCTCATCAGTGGCTCATCGAACAGGCCAGCGACGTTGGCGAACGGATGCATCATCAGCCGCTTGCCGACGAGGCCGCTCGAATTTGCCAATCCGTCAGGAAACTGACTGTTCGCCGACATCAGCAGGATCCGCGGCGTGCCAATCGCGTTCGCGGCAAGGACGACGAGCTGCGCCGGTTGGAAATGCTCCTGGCCCTGCCGGTCGATCCAGGTCGCGCCCGTCGCCAGCCCGGCCGCGTCGGTCTCGATGCGGCTGACGCGGGCGCCGGTGATCAGCTGCGCGCCCAAGGCGATCGCCTTGGGCCAGTGGGTCAGGTCCGTCGAGGCCTTGGCACCCTCGTTGCAGCCGCTCTGGCACGTGCTGCGTTGGACGCATGGCCGGCGGCCGTCATACGGGGTCGAGTTGATCGAGTTGAACTCCGGCCACCAGTGCCAGCCGAGCTTGGCGTGGGCACGGGCGACCTTGAGCCCTGCTGATCCGATCGGCAGTGGCGGCATCGGCGCATCTTCCCTGTCCGCCGGATAGGCGGGGTCGCCGGGCAGGCCGCTGATGCCGAAGTCCCGATCTGTGCGGTAGAAGTACGGCTGGAGCTCGAAGTAGTCGATCGGCCAGTCGTCGGCGACTCCGTCGAGGCTGCGCACGCGGAAGTCACTCGGCAGCGCGCGTGGCCAGGCGCCGGCGAAGATGATCGTCGAGCCGCCGACGCCGTTGAACATCAGCGGCGAGACGGGCGTGTCGTCCTCGACGATCGGGTAGTCCTCGGCAAGGCCGCGGATGTTGGGGCTCATCGCCCAGCTCTTGCGCTGATGGAGCTCCCAGTCGAGCTTGTTGCCCGGGTAGTCGTCGCGGTTGTGCCACTCGCCCTGCTCCAGGCACACGACCTTGAATCCGGCCTCGGCGAGCCGCTTGGCGACAACACCGCCCGAAGCACCCGCGCCTATGATCAGGACGTCAGCTGGCTCGGCGGCCACGGCATGCTCCTCACCGTTGTGACAGCTTCGGAACGGCGACTCGGGCGCGTTGCGCGCGGCAACAGTAAACGCTTTCTGCTGGGCTGACAATCGCCAAGTTTGAGGGTGTTTCATGGAACCGAATGTTCGATCATCGATTATCCTGACTGCATGACAAGCGAACTCCAGGACGAGCTGGCGCGCTTCCGGCTCGAGGGCAAGGTGGCCATCGTCGCCGGCGGCGCGGGCGGGATCGGAAGTCGGCTCTCTCTCGCCCTCGCGGCAGTCGGAGCGAGCGTCGGAGTGCTCGACCGGACGGACCAGCAGGTCACTCCGATGGTCACAAAGATCGAAGAGCGTGGCGGGCGCGCCCTCGGGGTCGCCGCCGATGTCACGAACGAGTCAGACGTCGATCGCGCGATCGGTGAGGTTGCCGATCATTTCGGCCGGCTGGACGCGATCGTCCACGCCGTTGGCGGCGGCGCCGGTACTGCCCTGTTCCCTGCCGAGTCTTACCCGGAGAACGAGTTCGACCGGATCTTCGATCTCAACTTCACGAGCGCGCTGCTCGTGACCCAGGCCGCGGCGCGGCAGATGATCAAGGCCGGCAACGGTGGCCACATCCTTCATATCTCCAGCGTCCGTGGCCAGCTGGGCATCAACGCCGGCTACCTCGCCTACGTCGCGGCCAAGGGTGCGATCAACTCGATCACGCGCCAGCAGGCGACCGAGTGGGCGAAGTACGGCATCAACGTCAACGCCATCGCACCAACGTTTGTCGCAACACCGCAGGTGGCGAGCCTGCTCGCCGATGAGGCGTTCAAGCAAAGCCTGCTGGCGCGCATCCCGCTCGGTCGCATCGCCGACCCGGACGATCTCGTCGGCGCTGTGATTTTCTTTCTATCCGACGCATCTTCCTTCGTCACCGGCCAGATCCTGACCCTCGACGGAGGCCTCACAGCAACTCAATAGAGGCTCACTCCAGAGGCACTGCCCCAAATGGCATTCGAGAACGTAACGCCCGGCGTTTTCACCGACATCACCATTCGCGGCTGCAACCCCAGCTACGTCCTGACGAGCGAGGGCCCGGTCGTCGTCGACACCCCGCAACTGCCCACGCGCGCCGTCGCAATGCGCGCCGAGGCCGAGGCACACGGTCCGATCCAGTACGTGATCAACACCGAGCATCACGTCGACCACATCTTCGGCAACTACTACTTCAAGGGCATTCCGGGCAAGGTCATCCACCACCAGGGCGTCTACGACAACTTCATGGTCTCGACGCCGGTCCTCGACCCGTTCGACTACGCGGCCGAGGCAATCCCGATGAACGATCCCGAGGGGCAGGGCATCTTCCCGCAGCGCGAGGTCTACTTCCGCGACCCGAACAAGGCCCAGATCGTCTTCACGGGCAACGTCACGTTGCACGTCGGCGACCACACGTTCCACCTCATCTGGACGCCCGGCCACACGCCCGGCCAGATCTGTGTCTACGTGCCCGAGGAGCGCGTCGTGTTCACCGGTGACACGGTCTTCTGCGACGTGCAGACGTGGGTCATGGCCTCCGACGTCGACCAGTGGGTGGACGCGCTGAACACGATCTCCAAGCTCGACGTGCACAAGGTCGTGCCCGGCCACGGACCGGTCACGGACCTCAAGTACCTGCACACCCAGAAGGCCGTGCTGCTCGAGTGGAAGTCGATGGTCGCCACGGCCGTGGCCAGGGGCTGGTCACGCGAAGAGACGATCGCCCGCTGCAACATGCGCGCCCGCTATCCGGTCGACATCGGGCAGGAATACATGATGGATTACATCCAGAGTCACAACGCCGGCATCCTCTGGGACAAGCTCTCGGCCAATATCGAGTAACCCGTGAGCGCGACCGACTGGCTGCTCGCGGCCGATCCGGCAATCCGCTGGCAGACGCTGCGCGACCTCATCCAGGCCGCACCAGATGAAATCGCCACCGAGCGAGCGCGCGTCGAGAACGAGGGCTGGGGCGCGGCCCTGATCCAACGACTCACGCCGGGCGGGGACACGCGCGCCGTCGTGGGCGAGCATCGTGATTGGGTTGTCCTGGAGACCCTGCTGCTGCTGCGCGCGATCGGCCTCGATCCCGGGAGCGAAGCCGCACGCACTGTCATCGCGCGCGTCCGCGACGAGGTCACTTGGAACGGCGTCCTGCCGCAGGACGCCGAGTGGCATGGCAAACCGTTCTTCCACGGCGAGGTAGAGCCGTGCATCAACGGCCGCGTTCTGGCCGTCGGCGCTTACTTCGGCCAGGACGTGCAGCGCATCGCCGACCGGTTGTTGACCGAGCAGATGGACGACGGCGGCTGGAACTGCGAGGACGACAACGGTGCCACCGTCGGTTCATTCGCAACGACCATCAACGTCCTGGAAGGGCTCCTCGAATTCGAAAACGCTCACGGCGGGTCAGCTGAGGTGGCTGCGGCACGGCAACGGGGTGAGACATACCTCGTGGAGCGCGGCATGTTTCGGCGCCGCTCCACGGGAGAGATCGCCGACGAGGCATTCCTCGACTTTTCCTTTCCCCCCGGATACCACTACGACGTCCTGCGCGGCCTCGATTACCTCCGCGTGACTGGCGCACCCGCAGACTCGCGAGTCAACGAAGCGGTCGAACTCGTCGAGCGCAAGCGCAACGGCAACTTCCTGTGGTTGCAGGACGTCGCGCATCCAAACCACCTCGACTTCGTCATGGACGACGGACCGGGCCAGCCGAGCGTCTGGAACACGCTGCGTGCGCTGCGGGTTTTGAGCTGGGCTAGGGGCTCGAAGAGTTCCTGACCGCTGACGCTTGCCAAGCGGTCAGTCGGCGAAACTTAACCCGTGTCCGACTACCACCTCCACTTGCATCCTCACGCCGACTTGCCGGGCGCTCCGCCTCCGGGCGTCTATCCCGACGGCTACATCGACCGCTACGTCGAGGTTGCGGCCGCGCGCGGCGTAGCCGAGCTCGGCTTCACCGAGCACCTCTATCGCTGCGTGGAATCGGAGGCGGTGTTCGGCAATTGGTGGGAGTCGGACCGGTCGCTACCCGCGCAGGTGCTGTCGGAGATGGAGCGCGTCGTCCGCGCCGAGCGCAACCTGTCGCTCGAGCGCTACGTGGAGGTCGTGCTCGAAGCCAAGGCGCGCGGACTGCCCGTCAAGCTTGGCCTCGAGGTCGATTTCGAGCCAGGCACCGAGCAGGCCGTCCTGGATCTGATCGCGCCATACCCGTGGGACTTCCTGGTCGGCTCGGTGCATTGGATCGGTGGCTGGGACTTCACCCGCCCGCAGGGACCCACCGAGTTCGCACGGCGCGGCGTCGAGCGCGCCTGGCGCGAGTACTTCGGGCTCGAGACCGAGCTCGCGGCCGCGCACATGGTCGACGTGCTGGCACATGCCGACGTGATCAAGAAGGCGGGCTATCGGCCGCCCGCCGGGCTGCTCGCGGACCTGTACGCGCCGGTCGTGGCGGCGGCGGCCGCATCCGGCGTTGCGGTCGAGGTTTCTTCAGCCGGTCTACGCCGAGAGTCGAAAGAGATCTTTCCCGCGCCGTCGTTCCTGGCCATGTTTCGCGGCGCGGGCGTCCCGATCACTCTCGCCTCTGACGGGCACATGGCCGAGGACGCTGCGTGGGGCCACGACCTGGTCGTCGCCGCCGCCCGCGCCTGTGGCTACGACACGTACCTGCGCTTCGACCGCCGCCGTGCGATCGTGACAGCGCTACCGACCGCCATGGCCGGGGCCGCCGACGGGCCGTTCGACCCTGGCCTTGACCAATCGCTGGCCTAAACTGGCGGCCAATGCCCGAGCTGCTGGAACGGTTCTCACCGCCGCCGCCCACGCCCGGTCCGTTCCCACCGCCTGAGTGGGGGCCGCCTCATCCCCCGTCAGGATCCGCTCCCCTTCCCGGCTTCTATCCGCTCACCATCGGCCGCGGCGTCTCGCTGGCATTCCATCTGTTCCGCTTCGGTTGGCGGACATTCGTTTCGATCACGGTGCTTGCCTACGTACCACTGCTCATTACAAGCGCGTGGGCTGAGTACGTCACCTTTGACGCAATCACGGCCTGGCAACAGTCGATCACCGGAGATCCGTTCGGGCCTCCTCCGGACCCGCGACTCGTCCTGACGGGCTTTCCAGCCACGGCAATCGGCCTGATCCTGCTCGTGACCGTGATCAGCGGTTTCTTCACGACCATTGGCGGGGCGGCGCTGATCCACGCGATCGCAGGTTCGATCCGCGGCGAGCGCCTCAGTGCCAGGCGCTCCTTCCGGGCAGCGCTTGGGCGCCTGCGCAGCCTGCTCGGGCTGTACCTGATCCTGACCCTGGGCGGCGTCGCCGCTTCCGTTGTCGGCTTCGTTTTGCCGCTGCTTGGCGCGCTCCCCTCGGCGCTCGGGATCGGTGGCGGCCCTGTCGCCCTGCTCGGCCTGATTGTCTTCGTCGCGCTGATCTTCGGCTTCATCTTCGTCATGATCCGCATCGCCTTCGCGATCCAGGTGTTGATGATCGAGGAGGTCTCGATCGGCGAGGCGCTGCGCCGGAGCTGGTTCCTGCTGAGCGGCTCGATGCTCAGGTTGGTCGGCTGGATGATCGTTTTCGCACTGGTCGTGGCCCTGCTTGGGCTCGTCTTCGAGATCGTCGGCTTGATCGGCGCGTTCTTAATCTCGCCGCCACGCCTGTCAACCATCGCGACGTTCAGCTCAACGTTCGGGGTCACCTTCGGCGTGGTCGAGTCGGTCGCCTCAACGCTCGCCGCGGCAGTGTTCCAGCCACTGATCGTCATCGGATCGACGTTGCTCTATTTCGAGATCAGGTGGCGGCACGGAGAGTCCGTGCCGGTGCCCGGCCAGCCGCAGGCCGACCCGGTACACAGCGGCTAGCCCTCCGGCGGCGGCTCGTCGCGGTAGGCGACGGTCGCGGCGTCGACCTCGTTGCCGTACTTGTCGGCCAGCGTCCACCAGGGGGGCAAAGTCGTCGCGCACCAGGTGCCCGCCAGCTGCCAGCGCCGCGTCCACTCTCGTTTGGGCTTCTTCGATCGGCAGCCAGACGGCGGGGTGGATTGCGCCCTGGCCGCCCGGTGTGGTCAGGTCAGTGCGGGCCCGAGATCAGCTTCTCGCGGTCGAAGAGCGGCGCGATCAGCCGCCAGCCAATGACGTCCGCCACGAGCAGCAGGGCGCCGAGCAGCACGACCAGTTCGAAACTCGGCTGGATGATGTTGAACGAGAACATGATCGTTACCAGGATGAGCGGCAGGCTGCTCAGCACGCTCAGCTGCTGCGCCACGCGCACGTCGTTGGATCGGGTGGACACCGCGATGCCGACCCAGATCGACCACGCCGCCAGAAGTGGCGTGAAGAGCACCTGCACGATCACGTCGTCGGTGCCGGTCAGTGCCGGCGCGATGCCCGGCTTTGCGAACAGCTCGACGACCGCGATGAACAGCGTGAACACGAAGTAGGCGATGACCAGGCTGGGCAGAAACACCGCGAGTGCTTTGCCGAGCAGGAACTCCTCGCGCTTGATCGGCGTTTCGAGCACCGGCTCGAGCGTTTCCTGCTGCCGCTCTCCAGCGACAGCGAATGCGGCCAGCGCTGCCGGCACGAGGATCGGGATACCGAGCATGAAGGTCAGCTCGTGATGCCCTATGAGGCTCGCAGCGGTTGCACTGGGCGCGACGAAGATCGCGATCAGTGGCTGAACGGTGAAGATGAGCGGGTATAAGGCCATCGCCGCGACCAGCGAACGGTTGCGGCCGTACTCGCGCAACTCTTTGACAAAGATCGCGCGCACTCGGCGCATGCTCAGGCTCATTGCGCCTGGGGTTCGTCTACGAGCTGGAGGTAGACATCCTCGAGCGTGTGCTGCTCTTCACCGATCGAGACCACGTCGGCACCGGCAGCCGCAAGGGCGCGGGTGACGGCCGGTGCCGCGGCGCGTGAGTCGCTGACCACGAGCACGTACGTCGATGGCGCCTCTTCGTTCCAGCGCGTCACGGACGCGATCTTTCCGAAAACGGGGGCCGGATCGGTCAGCGGTGCCAGCGTCACCACGCGCAGCGACTTCGCGAACAGCTGGTCACGCAGGTCTTCCGGACGCCCGATGCTGAGCAGCGTGGTATTGAGGATCGCCACGCGATCGCAGAGCTTCTCGGCTTCATCAAGCCGGTGCGTGGTCAGGAAGATCGTCACGCCGCGCTCGCGGAGCTGGCCGATCAGCTCGTGGACGTCGCGCGCTGCGGCAGGGTCGAGCCCGGACGTCGGCTCGTCGAGAAACAGGATCTCCGGGTCGCTGAGCAGCGCGCGTGCCAGCGCGACGCGCTGACGAAGACCCTTGGAGAGCACGCCGGACCGGTCATTGGCGCGGTCCGTGAGGCCAACTGCCGCGAGCACCGCCTGAATCCGGGATCGTGCGTCCGGGATCTCGTACAGGTCGGCGAAGCACTGCAGGTTCTCGAGCACCGAGAGTCGCTGATACAGGCCGGGCGACTCGGGCATGATCGCGATGCGCCGGCGGATGTCGACGCCATTGGCGGGTGTCAGCGGTAGACCCGCAACACTGGCGCTGCCGGAGCTTGGCGTCAGCAGCGTTCCGAGCGTCCGGACGGTTGTCGTCTTGCCCGCGCCGTTGGGGCCAAGGAAGCCGAACACCTCGCCGTAGCCGATCTCGAACGACACGTCCTCGAACGCAGCTCGGTCTCCGAAGCGCTTGGTGAGCTTGTCGGCCGAGATCGCGGGGCCGCGATTGTCAGTGCTGGTGGGCGGACTCTGGCTAGTCAAGGCTCGTCATTGTGCGCCGCGATCCGGGATGGTGCGTTGCACCTGCAGCGCGCGCCAGACGTTCTCCGGCGACAGGGGCAGGTCGCGGATGACGACGCCGGTCGCGTCGCGCAGCGCGGCGGCGACTGCGGCCGCGACCGGTAGCAGCGCGCCCTCGCTCATGCCCTTGGCGCCGTATGGTCCCGGACCGTCCGCGTTCTCGACCGTGTCGCTGAGCATCTCTTCGGGCAGATCCATCGACGTCGGAATGCGGTAGTCGATCGCGCCAAGGTTCCGGATCCGGCCTTCCGCGTCGAAGATGTAGTGCTCCATGATCGTGTGGCCCAGGCCCATGATCGCGGCGCCCTCGTCCTGCATCGTCACCTGCAGACGGTTCATCGACCGGCCGACATCGCTCACTGTCGCATGGCGGTGAATCGTGATGTCGCCCGTCTCTTGGTCAACGCTGAGCTCGACGGCCGTGGCATTGAACTCGAAGAACGCGGCTGATCCACCCAGCGGGTGGTCGGGCTCGGCCTCCTTGCGTGCCTCGCCCATGGCGCTGATCTCGCCACCCATGCGGCCGAGCGCCCGGCGGACCAGCTCGTCGGTGGGCACGCCGTCCGCCGCGCTGTCGCCGCCCGCCATGGCGACGAGCTTCTCGCGCACCTGGCGACTGGCCGACACGACGGCATTGCCCATCAGCACCGTCGAGCGCGACGCGGACGTCTGCTGGTCGTACGGAACAACCGCGGTGTCGCCCGAGATGACGGTCACTTGCTCGACGGGTATGTCGAGCTCCGACGCGCACATCTGGGCAAAGATCGTCCGCGCGCCCTGGCCCATGTCGCTCGTGCCGGCATAGACGAGCGCCGAGCCGTCGGCCAGCAGGCGCACGAGCGAATACGACAGCCCGGTCGTTGGCCCCGACTTGATGCCCAGCGCGATTCCCCGGCCCCGGCCAGCAGGCTTCGGTGAATCCCAGCCGATGAGCTCCGCGACGCGCCTGACCGACTGCGCCCACTGCCCGTCGCAGGCCGTGTCGAAGGGCACGAACCTGTCGCCGAGATTGGCCAGGTTGCGCAGTCGAAGCTCGAGCGGGTCGATGCCCAGGCGCAGCGCAGCCTCGGTGAGGTTCGACTCGACCGCCCAGTTGATCTGCGGATTGCCGAAGCCACGGAAGGCGGTCGAGGGCACGGTGTGCGACAGGATGCTGCGCGCGTTTATTCGTGCGGACGGCCAGTTGTATGGCCCGTTGCCGATGTACGAGCCCTTGCCCACGACGCGATCGGCGATGTCGGCATACGCGCCGATCAGGTAGTTGGCATCGATGTCCTGGAACGCGAAGGTGCCGTCGCGGTCGATGCCGGTGCGCACGCGAACCTCGGTCTCCGTGCGGCGAACGGCGACGAACGTCTCCTCGAGCGAGAGGACGAGGCGCATCGGCCGGCCCAGCGCGAGCGCCATGAACGCCAGCAGCGGCTCGTACTTGGCGTGCTGCTTGCCGCCGAACGCGCCACCGGGGTCCGGCGCGTGGACGCGGACCTTGGCCAGCGGCAGCCGCAGGACGCGCGCCAGGATGCGCTGCAGCCAATACGGATGCTGGATCGATGACCAGACCGCGATGCCGTCACCGTCGGGCGAGGCAATGAACGCGTGAGGCTCGATGGCGAACTGGGTGACCATCGGGAAGTGGTAGGTGTTCTCGACGATCAGATCCGCCGAGGCTGAGTCGACGTCGCCCCAGGCGATGTCGTGCTCGCGCAGCACGTTCGTGCCGGCGCGCTCGTCGCCAGGGCGGAGCGACGGATCCTGCACGAGCGGCGCATCGGTGGCCAGCGCGCCGTCGATCGTGAACACCGCGGGCAGCTGCTCAAATTCGACATGCACCAGGCGCGCCGCCTCCTCCGCGGCGTCGCGCGTCTCGGCCGCGACCGCGGCGACAGGATCGCCGTGATACTTCGCCTCGCCGATCGCGATGACCGGTCGGTCGCTGAACTGAGGCCCAAAGCGGGGCATTTCGCCAGCGACCGCGACGACGTCCTGCGCCGTGAACACGCACCGCACTCCGGGCATCGCCAATGCGGCGCTGGGGTCGATCGAGATGATCCGCGCGTGGGCCACGGGCAGGGTGACGAGCTTGACATGCAGCTCGTCGGGCAGGTGAATGTCCGCGACGTACTGCTGCGCGCCAGTGACGCGGCCCTCGCCGCCGACGCGCGGCACGGGCTTGCCGATGAGCGGGCCGGGCTCGCGCGCGGCGCTCACTGGTCGACGACGTGCGGCGGCATCTCGCGCACCACGGCAGACTCGACAAGCTGTGCCTCTTCCCGCGCGCGGCCGTGGGCCGCAGCCTCGACCGCCTCGACGATCTGGTAGTAGCACGCGCAGCGACACAGGTTGCCGGCGATGCCCTCCTCGATGTCGTGTCGCGTCGGATGCTCGAAACGGCGCAGGATGTCATCACCGGCCAACAGCTGGCCGGGGATGCAGAAGCCGCACTGCACCGCGCCTTTTTCGAGGAAGGCCGACTGAAGCGCCGACATCCGGCCAGGCTCCGGCGCCAGGCCTTCCACGGTGACGATGTCGCCACCGTCGGCCTCGACCGCGAGGACGAGGCACGAGTCGACGATCCGGTCGTTGAGCCGGACGGTGCACGCTCCGCACTCACCGACCAGGCAGCACTCCTTTGCGCCAGTGAGTCCGAGGTCGTCGCGCAGCGCGTCGAGCAGCGTGTGGTGCTCCTCGACGCTGAAGGTGCGCGGCCGGCCGTTGAGCGTCAGGCTGACCTGCATCAGGCGCCGGCCTCCAGGCGCGCGCGCGCCGTGGCCAGCGCCCGATTGGCAAGCACGCGCAACATGGCGCTGCGGTATTCCGGCGAGGCGCGCATCGACGTGGGCGACGGGCGCATGTCGGCGAACCACGCCTCGAGCGGCGGCTCACTGCCGCCCACGGACGAGAAGACCAACGGTCGTGGCCCCAGGCTGCCATAGGCAAGGCGCGTCGAACCGTCGCGGCCCACGCTTGCCGCGAGCGTGACGGATGCCAGGTCGTGCCCGCGCCTGCGCGTGCGTCGGGTGAACGCAGAGCCCTGCGCCGTGCTGGGCATCGGTATCTCGATCGCCGTGACCAGCTCGCCCGGCTCCAATGTCGTCACGCCCGAGCGGACGAAGAAGTCGTCGAGAGCAACGCGCCGCTCGCCGCGCGCACCGACGAGGACGAGCACCGCGCCGTAGATCAGCAACGTGGGCGCCGTGTCGGCTGCCGGCGAGGCATTCGTCTGGTTGCCAACGAGCGTGGCGCGATTGCGGATCTGGACCGAGCCGATGATCGATGCCGCTTCCGCAAGTGCCGGAAACGACCGGCGCACGATCACATCGCCCAGGACGTCAGTCATGGTCGTGCCGGCCGAGATGCGCAGGACGCGGTCGATGAGTTCGATCGACGGCGCCAGCTCCGGGATGCGCTTGATGTCGACGACGACGCGTGGCGTCAGCGTCCTGTCGCGGAGTCGGATGATCAGGTCGGTCCCGCCGGCGAGAACGCGCGCATCTGAGCCGAACTCCTCTAGAAGCGCAACAGCTTCGTCGAGGGTGCCGGGCCGGGCGTAGCTGAACGCGCGCAACGCCGGGTCCTCAGATGACCTTCTCGACCTCGTCCAGCAGGACCTGCGGAGTGGCCGCGCGGACGAAGAAGAAGGGCCGCCCACAGAAACGCTCGACGAACTGGGCGCGCCTGTGGCGGAGCTGTTCGTTATCCACGAGGGGCATCGGCCAGCCCGGCGCCAGCAGCTCGTTGAGCAGGAAGTAGTTCTGGAGCGAGTGGAGCGTCTGGAACTGACGCTCGAACGGGATCATCTCGTTCATGCTCGGATCGAAGTTGCCGTCGATCGCGGGCACGATCACGACGTCCACGTTCGTGGGCTGGGTGAACAGCTCCCAGGTCGGCATCTGGCCGAAGAACTTGGCGACGCCGACGTTGGGTGCGGCCTTGTCGGCGCGCTCCGTGCCCTTGGCGCGCTTCTTCAGATAGACGTCCTTGCTGCCCAGCTGGGCCACGCCGTCATCGTCGATCACGGTCGTCTCGGTCGACACGAGCTGCGCGCCGCGGCGGTTGGCCTCGAGCTGGCCCATCGACTTGCCGTGGTTCGACTCGCCCCCCAGGAACATGATCGTCCTGCCCCGGAAGCGCACGGCCGAGGCATGGAGCGGGTGCCAGCCGCGCTCTTCGAGGCGCAGCGCGAGCATGGCCACGATCACCTTCTGGATCGGTCCCTCGTCCCAGGGCCCGGTGAAGGTCATCACGGACTCACCCGCATCGTAGGCGACCGACTTCTCGCCCTCGGCTTGCCAGACGATGTCCGCCCTGGGCAACGTGACGCGCGCGGCGATCTCCACGTCGGCGAGCCGGTAGTTCATGAAGTTCATGTCCTCGAGCACGTGCTCGCGCGGCTGACCGCCGATGACGTCTATCCGGATGCGGGCTGGCCCACAGACCATTTCCTCAGACAGCTGCGGGATCTCGCTCAACCTTCCCTCCGGACCGTGCATCGAGGACCTGTTGCTCCGCCTCTCGGGCGTGGATGCGCATCTGCTCCGCAGCGCGCTCCGGGTCGCGCGACTCGAGCGCATCGACGATCGCGACGTGACGCTCGGCCAGCCAACGGAGGTCGGCGCCGGGCGCGGTCGCGGTCATGTATGTCCGCGCGAACGGTTCGAGTATCTCCCACAGGCGCTGAACGGTCCGATTTCCGGATGCACGAACGACGAGCGTGTGGAACTCCGAGTTGGCCAGTGCCTGGCTGTGCGCGTCGCCAACCTCGGCACAGTCGCGCATGCGCACGATCAGGGCGCGCAGCGCGCGCAGGTCCGCTTCGCCGACGTTGACCGCGGCGGTGCGGGCGGCAATCGCCTCGAGCTCGCCGCGCACCTCCATCGCCTCGATCAGCTCGTCGGCGTGTGGCTCACGCACGCGCGCACCGCGGAAGGCCTGCATCTCGACCAGGCCGAGCGTGGCCAGGTCGCGCAGCGCCTCGCGCACCGGTGCCTGGCTCGTGCCCAGCTGGCGCGCGATGCGCGTCTCGATGATGCGCGAGCCCGGTGGCAGCTCGCCCTCGATGATCGAGCGCAGCAGGCGATCCTTCACCTGCGCCGAAAGGACGTTCCGGGCGAGCGGGCTGAGCGTGTCGTCGACCGGCTCCATGATCGGCGCGCTCAGGCCACGATGTCGTAATGGGCGAACGTGCGCGCCTCGAGGCGTGCGATGCCGTCGCCCAGAACGTGCTTCTTGAAATGCTCCGTATCGCGATGGGCGAGGAACGATGCCTCGTCGTCGTAGACCTCGTAAAGCAGGTATGTGCGCGGCTCGTCGTTCGAGCGCAGGACCGTGAACTCCTGGCAACCGGGCTCCTCGCGACTCAAGGGAGCCATCGTCTTGAGCACGCGCTCGACGTCCGCTTCCTCTCCCTCGCGCGCCACCCAGCGGGCGATCACGACGTACATCTCGATCAGCTCCTGATGTCCGGGTTGGGCAGCTGGGCGTCGGTCACGGCCGCCAACAGGTCGTGATACGAGGCAATGAACGCGCGCAGCGTGCGCGCCGACGGCGGGAACGAGTCGAACTCGTCGACTGTCAGGCCATCGGGCTGGAATGCCCGCCGAAAGTCGGGGAACGCCGCGAGCAGCTCATTGATGTAGAGCGGGTCGACCGGCTCATGCATCCGATCTCGAACCTCGATCGCCGAGGCATTGAACTTCTTCTGCCACGACGACGGCATGGTGATGACCACGTCGCCGCCCACGAATTCCGACCAGTGCAGGTGGTGACGGATTGCCGCCGCCAGCAGGCGGGCACGGAAACCACGCTCCTGGAAAATGCCGTAGGCGCGCTTGAAAACGGCGACGCCGCTGTACGCCAGCGCCGCCGGGTGGACGACGATGCCATCGCGGTCGACGAGCAGCTTCAGCCAATCCTCGACGCGGCCGACCATGATCGTGATCACGGGACCCATGTCGTTGGTCGGCAGGCCTTCCGCCTCGCGGCGCTCGAGGCCGCGCTCGACGGCCTCCGCCGCGGCCACGGCCTGCGCCACGCTGAACGAGACGGTGCAGTTGATCGACACGCCGCGATACGTGGCTTCTTCCATGACGGCGATGCCGACCTTGGTGGCCGGGAACTTGACGATGATGTTGGGCGCGACGGTCGTGAAGTGGACGCCCTGCTCGAGCATCGGCTCGAAGCTGCGCCAGAAGGTCGGGTTGGTCTGCATCGACAGCCGGCCCTGCCGGCCGCCGTACTTGTCGAAAGCCGGCATGAGCAGTGCCGCGCCTTCGCGCGACATCTCCTCGACGATTTCCCAGGCCAGATCGACCTCGGTCGCGCCCTCGCGCTCGGCAGCCAGCTCGCGCACGCGCCGGCTCCAGCGTGCCGGATCCTTCTTCCAGACGTCGGTGACGATCGTCGGGTTGGCCGTGGCACCAACTGCGCCGTGCTCGATCGCGTACTCCAGCTCGTCGACCGCGCACGAGTCATTCCAGATGTCGGTAGCCGTGGCCGCGGTCTGCTGGAGCGGGCTGAGCGTGGCCACCTGTGTGAGTGTCATGCGCGCATCAGGTCTTCGCGGAACTGCGCGGCCCGTTCGAGGATGTCGACCGTGCCGGTCGTGCCGTCGACGCGCACCCGGTCGCCGTCCCTGACCCGCGATGTTCCGTCCTGCGTCCCGACCACGGCCGGGATGCCGAACTCGCGGCTGAGCACGGCCGGATGTGCCGTCAGCCCGCCGGCGTTGGTAACCAGGCCGGCAATCTTGGTGAAGAGGACGACCCAAGCCGGGTTGGTCATGTGGCAGACCAGGATGTCGCCGGCGCGGACGTCGTCGAACTGGTCCTCGTGGAGCACGACCCGGGCAATGCCCTCGACCACGCCGGGCGAGCCGCCGATGCCCTTGAACTGCTCGGCAATCTCGCCTTCCTTGCGCGTGAACTTCTCGGGGAAGCCCCAGTTGACGAGGTACGGGAAGTCGAGCTGGCTCTGCGTCGCGGTGCCGATCCACGCTCGCGGTTGGAACTCGTACGCCTTCTCGCGCTCCTGTTTGCGCTCCGCGATCAGTGCCTTCGCGTCGAGTGCGGCGGCGTCGCCGATCAGCGCGCGCAGCTCGTTGTAGCGCAGGAACATGACGTCCTCGGCATCGTCGATCGTGCCTGCCGCCGCGAGCTTGCGGCCGATCGCCACCAGCACGAGCCGGACGTGGGCGTTGGCGCCCTGGTCGATGTAGAAGTGGTGGTCCGGTGTTAGCGGCGCCATGCGCAGGTTGACCGTGTTGGCCGCGCGCATCTGCTCGAGCGCGTCTCCCTGGAGACCCTTGAGGATCTCGCGTGCAGCGGCCTCGATGTCGTCGCGCAGCGCACCCATCGTCGTCGGGTAGTCGTAGTCGGTCTGGATGTAGCCGCGGATCAGCTCGACGACCGGCTCCGTCTTCTCGAACACCGTCGGGAAGATGAACTCATGACTCCACACGGCGTGCCAGCCGAACTCGCGCTGGTAGGGCGTGATCCTCTCGGCGATGAACTTGCGCCCGCGGTCGGTCGATTCGAGCGCGGCGATGATCTCGGCCGCGGTCTCGTTGGCGAACGCCTTGGAAAGCTCGGCGTCCGCCTTGGCCTCCTGCTTCATCTCCCAGAGGGCCTTGATCGAGTCCCAGTTGCGGTCGTTGGCGCTGTTCTGCAGCCGGCCGAGAAGCCCGTCGTCGACCTTGCCGTGCGTCTTCTCCATGACAGCACGCAGGTTGAGCGTGGCCGAGAGCTGGGCGAAGTTGAGCATCCAGTGGATCTTCCAGTGCCGATCGTGGATGTCGATCGCGTCCTCGAGCAGGACGGCGAGATCAGCCAGCGACATCTCGTCCTGGCGGTTGAGCTCAGCCTCGAGGAAGACGAAGTTGCGCTTCATCTCGGGCACGAGGCGGTTGTTCCACCAATCGACGAAGTGCTCGCCGTAGACCGGCAGGGTGGCGTCGAGGTACTTGCCCATCCGGTTGCTGTACGCGGGATCGAGCGGCACGCGCGCGCCGTATCGGGCGCCGTACTCCATCGCGTCGGCAGTCCAGCTCTTGTCTGCGGGAACGGCCGCCGTGTACAGATAGCCGTTGACGTTCTTGATGATCCAGTCCGCGGCGAACGGCGTGCCGAAGCGGCGGAACATGTGGTCGCAGGTCAGCCACCAGCCGCCGATCTCCTCGAACATCGGGCTCAGCGGATGCGGGCAATGGAGGTCATCGAAGACCCAGAAGAGCTCCTTCTCGACCTCGCTGCGCCACTCGATCGGGAACTCTGCGTCGCCAAGGAACTGATCGAGAAGCGGCTCGCCGGTATGGATCGCGCGAGTGCCGGATGTCATCTGATGCTGGGTCTCGACCGCCATCTGTCCCTGCCCTCTTGCACTCCGAGCACCTATCGATCATCGATGATAATCGCAGGCATCGATGACGACCGACCCTGCCAAACGGCCGATGAATTCGCCCCATCCGACCCAATACGTCTACGACTTCGACGCGCCGCCTGAGGGCACGGCCGAGGAGCGGCTCCGGCTGTTGGGTGGCAAGGGCGGCAACCTCGTGGTCATGTCCTCCGAGCTGGGCCTGCCGGTGCCGCCAGGGTTCATCGTCACGACCTCGGCGTGTCTCGCATATCTGGGCGGGTCGTGGCCTGATGGGTTGGACACGGAGCTGCGCGCCGCGATGGACCGCCTCGGTTCGCGCGTTGGTCGCGGCTTTGGAGACGCGCCGGATCCGCTGTTGGTGTCCGTGCGCAGCGGGGCGCCGGTCTCGATGCCGGGGATGATGGACACGATCCTCAACCTGGGCCTGAATGACGCCACGGTCGCGGGCCTGGCCAGGGTCTCCGGCGCCGACTTTGCGGCCGACTGCCTGCGCCGCTTCCGCGATGGCTACGCGTCCGTCATCGGCTCGGGGGACGTGCCCGACGATCCGTGGCAGCAGCTGCGCGCGGCGATAGAGGCAGTTTTCCGGTCATGGAACAGCGACCGCGCGCGTGCCTACCGCTCGCGCGAACACATCCCAGACGACCTGGGCACGGCCGTGACCGTCCAGGCGATGGTCTTTGGCAACCGTGGCAAGTCGTCCGGCACGGGCGTGCTCTTCACGCGCAACCCTTCGACGGGCGAGAACGTGCTCTTCGGCGACGTCCTCTTCAACGCGCAGGGCGAGGACGTTGTTGCAGGCACGCACGCGCCGTCGCCGATCGCCGTTCTCGACTCGCGCATGCCAGAGGTTGCGGCTGAGCTCCGGCGCAATGCCGAGGTGCTCGAGCGCCACCTGACCGACGTGGCCGACATCGAGTTCACGATCGACGACGGCCGGCTGTGGATGCTCCAGGTGCGCACGGGCAAGAAGTCGCCGCGCGCGGCAGTGCGCATGGCGATCGAGATGGCCGACGATCCCGCGTTCCCACTCACACGCGAGGAGGCGGTGCGCCGAGTGCTGCCCTTGCTCGCTGATCCGCCGCGGCTGTTCGCCCGCTCAGCACACGCGGGGGCACCGATTGCACGCGGTCTGCCTGCATCTCCCGGCGTGGCCTCGGGCGCCGTGGTGACGTCGTCGGAGGCGGCGGTCGCCGCAGGCGGGCGCGGAGAGTCGGTCATCCTTGTACGCGACGAGACGTCGCCTGAGGACGTCGTTGGAATGTCAAAGGCGGCCGGCGTCCTGACGGCGCGCGGCGGCCTCACGTCTCATGCGGCCGTCGTCGCGCGGGGCTGGGGAATACCGGCGGTGGTGGGTGCCGGCAGCGCCGTGCTCGACTTGAATGTCGGCGAGCGCATCTCGATCGACGGCTCGAGCGGCGAGGTTTTCGCTGGCGATTTAGCCGGCTCGTGGCAGGTCGCGCCCGAGGCGGCAAGACTGCTCGCGTGGGCACGCGAGCTGGGCATCGAAGTGGTCTCCGAAACGACGGTCCCTGCGGAAGCACGGTCACCTGCTCCGTCCGGGCAGATGCCGGACGTTAGCCGCGACGACGTCTTGCGCGCCCTCGCCGTCAAGGGCGCCGTGCTGTCCGAGCAGCTCGCCGAGGCGGTGCAGGGCGACGCGGTGCCCGTCGGATCGCTCGTTGGCCAGCTCGTCGCTGATCGGCTGGCCGAGAATGCCGCTGGTCAGATCCGGCTCACTGCGCAGGGCAAGCTCGCCGCCGCGGAGCTGTTCACCGCGGCTCGGTCGGTCGTGGGTGACGAGCGCGCGGCTGGGCTGCTCGACGAGTTCCACGTCCTGGACGGCCGAACGAAAGCGCTCGTCACCGCGTGGCAGGTGCGCGACAAGGCCGGCGAGCAGGTCCTCAACGACCACAGCGATGCCGCGTACGACACACAGATCATGTCCGACCTTGCCACACTGCACGCCGATACGGCAGCCTGGCTGGCACCACTCGCCGCCTCGCAGCGCCCCTATTCCGTCTATCTGGCTCGGCTGAGCCGTGCGCTCGATCTGGCCCGTGCTGGCGACCAGCGCTACGTCGCCTCGCCGCGCGTCGACTCGTACCACTCCGTCTGGTTCGAGCTGCACGAAGACCTCATCCGCCTCTCCGGCAAGAAGCGCGCCGAGGCGACCTCCGGCT
>DATCGV010000065.1:0-3749 GCA_036508755.1 Candidatus Limnocylindrales bacterium | reverse complement strand
CAATCCCTCGGTCGAACTGCTCGTGGAGCTCCTCGTTGTCGGCGCGCAGGGTGGCGTAGGTGATCTTCAGCCGCGGGCGCTCGATCGTGTCGGTCATGGTTGCTGGGTTACCTCCGTATCGGCAAAAGTCTACGCCGGGCGCTTCGTCTTCCGGCTACTGCCGAACGGCTCTTGTGGGCGCGCGCGAACCCGGCCGAGTATCGGGCTCAGAGTGCGCGCGCGCGCCGCCGCTGAAGGGGTTGTCCAGATGTCCACGAGCACCATCTCAGTCAGCAAGCAGGCCGATCTTGCCGGGCCGGGCATCGGCTCATACGACGAGCTCGAGAAGATACTGCCGACCGATTACCGCTCGGCACTCGATCGGCGCGAGACGCAGATCGCGATCTACGAGGTCAAGGACTACATCGAGCGCGAACTGTGTCGCGAGCTCAATCTGATCCGCGTCCAGGTCCCGGTGATCGTCGACGTCGAGTCAGGCGTCAACGACATGCTCGACCGCGATGGTTCACGGACGCCGATCCAGTTCCACATCAGCAACGACTACGACAAGCATCCGATCGACGCCCAGATCGTGCAGGCCGCGACCAAGTGGAAGAGGGTCGCCCTCAAGCAGTTCGGCATGAAGGCAGGCGAAGGCCTGTGCACCGACATGCGCGCCGTGCGCAAGGACTACTTCCTCGACCACGACCACAGCGTCTATGTCGACCAGTGGGACTGGGAGCGCGTTGTCACGCCCGAAGATCGCAACCTCGAGTACCTCAAGCAGACCGTGCGCGCGATCTGGCGCGTCCTGCGTGGCGCCGAGGCCCACGCCCGCGAGTTGTTCCCGCAGCTGCGCGACGAGCGCTATCCCGACCTGCCCGAGGAGATCGTCTTCCTGCACGCCGAGGACCTCCTCGCGCGCTACCCCGATCTGCCGCGCAAGCAGCGTGAGACGCAGATCCTGCAGGAGTACCCGGCGGTCTTCATCATCGGCATCGGCTGGAAGCTCGACGACGGCTATCCGCACGAGATGCGCGCCGCCGACTACGACGACTGGGCCACGCCGACGCTATCCGACGACGGCCGCCCGATGCACGGCCTGAACGGCGACATCCTCGTCTGGAACCCGGTCACCAAGCGCCGTCACGAGCTGACGTCGATGGGCATCCGGGTCAACGCCGAGACGCTCCGTGAGCAGCTCGAGATCACCGGCCAGACCGACTGGCTCACGCTGCCCTACCACCGCGGCATCATCAGCGGCGAGCTGCCACTGTCGATCGGCGGTGGCATCGGGCAGTCGCGGACGCAGATGCTGCTGCTCAAGAAGGCCCACCTGGGCGAGGTCACGGTCAGCGTCTGGCCGAAGATCCTCAAGGACATGTGCGCCGAGCGAAACATCATCGTTATCGAATAGCCGCGCGCTGTGCTGATGTGGCGCGACCGTCCCTCTGTGGGGTGAATCGCGGTCGTTCCGATTAAACGGAACGACCCGCCGCAACGGCTACTTCAGCCTCGTGCTCAGCGAGCAAGTCTTGCTCAGCGCGTCGTGAGATGACGCTGGCGACGTGTGCGGCTTTGCGCTGGTGTGCTTGCTTTAGAAGTACCAGATCCCAGCGGTAATGCCGCTTGGGCGGAACTATCGTGATCGAGGCGGCTGGCGCCCGCGACGCGAGCGCGCGGGCGTCAGGACGCGGCCTGAACGTCGCGGAAGCAGTCCGAGCAGTAGACGGGCTTGTCCTGGCGCGGCTTGAACGGCACCTGGGCGGCATTGCCGCACTTCGAGCAGATGACGGCGAAGTATTCGCGCTGCGGCCGGGAGTCCCCGCGCTCGTAGCCACGTGGACCGCCGATCTCGCGTACGTCGAAGCCGCTTGTCTCACGCATCTGACGACGCGAGGCGCGGCACGACGGACAGCGCTTGGGATCGGAAGCGAACCCCTTCTGCGCGTAGAACTCCTGGTCGGCGGCGGAGTGGATGAACTCAACGCCGCAATCGGCGCAGGTGACGGTTCGATCTTGATAGGACACCTGCGACCTCCCCTTGGTCAGCTCTTGGCAGTCGACACCGATGTGGCCACCGGTCAGACCAGCGGGGATTCGAGCCGAGCGAACGTACGGCGTGGCGTCGGAACAGGAGTCGGGCGCCAACCCAGTTTGCTCTGCCGAGGTCCCTGAAACTGGGGCGCACCGGTAACCTTCGAAGCCTACCACCCACGGCCGGAACCGGGCTGGGAAGTGCCGCCCTCGGCAGCACCGTTGGCGATTCTTAGCCCTTCCTTCCTATGTCCGACCCGGACCCGCGGCTGTCAGAATTGCGGTTACTCGTTACACCACCTGCCGAGCTGGGAGTCCGATTCTCGATGCCGCGCCTTCTGCACATGGCTGACGTACACCTGGGCGCGCGGCACGACGACCTTGGCCCTGCCGCGGCAGCGCAGCGTGAACGCCAGTTCGAGGCGTACAAGCGGGCGATCGACCTCGCGCTTGCCGAGAAGGTCGACCTGGTCCTGATCTGCGGTGATCTCTTCGACTCCAACAGCCAGCCCAAGCGCTCGGTCGAACGTGCCGCCGCAGAGCTGGGCCGCCTCGCCCAGCGCCACATCGCGGTCGTGCTGATCCCGGGCACGCACGATTGCTACGACACAGCCTCGATCTACCGCGTCTTCGATCTGGCGGAGATGTCGGGCGCGCCGCCGGACAGCGGCCTCGTGACCGTCCTGACCGACACCAAGTCGAGCGTCGCCTTCGATGAGCTGGGGGTGACCGTCCGGTCCAAGGTGTTCCCAACCAAACGTGCGTCGGAGAGCCCGCTCGGAGCGCTTGCGATCGGTGTGCAAGAAAGCGCCCAGGGCGGCGGCCGCAACTGGCAGGTCGGCATGGTCCACGGCTCGCTGGCCGTGCCCGGCCGTTTTGATGCCGATGACGTCACCTTCACCGAGCAGGAGGTCGCGGCCAGCAACCTCGATTACCTCGCCCTGGGCCACTGGCACTCCTTCCGCGAGGGTCGGGCCGGCCGGACCGCATGGGCCTACTCGGGCGCGCCCGAGATGGTGGCGCTCGACCAGGATGGCGCCGGCCAGATCCTGCTCGTCGGCCTCGAGGAGCGCGACGGCCAGCGCCGCGTCACCGTCGAGCCGCGACCGGTCGGGCGCACCCAGTTCCGCAAGCTGGAGATCGACGCCGCCGGGCTGGCCTCACAGGCGCAGCTCGGGGGTCAGCTGACTGATCTGGCGAACCCGGACCTGGTGCTCGACGCGCGCGTCGTCGGCGTACGCAACGAGGATCTCGACCTGAACGTCGAGGAGCTCGAGCGTCAGCTGGCGTCGGGGTTCCTGCGCGTGCGCGTGCGTGACGCGTCGATCGCGCCGCTCGCCGAAGCGCAGCTCGCACCGGCCGACACCATTCCCGGTGCGCTCATGCGCGACTTCCGGACACGCATCGTCGACCACGAGACGCGCGGCGACACGGAGCGCGCAGCGGAGCTGCGTGAGGCACTCCGCCTGGGCATGCTCCTGCTCGACGATCCGACGCGGGTGACGCTGGCATGAACATCACCCGTCTGCGGCTGAAGGATTTTCGCCGTCACGCTCAGCTCGACATCGAGTTCAAGCCCGGCCTGAACATCGTCCGCGGGCCGAACGAGGCCGGCAAGTCGACCATCCAGCGTGCGCTCGAGATGGGGCTTTTCCGCCGCCCGACATTCGCGTCGGCGGAGCTCGACGAGCTGAAGCCATGGCGCGCGCCGGAAGCCGACCCGCACATCGAGA
>DATCGV010000064.1:0-29972 GCA_036508755.1 Candidatus Limnocylindrales bacterium | reverse complement strand
CGACTCACCGGGCAGCGGCCTGGGACTCGCCATCTGCCGCGACCTGGTCGAGGCGCATGGCGGCCACATCTCGATCGAGAGTCAGGCGGGCCGCGGCACTACGGCGACTTTCACGCTGCCCTTGGCCTAGGTGCGGCACAGCAACTAGAATCCCGCGGCCGAGCGGGAGTAGCTCAGCTGGCAGAGCGTCGGCTTCCCAAGTCGAATGTCGCGAGTTCGAATCTCGTCTCCCGCTCCACTTTGACTCGCTGACTTCACGACACCAACTCCGTCCGTTGCAGGATCGTCCACGGCTCAGCGTCAGTCTCCAGTGCATGGCCCGCGCGCCTGAAAACGATTGCCAATAGGGCGCCGGATAGGATCAGGACGATCCAGGTGATCATGAGAACGGTCACTTCGAAGGCGACAAGGTCTCCCCGCGCCACGGCCAGACCGACGAACGCCGCGACCATCAGCACGAAGCTGGAGACGAACAGCCAGCGGATCGCGCGCTCGGCTCTTGCGCCCGCGAAAGCCGCAGCCGCGAAGAGGAGCGCGGTGGTAAGCAGCGCGTAGCCGAGCGACTCCAGGGCGATGAACAGCCCGTGAGGGTCGTACTGGGTGAACGGCGAGAGACCGTCGGTCTGGCCAGCCTGGAGACTCGGCAATACGACTGTGAGCTGCAGGAAGTAGTCAACAAGGATGACAACCGCGTAGACCACCGCGAACGACAGGCCGATGATGGTGTAAGTCCGCTTCGGCTCCGCCGCGTAGGCGTGGATGGACCCCATGAGCACGACGAAGATCGCTGCCAAAAGGATGCCGGGCACGAGCCAGAGGTAGTCACCAGGGATGAACTGGGCCACATCAAGGTACGGATAGGCGACACACGCATTCCCGCAGAATGGGCCACTCCTGGGCGGAGTCGGGATGGCGATCGCGGCGAACACGGCAGCGACGGCGACGGTCAGGATGGCCGTCCAGAATCCGAGATGAGTCGCGCTGCGCCTGGTCGAAGAGGCAACAGCCGGGTCAGAGGGTGACATTGGGTCCTTCCTTTCGCTAGAGGTGTCGCCGTGCTCGTGGTTCAGAACGTCGGCTCGACTCGGAACACCGGGTGGTCGGCGGGGTCCGGGAGGGTGGCGAAGAACTCGCGTGCCCGCCAACCCATGTGCTCGCGATAGGCGGCCACCACCCGGTCGTGCTCGTCGCCTTCGACCTCCACCGCTCGGAATGGCTCGTGCGTGCGGCCCCTGCGCAACTCGCCCTGGCCGGCCGCCCGGAGGTTGCGCACCCAGTGCGTGTCGCCGCCGCCCGAGACGAGGTAGCGGGCGCCCTCGACCTCGAGCGTGGGGACGGGTGTCCTTATCAGGCGCCCGGTCCGGCGACCGCGCACGGTGAGCGTCGGGCCGCCGAGCCAGAGCGTGATCGGGTTCACGATGTGGGTCATGAAGAACCGGGAGGGCACGTAGGGACGCGGCTTGGTCCCCGGAATGGTCATGGAATCATCGATCTGCGACACCGGACTCCTCCTTTGATGGTGAGGCTGAACGTGCGCCGCGCCCGACGGGCTGCGTCGAGGCGAGGACGCGTTCGGCGCCCACGAGCTCGAGGCCGGCGTCGCGGAGCCGCGTCAACAGCCCGTACAGCGCGGCCTGATCGACGGCTGTGAACACGAGCAGCGAGGCGCCACCCGGCAGCAGTCGGAGCTCGTCGCACCCGAGGGCATGGGCTCGTCGCTGGTCGAGGTGGCCGGCGACCTGGATCTCGTAACGGTCCATGGCCCCGATCGTCGGGCTCGCGCCTCGCGATCGCGCCTCGCGAAAGGCCGGTCTTCCTTCGCGCGAGGCCCCTCCCGAAAGGAGGGGCCCGGTCAAGATGATCCGGTGCCGAGTACCTAGACCAGGCCGACCTGCTGCGCGCGCACGAGGGCCTGGGTGCGGCTCGTCACGCCGAGCTTGGCGATGACGTGGCCGACATGCCATTTCGCGGTGCCGAGCGAGACCGTCAGGCCAGCCGCGATGTCGGCGTTGCTCGCGCCCTGCGCCATCAGCCGGAGGACATCGAGCTCGCGGGCGGTGAGCGTCTCGAGCAGTTGCCCGTCGGCGTCACGCCACAACGACGCCCCCCGGATGTGTGGCAGCGGCGCGGCGGCCTCGGTCGTCTCGGCTGCGAAGGCGGCGATCAGCGTATCGACGAACTCGGGCGCAGCCGTGCGGACGAGGGGCAGGAGGAAGGCGACGCTCCCTCCGTCATCGACGAAGCGTCGGACGTAACCGCCTGGAGCGGCGAGCCCGACCGCCTGCCCGAGGGCTCTCAGTGCCTCCGCCCGGCGGCCCGCCGCCTCGGCGCCAGCCGCCTCCAGGATGCCGATCGATATCAGTTCGGTGACAGCGCCCGACGCTTCCTGGGCCACTCTCGTCGAAGCCAGCAACTGGCGCGCCTCGTCGTGTCGGCCCTGTGCGAGGCGCACCCTTGCAATCGTCACGTCCATCGAGCGACGCAGGAGATCGAGAAGTGGTGAGCCGGGCGGTGCGTCCGGTGTCGCCCGGTCCGCCCAGCGCCCCGCAAAGGCGACATCGCCCTGACGCAGGAGGATCCTGGCCTCGGTCTCCTGCGCGAGGCCGGGCATGGCCATGCCCGTGGTCCGAAGGTCGCGCTGAGTGGTGCGGAGCGCCTCGAAGGCAGCGTCAGGTTCGTCGCAGGCGAGGCGAACGAGCGCGAGGTACGGGATCGCCCAGCCCAGCACGGGACGGCCGACGCCCATCTGGCGCGCTGCCTCGAATCCCGCTTCGAGTTCGCGACGGGCCTCGACGAGGTCGTTGGCCTCATAGCGCACGATGCCGAGCACCACCCGGGCCGGCCAGGCGATCGGGCGCGGTCTGCCCTGCGCGTCGGATTGCTGGGCAAGGACGGTGCGGCAGATCGTCTCGGCCTCGCCGCGGCGGCCGGTCACCGCAAGGCCCTGACCGAGAGGGTTGACTGCGGGTATGACCGCCATCGGGTTGCCGGTACGGAGGGCCGCCTCGAACCCTGCCCGAAGGGTCTCAACAGACGAGCGGAATGCGCCGCGAGCGAGGGCTGCGAGCCCTTCGGCCAGGAGCCCGAACGAGCGAAACAATGGATCGTCGCCCACCAGCTCGAGTCCCTCGATTGCCAGCTTCTCCGCGTCCGGCCCGGTGACCGTGGCCATGAGCGCCTCGAGGATGAGCAGCCGTCCTGCGGCCGGCCCGCGCGCCGTGGGCGAGGCGAGATGACGCCCGGCGAGCGCGAGAGCATCTCCCACCTGACCGGTCTCGAAGAGCGTCCATGCGTGCAGAGAGGTGAGCTCCGGGCTGGTCGAGACCCTGTCGGCGGGAAGCGCCGCGAGCCAGCTGAGAAGGGTCGACAGCTCGCCCGCCTCGAACGCCGGCCGTGCGGCACGCTCAACGAGGTTGATCGCACGGTCAACCGAGCCGGCGGCGAGGGCGTTGTCGATCGCCTCGGACTCGAGACCGACACGCTCGAACCAGTCTGCGGCGCGCTCGTGGAGCTGCCGTTGCTCGTCCTCGCCGAGCTGGGACCGGAGGTAGTCGGCGAAGAGACGGTGATACCGAAACCAGCGCCCTTCGGCATCAAGCGGGACGACGAACAGGTTGGCTCTCTCCGCCCGCTCGAGCAGCGAGTAGGCATCGGCGCGACCAGAGAGCTCACGACACAGCTCGACCGTGAAGCGCTCCGGGACCGCCGTGTTGACCAGGAACGATCGCAGGTCCTCGTCTACCCGGCCGAGAACCTCGTCGGCGAGGTAGTCGAAGACGAAGCGCTGGGTCCCGCCGAACGCCCCCATCAGCGCGCCGGCATCGGCCCTCTCTCGCAGCGAGATCGCGGCTAGCTGGAGGCCCGCGATCCATCCCTCGGTGCGATCCATGAGGCGTGCGAACTGCTCGGAATCGAGCCCGGCAGGCAGCCCCTCGGCGAGATAGCCGGACGCCTCCGCATCCGTGTAGCGCAGGTCGTCGGCCCGGAGCTCGACGAGCCGACCGTAGGCCCGCAGGCGGGCGAGTCGGAGGGGCGGGTCCTCCCGGGTCAGAATGACCAGGTTGGCGAAGGGCGGTCCGCGCTCGATCAGGAACCGGACCAGGCGGTGGATCGGCTCGGCGGCGATGATGTGGTAGTCGTCGAGGACGAGTACGAACGAGTGGTCGCTCGCGGCGATCTCGTCGAGAAGCGTGGCCCCGATCAGGTCGACGCTGGGGCTGATACCGGGGCCGACGAAGCCGTCGGTGGCATCACCAATTCCTGGCCGGACCACCAGCAGGGCCGCGATGAGATAGCGAACGAAGCGGGCGAGATCGTTGTCGGCGACATCGAGCGAGAGCCAGGCATGCGCGAGCGCCCGTGACTCGAGCCAGCCGGCGACGGCGACCGTCTTGCCGTAGCCCGGCGGCGCGGACAGCAGCGTCAGGCGAGATCGGTCCTCGAGCCCTCGATCAAGCAGCGCACTGAGCCGCGGACGTTCGCTGTAGCGAGAGACCGAGGTCGGAGCCACAAGCTTCGTCCCAACCAATGGGGCTCGGATCTCAGCACCAGCCGGAGTGCGGGGCTGGTCGGATGCGGCCCGCTCGTCTGATGCAAGGTTTCGTGGAGCCATCGGATCTTCGCGGGCCATCCTCGTCCATATTGTGAGCGTGCGGCCGAGTCTCGAGGTAACCGCAATGGCACCGGACGGGTCGCTGGTGAGGCCGGCGTCTCAGCTCACGGCTTCGTGCGCAAACTCGGAGCCGCGACGATCCCTGGCGAACCGGATGCGGTCTCCGAGTGTCCGCTTGGCGGTGGGTCGCCACGCCCGCCCGCGCATACGGCTGACGAACACGGCGGCCGCCACCGCGAAGGGGATCAACGTCAGCGCACTGAGGCCCCACGTCGCACGCTGCGCGTGCGGGTGCAACCCGACCCTGCTCGTCTTCGGAGATCACCCGCGCTTCACCGACCCCGCCGCCTCCGAGGCACTGGTTGCCGCGAACCAGCATCTGCAACGCGTGACGATCGATCACGCAGGGGATCTTCCGCAGCTCGAGCAACCCGACGAGACGGCCGCCGTGGTCGAGGGCTTCCTGGGCTAATTCGATAAACCTCAATCGTCAGTTCAGTGCGTTGGAAAGGTCGAAGACCAATGCCGAGCTGCCCGACACGCTGACCAGCGTCCCGTGGCTCATGACCCAGGCCGTGACCTGCGACGAGTCGCCGTTGAAGCCGAATAGCCCGGCGTCCTGGCCGCCGACGATCACGTAGCGCAGGCTGCCGTTCGCGATGTCGGCCTTGAGCTCGTCGAGCGAAAGCGCGTTGTCGGAGCCGCTCCAGCCACGCATGGCCATGACCGGCTTGCCCGTGGCGAGCTCGAGGCCCGCGGCGTCGCTGGCGCTGCTCACAGCGACGATCCACGTCGCCGAGCCCTGGTTGCTGACCAGGTACTGGGCGAGGGCCGAGTCGGCGCTGTCGACGAACCCGCCCGGACCGCCCTGGCCCAGGCCGGGCGCGCCGAATCCGCCAGGCCCGCGCTGGCTCTGAGGGAAGCCACCGAACGCGAAGCCGCGGCCCTGCGTGTCGCTCGAACCGCTCAGGAAGTCCGTCGCCGTCGTCTGCGGCCCTGCCGCAACGATCGAGCCCGTGTACGCCGTCGTGATCGTGTTGACGGTGAAGGCGGCAGGCCCGGCGAGCAGTGCCACGAAGCCCAGCGTCAGGCCGGCGAGTCCGACGCGGGCGCCGCGCGCGGCGGGAAGGGCGACGACGATTGCCGCGGCCACGCCCAGGCCCACGATCAGCGGCGGAAGCCAGGACATGAAGCTCGGGCTACGCAACAGCAGAAGCACGGCCAGCCCGACGCTGGCGAGGATCGCCGCAGTCAGGACCAGTCCGGCGGCTTGGAAACGCTCGCGTGCCCCCCACAGCTCGACGATGCCGGCACCGATCAGGGCGCCGATCGCGGGCGCCATGGCCACCGCGTAATACGAGTGGACGATGCCCGACATGAAGCTGAAGACCACGACGTGGACGGCCAACCAGCCGCCCCACAGCAGGTAGCCCGCCCGACGACGGTCGGTCCGCGCGGCGCGCCGGGTCAGGAACAGACCGGCCGCGAGGAAGATGAGTGACGCGGGCAGCAGCCACGCGACCTGGCCACCGAAATCCGAGTTGAACAGGCGCAGCAGCCCGGGCGTTCCGCTGAAGTTGGTTCCGCCCTGGCCGACGCCGCCCGCGGACGCGCCGAAGATCCGGCCCAGGCCGTCATAGCCGAAGATGAGGTCGAGGACCGAGTTGTTGGTGCTGCCGCCGATGTACGGCCGTGCCGCGGCTGGCGTCGCGAGCACGGCCGCGACCCACAGCCCGGCCGTGACGAGTGTCGTGGCGCCGAGGACGAACAGACCCGCCACACGCCGCCTAAGCGACGCGTTCGCAGCGACGATGTAGGCGAGGGCGAGTGCAGGCCCGACGAGGAGGCCCTGGAAGTACTTCGACAGGAACGCGAGGCCGAGCGCGACTCCGGCCACCGCCAACCAGCGGTAGCGGCCGTTCTCGATCGCGCGCTGGCTTGCGAACGCCGCGCCGAGCATCAGGAAGGTCATCGATGCGTCGGGGTGGTCGTAGCGGAACATGAGCGCGGCGACCGGCGTGATTGCCATGACCACGCCCGCAATGACGCCAGCCGCGAGTCCGAACTGGCGCCGCACGATGGCGAAAAGCAGCACGACGGAGCCGACGCCGAGCAAGGCTTCCGGCACCAGGATGCTCGCCGAGCTCAGGCCAAAGATGCGGACAGACAGGCCCATGAGCATCGTCGACAGCGGTGGCTTGTCGACGGTGATGAAGTTGCCGGCGTCGAGCGATCCGAAGAACCACGCCGACCAGCTCTGCGATGCGGCGAGCGCCGCCGCCGAGTAGTAGGAATTCGCAAATCCGCTCGCGGTCAGGTTCCACAGGTACAGGAACGCGGACATCACGGCCAGGCCGGCGGCGGCGATCGCAGGCCGGCCGACGACGGCCGCGGCCGAGCTCGTCAGGCGCTCGAGGAATGTCTGCTGCTCGCCGGTGTCGAGCAGGTCGGGTGTCACGGCGGTCATGGTGGTGGTTCCCTGGCTGTGCGATTGATGTCGGCACAGGCTGGAAGTCGGATCCTGTCGTTCAGGTTACGTGCAATTGGTAACCCGTTCGAAAGGATCGTCGCGCAAACTTATGAATTGATGAGAGTGCTCGTGGCGGAGGACGACCAGGGACTGCGCGACGTGCTCGTGCTCGGTCTGACCGACGCCGGCTACCAGGTCGACGCCGTCGAGCGTGGTGACGAGGCGATCGACTACCTGAAGTGGTACGAGTACGACGTGGCGGTCGTCGACTGGCGCATGCCGGGCGCGGAGGGCGTCGAAGTGGTCGCGTGGGCGCGCAAGCACGACCGACCGACAGCGTTGCTGATGTTGACCGCGCGCGATACGCCCGCCGACCGGATTCGCGGGCTCGACAGCGGTGCCGACGACTACCTGGTCAAGCCGTTTGACTTCGGCGAGCTCCTTGCCCGCGTGCGCGCATTACAGCGCCGGCCGCGCGGCGTCGATCGTCCCGTGCTCAGCACGGGCCGGCTGGAGCTGGACCCGGTCAAGCACGTCGTCACGATGGGTGGCCACGAGCTGGCACTGACCGCGACGGAGTACCGCGTCCTTGAGTTGCTCATGCGCCGCTCGCCGGCCGTCGTCGACCGCAAGCAGATCTCGGAACACGCCTGGCAGGATGAGACCGAGCCGCTCGGTTCGAACGCGATCGACGTCCAGATGAGCCGCCTGCGCGCGAAGCTGGCCGGGGCGGGTGTTCGGATAGTGACCGCGCGCGGTTCCGGCTATCGGCTCGAGGTGAGCTGACGTGACCCAGGCCGTCGCGCTGCGCAGGCAGAGCATCCGCGTCGCGCTCGCGGCGACGCTGGTCGTCGGTGTCCTGTACGCGCTCATCGCAGGCGCGGTGATCACGTTCGCGACCGTCGACCTCACGAGCCAGGTCGACCAGCGCCTTGTCGGGTCATTCGGCCGGCTGCCGCCCGGCCAATCGCATCTGCCCATCTCCGGCTTCAACCCGGGCGGCGATCCCGGCCGGCCATTCGGGCCGCCCGTACTCGCCTGGACGATCAATCCAGACGGCAGCGTGGCCAAGGCATCGAACGCGCCCGATCTCCCAGCCGGGCTGGAGGCCGTCACGGGTCCGGTCACGGCGACCATCGATGGCGAACAGGTCCGCGTCGCCGGCAGCGAGGTCGCCGGCGTGCGCGTCATCGTCGCCCAGTCGCTCGACTCGGTCGCCGACACGCAGCGCACGATCCTGCTTGGCACGCTGATCATCGCGCCGTTCCTGTTGCTGCTCGTCTTCGGCGGATCGGTCATCGTCGGCCGCCGTGTCGCGGCACCGGTCGAGGAGGCGCGCCAGCGCCAGCTCGACTTCACCGCTGATGCGTCACATGAGCTGCGCACACCGCTCTCGGTGATCGAGGCAAACACGTCGCTGGCGCTGGCGCGCGAACGTGACGGGGAGTGGTACCGGACGACGTTCGCCAAGGTCGACCGCGAGTCGAAGCGAATGCGCCAGCTGCTCGAGGACATGCTCTGGCTGGCGCGCTTCGACGCCGCGGGAACGGCGGCCAAGCCGGAACCGATCGACATGGCGACCATTGCGCGCCAGTCCGTCGACCGCTTCGCGCCGATTGCCGAGACGCGCAGCCTGACGTTGACGCTTGACGCGCCAGACGAGCCGGTGATCGTCAACGGCCAGGCGGAGATGCTCGACCGCCTGGTCGCCGTGCTCGTCGACAACGCGTGCAAGTACGCGCCGCAGGGCGGCCGGGTCGCGGTCCACGTCGCGACAGAGGGCGGCCGTGCGCTGCTAGCCGTCGACGATTCCGGCCCGGGTATCAGCGACGAAGAACGCGAGCGGGTCTTCGACCGCTTCCACCGTTCAGTGGCCACGGCCGGCGAGGCGGACGGTGCCGGCCTGGGTCTGGCCATCGCCGACGCCGTCGTCAAACAGACGCGCGGCCGCTGGGCGGTCACCTCGTCGCCGCTCGGCGGTGCCCGGTTCAGCGTCCGCTGGCCCGCCTGAGGTCGGACGGCGCCTGGGCGGCGTGAGGCCGGCGGTGGCTAGATGGCCCGGTCCATCCATCCGCTGGCCGCGCGATTGGAGTCGGTTATCGTCGCCAGGCCAATGGATGCGTTCCTGCTCTCGCTCGGGGTGATCTTCCTGGCCGAGCTGGGTGACAAGAGCCAGCTCGTCGCGCTCGCCTTCGCGACGCGCTATCGAGCCTGGCTGGTGTTGCTCGCGGTCAGCCTGGCAACACTGCTCGTCCACGCGGGCTCGGTACTCGTCGGCCGTGCATTTGCGCTCGCCCTGCCCCAGAGCCTGATCTACGTCGTCGCCGGTCTTGCGTTCCTCGTCTTTGCGGTCTGGACGTTGCGTGGCGATTCGGTCGATGACCAGCGCGCGCGCGAAACCGCGCGTTCGGGCCTGTGGGCGCTGCTCACGGTTGGGACGACGTTCTTTCTGGCCGAGCTCGGGGACAAAACGATGCTCGCCACGGTCACCCTGGCCACGACCGAAGAGCCGATCGGGACATGGTTGGGCTCAACCGCAGGGATGGTCGCCGCCGATGCGCTGGCAATTGCAGTGGGCGCCATCCTGGGCCAGCGCCTGCCCGAGCGCGCGATAAAGATCTTCGCGGCCGGTGCATTCGTCGTCTTCGGGGTGATCCTGATCGCCCAGGGCGCGGGGATTCTCTAGCCGCTGCGACCGCGCGCGTCGACACGCCAGCGGCCGACCATCGCGCCGGAACGCGTCGCGACGAACGTGTCGTACAGGTCAATCACCGGACAGGCATGGTTGGGCACGACGGCGACGATCTCGCCAAGGGCCGGCATGCGTGCTCCGAAAGGGAAGCGGACCTGGCCGTGGTAGTCCGAGACGCGCTCGACGATGCCGTCCGGGTAGGCGGGCAGCGTGCCGTACCCGGCAAGGTACGCGGGCAGGTCCTTGGTCAGCGACTTCGATCCGGCGTCGATCACCACCTGGCCTGGGACCGCATCGCTCACGACGGTTGCCGCGATGGCGATTGCGACGCCTTCCGCTGGGCTGGCCCCCACAGCGACCTGCAGCCGGTCCCCGATCAGGTACGTCCCTGGGCGCATCTCGGTCACTGGGGCGCGCGCGGCGGCAACGGCCGTGGGTGACGACCCGGCACTGAGCACCGCTGGTTCGATGCCCTTCGCTCGGAGCGCCTCCGCCGCGTGTGTCAGGACCTCGACCTCGTCCGCGGCGGCGCGCGCGCCGGCGTCAGGCTGAAGGTACGCGTGGCCGCCGTGGGTGAACGCGCCGATCACCTCGAGGCCCATGTCCTGCAGGGAACGGCCGAGCTCGCCGGCCCGCTCGGCGGCAACTCCCGTCCGGCCGTAGTGCGGGTCGATGTCGATCAGGACGCGCAGCCTCGCGCTGCTGCCGCTCATTGCCTCGGCGAGCCGGCGTGCGCCCTCGGCCGAATCCGTGGCGACCGCGAACGTGAGTCCAGGACGTTCGGTGAGCGCGCGCAGACGCCGTGCCTTGTCGCCAACGGCCCACAGCGGGTAGGCGAGGAAGATGTCGTCGATGCCGCCGTCGGCCATGACCTCGGCCTCGCCGAGCGTGCCGACGGTGATGCCGCGCGCGCCATGATCGAGCTGGATGCGCGCCAGGGCGACGCTCTTGTGCGTCTTGACATGCGGCCGGAGCGCCACTCCGCGCTCCGCCATTGCGTGCGCCATGCGCGCCGCGTTGCGCTCGACAATGTCAAGGTCGATGACCAACGCGGGCGTCTCGAGGCCCGGCGGCAGCTCGGGTGCCACGGGAGTTAGCAGCTGTCTGGGATGAGCGTCGGCGGTCACGTGGCCGAAGGTATCACCCGTCGACGAGGCCATCAGATCGGCTTGCAGGACTTGCCACGCTGGGCAAACCCTGAGAGCATGGTCGCAGCGTAGACGCGACTCGAGGGAGGTCGCGGCGCTTCGAGGAGGTACAGATGCGCAAACGCTTCGTGTTGCTGTGGACCGTGGTGGTCCTCGTCCTGGCACTGATGGTCCCCGCGACCACGGCTGCCGCGACGTACGGCAAGATCAAGAACACGAACACCTACTGCACGGGCGCGAACACGGTCAACGCCACGTTCAAGCTCACCAAGTACAGCGGTTTTTACGCGACCAAGCTGTCGATGACGATCAAGGGCCAGGGCTACTACGGCGGCCGCTGGCACACCGAGCTGAACATCGGCACCTATTCCGCCAGAGCCAACACCTACAGCGGCTACTACTTCAAGGACTCGTTCTACTTCTTTCCCGGTCACTCCGGTACGCACCGGATCCTGGCCGTCGGCAAGATCTGGAACGGCAGTCACCTGGTGGCGTCCGGATCGACGTACAGCCTGCGCTGCTCCTGACCTGCTGAGCAGTTGACAGAGGCCCGGCCCGGGCGAATGCCCGGGGGGCCGGGCCTCTTCTTTTGTGTTGCGGGCGGAGCGCCGCTAGACGACCGCATGCGGCACGGGCGGGCCGCTGATCGTCAGTGGCTGCGGCGAGGACCACGGCGACCAGGTCGCGTCGCTGCCATACCTGGCACGGACGCGCCACTGATAGTCGCCCACGGCGTTCGCGACATCTGCCGGAAGAGTCCAGCTCTCCGTTGCCCCGTGCTTGCCCTTGATGGCGCCAGAGTCGAAGGCGACGGTGGCAAATGAGTCGAGCGAGAGCTGAACCTCGTAGCGCACCTGGGCCGGCGCGAGCTGCGGCTTCGCCCAGGTCAGCGTCGGCGCAATCGACCAGTCGGCGCCGGGCGCCGCGACAAGAGGCAGTGCCGCGGGCCGCAGGCCCGACCAGGTGACGACGAGGCGCGGCCCGAACTCGGCCGCGGCCCCCGCGTCAGAGGCTGCGAGCCGTTCCCAGGCCGCGGCCTTGGTGCCGTCGCCGGCGAGAAGCAGCCCGAAGTCGGCCTGACCGCGGCTGAGCACTCCGGTGACGTAGTCGCTCACGTCGAGCGCGGCCCATGCTCCAGCGGCACCGGTCAGCTGGCCGATGTCCGTGGCGCTCGTGGCCGGCCGGTTGGCCCAATCGAGCGCATCAGCATTCCAGACCGAGGTCACCTGCCGGGCATCGACCATCCCGTCGCCCGCCTGCTCGAAGTACGGCAGGAGCTCGAGTGAGGCGGCCGCGACATCGACCGTGCCGAGCGTTGCGGCCAAACCGTCGAAGCGAACGTAGATCTCGTTGTTGTTCTTGCTGCCTGGTTGGCGGCCAAGCCACAGCTCATCGAAGCCCGACGATTCCGGCCGCTGATAGCCGTGCAGGTCGACGTTGGGGTGCGAGCTCGAGGCGAACGTGACATCTGCGCCCGCGGCAACCTGCGGGAAGTTGGTCAGCGACATGTCGACGTATGCCGGGTAGACCGCCTCGTCGAGGAAGGCGCGATCGATCGACACGGTGATCACGGGCAGCGCCCCGCTCGTGTCGAGGCTGAGCGAGGTCGCGGCGGTGAACAGCCCGTCGCCATTGCCGTCGTCGTCGGATGAGTCGAGCAGCAACGGCCGCGGAATGCGGCCGACGGTCGCGCCGCTCGCGTCGGTCAGCAGGACGCTGCCGTCGTCGGCCGCGACCGGGACGATGCCCCGTGCGTCGAGCACGAACGAGTACTTCGTTCGCTGTGGTTCCCTGGCCATGACCAGGAAGGTCTTGAAGCCGTCGGTCTGGGCAAGTACGCGCAGCCCGACGTGTTGCGGCTGGAAGTCGAAGAAGTCGACCACGCGGTCGCCGTCGACGACCTGTGGCGTGGCGCTGCCGCTCGCCGTGCCATTCGCCGCGGCGAGCGCCAGGCTGACCGAATCCATCCCGCTCGTCGCGCTGACGAAGCCGGCCGGATCACCGGCCGGTCGGGTGGTGACCACGACCGGGGACGTGCTGACCGAGGCATATCCGGTCGCGGCGTCGGCAACAAAGGAGAGGTCTATCGGTTGCAGGTCTGAGGGCGAGGTCGTGCCCGCAGGCTGGTAGAAGATCGGCTGGGCGTGGAACTCGGTCGTGAACGTCCCGTCGGCGTTCTCGAAGGTCCTCGAGTTGAGCGTCCGCAGGTCGGTGCGCTCCAGGCCTTCGCGCGTGGCCGGCGCCGACAGCGACGGATCGAGCGTGGGCATCCACGACGACGCGGGCACGAGTGTCGCCGGCGCCTCCGGAACGTCGGGCAGGGTCACCGGCACGAACGGTGCGACCGACCCGTCGCCCGACCAGTCGGGCCGCAGGAAGCCGGTGGCGGGCAGCGAAATACCGTGCAATGAGTGGACGGTGACGCCGGTCAGCAGGGCGCTGATCACGCGTCCATCGCCCAGGTAGATGCCGATGTGCGCGCCGCTCTCGTAGATGACCAGATCGCCGCGCTGGGCCTGGCTCTCGTCGGTCGTCATCATTCCCTTGGCCGCGAACCAGCGCATGTAGCCGGCCGCGCGCAACCGCTGGCCGCCGATCCGGTCGACCAACCCAGCGTCGCTGAAGGCACGGAAGACTAGGCCCGAGCAGTCGAAGAGCGTGGGGCCTTCCGACCCGACTCGGTACGGGACGCCAACGTATTGCCGAGCGGCGGCGATGACGTTCTCGATGCGCTGCTGGTCGGGCGTCAGCGGTGTCGGGGTCGTCGCCGGCGCGCCCGGAGTCGGGTCCGCGGCGTAGACATGAGACGGCGCTGCGAACAGGCCGACCAACGACAGGCACGCGGCGGCGGCGACAAGACTGGCAAACGTTCGCCACCTTGACCCCCGGGTGGCGACCACTAGCGACGCGGACATCGAACCTCCCCCTACCGACCAGGCTGGGACCAATCGGCGTTGCGCGCAGCCTCGCACGGAAGAGCTGAGGCGTCAAACGCTTCTCAGGGGGCGGCGACGCAGCTGCCCGCGTACGTGCCTATGACCACTGGCCGTGGCTTCATGCCAAACGGCACGAGTCCCAAACGGGCGTGCGCCGAGACCATCGCGATGGAGGAAATGTCCTTGACTGAGACCGCTTCTAGCCAAACACCGCCGCTCGACGACAACCTCGCCGCCGCGTGGCTGACGTACTCCCTCTCAACGGCGACGAGGGGCAAGCTGGCGCGTATGGGCCGGCTGGCCACCCTCGTCACGGGCGAGGTGCTCATGCGCGAGGGTGATCCATCGGACCACCTGGCCATCGTGCTCGAGGGCCGCATCGGCCTGCGTGTGCGGGTGCCTGAGCGCGGCCCGATCACGATCCTGACGGTGGAGCCGGGCGACGTCGTCGGCTGGTCGGCGGTCGTTCCGCCGTACCGCGCCACGTCGACGGCCGTGGCCCTGGCACCGACCGAGCTGGCCCTTTTCGACGGTCCGCCGCTGCGCGAGGCGCTCGCCTCCGACGCGGAGCTTGCCGCCGGCCTCTACCCGGTCATCCTGAGCGCCGTTTCGCGCCGTCTCGAGGGCACCCGCCTCCAGCTTCTCGACCTGTTCAGCCAGCGCTGGGTCGAGCCGTGGTAGCCGCGAACCCGGCCGGAGACGCTGGAGAAACCTATTTCCTCCGCCGCGAGCTCGTAAACGAGCTCATACAGGCGCTTGCCACTGACGATCGCGAGGTCATCGGGCCGCGCGTCGAGGACGGCACGATCCGGCTCGGCCCCGTGTCGAGCGCCGTGGACCTGCCCCGCGGCGTGGGCCTTGACAACGCGCCCGGCAAGGCACGCCTCGTCGAGCGCGGCGATGACCGCCTCTTCGACCAGCCTGTGGGTCCCGACTCGTGGAAGCGCTGGACATTCCCGCCACGCGTCACCCAGGCTGTCTGGACCGATGGCGACGGCACGCCGGCAATCGAGCGGAGGCTCGAGAACCCGCCGCGCCAGATAACCAAGAAGGCCTTCCTGGGCGTTCGGGCATGCGAGATCGCCGCCTTGCGCGTCCACGATCGCGTCCTGGCCCAGGGGCCGACACCGGACCGCGACTACGCCGCGCGGCGGCGCGACAACCTGATCGTCGCCGTCGAGTGTGCCGTCGCGGGCGGGACATGCTTCTGTGCCTCGATGGGCACCGGGCCCGAGGTGCGCGATGGTTTCGACCTCGCCCTGTCGGAGATCGACGACGGTTTCGTCGTGCGCGTCGGCACACCGGCCGGCGCCGCGGTCCTCGCGGGCCTGCCGGTTAACCCGGCCACTGACGCACAGTTCGAGCACGCGCAGGCGTCGGCCGCCCGCGTGCGCGAGCAGATGGGCGTAACCCTGCCGACCGACGGCCTCCCCGAACGACTGATCGCCGCGGCCGACAGCCCGCGCTGGGCCGAAATTGCCGAACGGTGCATCGCCTGCACCAACTGCACCCTCGTCTGCCCGACCTGCTTCTGCACGAGCGTCGGCCAGCGCTCCGACCTCGATGGCCAGGCAGCTTCCAGCGAGCGCACGTGGGACTCGTGCTTCACGCTCGATTTCGCGCGCGTCGCCGGTGGCAACTTCCGAACGCGCGTGTCCGACCGCTACCGCCAGTGGCTGACACACAAGTTCGGCACCTGGACGACGCAGTTCGGCTCGTCCGGCTGCGTGGGTTGCGGCCGATGCATCACGTGGTGCCCGGTCGGCATCGACGTCCGTGATGAGCTGATGGCGGTGGCCCCACCGCCGGAGGCCGCCGTAGTGGCACGGCCAATGATCGAGGCACTGCCGGTCGTGGCGCCGCTGCCGCCGGTCAGGCACGAGCAGCACGGGACGCCGCCGGTCAAGACCACGGTCGTCGACACGCACCGCGAGACGCACGACACGGTCACCCTGCGCCTGCGCACTGACTACCAGCCGCTCATCAACGGCAAGCCCGGTCAATTCGTGATGCCGTCGCTGCCCGCGGGTGCTTCACCGGCGATCTCGATCTCGCGCTTCCACAACGACGGCTTCTCGCTCACTGTCCGCGCCGCGGGCGCCTCGACGGCGCGCATCTGCGCCCTCGAGCGTGGCGAGACACTGACAGTGCGCGGACCGATGGGCCGTGGCTGGCCGGTCGAGCAGGCGCTCGGCCGCGACGTGATGGTCATCACCGGCGGCATCGGCCTCGCGCCACTGCGCCCGTTGCTCGATTGGTTGATCGCCAACCGCGACCACATCGCGCGTATCCAGCTCTCGTACGGTGCGCGCACGCCGGGCGACCGCCTCTACACCGCGGAGCTCGACACGCTCCTGCTCAGCGGCGTCATCGACATCGCCCAAACTGTCGACCGCGCCGGCCCGGAGTGGCTCGGCCGCGTGGGCGTCGTGACCCAGGTCATCGACCGGATCATGTGCTCGTGCGACAAGACGACCGCCTTCATCTGCGGCCCTGAACGGATGATGCAGGCGACCGTCGATGTGCTCCATGAGCGAGGCGTGCCCGACGAACGCATCTGGGTGACGCTCGAGCGACACATGGACTGTGGTGTCGGCCTGTGCGGGCACTGCCAGTTGGGTCGCTTCTTCGTTTGCAAGGACGGCCCGGTCTTCTCGCTTGCCGAGCTTGGACCGGCCTTTGGGATCGAGGGTCTGTGATGAGCGTGACCGGAATCGCCCCACACCCACGGCCACAGCCCAACCCCCGTTGGGCGACCCCGCGCCGGCCGCGCGTAGGCGTGGTCAAGTTCTCGTCGTGCGACGGCTGCCAGCTGACGCTGCTCGACATGGAAGACGAGCTGCTCGCTATCGCCGAGCGCTTCGACATCGTCGAGTTCGCCGAGGCGACCTCGAACCGTTCGCACGGGCCGTTCGACGTCCTGTTCGTCGAGGGCTCAGTCAGCACGGACGAGCAGGCCGAGGAGATCGTCCAGCTCCGGCGCCAGGCGACCACCCTGGTCGCGATCGGCGCCTGCGCGACGAGCGGTGGCATCCAGGCCCTGCGCAACCTGGGCGACGACGACGCCTTCCGCAACTCGGTCTACCCGCGTCCGGAATGGATCGCGGCACTGCCGACGTCAAAGCCTGTATCTGATTACGTCGCGGTCGACGCCGAGCTGTATGGCTGCCCGATCTCCGGTCGGCAGCTGCTCGAGCTGCTGACGTCGTTGACGGTTGGCCGCCGGCCCCAGCTGCCCGACGAGGCCGTGTGCGCCGAGTGCAAGCGCCTCGGCAACACGTGCGTGCTGGTCGCGGGCGGCGAGTCATGCCTCGGTCCGGTAACGCGCACCGGGTGCGGTGCGCTGTGTCCATCGTTCGACCGCGGCTGCTATGGCTGCTTCGGCCCACGTGAAGCCGCGAACACGGTGTCGCTCGCGAACTGGTTCGGCGAGCAGGGCAAGGGTGGCTCCGAGGTTGCCCGCGAGTTCGCCAAGTTCAACGTCGGTGCGCCGGCGTTTCGAAAGATCGTGGAGAGAGAGCGATGACCCGCACCTTTGCAGATCCGACCGAGACCATGGATCGCGAGTTCGAGGTCGGCATGCTCACCCGTGTGGAGGGCGAAGGCTCGCTCACCCTGCGCGTGCGTGACGGCCAGGTCGTCGAAGCACATCTCGGCATCTTCGAGGCGCCACGCTACTTCGAGCATCTCGTCGTGGGCCGCACCCCGGACGAGGTCATCGACATCGTCGCCCGCATCTGCGGCATCTGCCCTGTCGCCTACCAGATGAGCGCGGTCCACGCGTTCGAGTCGCTCTTCGGCGTGGAGATCGACCCCGCGATCCGCAGCCTGCGCCGTCTCTTCTACTGCGGCGAGTGGATCGAAAGCCACGCGCTGCACGTCTATCTGCTCCACGCGCCCGACTTCCTGGGCTACCCGAGCGCGATCGAGCTGGCGCGCGACCACCGCGCGGTGGTCGAGCGGGCACTGACCATGAAGCGCACCGGCAACAAGCTCGTGGCCATGCTCGGTGCGCGGCCGATCCACCCACTCACCGTGCGCGTCGGCGGCTTCTCACGCGTCCCGGCACGCAACGAGCTTATGTCGATCCGGCCGGCGCTCGACGAAGCGCTCGAGACGGCCAAGGCGACAGTCGAGTTCGTGCGCGGCCTGTCGGCGCCGGTGTTCGAGCGCGAGCCCAAGCTCGTCTCGCTCCGCCACGCCAGCGAGTACCCGATGAACGATGGCCGGATCGTCTCGAACGACGGCCTCGACATCCCGATCGGCTCGTGGCGCGAGGCGTTCGAGGAGGATCAGGTCTCGTGGTCCAACGCGCTCCAGGCGCGGACCAAGGCGGGCGAGGTCTATCTGCTCGGGCCCTCGGCACGGCTGACACTCAACGCAGACCGTCTCCATCCGCTGGCCGCGGAGGCGCTGGCATCGCTCGGCCTGGCCGAGGAGATCAGGCTCAACCCGTACTGGAGCATTGCCGCGCGTGCCATCGAGCTCGTCCACGCCCTGGCTGAGGCAATCGACATCATCGACGGCTACCACCAGCCTGACCGTGCGGCCGCGCCGTGGACGGCGCGGCCGGGCGCTGCCGCCTGGGCGACCGAGGCGCCACGTGGCCTGCTTTTCCATCACTACGAGATCGACGACGACGGACGTGTCGCACACGCTCAGATCGTGCCGCCAACGTCGCAGAACCAGGCTTCGATCGAGGCCGACCTGACCGCCTTCGCACCGTCCGTCCTGCGGCTGTCGCAGGCCGAGGCGACACACCGCCTGGAACAGCTCATCCGCAGCTATGACCCGTGCATCTCGTGCGCTACGCACTTCCTGGACCTGCGCGTGGAGGAGGCCTAACGATGAGCATCGCCCGTCCGCCGATCCGCCTGCTCGTGTGCGGCAATATCGACCGCTGTGACGATGGCGCCGCCATCTGGGCGGTCGGCCATCTGCTGCCCGGCACGGCCCTCGACGAGCTGCCCGGCGTGAGCGTCATGCGCTGCGATCAGCTCAACGTTGAGAACCTCATCGATGACGCCACCGGCGCGCCGATCCTCATCGTCGACACGGCCGTCGGCGTGCGCCCCGGCGCGGTCGTGACCCTGACTTTTGACGAGTTGCTGGCGCGGCCCAAGAACGGCGCGCCGCACAGCAGCCACGCGCTGCCTATCGACCAGGTCATCGGCGTCAGCCGGCAGTTGGCCAGCTCTCCGATCGACGGCCTGTTCGTCGGCATCGGCGCGGCCAACGTGGGCTTCGGCCAGACCCTGTCACGGCCCGTGCGCGAGCAGATGGGCGAGTTCGTCGTCGCCATCCACAGGGCTCTGATGCGCCTCGCCTCATGCTCCGCTGCCTCGACAGGCGCGCACCGCTAGGACTGCGCCATGTGCCTTGATTTCGCGGCCCAAGTAACGAGCATTGACGGGCAGGTTGCTACTGTCGACAGCGACGGTCGGCGCCGTCGAGCGTCGACACTGATGTATCCGGACATAGCCGTGGGCGATTGGGTATTCATTGCTCTGGGCACAATCATTGAGCGACTCGACCCGACTGCGGCCGCATCGATCAACGCGGAGCTGAAGGCAGCACAAGGAGAACGGATATGAATCGGATCAGAACTGGACTCCTGCTCGCTGCGGCGACGGCTTTGATCAGCGGGGTCTCGATCTTCCTCAACGCCTACGCGGTCAAGGCGCTGCCCGACGCTGGGCTCTTCACGACGCTCAAGAACGGCATTGCCGCGGCCGCACTGTTTGCCGTGGCGATACCCGTCCTGCGCATGCGTCGCCAGCCATTGGCGATCAACAGGCAGACCGTGGGCTGGCTGACCGTGATCGGCGTCATCGGCGGCAGCATCCCGTTCCTGCTCTTCTTCACCGGCCTGTCGATCGCCAGCGCTCCCAGTGCGGCGTTCATCCAGAAGACGCTGTTCGTGTGGGTCGCGCTGCTGGCCGTGCCCTTCCTTGGCGAGCGACTCGGCCTGCTCCAGATCGGCGCGCTGGGCGTCCTCTTCGCCAGCCTGCTCCTGATCGCGCCGCCCAGCGGCGTCACCTGGGGCGCCGGCGAAACGATGATCGCGGCGGCAACGTTGCTCTGGGCGGTTGAGGTCATTGTCGCCCGTCGACTGCTCGCCGCCGGTCGCGTCGACCCGCTCGTGCTCGGTGTCGGGCGCCTCGGGATCGGCCTCATCGTGCTCGTCGGCTACCTCGCGTTCACCGGCAAGCTCGCCCTGCTTGGCGGGCTGGGCGCGACGCAGTGGAGCTGGGTGCTTGTCAGCGGCGTGCTGCTGGCCGGCTACGTCGCCACGTGGTTCTCCGCGCTCCGCTTCGCACCGGCCACGGCCGTCACGAGCGTTCTCGTGCTGGGTGCGCCGATCACCGCGCTGCTCGACGCGTTCGTCAACGGTCGCGTGCCCGGCATCGCACCGCTGGCGGGCTACGGACTCCTGGGCGCGGGCGCCGTGCTGCTCGTTGCGGCCCTGCTCCGACGTCGGAATCCCGCCGCGGCGCTGGCCGAGACGACGAGATAGGAAAAGCCATGGGCGACTCTGCGGCGGTCGCCGGCCCGATCCTCTTCGCGCGCTACGCCTTCGGCCCGAACCGGCTCGGGTACTGCGGGCCGGATGATTCGGCCGAGATGTTCGCCGAGGCGACGGTCGGCGGAGACCTGCGCGCCCTGCGCCACAGCGCGGAGCAGTTCGAGGGCGCCTACCCATACCTGCAGCTGATCGCGACGGCCAACGGCCTGACCGATCCGCTCGACGCGCGCGTCGTTGAGGCCTACTGGCTGGGCAACCCGATGCTCGAGAACGTCACGCCCGCGCTGATGGGCAACTCGCTCGACGCGCGCTTCCGGCGCCGGCTGCCGGGTGAAGGCTGGCGCTGGCTGGCCGACAAGCCGAATGACGGCGCACTGCCGATGCACGCCTTCCACGTGCTCGACGTCTTCCCGCGTGTCGGCCTGATGCGCTCCGGCGCGACCGATAACGCGCTCAAGGTCATGGACGCGTGCCGCATCCGCTGGGGCCGGGTCATCGAGCGCGACGGGGACGAGCTCGTCGTCTCGGCCGTGCCGCTGGAGATGCGTGACGGCAAGCTGTGTCTGGCACCGGCCCGCGTCGAGCGCATCCGTGGCTGGCAGGACGGCAACGGCTTCATCGACGGCGTCGCCGCGGGCGACATCGTGTCGATCCACTGGGACTGGGCATGCGACAAGCTCGACGCGCGCCGCCTCGCGGCCCTGCAGGGCTGGACGCAGCGCGAGCTCGCGATCGCCAATCTGACGATGTGATCTGACCCGGCAGCCCGTACGATCGCGCCGATGGGTGACGACGAGGGCCACGGACCAGGTCAGGCGCAGCTCGCCAACGAGCCGCTCGCCCTGGAACGCATCGTCTTCTTCAGCGATGCCGTGATCGCCATCGCCATCACGCTCCTGGCGATCGACCTGCGTGTGCCGAACATCTCGGGCGCAACTGAGGCGATGTTCCTGCAGACGCTTTCCGATCTACTGCCGCAGTACTTCGCCTTCTTCATCAGCTTCGCGGTCATCGCGATCTACTGGGTCGCCCACCATCGGATGTTCCGGTTCATCGTCGACTGGGATGGCGGGCTGCTGGCGCTGAACCTCGTCTTCCTGTTCTTCGTGGTGCAGCAGCCGCTGCTCGCGTCGATCCTCGGCTCGTACGGCAATCTGGGCAGCGCCACGGCCATCTATGCCCTCGGCCTGTCGCTGATGGGTTTCGCGTCCGTCTCGCTGTGGCTGTACGCCGTCCGCAGGCGCCTCGTGAGCCCGAACTTGAGTCCAGGAATGATCCGCTACGTCGGTATCCGCGCCGCGGGCGCAGCCGTCGTCTTTGCCGTGTCCGTGCCGTTGGCGTTCATCTCGCCCGTGCTCGCCGAGATCTCATGGACGTCCGTCGCGGTCATATCGTTCGCTTTTCGGCGTCGCAACTGATGGAAGCGCTTGCGGGTCTCGTCGCCGTGTCGTGGGGGAGTGGCCGCATCGACCTGTTCTGGGTCGCTACTGATCGGTCGCTCGTTCACCGGGCGTGGGACGGCGCGCGCTGGTGGGCCGACGAGAACCTGGGCGGCGACCTTGCCTCTGCGCCGGCCGTGGCGAGCTGGGTGCCCAACGAGATGGAGGTCTTCGCGATCTTCGATGACGGCCAGCTGTGGGACCGCTACTGGGACGGCGCCGCGTGGCATGCGTGGGAATCGCTCGGCGGCGAGCTGACCGGCCAGCCGGCGGCGTCGAGCTCTGGCGCCGACCGCCTCGAGGTCTTCGCACCCGGACGCGACGGGACACTCTGGCACCGCTGGTGGAACGGCCGCGAATGGGTTCCGTGGCAGCGCGAGCCCGACGAGGGCACCGACTAACCGAACAGGGTCAGCTCGAGCGCAGGCTGCATTTCCGCGGCCGGCAAGAGCAGCTCTGGTCCCTCGTTGTTGGCGTTGTTTACAAGCGGCGACACGGCCCTCAGCTCGAGCAGCGAATCGGGTGCTGGCTCCAACAGCGACTGGAGCAGGCCCTCGTCACGTATCTGCGGATCGAGCCACATACGCCAAGCATCGGAATCAAGGTCGAGGATGACCGGCATGCGGTTGTGCAGCCGGCTGACGGTCGCGTTCGCCGCCGCGGTGACGACCGCGGCTGAAAGCAGCCACTGGCCGTCCGTCGGGTCACGCCACGGAGCCCAGAGTCCGGCGAACGCGAGCGGCGCGTCGGCCGGCGTGTGGATCAGGAAAGGCTGCTTGCGCCGGCCGTCGCGCAGCCACTCGTAGAAGCCGTCGGCCGGGATGATGCAGCGCCGGCGCAGGAACGAGGCGCGAAATGCCGACGACGTCGCAACGGTCTCGGCGCGGGCGTTGATGTAGCGCGCGCCGGCGCTCCCGACCGACTTCGACCACGACGGCACGAGTCCCCAGCGCTGGAGCTCTATGCGCCGGCCGTCGTCATGCTGCACGACAACGGGAATCGACTGGGTCGGCGCGACGTTGTAGCGCGCGCCGAGCTCGTCGAGCGCGGTGGCCTCGGCGGCGCCCAGCTCGGCGTCGAAGATCTCGGCCAGGTCGGACGGGTTGGTCCGCATCGTCATCCGCCCGCACATGCATAGATACTCACACAGTGAACAGCGACTTCCTGCGCTACTGGCCACTCGACCCGCAGATCACGTACCTCAACCACGGCGCGTTCGGCTCGTGCCCGTGGCCGGTGCTGCACGACCAGTCCGAGTGGCGCGCGCGCATGGAGCGCCACCCGATCAGGTTCATGGATGCCGAGCTCGAAGGGCATCTCGATCGCGCGCGCGCCGCGCTGGCCGATTTTGTCCACGCGGACGCTGACGACCTGGCTTTCGTCGCCAACGCCACGACCGGCGTCAACACCGTGCTGCGCAGTCTCGAGTTCAACTGCGGCGATGAGATCCTGACCACCGACCACGAGTACAACGCGTGCATCAACGCGATCCGCTACGTCGCGGCCCGAGCACACGCGAACGCTGTCGTCGCGAGCATCCCACTGCCCATCGCACAGTCGAGCGATGTGACCGAGGCAATCCTCGAGCGCGTTACCGAGCGCACCCGGCTCGCCGTCATCAGCCACGTGACGAGCCCGACCGGACTCGTCTTCCCGATCGAGCAGCTCGTCGCCCGGCTCGCCGAGCGCGGCGTCGACACGCTCGTCGATGGCGCGCACGCGCCGGGCATGGTCGACCTCGATGTGTCAGCGCTGGGCGCGGCCTACTACACCGGCAACGGCCACAAGTGGCTCTGCTCGCCAAAGGGCAGCGCTTTCCTCCACGTCCGGCGCGATCGCCAGGAAGGCATCGTTCCACTCGTCGTATCGCACGGCGCCAACTCGCCACGCCACGACCGCTCGCGCTATCGGCTCGAGTCCGACTGGGGCGGCACGGCCGATCCGACCGCCTATCTCGCCATCCCTGCCGCGCTCGACTTCATGTCCGGCCTGTTGCCCGGCGGATGGTCGGAGCTCAGAGCGCGCAATCGGGACCTCGCCCGCGCGGCGCGCAGTAGGCTGCTCGCGGTGCTCGGCTCGCCGACACCGCTCGCGCCCGATGACATGCTCGGATCGCTGGCCGCGGTCGAGCTGCCGCCTTCGACGCAACCACCGATCGCCCAGCGCACGCCGGACGCCGACGACGACGCGACCTACCCGCTCGATCCGCTCCACGACATGCTCTACGAAAAGGATCGGATCGAGGTGCCGGTCCTCTCGTGGCCCCACGCACCGGCATACGAGGCAGCGCGGCGGCGCCTGCTGCGCGTCAGCGCCCAGCTCTACAACGACGCCGCTGACTACGACCGGCTGGCGTCGGCGCTCGCGTCGAAGATCTGACCCCGATGCGACGACTGGCTGCGCTCGTGCTCGTGCTCGTGCTCGGCGGCTGCGGCTCGTCGGTGGTCGAGCAGCTCTCGCCCTCTCCATCGGCGGTGGCGCGGGCAAATGATCCGTGCGCCTCCATCCCGACCATTGATCCCGCCAACCCGCCCGACACCCTTGGACTGACCGGCGACCCGACGCTCGAGGCCGAGTTCCCGGCGGAGATCGACGGCGAGACCCTCACCGACGTCTCGTCGGCGCGCTGGATAGAGACACTGTGCGACATGGGCGGGCCGGCGTCCGTTGATGCGGCCGCCCGGAACCTGCCGCCCGGGCTGGACCAGTCCGCGATGAGCGTGGGCTCGGCGGCCGCGACGGTCGGCGGCAAGCCGGTCACGATCGTCGCCTTTCGCCTGCCGGGCCACCGCGGCGACGAGCTGCTCGGTGCCGTCGGCGACCTTTCCGCGGCGATCTTCCCGGACGCGCCCAAGTTCACGACGGCCCTGACCGCGACAACGGCCGGTGGCAAGAGCGTCAGCCGCTGGACAAACCCGGCCGATGGAAGGGACTCGTATCTCTACGCCAGCGGCGACACGCTCTGGACGGTCGATGGGATCGACCAGTCACAGGCCGACAAGATCTTCGCCGCCCTGCCCTGAGTCCGGCGCCGGCAGTGGCTGGCGCTCCGGATCGCGCACCCCGGGCACGACGATCAGCGCGAACATGACCACGGCGCCGATCAGCGCGCCAGCGACCATCGTCGTCCGTGGTCCGAGCACAGCTGAGACCGGACCGACGAGGGCGTACGAAAGCGGCACGAGGCCGGTCGAGAGCATCCAGTCGAGGCTCGAGACGCGGCCCAGGAAGTTGCGCGGCACGAGCTGCTGGAGGAGCGTCGTCCAGATGACGTCGCCCAGCTCGAACATCGCGTTGGTCACGGCGGCAATGAGCAGCGCCTGCCAGAGCACAGACATGACGCCGTAACCGGCCATACCGGCCACGCCCAGGCTGAAGGCCAGGAACATGACGGTGACGCGGCGCCGCGGCAGGCCGAAGTGGCCGATCGTCAGGCCCATCGCGATTGCACCGACCGCGCCGAAGGCGAGGATCGTGCCCAGCGAGTCCGGTCCCAGGTCGAGGCTGTTCTTGACCAGGAACGGCAGCAGAACCTGCACCGGGCCAATGAAGAAGAGCAGGCTGAGCATGGCCGAGAGCAGCGTTGCCCAGATCCACGGCTTCTGGCGGACGTAGACGAAGCCCTCGCGCATCTGCCCGAGCGTATGGCGCAGGCTGTTCTCGGTGTCGTGGTGGACCGTCGGGCGCGCTTGAATGGCGAAGACCGCCACGGCTGAGCCGGCGAAGCTGAGCGCGTCGACGATGAACGCGGGGCCGGGCCCAAAGGCCGCGACGACGATGCCGCCCAATGCGGGCCCGAGCAGCGAAACCGTCATCCGGCGCAGGATCCCGAACAGCGCGTTGGCCTGCGGCAGGTCCGCATCGGGCAGGACGTCGGGGACTATCGCGGTCGATGCCGGGTTGAAGAATGCGCTCGCGCCACCAGCGATCGCCTCGACGACGGCGATGTGCCACAGCTGGATCTGGCCGCTGATGGAGAGCAGACCAAGCACGCCGATGGCGATGCCGCGCACGACGTCGGCGCCGATCATCAGCAGTCGCCGGTCGTAGCGGTCGGAGAGCGCGCCGCCCAGCAACAGGAACGCGACGAGCGGGATGGAGCCCGCGAGGAAGACGAGCGACAGCGCGCCCGGGTCGTTGCTGATCAGGTAGACCTGCCACGCCAGGGCGACGAAGAAGAAGCCGTCGCCGACGAGTGAGACCGTGCGACCGCCCGTCAACAACGCGAAGTCGCGATGGCGGAGGGGCTGCACGATGCGCGCGGTGGTGAGCCGGCGGCCGATGCTCACGATGCCGACTCTAGCGAGGTTCACCGAACAGGCGGTTCTCTACACTCGGCGCATGGCGGAGGGCACCATGGGGCTGGTCGACGCATGGCCGTTGTTCGGTCTTGTCGTGCGCAGCGAGCGCCTGGAGCTGCGCCTGCCGCGCGAGGACGAGCTGGTCGAGCTGCTCGCGCTCGCGAAGTCGGGCATCCATGACGCCGACTTCATGCCGTTTGGCTTGGCCTGGACCGACCAATCGAGCCCGCAGCTCGAGCCATCGTTCATGCAATACCACTGGCGGACGCGCGGGGCGTGGTCCGCGGACAACTGGACGCTCGATCTTGGCGTGTGGACGGACGACCAGCTCGTCGGTACCCAGGGGCTGCACGGGGAGAGGTTCGCCGTCTTCAAAAGCGTCGGTACGGGATCGTGGCTCGCGCGTCGCCACCAGGGCCTCAAGATCGGGCGCGAGATGCGCTCGGCGGTGCTGTCCTTCGCCTTCGATCACCTTGGCGCGGAGCGAGCCACGAGCGAGGCGTTCATGGACAACGCGCCGTCGATCGGCGTCTCGCGCTCGCTCGGCTACGCCGACAACGGCTACCGCTGGATGGCGCCGCGCGGCGTCGCGCGCCAGGAACAGCAATTCCTGATGACGCGCAAGATGTGGGAGTCACGCGAACGACCGCCCATCACTGTCGAGGGGTTCGACGCATGCCGGGAAATGTTCGGCATCTGATCCGGCTACGGCGGCTTCTTGCCGTCTTCGTCGTAGCGTTCATGGTGCTCGTCGTAGCAGTCACACCATTGAGTGCCACGACCGATCGCGGTTACTTCGAGCTGTGGCTCCCGAGCGAGCTCGTGGGGCCTGGTCTGCGTCCGCACGTTGTCCTGTTCGACGACACGGGCTTGGTCCGCGCCTTCGTTCGTGATGTCTCCGAAGATGTCCGCGACGGCGTTCAACCGCCGGCTGGATCGACGTCGACGCTGCACGTCTCGTGGACTGGCGGCTGTGGCGACGCTTTGATTCAGCTCCATTTCTATGCTTCGCGCGACGGTTATGTGTTCGATGAGCGCACGCAGGAGCTCGGCTGCTCGTTCATGATCGGCATTGGCCGTGCCTTCACGTTGCTCCTGACCACGCCAATCGAGGCGTCAAGCGTCCGCCTTGTCGGCCCGGACATCCGGACCGGTGACTGAGCCATCCGCTCGCGCCAGGCAGATCCGCGCTGGCGGAGGCTGCGGATCTTCCTAGATCTCCGCGGCCAGAAAATCTGACCGACGCCGGCTGTGTGACACACAAGCTGTCACAGTGGCCCCGCAAAGTTCGTCCCGTGAGCAACACGCGCTGGTCGACGGACTTCACGCTGGGCGGGCTTCCCGTTCGGCTGGCCCTGGTCGGTGAACGCTGGTTCGCTCGCGTCGGGGAGAGCGTCGCCGTCGGCAGCGGTGCCCTGCAAGTGCTCACGGCGGCGCTCGAACCGGTCGGGGCGGCGAGGAAACGTGCCCTCCTCGCTGACCTTGCCCTCCTGGCTCCAAGCATCGAGATCGCGATGCTTGGGCGCCCCCAACGGGCTGGCTAGCCGTCGCTGGCTAGCCGTCGCTGGCTACCGGAAGTCAGCGTGGTTGTCGCCGGATAGCTTTCTGTCGCCCAATGGCTGCGAGAGCGTGACTGTCCAAGGGTACGGGGCGTTGCCCGGGCAGCTCGCCATTCCGAGTGTCTTGACCATGATCGTGATCGTGACCTGTGACTCGGTGTAGGTGACTTCCGCCGGCAATATGCGTCCTTCGGGACTTTGGCCATTGGCGCACGCGCCCTCGAGAACCGAAACGTGGAGCTCTGTCTCGGATGGCGCAACGCGATATGCAGGATCCAGGATCCAGGCGACCGGCTCAGCGTGCCGCTTGAAGTCGACAGTTGTATCGGCCGTTGCCAGCTCGAGGTTGTCGCCCGCCGTTGTCATGAGCGGGGAGCTCGTCAGGAACCTGTTGAACCACCAGCCCGTGTCGTCCTGGACAGCGCCACAGCCCACGAGGTTCGCTTCCGTTACCGATGCGATGAGCCTTCCGCCGTTGAGCGAGTAATCGCCGTCGGAGTAGTGACACTGGGAACCGTTGACCTCAAACATTCCGTAGTCGGTCAACGTCAACGAGATCGTGCCGTCCGGGGCCGATTCGACGCCGGCCGCGACAACACGGGTTGCGTCGAACGTAGCGTTGATCGGGGTGTGGACGGGCGAAGCGGGCTTGGCATTGACGACGAGCGGAGTGGGCGTGACGGTCGGCTTGCTCGACTGCGCTTCGGCCCCACTGGGAATCGCCGTCATCGCAGGTAATGGACTGGCGCCGAAGCCAGGCGCATAGGAGCACGAGGCAATCGTCGCGGAGCAGACGGTCACCGCGAAGATCTTGGCGACCAAGGGAATCCGTCGGCCCACTGAGATCACATCTGCAGTGTGATCTGCGCCGTGACCTCGGGTATCACCCAATCGGCTTAGGTGGTCACCACAGCTTCAGGTGGCCGGTGCGTCGCAGCCAGAAGAGCGCGACGAAGCCCAAGATCAGCCCTGAGCCCAGGAAGAACCACTGCAGCCAGCTCGTCTCGGGCATGATCACGAGCTGGACGAGGATCCAGATGATGAGACCCACGCCGAGCGCGCCCATCCACCAAGGCGCCGACCAGTGCCTAGCGAGGATGAGCAAGATCAACGCGACCATGCCCAAACCGTTCATGAGCAGCAGGTAGATGCCCGGCACGAAGTACGAGCCGAAGATCGAATTCGCAATCCATTCGTTGGGCAGGCCGATACCGGCGCCGCTTGGCTCGCTGATGAGGCTCACACTTACTGGCAGTGCGCCTATGGCGGTTACTGCGGCGATGGCGGCGCCGATCCAGACGAACCACGGACGTTCAATGCGGCTCGAGGCCGCGAGGTGCCAGGAGATCACGTCAGAACCTCGACTCAGTTGGTCGTTGACGGGCCGAGAGTCGTCTTCTCAGGCAGCCGCGTCGAGGTCCAAGCCGCCCTGAGCAACAGGGCGCAAGGTCACCCGACGCGCCATCGGGTTTCGGCCGCCCATAGCTCGGCTTGCTCGAGCTGATCGAGGATGAAGTTGGTCTTCGCCTCGTTGTAGGCGATCCGGTCGCTCGTGTAGCGGGCCGCCGCATCGCGCTTCATCTCCGTGTAGGCGCCTGCGGCCTCCGAGTGCGTGCGCAGGTAGTCGCGGAAGAGGAGGTGGGCCCGTTCCCAGCCAGAGCCGGCGTCACAGACGTGGATCTGCACGTCGCGGCGTCGGTCGCCGGCCGGCCGAAAGTAGCGATGCTGGCTGTCGCGCGACCGCAGCGCGACGCCCAGAGCGTCAATTGCCGGCACATAGGCGGCTTCGTCGGTGATGTCGGGAACGCTCACCTGGATGTCGATCACCGGTTTGGCCGGCAGGCCGGGAACGGACGTCGAGCCGACGTGCTCGATGCATTTCGCGGTTGGCCCGAGGGCGGCGGCGAGACGGTCGCGCCACTCTGCGAACTGAGCCGGCCACTCCGGGTTGTAGTCGACAACGTCGATGGGATCGCGAACGATGCGGTCGGATCCGCCCACGATCTCGAAATCGCCCCAGTGCGCTTCGAGGACTTCCATGCTCAGCCGCGCGCGGTCGGCGTCGCTCAACGAGTCCACGAAGATGGCGCGCGCGGCCGCTTCCAGTGAATAGCGATCCAACAACGTCGCGCGCGTCCCGAAACGGTCGTGCAGCTGCCGCCACGCCTCGCCTGGATCCCCGAAATCATCCGGATTCACGCCCGCGTCGCGCAACCGCCGTCGAAGGTCGTCGTCCAACCTTGATGCCACCACGTACCGATCATGGCACAGCCGAGTGGGCCGTTGACG
>DATCGV010000063.1:0-50890 GCA_036508755.1 Candidatus Limnocylindrales bacterium | reverse complement strand
AGCTTGCCGGCCGCCTCCGGCCCGTCATGGCGCTCAAGTGCACGCCGTTGCGCGTCGAGACATTCCCAGCCGGGACTCGCGTCGGCTACGGCGGCCGCTGGACGGCGCAGCGCGAGTCGCGCATCGCGACGCTGCCGGTCGGTTACGGCGACGGCTTCGCGCGGGCGTACTCGCCGGGCGCGCAGGCGATCGTACGGGGCAGTCGGGTGCCTGTAGTCGGGACCGTCGCCATGGACGCGCTGATGGTCGACGTGACCGACGTTCCGGGCGTCAGCCTCTACGACGAGTTCGTCCTGCTCGGCCGGCAGGGCGCGGAAACGATCGATGCGACCGAATTGGCGCACGTCCGCAACACCATTCCCTGGGAGGTCGTTACGGCCATGTCCACGCGGGTAACCCGGGTGTACCATGCCGGCTCGGTACTAAAGAGCCTCCGTACGTTGCACGGAGAAGTGAGGGCGGCGCAAGCGGAATGAGTGGACAGGGTGCGGAGGGTATCCGCTACGAGGACCCGATCGAGGATGTCGCGCGCGAGATCCAGCTGTACGGCATGACGGGTCCGGCGATGATGTTCCTCGAGGCCAGTCGGCCATACCGCGCCCTGGGCAGCCAGGCGATGCTTTTCTTCGATCCCGTGCTGCGGACCATCTTCGGCCGTGGCTCTGACGCGATGTATCGCGTCCTGTCTGACGAGTCGGGCATTGACCGGCTCATCGAGCGTCTCGAAGAGATCGACGACGAGCCCGGCTGCGACGCCTAGACACTAGCTGACAGGACTCTCGGCGGCGCGCGTGGAGCGCGCCTTTTCATATGCGGCCGGAACGAGCAGCACCGCGGTCGCGGTGATCGCCGCGGACACGAAGAACGGCGCGGACGCGCCCACGGCCGAGTAGAGGATCCCGGCCACGGCCGGGCCGATCACCCGGGCAAGGCCGCTCGCGGAACGGGCAAGGCTGAGGGTCACTCCCTGGCGGTCCTCGGGCGCGGCGTACGAGAGCAGCGACGAGCTGGTCGGGTAGATGAGCGCGTAGCCAAGGGCCGTCAGCCCGGCACCTACGATGATCACCGCGAAGAGCGCCCCGATGGGCAGGATGACCAGTCCTCCGGCGCACAGCAGTAGCCCACTGATGAGCAGCGGACGCTCGCCGTAGCGCTTGACGAGGCGGCCGATCAGTCCGCCCTGGATGATGACCATGATGATGCCGACGAGGGCGAAGGCGATGCCGTTTTCGACCGCGCCCCAGCCGAGCGCTGATTGGGTGAACAGCGGCAGGACCGTCTCCATGCCCGCGAATGCGATCGTGAAGAGCAGCGTCACCGCGATCAGGTTGCGTACGGCAGGCAGGCGCAGCGGACTGAACTCGAGCACCTTTGCCTTCGTCCGCGCACCGAGGCTGAGCGTCTCGGGCAGCACGAGCGCGACGATAAACGCGTCGAGAAGAGTGACCGCCGCCGCGCCCCAGAAGGGCATGTCCGGGCCGACGAAGACGAGCAGCGCGCCCGCGGCTGGGCCGACGACGAAGCCGATGCCGATCGCCGCGCCGATGAAGCCCATTCCGCGCGCCCGGTCCTCGGGCCCGGTCACGTCCGCGACGACGGCCTGAGCCGAGCCGATGCTCGAGCCACCGATGCCGCCGATGAAACGCGCCAGCAGGAGCGTCGGCACGGACCATGCCAGTGCCGTGCCGATGAAGCCGAGCGATTCGATGAAGAGCGTGATGATGATGATCCGCCGCCGGCCGAAGCGGTCCGATAGCGAGCCGATGATGGGCGTGAAGATGAGCTGGGCGATCGAATACGCGGCCATCATCATCCCGATCGCGAAGGCGCCGGCGCCGAACTTCTGGGCCCAGAACGGGAGCATCGGCAGCGCCAGCGCAAAACCTGCCATTTCGATGAACACAGTCAGTGCCATCAGCGGTAGCACGCGGCGCGTAGTCGGGTTCATGCTTGCCATATGCCGAATGTAAATCAGCTGTCTGAGAAAGCCGATTCTTCTCGGGCGGACCTAGTCGTGATCGGCGGTGGCATCGTCGGCCTGGCGACGGCTTACCAGCTTCTCGGTGCCCAGCCGGATCTTCGACTCGTGCTGATCGAGAAGGAGGACCGACTGGCAGCGCACCAGAGCGGACACAACAGCGGCGTCATCCATGCGGGCATCTACTACGCGCCGGGCTCGCTCAAGGCCCGACTGTGCCGCGACGGCAAGCGCGAGCTGGAGGAGTTCGCCGCGCAGCACGCGATTCCGTTCGAGCGCTGCGGGAAGCTTGTCGTTGCCGTCGACGAGTCCGAGCTGCGTAGGCTCCGCGATCTCGAGCAGCGCGCGAGCGCAAACGGCGTTCCCGGGCTCGAGGCCATGGACCGCGACCGATTACGCGAGATCGAGCCGCACGCCGCCGGCCTGCGCGGCCTGTGGAGCCCGACGACCGGGGTGATCGACTACGTCGCGGTGTGCGCCGCGCTGGGCGGGGCGATCCGCGAGCGGGGAGGCCTGATCGAGACCGGCCGTGCCCTGATGGGTATCCGCCGGCGCGGCGGCGAACTCGTGCTGGCCACGACACGCGGCGACCTGGTGGCACGCGACGTCGTCGCGTGCGCAGGCCTCCAGGCGGACCGCGTCGCACGCCTGACCGGCGACCGCCCGGCCGAGACGATCGTGCCCTTCCGCGGCGATTACTGGCGGCTGACGGAGGAGGCACGGCCGCTGGTCACGGCACTCCTGTATCCGGTGCCCGATCCGGGCTTTCCGTTCCTTGGCGTCCATTTCACGCGGCGCGTCGATGGCGACGTGTGGGCCGGGCCGAACGCCGTTCTCGCCTTCGCGCGCGAGGGTTACCGGCGGCGCGACATCTCGCTGCGCGATAGCGCCGACATCCTGGCGTCGCGCCGCTTTCTGGGCCTTGCCGCGCGCTACTGGCGGATGGGCAGTGCCGAGATGCTGCGCGACGTGTCCAAGCGGCTGTTCCATCGGTCGCTGGTGCGCTATCTGCCCGAGCTGCGCCTCGACCAGTTGATGCCTGGCCCATCCGGGGTTCGTGCCCAGGCGCTGGACCCGAACGGAGCGCTGGTCGACGACTTCCGCCTTGGGGGCTCGGGCCACATCCTTCACGTTCGCAACGCGCCGTCGCCGGCGGCCACGGCGAGCCTGGCGATCGGCCGCGTAATCGCCGCCGAGGCGGCGCAACGATTCGGATATCGATCTTCCGCTAACGTGGAGGGGTGACTGTTCCTGTGCCCGACACGGTCGGCGCGAGCGTTGCCGTGCGCACGTCATCAGCCGAGCAGACGCGCGACCTCGCCGCGACCCTCGCCTCGGCTGCCGTGCCCGGCGATCGGATTGCGCTGCTCGGGCCGCTCGGCGCGGGCAAGACCCAGTTCGCCAAGGGCTTTGCTGCAGGCCTCGGCGTGCGCGAGATCGTCAACAGCCCGAGCTTCACGTTGATGTCCGAGTACGCCGGCCGGCTGCCGCTCTTCCACCAGGACCTGTACCGCCTGAGCGGCGCTGAGGAGGTGCTCGGTGGCGGGCTCGTCGACGAGCGTCAGGAAGATGGCGTCACGCTCATCGAATGGGGCGAGCGGCTGCCCACAGAGATCGATCCGCAGCGCCTGACGATCCGCTTCGTGGTGGGCACGGACGACGAGCGCGAGGTCACGATCGTGGCCGCCCATCCCGGCCAGGAGCGCTACCTCGAGGCGGCCGCGCGCTGGGCGACAAGATGATCCTGGTCCTTGACACGGCGACACGCACCCCCGTTGTCGCGCTGGCACGGAGCGACGGCACGCTCGCGGGTCAGCGGCAGTGGCTGAGCCACCATCGCCACGGCGAGGAGTTGCTCCAGCGCGTCGACGAGTTGCTGGCCGAGGCGGGCGTCGCGCGCCGCGACCTGTCGGGCATGGTTGTCGGGACCGGGCCGGGCAGCTTCACTGGCCTGCGCATCGGCCTCGCCACGGCCAAGACGATCGCCTACTCGCTCGATATTCCGATCGTCGGCGTCTCGTCGTCGCTTGCGCTCGCCGCGGCGACCACGGACGACGGCGAAGTCAGCGTCACGCTTCCCGCCGGCGCGTCCGACCGCTACGTCCACCGCGTCCGCGTCGGCGGCGGCGAACCGGTAGAAGTCGCCGCGCCGGAGCTCGTCGCCGGCATGACCGTGAGCGCGACCGACATTGCCGTGGATATCGACAGCGCCCCGGAAGGCGCGCTCACTGCTGGCGACGAGGCGGTCAAGGGCCTGGCTGCGGCGATGGCACGACTGGGAGCGCGGCGCCTCGCCGATGGACAGGCAGACGACGTTGCCGCGATCGTCCCGGCGTACGTGGCACTGCCGCGCGGCATTGCTCGCGCGACCGTGGAGATGGCTTGGTCGCCCGACCTCCGCTGAAGTTGATCGTCGCGCCGATGACGCTCGACGACGTCGCCGACGTGCATCGCATCGAGTCGGCCAGCTTTCCCACGCCATGGCCCGACTACGCGTTCAGGCAGGAGATCCAGACCAACCGCCTGGCGCACTACCTGGTCGTGCGCGCCGGCGACGAGACAATCGGTTACGGCGGCATGTGGCTCATGGTCGACGAGGCGCACGTCACGACCTTCGCCGTGCTGCCCGGATGGCGTCGTCGAGGCGCCGGCGCAACGCTGATGCTCGCCCTGATGCACGTCGCGCTCGACCTGAACGCGCGCATGGTCACGCTCGAGGTGCGGCTCTCGAACCAGCCGGCGCGCGCCCTGTACGGCCAGTTCGGATTCCGCCCGGTCGGCATCCGGCCGCGCTACTACTCGGACAACAACGAGGACGCGCTGATCATGACCACGGCGCCGCTGACCTCGGATGAGATGAAGGAGCGCATGGCCGAGCTCGAGCAGCGCTACGGCGACAGCGACACGGAGTCGGCCGAATGAGCGCGACGGGCCGCATCGTGGCCGTCGAGACGTCGTGCGACGAGACCGCGGTCGCGGTCGTCGACAACGGCCGGCGCATCGTCGCCAACGTCGTGGCCAGCCAGGTCGCGCTACACGCCGCGACTGGCGGCATCGTGCCCGAGGTTGCCGCACGCGCTCACCTGCGCTGGATGATCCCCGTGCTCGACGAGGCGAAACGCCAGGCGGGCATCGGCGATTGGTCGGAGATCGAGGCCGTGGCCGTGACCGAAGGTCCGGGACTCGCCGGCTCGCTCTTGGTCGGCATCACGATGGCCAAGACGCTCGCCTGGGTCCACGACCTGCCGCTCGTGCCGGTCAATCACCTCGAGGGCCACATCTACGCGGCCTGGCTGCTCGATCCCGACGAGCCAGACAGGCCGGCGCCGGAGTTCCCGGTCGTCGCCCTCGTCGTCAGCGGTGGCCACACTTTCCTGGTCGAGATGAAGGACAGCCTCAGCTACCGGCTGCTGGGCCAGACGGTCGACGACGCAGCGGGGGAGGCGTTCGACAAGGTCGGCCGGCTGCTGGGCCTGCCGTACCCGGGTGGCCCCGCGATCATGAAGGCCGCCGCCGCGGCGGTCGCCCGTGATCGAGCGTTCCCGCGCGCCTGGCTGGGCGACACGTTCGACTTCTCGTTCAGCGGGCTGAAGACCGCGGCACGGCGCGAGGTCGCGCGCGAGCTGGGCGCCGACGTCAACGCGATGTCCTCCGACGCTCAGCCTCTGCCCGCCGCCGCGGTTGCCGAGCTTGCCTACGGCTTCCAGGAGTCGGTCGTCGACGTGCTCACCTCCAAGACGCTGCGTGCAGCCGAGGAGATCGGCGCGCGAACGATCGTCGTCGGCGGGGGAGTGGCGGCCAACTCGGTTCTGCGCGGCCGAATCGAGGAGGGTGCTGAGAAACGCGGCATCCGCGTTGTCGTGCCGAGGCCAGGGCTGTGCACGGACAACGCCGCAATGATCGGCGCGGCGGGCTTCTTCCGCGCCCGCGCCGGCGCACGCGCGGGCGCCGACCTTGCGGCCAAGCCATCGCTGAAGCTCGCGGTCCGCGAGGCAGCGTGACCCAGACTCATCCCGCTGACGAGCTCGATCCGCGCCGTCTGTCGGCGGAAGGCGTCGAGCGCTATCTGCGCCGCCACGGCCTCGAGGCACGCAAGAGCCGATCGCAGAACCACCTCGTCGACGGCCAGGTGATCGAGGACATCGTTGCCCTTGCCGATGTGGCGACTGGCTCGCATGTGCTCGAGATCGGGCCCGGGCTCGGCGTGCTCACGGGCGCACTTCTCGCGGCCGGGGCAAACGTGACGGCGGTCGAGGTCGACAGCCGGCTGGCGGCGCACCTTCGATCGCGCTACGAGGAGCGGATTGCGAGCGGCGACCTCCGCCTGGTCGAGGCGGATGTGCTCGACACGCCGCTCGAAGAGATCGCCACTCCGCCGTACGACGTGGTGGCCAACCTGCCCTACCACATCACCTCGCCGGTACTCCATTACTTGCTGGGCGATGAGCCACGGCCGGAGCGGTTCGTGCTCATGGTCCAGCGCGAGGTCGCCGAGCGGATCGCGTCGGCCCGCGGCGACATGAGCTACCTGTCGGTCTTCGTCCAGTACCACGCGAGGGTGCGCGTGGCGCAGACCGTGCCCGCGTCGGCGTTCGAACCCTCGCCAGACGTGCAGTCCGCGCTGCTGGTCGGCGAGACGCAGCCTCGTCGCCTGGACGCCGACGCCGAGGAGCAGCTCTGGCGGCTCGTCCAGGCCGGCTTCCGCGAGCGGCGCAAGATGCTCCACAACGTCCTGCCGCGTCAGCTGCCGCAGGTCGGCCGCGAGCGCTTCGACACCGCACTCGCGAACGTTGGCATCGCGCCCGATCGGCGGCCGCAGACGGTCAGCGTCGAGGAGTGGATGGCACTCGCCGACACGGTTGGAGCGCTCGACTGATGCACGCCCGGCCGCGCGCGAAGGTCAATCTCACGTTGCGCGTCGGCGCGCGCGGCCGCGACGGGTACCACGAGCTCGAGTCAACCTTCCTGCGCATCGGCCTCGCCGACGAGCTCACCGTCGCCTTTGGCAACGGCCTTGGCGCTGACGTGCTGACCGTCAGCGGCCTGCCCGGCGCGGACGTGTCGGAGAACATCATCCTGCGCGCGTTCGATGCCACGCGACAAACTCTGGGTCAGGAGCTGCCGCCACTCGTCGCGCATCTCGACAAACGCATCCCCGTCGCGGGCGGCCTCGGCGGCGGCAGTGCCGACGCGGCCTGTGCCGTTGACTGTGCACTGCAGATGTGGGGCGCGGCACTTTCGCCGGCACTGCTCGCGGACGTGGCGGTCGAGCTCGGCGCGGACGTGCCGTTCTTCACGGCCAATGCAGCGGCCGCGCTGGTGCGCGGCCGCGGCGAGCAGATCGAGGTGCTGCCTGAGCCGCGCAACGACATCGGCCTGCTCATCGTGACTCCGCCAATAGCCATCTCCACGGCCGCCGCCTTCGCGCGCTTCGACGAGCTCGATCTGGCCGACCAGGCACCGGCGCACGACACGCCCGACTTGAACGACCTCGCCGCGTGCGCCGAACAGCTGCGCGACGCGAACGACCTTTGGCCGGCGGTGATCACGCTCGCGCCGGAGCTGGCCGTGCTGCGCGACGAGCTCGAGCGCCTGTCGCACCGTCCGTGGCTGATGTCCGGCTCGGGCTCGACGTTGTTCGCGATCTATCGGTCGGCCGCTGAATCGGTGGCCTCCGCGAGATCGCTTGTGGCGTCAGAATCGGAGGTCCTTGGGGGCGCGTTGTTCAATGCCGTCGATTTGGTCGGCCCCGATCCACTTTGGAGGTATCCATGACTCTCCGCGCGATCAAGACCACGAATGCCCCCGCGGCCGTGGCGAGCTACAGCCAGGCGATCGATACGGGGCCGCTCGTGTTCCTCGCCGGTCAGATCGGGCTCGATCCGCAGAGCGGCGAGATCGTCCCGGGCGGCATCGAGGCTGAGGCGGAGCGCGCGCTGCGCAACCTGATGGCGGTGCTCGATGCGGCCGGCCTCTCGATCAACGACGTCGTCAAGACGACCTGCTTCCTGGCCGACATCAACGACTTCGCCGCGTTCAACGCAGTCTACGGTAAGTTCGTCGGCGACCCGCCTCCCGCGCGCTCAACGTTCGCGGTTGCGGCTCTGCCGAAAGGCGCGCGGGTCGAAATCGAGGCGGTCGCCGCCCGCAACGCGGACTAGCTAAGGGTCGCAATCACCCGGCGCAAACGAAGCGTCAGGCGGAACTCCCGGCCCGAGGATGATCCCGCCAACAGAAACATCGAGACGTCCGCAGGAAAGGTCGAGGCGTTGGCCCACGAACGCGCCTGTCTCCGGGTTGGTACCACCAGCATTGGTGCCGATATCCGACAGCTGGTAGGTCATGTCCATGAGCACCCGACCTGACTCGGTTGTCAGTGTCACGCTCCACGGCGCGGCGAGCCCGCCCGGATCGAAGAGGTCGATCGCTCCAGGCTCCGAGGTGCCCTTTGGTTCGCCGTTGATCGAAACGGTCAGTTTCAGAGTCGTGGCGTTGCTCACATATACCTGCGGGACAGCGCCAGTCCCGTCGTCGCAATCGTGAGGCGGAAATGAGGAGGGTGGCCCCGGGCCAAGCAGTGGCGGACCCGCGTAGACGTCGAGCCGACCACACGAGAGGTCTAGTCGTTTGGCGACACCCTGCTCGCTGTTGGCCGTACTCACGATCTGGGAGGCCTGATACTTCAACTCGACCAGCTCGCGACCGGAAGCCGTGCTGACAGTGACTGTCCACGGCTCCGCATACGGGCTCGGATCGAATGCAACGACTTGACCGGCTTGCGCGATGCCAACTTGTTTCCCGTCGATAGCCACGGTCAGCGTGAGCGTGGTTCCGTTGGCTACATGCACTGGCGGCACGCTCGGTGTCGGTGAATCCAATCTCGACGCGATGGCCGAGGACGAGGCAAGCGCGACGGCAACTGGCGTCATGCTCGGTGTTGGTGAATGCAATCCCGTCGGCGGGGAGGACGAGGCACTGGCCGGAACTGGCGACGACAGCAGCACCGGGACGGCGATCACGACCAGAACGGCGACCGCAGCGGTAGCCGCCAGCCAGCCGGCCAGACGAGGAATGAGACGCCGGCGCGGCTGGAGCGCTTGGAGCCGCGCGGCGCGCAGGATGTCGGCTCGCTCGACCTCGGTCAGCTCAGCGCGGGAGCGGCGGGCTAGAGCGGCGCGGATCTGATCGTCGTCGAACAGGCTCATGACGCCTCGGCCTCCAGGGCCTTCTCGAGCGCACCGCGTGCCGTATGCAGGCGCGACTTCACGGTTCCCTCGGGAATGCCCAGTCGGACGGCGAGATCGGCCACGCTGAAGCCGTCGAGGTGGTGGGCAACCAGCAACGCGCGTTGATCGACGCTCAGTCGGCCGAACGCGTGGTCAAATCCGGAATCGGGGGGAGGGGAGGCGTATACGTAAGGGTCGGTGGAATCCTCGGAGTCGACGATCAGCGAGACCTCGCGCACGCCGCGCCGGCGACGGAGCGCCATGCGCGAGGCATTGACCGTGATCCGGTACAGCCAGCCGTCGAAGGAATCGGCCGAGCGGAGCGACGGAAGCCCGCGCCACATCGCGACGAGCGCTTCCTGCGTGGCGTCGCGCGCGTCGGCCGGTGAGCCGAGAATTGCCAGAGCCGTCCGATACACCGAATCGATCCTCGAGCGTGCGAGCTCGTCGAAGGCGGTGCCGTCACCCGCGCGGGCACGCTCGATGACGCTCTCCATCCGCCCTCCGTCTGTCGCTCTACTTATCCAGATGCGCGCGATGGCTCCGACGTTCAGTGCAAGCATCGACCTTCCTGAGCCGCGTCGGTGCGTTTGCCTGCCGCGCGCACGACCGATAACCTCATCCGACACCAGATGACGCCCAATCACCATCCATCACGCGCCGGCGGTCGACGCCCGTCGTGACGTCGCGCCCGACTCGCAACAGGGCGGTCATCCTTGCCGCCGGACTGGGCACGCGCATGAAGTCGCGCACTCCCAAGGTCCTCCACCCACTATGCGGCCGACCGATGCTCGCTTACGTAATCGACGCTGCCCGCGAGGCCACCGGCGAAAAGCCGTTGGTGGTGTACTCGCCGCAGGTCGAGGCAATCAAGGATGTCTTCGCGGACGACGCCGACTTCGTTCTGCAGGCGCAGCCGCGCGGCACGGGCGATGCGTTGCGCGCGGCCATCGATGCTCTGAGCGATGAAGTTGCGGAGATAGTGGTCCTGTCAGGCGACGTACCGCTTATCGAGGCGGCTTCGGTCACGGCCATGCTTCAAGCGCTCCGTGCGGTGAACGCGCCGATGGCGCTCGCGGCGGTGGAGCTCGACGATCCCGTGCAATACGGCCGAGTCGTGCTGAGCGACGCCGACACCGTCGAGCGCATCGTCGAGCACAAGGACGCCACGGCCGATGAGCGCGCCAATCCCCTGATCAACTGTGGGCTGTACGCGTTTGACGCCGCCTGGCTGCGCGGGGCACTGCCCCGCCTGATGCCGTCCGCAGCGACCGGTGAGCTGTACCTGACCCAGCTGGTCGAGATAGCAGCGGCTGACGGCCGCGACGTGATTGCCGTGTTCGAGCCGGACGACGGCGACTGGGAGAGCGAGCTCGCCGGCATCAACGATCGGTCCGACCTCGCCGAGCTGCAGCTGATCATGCAGCTCGACATCGTCCAGCGCCTGATGATCGAGGGCGTGACCTTCCACGACCCACAGTCGGTGATCGTCGAGTCGACCGTGCGCATCGAGCCCGACGTGACAATCGAGCCCAACGTCATCCTGCGCGGGACGACGACTATCGGGCGCGACACGCTGATCAGGGCGGGCAGCCAGATCGTCGACTCCGAGATCGGCGAACGCTCGGTCGTCTGGACGAGCGTGGTCGAGGGCTCGAAGGTCGGCAAAGACGTGCGTGTCGGGCCCTTCGCCCATCTGCGCGCCGGCTGCGAAGTGGGCGACGGGGCGGAGCTCGGCAACTTCGCCGAGCAGAAGAACGTGCGCTTCGGTCCCCGCTCCAAGCAACACCATTTCAGCTACCTGGGTGATGCCGAGATCGGCGCGGACGTAAATATCGGCGCCGGGACGATCACCGCGAACTTCGACGGGCGGCGCAAGCACCGCACTGTGATCGGCAACGGCGCGTTCATCGGCTCCGACACAATCCTGCGCGCGCCGATCACGGTCGGCGAGGGCGCGTACACCGGAGCGGGGTCGGTCGTGACCAGGGACGTGCCGCCGGGCAAGCTGGCCGTCGGCCTGCCGGCACGGATCCGCGACCGAAGACCGCCGGCCGAGGACGACGGTCCCAAGGCCTAGCCCGTGGAAATCCTGATCATCGCCATCCTGATCGCGTTCAACGGCGTGTTCGTGGCGGCCGAGTTCTCGCTTGTCCGCGTTCGACGCACGCGCCTGGAGCAGCTGTCTGATGAGGGCAACCGCGGAGCGCGTCGGGTTCAGAAGCTCGTCTCGCAGCCGGCACGCTTCCTCGCCACGATCCAGCTTGGGCTGACCTTTGTCGGCTTCCTCGCCGCGACCTTCGCAGGCGCCAGCCTTGTCGGCGGCGTGGCAGATGGCATTCGTGCCATTCCGGCGCTTGCCGCGCAGGCCGAGCTCATCGCGCTGCTGCTCATCACCTCGCTCGTGTCGCTGTTCACGATCGTCTTCGGCGAGCTCGTGCCCAAGGCGTTGGCTTACGCCTACGCGGAGCGCATGGCGTTCCTGTTCGCCGGTCCGATCGACCTGTTGGGCCGCATCCTTGCGCCGCTCGTGTGGTTCCTGACGACAGTCACGGCGGCGATCACGCGCCTGTTCGGCATCACCGACACCCAGGGCGAGAAGCTGACCGCCGAGGAGCTGATGATCATCGTCGAGCGCGGCGGGGAGCAGGGCGTCATCGAGGCCGAGGAACAGCAGATGATCGGCGCAGTGCTCGAGCTGGGCCAGCAGCGCGTGCACGAGGTGATGGTCCCGCGCACCGCGATCACGGCACTCCCCGTGGACGCGCCGGCCGACCAGATCGTCGAGACGATCGTCGCTGCCGGCCACTCGCGCATCCCGATCTACGACGAGACGATCGACAACGTGATGGGCATCCTGTATGCCAAGGACCTGCTGCCGGTGCTCGCCAAAGGCGACAAGCCTGATCTGCGCACCATCCTGCGCACTCCGTTGTTCGTGCCCGAGTCGATCTCGGTCGACGATCTGCTGCACATGCTCCAGCGGCGCAAGGTGCACATCGCGATCGTGCTCGATGAATACGGCGGCACGGCCGGGCTGGTCACGATCGAGGACCTGATCGAGGAGATCGTCGGCGAGATCCAGGACGAGTATGACGTCGAGGAGCCCATGGTCGAGCGGATCTCGGACGACGAGGCGCGGATCGACGGCCGCGCGTCGATCGACGACTTGACCGAGACCTTCGGCGTGGAGCTCAACGCCGAAGACAGCGACCAGTACGACACCGTTGGCGGGCTCGTCTACCACGAGATTGGTGGCGTGCCCGAGGTAGGAGACACGGTTCAGGTTGGCGACCTGACCCTGACCGTGGAATCAACGGACGGTCGACGGGTCGGCAAGGTGCTGGTGGTCAGGCACCCCGACGAGAGCAACGACGAGGCACACGCCGCCGAGTAGCTCCCGCCTACATTGAGCCCGGTACGCCGACCTCGAGCGGCAGGCCGGTCTCGAGCCACGTCTTGAGCCCGGACAGGATCAGCTCCCAGCCACCGGTGACGTAGTCGAGCGTCTGCGGCCCGATCCCAGTGTGGACGAGGAGCAGGCGGCAGGCGTCGCCCATCGGCGTGATGTCCCAGGCCACCGCGGAAGACGGCTCATCGGAGCCGGGCCCTTCGGCGATGTGGAACGAGTGCACAAGCCGGGCCGGCGCCTCGACATCCACGATCTCGCCGTCGAGATACAACTCGCCGTCGGCCGACTCGCTCGTCCAGCGCGCGCCGGGCGACCACGTCGACCGGTTCATCGCATGGAACCAGTAGCGCGCGGTCTGCTCGGGGTTTGTGATCGCCGCCCAGAGCGCCTCCGGCGAGGTTCGGATGTATAGCTCGACCTCGCGCCGACCGTCGTTCATCTTTCGGCCCTCCTTTGCTGGAACGACGAACGGCAGGCACCGTTTTCGACAGCCCGCACCGGCGTCAGGCGCTGATCGCCGAGACGACGATCAAGCGCAGACGGTCGAGAGCCTCGGCGCTGACGACGCCCGCGGATTCGATCCGGCGCAGTGCCTCGTCGCGCTCGGCGCGCGCCCGCTCGCGCGTGTATTCGCGCGCACCACACCGATCGAGGATTGCTCGCCCTTCGGCGATCTCCGCTGAAGACGGCTCAGCCCGGTTGAGGATGGCGCGCAATCGCTCGCGGTCCGGAGCGGTCGCGCGCTCCAGCGCGTAGATGACCGGCAGCGTCTTCTTGTGCTTGGCCAGGTCCGACGGCTCCTTGCCGGTCGCCTGCGCGTCGCCCCAGATGCCGAGCAGGTCGTCGTTGAGCTGGAAGGCAATGCCCAACGACCAGCCGAAGCCGCGATAGGCCTCGATCACCTCGCGATCGTCGGTCGCGAGCATTGCGCCGGCTTGGACAGACGCGGCGATCAGCGCCGCCGTCTTGCGCCCGATCATGTCGAAATAGAAGTCGACCGATAGCCGGTCGTCGTGCTCGGCGCTCCAGATGTCCATGAACTGTCCTTCGCACAGGGCGAGGCAGGTCTCGTCGTAGAGGCGCATCAACTCGAGCACCTTTGAGTCGGAGAAGCCCAGCTCGAGCAGCCGATAGAGGGCCATGCGCGACAACGTGAAGAGCGTGTCGCCCGCGTTGATCGCCTGGGCCACCCCGAAAACCATCCACAGAGTTGCGCGGTGGTGGCGTTCGCCGTCGCGGTCCTCGATGTCGTCGTGGACGAGCGAGAAGTTGTGGCCGAGCTCGACTGCCGCCGCGCCAGGCAGCGCGTGGCGGTAATCACCGGTCAGCGATTCGTACGCAAGCAGGCCGAGCAGCGGGCGCAGCCGCTTACCGCGCGGGCCCTGCTGGTCGAGCCCGAGGTGGTAGCGGACCATCTCGTAGAGCGTCTTGGTCCGCTCGTCCTGGACGCGCTCGATGACGCGCAGGATCTCCGCCTCCGTGTCGGCGATGAGCGCGTCGAGATCCGGCGACGTGAGCACGGGCGGAGGATACAAGCGCGGCGGGTGGTTCTCAGTCGATCGTGCGGTCGTCATGTGGCTTTCATGATACCGCACGGTACCAAGTAATCAAGTCTGCTGGCTGGCGTTACGCTAGGCGGGCATGCCGGTGCCGCGCATCTACCACACCGAAGCGATCGTCCTGTCACGTTTCGAGCTGGGCGAGGCGGACCGAGTGCTGACCCTGCTCACACCACACGACGGCAAGCTCAAGGCGATCGCCAAGGGCGTGCGCCGGCCGCGCAGCCGACTGGGCGGCGCGGTCGAACCCTTCGCCGAGCTCCAGCTCGTGCTCGCGCGCGCCCGAACGTTCGACGTCATCACCTCGGCCAGCGTCGGTCACGCGTGGCTCAACCTGCGCGAACGGCTCGAGTCGACGGCAACGGCGTGGTACCTGGCCGAGCTGGCAGAACGTGCCGTGGAGGAGCGTGCCTTCGCCTACCCGGTCTACGCGTTGCTGAAGCGCGCCTACCAGCTGCTCGACGACGGCATGGCGCCGGGGCGCGTGGCGCGCTGGTACGAGTTCGGGCTCGCCGATGCGCTGGGCATGAGGCCCGAGGTGGAGCGCTGCGTCGAGTGCGACCGCACGCTCGAGCAGGACGAGGAGTTCCGCTGGGTGCCGGTCCTGGGCGGAACGATGTGCTCTCACCACGTACCGCCGCCGACCGAGCAGTCGCCGCTGTCGCTGCCGGCGCTCAAGCTGCTGCGTGCTTATCGGCGCCTCGATATCGAGGCCATCGCCGGCTTGCGTCAGCCCGCGGCCGTCGAAGCGGAGGTCGAATCGGCGCTCCGGCGGTTCATCAGGGTCGTGCTCGAGCGCGATGCTCGGTCGCTCGCATTCCTCGACGAAGTCCGCGCTCACCGGCCGATCGTCGGGGTAATGGCCAGATCGGCTGATGGAGAGCCACTTCCCACAACTTGACCAATCGCGCATGATGGGCCGGCTGTATGACGCCGTAGGAGTGAGAACATGCGCCACTCGATAGTCGCTCGCGCCATGGGCGCGGCCGCCCCGTTGGCCCTTGCGTTGCTGATGACTGCCCAGCCGGTAGCGGCCCACGTCGCGAGCACGAGCGGCAGTCCGGGCAACTACACCGTCACCGACACGCAGACCAATCCTGGCGCACTGCTTCTATCCTAGTGTGAGCCACGCGAATAACGATCTCGCCAAGATCAAGATCCCGGCGCCAGCCATGTTCGCCAAGAACAGCACGGGCGGGGTAGACACCCAGTGGGTGGGCTGGCAGTTCTCGATCCAGCACGGCACGACGGCGGGCTCTGGCCCGGCCGGCTGGACGACGTACTACAAGAGCTCGATCATGAAGGCAGTCGCTCACGACAACCAGGCGGGATCTTTCACGACTCAGACGTGGATTGCAGGGAACCACATCAATCGATGGTGGCGGGTCAAGCTGCTGATGTTCTGGTACAAGCCGGGCTCCAAGACGAAGATCAGCGGGCAGGTCAACTGGATCGTCGACTACTACAAGATCACCTACCCGCCCAATCCCGACACCTGGTCTCCAACCGATTGCATCCCGGGTGAGTAATCGCGGATCAGCTGCCTCGAGTGTCGCGATCGCTCGCAGAGACGCATACGCCACAACTTGACCAAGCTGCCGATCGGGAGGCTCTGCTCGGACTCCACGCTCAGGATCGCGTCGCGCACCTGACGGGCGACGCTGACCTGCTCACAGTCAGCATGGCCGAGCACGTGTGGGAATCGAGCCGCGGCGGGCTCAACCGGTTGACCAGGACGGAGCTGGGTGACCGCTTCGCGGCCTACTTCAGCTCCGTCCGTTACTCCCTGTGGGACGACCTCCAGCCGCCACATGTGTCGATATCGGCCGATGGCATGACGGCGTGGATGGCCGTCGAGATCGAGGGCCGGCTGATTGCGGTCAACCCCGACGCGTCGACCGAGGAGCACCACTTCGAGAGCAGCTGGATATCGGTGCACGAGAAGCGCGATGGGCAGTGGCAGATGACGGGCATCGCATCATCGGTGGTCGAACGCGGCTAGCTCTGCGACAATCCGCGCTCGTGACCGGCCATGCCAGGCCCGGCGCTCCGAGGAGATCCCCGTGACTGACCCTGCACCGTCCGTAGCTTCGCTCGACACGATCGTCTCGCTCGCCAAGCGGCGCGGCTTCGTCTTTCCGAGCAGCGAGATCTATGGCGGCATCAACGCCGTCTGGGACTACGGGCCGCTCGGCGTCGAGCTCAAGAACAACGTCAAGCGCGCCTGGTGGCGTCAAATGGTCCAGGAGCGCGATGACATCGTCGGCCTCGACGCGGGCATCCTGATGCATCCGCAGGTCTGGGTGACATCGGGCCACGTCGAGTCGTTCAGCGATCCGCTCGTCGAGTGCGCCACGGACAAGCTGCGCTTCCGACTCGACGAGCTGCCCGGCACGGACACACTGACCGAAACGCAGAAGCGCGACCCGAACATCGTCGCCAAGCTGGGCCTCAAATGTCCGGTCGACGGCGGGCCATTGAGCGCGCCGCGGCGCTTCAACCTGATGTTCAAGACGTTCATGGGCCCGGTCGAGGAGGACGCGGCGGTCATCTACCTGCGTCCCGAGACCGCACAGGGCTCGTACGTCAACTTCAAGAATGTCCAGCAGTCGATGCGCAGGAAGCTGCCCTTCGGGATCGCCCAGATCGGCAAGAGCTTTCGCAACGAAATCAGCCCGGGCAACTTCGTCTTCCGAATGCGCGAGTTCGAGCAGATGGAGATGCAGTACTTCGTGCCGCCCGCGGACGCCGCGCGCATCTTCGAGGAATGGCTGCCCCGGCGCTGGGCGTGGTACCGCGACTACGGCGTCGCCGAGCAGCGGCTGCGCTTCCGCGAGCACGCCCCGGACGAGCTCGCTCACTACGCCAAGAAGGCGATCGACGTCGAGTACCGCTTCCCGTTCGGCTGGAAGGAGCTCGAGGGCATCCACAACCGCGGCAACTTCGACCTGTCACGCCACCAGCAGGAGAGCGGCGAGAACCTGGAGTACTTCGACCAGGCTACGAACGAGAGCTTCATCCCGTGGATCGTCGAGACCGCCGGCGGCCCGGATCGGGCCGCCTTCACGTTCCTGATCGATTCATATCGTGAGGAGGAGGTGCGCGGCGAGACGCGCGTCTCACTCGCCCTCCATCCGGAGCTCGCGCCGTACAAGGTGGCAGTTCTGCCACTGTTGAAGAAGCGGCCCGAGATCGTCGAGCTGTGCCAGAGGATCGTGGCCGATCTGCGCCGCGACGTCATGGCCGTCTACGACGACACGGCGTCGATCGGCAAACTCTACCGGCGACAGGACGAGATCGGCACGCCATGGTGTGTCACGGTCGATGTCGACTCGCTCGATGACAACGCGGTCACGGTCCGCGACCGCGACACGATGAGCCAGGAGCGCGTGCCGGTTGAAGGCGTGAAGCGCCTGATCCTCGGTCGCTTGTGCGCCTCGCACCCGGCGTAGATGAGATGGCCAGCGACGCCGAGACCGGGCTCACGACCAGTCCAGAGCCGACGCGGGCCATCCAGTAAGGGCTACTTCTTCAGCATCACCGTCAGCGAGGCCGAGTTGTTATTCGGGAAGGCGATCACCAGCGCGCCGCCGACGCCCGCGTAGATTCCCGTACCGCCGGTTATCGCGTAGTGATCGGGATCGACATTGAGCGGCGTTATTCCCGCGAAGGTGATCTGGCCACGGCCGGGGATCCGGATCGAGCCGGAGCACTGGTCGGAGTACGCCGAGATGCACTGGGCGTCGATGCTGCCGATGCGCACGCCGCCAGCGTTCAGGACGGGATCCTTGAACACGCCGTAGTCACCGGGCGAGTCGCCCTTCTTGCCAACGTCGACAAACGTGAACTTGGCACCGTACGACTCGGTCAGGCGAAGAGTCCTCCACACGGGACCCGCCACGAATGGCTCCGTGCCCGAGTCAGTCGCGGCGTTGGCCACGCTCAGGTTGCCGGTGACCGCCGGGCCGACCACGTGATTCCACCTGTTCGCCGCGCGCGATGGATCGGCGCTGACGCTCGCCGCCGCGGCGGCGACCACGAGCGCCGCCGTCAATGTGATTCCACCGGCCAACAGCCGGCGCCGATTGTTCAGGCGCACCTGACCCACTCCTCTGCAGCCCACCAAACCAGCCATGACATTTACGCACCGATCCGGCGGCGTGGCGATGCTATCGCCAACTGGCCACCAGGCCAGATGCTTGGAGATGACTGTGTTGCGCGCTGGCACCGAGGCGCTCGACGATCCTCAGGCCGGCGTCAGCGGCAGTGCGCCGGACAGATAAGCGTCGATCGCCGCCCCTGCGCGCTTGCCGTCACCCATGGCCAGGATGACTGTCGCTGCGCCACGGACGATGTCGCCGCCGGCGAAAACGCCCGGGATCGAGGTCATGCCCGCGCCGTCAGTCTCGATGTAGCCCCATTCGTTGATCTTCAGGCCTTGCGTAGTTGCCGTGAGCAGCGGATTTGAGCGCGTGCCGATGGCCACCACGACCATGTCGCAATCGATGGTGAACTCGGATCCGGCTACCGCGACGGGCCGCCGGCGACCCGATGCGTCGGGCTCGCCAAGCTCCATGCGCTGGCAGCGCAAGCCTGTCACCCAGCCGTCCTTGCCGAGCACCTCGAGCGGTGCGACCAGCAGCTCGAAGCGGACGCCTTCCTGCTGCGCGTGGTGGACCTCCTCGCGGCGCGCCGGAAGCTCCTCCTCGCCACGGCGGTAGACGATGATCGCCTCTTCGGCGCCCATCCGGCGCGCCGTGCGCACCGAGTCCATCGCGACATTTCCACCGCCGACGACCGCCACGCGCTGACCCTTGAGCACGGGCGTGTCACTCGTCGGGTCGTATGCGCCCATCAGGTTGACGCGCGTCAGGTACTCGTTGGCCGAGTAGACGCCCTTGAGGTTCTCGCCGGGCACGTTCATGAACACCGGCAGGCCGGCACCGACGGCGACGAATACGGCGTCGAACTCGGCGCGCAGCTCATCGAGCGTGTAGGTCTTGCCGATGATCGCGTTGGGCTCGATCTTGACGCCCATGCCCTTCAGGCGCTCGATCTCGTCGCGGACGATGTCCTTGGGCAGGCGGAACTCCGGGATGCCGTAGATCAGCACGCCCCCCGGGGCGTGGAACGCCTCGAACACGGTCACGTCATGGCCGTGCTTGGCCAGCTCGCCGGCCGCGGTCAGCCCAGCCGGCCCGGAGCCGATGATCGCGACGGACTTGCCGGATGGAGTCGCGGTGCTTGGCACCTGACCGTCGCGGTGGTTGTTGGCCCAGTCGGCCACGAAACGCTCCAGGTAGCCGATGGCCACCGGGTCGCCCTTCTTGCCGCGCAGACAGACGCCTTCGCACTGAGTCTCCTGCGGACAGACGCGGCCGGTGACGCAGGGCAGCGCGTTGTCGTCGAGCAGCGAGTCGGCCGCGCCGCGCATGTCGCCGCGCGCCATCAGGTCGATGAAGCGCGGGATGTTGACGCGCACCGGGCAGCCGTCGATGCAGGTGGGCTTCTTGCACATCAGGCAGCGCTCGGCCTCGAGCATGGCCAGCTTCTGGCTCATGCCGAGGTTGACCTCGCCGAAGTTGTGCGCGCGGGCATCTGCGTCCTGCTCGGGCATGAGCTGGCGCAGGATGGTCATCCGCTCCTTGGGGTTGATCGGTGCCCGCTCGCCTACGGGATGCTCGAGCCGTTCCTCGATCGGGACGTCCGACACGGGCGGGACGATGCTGTGCTGCGGCTTTTGGATCTCGTCCATCACGCGGCTCCCACGGGCTCAGGTCGGGAAGCCGGCTCGTCGCGCCGCACAAGACAATGTCGGGCCTCGATCGCGGCACGTTCGAAGTCACGGTAGGTCGAGAGTCGGTCAGCGAGACCGGCGAAGTCGACCTGCAGGCCGTCGAATTCCGGACCGTCGACGCATGCATACATGGTCTTGCCGCCGACGCTGACGCGACAGCCGCCGCACATGCCCGTGCCGTCGACCATGATCGGGTTGAGCGAGACGACGGTCGGAACATCAGCTGCTCGAGTAAGCTCGACGACCGCACGCATCATCGGCACCGGGCCGACCGCGTAGACGATGTCGGGCGGGTCGTTGGCAAGCACGTCGGTCAGCGCCTGTGTTACGAAGCCCGGCCGACCGTAGCTGCCGTCGTCCGTACAGGTAATCACCTCGCCGTTTGCGCGCAGCTCGTCCTCGAGAATTACCCACTCGCGTGAGCGGCCGCCGATGATGCTTGTGACGTTGACGCCGGCGTGATGCAGGCCCTGGGCGATGGGCAGGATTACGGCCGTGCCGACTCCGCCGCCGACGCACACAGCGCGGCCGTGCTCGAGCAGCTCCGTGGGCTTGCCCAATGGCCCGGCGATGTCGCGGATCGCGTCACCGACGTTGAGCGCCACCAGGTCCTCGGTTGACTTGCCGATCCCCTGGATGATCAACGTGATCGTGCCGGTCTCGGCGTCACCGTCGGCGATGGTCAACGGGATCCGTTCGGCGCCTTCGTGAGCGCGAACGATGACGAATTGGCCCGGCCGGCGAATGAGCGCTATGCGTGGCGCTTCGACGACGAGCCGCGTGACATTGGGTGATAGCTGGTCCTTGACCAGAATTGGGTGCATCCTGTACTCCCATTGCGCAGCGGACAGGCTTGATGTTGCCGGTCGCGCGCCCTGCCGGGCAGCACCGTCGAGGCCCTATTCGATGGGCCGAATGTCACCGCCGAGCGTGCCGCACGGCTGGAGCCGGTGTTCAGCCCGCGCCGACAGCCACCGTGTCGGGAGCCGTGGCCGTCTTGCCTTTGGGCCAGTAGAGCTCCTTCTTGACGTGGAACTCGGGGAAGCCGGCGTCCATCAGCAGCGACTCAACGTTGATGATCATGTCGGGATTGCCGCAGATATAGACGACCGTCTGCTCAGGTCGCAGCTCCAGCTCTCCACAGACATCGACCACGATGTCCTCGACCCGGCCCGTCCGGCCGCTCCAGCCAGCGTTGCGTGGGTCCTCCGGGCGTGAGATCGTCGGCACATAGATCACGGGGTAAGTACCGTCGCGCTGCCAGCCTTCGAGCGTATCGCGATAGCCCAACTCGTCGACGTATGACGAGCCGTTGAGCATGACGACGCGCCGTGGTTGGCCTTCGATCAGGTGCTGGCGCATCATCGCCATGAACGGCGCGATCCCTGTTCCGGTCGAGATGAACAGATGCGTGCGCTGATCATCCGGCTCGAGCAGGAAACGGCCCTTGGGCCCGATCATGCGCATCGGGTGGCCCAGCGGCAGCCTCCAGAGCAGCGTCGTGAAGCGCAGGATGGGCACGAGCCGGACGTAGAACTCGTAGCCCTCTGTGCCCGCGACTTCGGGCGGCGATGCCACCGAGTACGGCCGCTGAACGATCTTGCCATCAGCGTAGACGCCGATCGTCATGTACTGGCCCGGGGCGAAATGCGTCGGCTCGGCATCGAACTTGACCCAGAAAGTCGCCAGGTCCTCGGTATGGTCGACGCGCTTGATCAACCGCGCGTTGTACGTCTCGTGCTCGGGCTCGATGAGACGTGCGTCTTCAAGGTAGTCGGTCATCGGCGCGATGGTAACGGGCTGCACGTGGTGTGGTCTCGATCGACGGCCCACCGGGCCAAATGGGGGCCAGATGGCCCATGAATGGGGGACCGAAGGACGCTGCAGGGCCGTCGCCGCCGGCACACAGTCCACCAATGGCTAGAGCCGTAGTCGTCAGCAAGGACCCGCGACTGGCCGAGCAACATGCCCAGGCGCTGCGCGACGCGGGCTATCAAGTCGAGCTGTGTGGCGGTCCCCAACAGGAGCCGTGCCCCGTCCTCGGCGGCCTACCCTGCCCGCTCGCGGACCGGGCCGACGTGCTGGTCTACGACGCATGGGCGGTCGGCGGCACGATACCGGCCCGCCGCCTCGTGGCCGAGGTGCGCGAGACCTATCCGGACCTGCCGATCGTGCTCACATCAGTCGACGAGAGCCTCGAGTGGGTCGAGACAGAAGGCCCGCACCGGGTCACGCCGCTCGAGGGCCATCCATCGCCGACGGAGCTGCAGGCAGCTGTCCAGGCAGCGCTCGCCGACCAGGGCATGGCCGTCTGAGGCCCCTACGACGGCTCCGAACCGGCGCTTCAGCTCGGTTTCTTCTGGCCTTGGTCGCTGGGCAGGTGCAGATGGTGCATCACGCGGTGCAGGAACGGAGCGAGGATGACGCCCGCGATGACCAGGAACACGACACCGCTGTAGATCGCGTAGAGCCCGGCGAAGATCTTCGCCCCATCGGTGGGCAACGGATCCACAGGGCCCATGCCGCCCAGGATCATCGCCGCGTTCATGAACGCGTCGACTGGTTTCAGGCTGGCGAGACCCATGTAACCGAGTATCCCGACGAGCAGCGAGCCACCGAGCGCGACCAGCGCGAGGGCCACCTGACCTAGGACGCGCAACGCGAATGCGCCGCGCGAGATGATCGGCTTGTCGTAGCTCTCGTACATCAGCGCGATCTTGGCACATTCGATGACGGGCCACGCGCCCGTTCGAGCGCAACCGATGAGCCGAACGGCACCCGGACATAGGGCGGAGGCGCACCGGGGGCGGCCGAGCATGCCCGCGTACAATCGGCCGCCAGAAGTTATCTCCGCCGACATGAACGCCGGCGCACCCCAGCAACGCCCGAGGTTTCCGATGACGCAGACGCCAACTTTGCCTGCCGCGCGCGAGCACCGCGCCGCCAAGCGCTACATCTACGCCTTCGGTGGCGGCCACGCGGAAGGCGACGCGTCCATGCGCGACCTGCTCGGTGGCAAGGGCGCGGGCCTGGCCGAGATGACCAACGCCGGCCTGCCGGTGCCTCCCGGTTTCACGATCACGACCGAGGCGTGCAACGACTACTTCGGCGCCGGCGAGAAGCTGCCCGACGGGCTGTGGGACGACGTCCTGGCTGCGGTGAAGCAGGTCGAGCAAGAAGCCGGCAAAGGCTTCGGCGACGCATCGAACCCGCTGCTCGTGAGCGTCCGATCCGGCGCCAAGTTCTCGATGCCCGGCATGATGGACACGGTCCTCAACCTGGGCCTCAACGAGCAGACGCTGCACGGCCTCGTCGCCCTGACCGGCAACGAGCGCTTCGGCTGGGACGCCTACCGGCGCTTCATCCAGATGTTCGGCCGAATCGTGATGGGCGTCGATGGCGAGAAGTTCGACCACGCCCTTGATGCCGCCAAGCAGCAGCGCGGCGTGACCCAGGACACCGATCTCGACGCCGCCGCGCTGCGTGAGGTCGTCACATCGTTCCTGGCCATCGTGCGCGATTCGGCCGGGCGCGAGTTCCCGACCGACCCGCTCGAGCAGCTCGATCTCGCGATCAAGGCCGTCTTCGCCTCGTGGTTCGGCAAGCGCGCCCACGACTACCGCGAGTACAACAAGATCAGCCACGATCTGGGCACGGCCGTCAACGTCGTGACCATGGTCTTCGGCAACATGGGCGACGACTCGGGCACCGGCGTCGCCTTCACGCGCAATCCGAACACGGGCGAGAAGGTCCTCTACGGCGAGTACCTGACCAACGCCCAGGGCGAGGACGTCGTGGCAGGCATTCGCACGCCGCTCGCGATCGCCGAGATGCGCAATCAGATGCCCGACATGTACGCCCAGTTCGAGGACATCGCGGGCCGCCTCGAGCGCCACTACCGCGACATGCAGGACCTCGAGTTCACGATCGAGCGCGGCCGGCTGTTCATGCTCCAGACGAGGAGTGGCAAGCGCACGGCCGCGGCCGCGGTGCAGATCGCGGCCGACATGGTCGACGAGGGCATCATCACCGAGCGCGAGGCGCTCTCGCGCATCGAGCCCGCGCACGTCGACCAGCTCCTGCGCGACCAGTTCGACCCGGTCGCCAAGGCGTCCGCGAAGCGCCTAACAGCCGGCCTGAACGCCTCGCCCGGCGCAGCCGTGGGCAAGGCCGTGTTCAACGCCGATCGTGCCTTCGAGATGGCCCAGCAGGGTGAGAAGGTCATCCTCGTGCGCATCGAGACGTCACCTGACGACTTCCACGGCATGGCCGCGTCACAGGGCGTGCTCACTGCCCGTGGCGGCGCAACGTCGCATGCCGCGGTCGTGGCGCGCCAGATCGGCAAGCCGTGCGTTGCCGGTTGTGCCGCGCTGGTCATCGACTACGGCACGAAGACCGCGCGCGTCGACGGCGTGGGCTTCAGCGAAGGGGAGTGGATCTCCCTCGACGGGACCACCGGCGAGGTGTTCATCGGCGCGCTGCCGACTACGCAGGCACGCTTCGAGGACCAGGCCGAGCTCCAGAAGGTGCTCGAGTGGGCCGACCGGTTCCGCCGGCTCCAGGTCTGGACCAATGCCGATAAGCCCGAGGAAGCCGCGCAGGCGCGGCGCTACGGCGCCCAGGGCATCGGCCTGTGCCGAACCGAGCACATGTTCCGCGAGGGGGAGCGCCTGGACATCGTCCGCGACGCGATCCTCGTCGCGTTCCAGGCCACGCGCGCCAAGGAGCGCCTCGCTGCCGGCGGCCAGCTGTCGGCCGACGACCAGGCCGCAGTGGCGCGCTTCGACGAGGCGATGGGCAAGCTCGAGAAGCTCCAGGAAACAGACTTCTACGGCATCCTCGAGGCGATGGACGGCCTGCCGGTCGTCATCCGCCTGATCGACCCGCCACTGCACGAGTTCCTGCCCAACCACTCCGAGGTGCTCGTCGCCGTCACGACGATGGAGGCCAAGGGCGTTCCCGCCGACGACCCGAAGTTCGTCGAGGAGCGCGAGTTGATGCGCGCCGTCGAGGCGCTGCGCGAGCAGAACCCCATGCTTGGCCTGCGCGGCATCCGCCTCGGGCTGATGATCCCGGACCTCATCAAGATGCAGACGCGCGCCATCCTGAACGCGGCAATCCGCCGCCAGCAGGCCGGCGGTCATCCGCACGCCGAGATCATGATCCCGCTTGTCGGCCACGTGAACGAGCTGGCCGAGACGCGCAAGATCCTCGACATCGAGGCGGCCAAGGTCCAGGAGGCGGCCGGTACCACGGTCGACTTCATGTTCGGGACGATGATCGAGATCCCGCGCGGAGCACTGACCGCGGACCAGATCGCTCTGCACGCCGAGTTCTTCAGCTTCGGCACGAACGACCTGACCCAGATGACCTTCGGCTACTCGCGCGACGATGCGGAGGGTGGCTTCCTGCTCGCCTACGTCGAGCGTGGCATCCTGCCCGCCAACCCGTTCCAGACGCTCGATATCCAGGGTGTCGGCCAGCTCGTCCGGATTGCCGTCGAGAAGGGTCGTTCGGCCCGGCCGGGACTCAAGATCGGCATCTGCGGCGAGCACGGCGGCGACCCGGCCTCGATTGCCTTCTTCAACGAAGTCGGCCTCGACTACGTCTCGTGTTCACCGTTCCGCGTCCCGGTCGCCCGGCTCGCCGCCGCGCAGGCCGCCATCGCCATGGGCGAACGCGACAAATAGGCCGCCGGGGCGCCGGCGCGGCAGACACAAAGAAGCCCCGGCCGTTTCCGGCCGGGGCTTCCGATACTCAGCCTTGGCGCAAGCGCCAGTGGCTAGGCGCGTCGGCGGCTGAAGCAGTCGTCGCAATAGACGGGCTTGCCGCTCGTGGGCCGGAACGGCACCATGGCGGTCTTGCCACAGTTCGAGCACGTTGCCTCGAACATCTCGCGCGGCCGGCGGTCGCGGAAACCGCCACCGGAGCTGCTGCTGCCGCCACCACCGTAGCCACCACCGCCGCCCATCGAGTCGCCACTCGACATCGACGCCTTGCGCTGTGCGCGGCAGTTCCGGCACCGGCGCGGGTCGGAAAACCCGCGGTCGGCATAGAACTGCTGCTCGCTCGAGGTGAAAACGAACTCCTGGCCGCAATCGGCGCAGGTCAGAGTTCGATCTGCTTGCAAAGAAGAACACTCCTTCTCGTGCCGGACTTCGCGACTTTTCTCGCGAGGTCCGTGAGAGGAGTGTCGTTGCGTTCCGGCGTTATGGGCGCCCGTTCGACGGGCTTATAAACGACCCGATGTTAACGACCGGGCATGCGCAGTGTGGCGGTTGCCAAGCGGCGGGTCAATACATTGTCGCCAAGGATTTTGCCAGCGGCCGGAGATCGCCCGTCCTCGTCGGCGTCAATGCACGGCCAATGCGGCTGACGGCGACTCGCGGCTACACTCCGCGAGCGTGAACGAACGGCAACAGACGTCACAGGCGCCACGGCCGTCGCGGGGAAGCAAGGCGTCCGGAGTGCCGAGCAGCGACAAGTGGGTGCCCGCTGAACACGGGACCGAAAAGGGGGCGCTCCAGAAACGCGTCGCCCAGGGCCTGACCTGGACCTTCGTCGACACGTGGGGCAGCCAGTTCATGTCGCTGATCATTTTCGCGATCCTGGCCCACCTGCTGACGGACGTGGACTTCGGGCTGGTGGCCCTAGCCGCGGTCTTCGTCCAGTTCGCCCAGTTGTTCGTCGACCAGGGCCTGGGCGATGCCCTTATCCAGCGCAAGGCGATCACCCGCCTTCAGATCGACACCGCGTTCTGGGTCGCCGTGGTCACTGGCGCCGGGATCATGGTCCTTGGCATCGCCCTGGCATGGCCGATCTCGAGCCTCGTTGCCCAGCCGAAGCTTGCGCCGATCATTGCGGTCCTCTCGGTCAACTTCCTGGTTGTCGCCGTGTCGAGCGTCCAGATGGCGCTGCTTCAGCGCGAGATGCGCTTCAAGAGCCTGGCCCTGCGGCGTCTCGTGGCCCTCGCAACAGGTGGAGTGATCGGTGTCGGCGCTGCTTTCGCGGGCTGGGGTGCGTGGGCGCTCGTGGCCCAACAGGTTTCCTACGGCGTGGTGTCAGTCTTCATGCTCTGGACTGTCAGCCCGTGGCGGCCCGGCCTGCAGTGGTCGCGCTCGGACTTTCGCGAGCTCTTCTCGTTCGGCATCAATGTCGTTGGCGGTGACGTCCTCAACTTCCTCAGCCGCAACTCGGACAACCTGCTCGTGGGCGCGGTCCTTGGCGCAGGCCCGCTGGGTTTGTACGCCATTGGCTACAAGATTCTCGACACGACCCAGGCGCTGCTGGTCAACGCGGCGCGCAAGCTCGCCTTCCCGGTCTTCTCACGCATTCAGAACGATCCGGAGCGATCGCGACGCGCGTACGGCAGGGTCAACCGTGTGCTGAGCGTGGTCATCCTGCCCGGCTACATCGGCCTGGCCCTGGTCGCCCAGGAGGCAATCGTCACCCTCTTCGGGGCGAAATGGGCGGACAGCGGTCCGGTGGCGGCGACGCTCTACCTGATCGGTCCCGTGCTCACGCTCCAGGTCTTCAGTGGCGCCCTGCTCAACGCAGCAGGACACCCGGAGATCACCTTTCGCTTCAGGATCGTCACGACGACGGTCCACATCGTCGGCTTCCTGATTGCCGTCACGGTCTTCCGGGACATCATCGCCGTCGCGGCCGCGTTCGTTATCGGCTCATACCTGATGCTGCCGCTCAACCTTTACCTCCAGCATCGGTATGCGGGTATCTCCGTCTTCGAACACCTCTGGCAGTTGCGCTGGATGGCGCTGTGCACGGCCCTGATGGCGGCGGCCGTGCTCGGCGTGAAGCTCGTGCTTGCCAGCCACCTGCATCCAGTGATCCTGCTCGTGGTCGAGGTCGCGGTTGGCGTCGTCCTCTACTCCGCGCTACTGCTGATCTTCGAGCGTGATCTCTTCCGCGAGGTGATCACGGTCGCCGCGCAGGCGCTCCCGGGTGGCGACCGGATCGCCCGATTGCTCGGGATCAAGGTCGAGGGCAGGCAGTTCCGACGCCAGCGTCGCGCGCAGGAAGAGACCCTTGCAGCCGAGGCCCGGGAGGTCGACATGGGCATGGACGTTGCAGCCGACATGGGCGTCGACGAAGCCCACACGGCCGACATATAGCGGGCCACCGAATCAGCGCAGGCCGACCACGGATCTTCACGCTTTCGTCACCACCGATGCGCTCGACGTCGAACTGGCAGCGCTCGTGCTCGTGCTCGCCGAGCACGGTGTGCCGCTCGTCGTCGCGTCGCGCGAACGCGAGCCGGCCGAGGCGCTGAGGGGCGCTTTTGCCCGGCAGGTTCGTGCGCGTCAGCCGGCGCGCGACGCCATTGCCGGGGGCGTGGTGGTCGGCGGTTCACTCGAAGACGTGTTGCGTGTTCTGGGCGGCGGTGGCGAGATCACCGACGACACGCGCGATCTGGGTGTCGTCATGATCGTCCGCGAGGGCCGGGTGGAGATCGCGCACTACGTGCGCCCCGTCGAGCGCGACGCGGCCGGCCATCTCCAGCGCCGGCCACCGGCCGTGCTCAGCGCGCGCAACGCGACGACCGGGGCGATGGATCATTTCGCCTGGGCGTTTACCGAGGAGCTTGCCACGCGCGCGGGCATCTCGCGCCGGGATCTCGAAGACGAACGTGATGCCCGCGCGCTCCGCCTCGCCGGAGCCGGTTCACAGCCAAATGCGCGAAACTGAGATCTTGGCAAAGAACCCACGGCCACAGACGCTCGGCGAGCTGCGCGAGTCCGGCTACCGGACGCGCCCGGTCAAGGAAGAGCTGCGCACCAACCTGCTCGCGCGCCTCGCATCGGAACAGCCCGTGTTCGAGGGCATCGTCGGCTATGACGACACGGTCCTTCCGGCGATCGAGAACGCGATCCTCGCCGGCCAGGACATCTGCTTCCTGGGCGAGCGCGGCCAGGCCAAGACGCGACTAGCGCGGTCACTCGTGTCCCTGCTCGACGAAGCCATCCCGGTCGTCGCCGGTGGCGAGCTGAACGACGATCCGCTCGCGCCCGTGTCGCCCTATGCGCGGCAGCTCGTGACCGCCGAAGGCGATCAGACGCCCGTCGAATGGCTGGCGCGCGATCGTCGCTACACCGAGAAGCTGGCCACGCCGGACATCACCATCGCCGACCTGATCGGAGAGGTGGACCCGATCAAGGTCGCCGAGGGCCGTTACCTGGCCGACGAAACGACAATCCACTACGGCCTGGTGCCGCGTGCCAACCGGGGCATCTTCGCCATCAATGAGCTGCCCGACCTGGCCGAACGCATCCAGGTCGGCCTGCTCAACATCCTCGAGGAGCGTGACGTCCAGGTGCGCGGCTACACGCTGCGCCTGCCGCTCGACCTGTTCGTCGTGGTCAGCGCCAACCCGGAGGACTACACCAGCCGCGGCCGGATCATCACGCCGCTCAAGGACCGCCTTGGCTCGCAGATTCGAACGCACTATCCGCACACGATCGACGACGAGATCGCGATCATGCTCCAGGAGCGCACAGCGCTCGCGGGGGAGGGCATCCCCGAGCTGATCGAGCCGCACTTCATGCTCGAGCTGATCGCCGAGCTGTCGCAGCTGGCGCGTCGCTCGCCGGAGGTCAGCCAGCGCTCCGGGGTCAGCGTCCGGGTATCGATCGCGAACCTGGAGACGGTTTCGGCCTCCGCCGTCAAGCGCGCCGTTCGCCTCGGCGAAAAGCAGGCAGCGCCGCGGATCAGTGACCTGCCTGCGCTGGTCGCATCGACGGCGGGCAAGATCGAGCTCGAGACGCTCTCCGACGAGATGCCCGAGGAGCGCGTCGTCGACCGGCTGCTCGCGCACGCCATCCATAACGTCTTCGCGCGCCTGCTCGACGCGCGTGACCTGGACGAGATCGTCGACGCGTTCGAGGCCGGGCTGGTGCTCGAAACGGGTGATCTCGTGCGCTCCGCCGACTACGTGCGCTGGATGAAGGAGACGCCCGGGCTCGACGAGGCCGTGGCACGCTTGGGCGGTTCCAACGGATCGGCGGCAGTGACCGCGTCCGCGATCGAGTTCGTGCTCGAGGGCCTGCACCTCAACCGGCGATTGAACAAGGATCGCGCCGGCGGCGGAGGCCGCTACCGGCGGTAGCGGGCCATGAACGCGGACCTCGACCCGACCAGCGCACCGGGACGGACGGCGCCCGGACCGTACCGCTACGCGCGCTGGGATGGCCGCCAGCGCCTCGACGAGCTGACCGCCGACGACCTGCTTGCCGAGCTGTCGGACGACGTCCTGTCCGATTCCGACCTCTCCTCTGCCCTGGCTCGCCTCCTCGCGCGCGGAATGCGCGGCGATCACGCCGGCGAGCAGCGCTTTGCCGGCCTGAACGATCTGCTACGCCGCCTGGCCGAAGCGCGCGAGGAGCTGCTGTCGCGCTATGAGCTGAGTGACGTCCTCGCCGACGTGCGCCAGGAGATTGACGAGATCGTCAACACCGAGCGGCGCACGCTCGAGCGGCAGGTCGCGGGCGTATCGCGTGACCCCGATGCGCCGAGCGACGAACAGCTCAAGAAGCTGGCGTCCGATATTGCCGCGCGACGAGTGGAGCAGCTCGACGCGCTGCCCGACGACATCGGCGGCCGTATCCGCAGCCTGACCGACTACGACTTCATGGATGCCGACGCGCGCGGCCGCTTCGAGGAGCTGCTCGACCGGCTGCGCAAGCAGGTCCTCGATGCGCAGTTTGCGGGCATGTCCGAGGCGCTCAAGGGCATGACGCCGGAGGACCTGGCCGCCAACCGCGAGATGGTCCGCGAGCTCAACTCGCTGCTCCAGGAGCGGATGGGCGGTCGCGATCCGGACGTGTCCGGCTTCATGTCGCGCTACGGCGGAATGTTCCCCGGCGCCGAGACGCTCGACGACATCATCGAGCAGCTCGCGGCGCGCATGGCCCAGATGCAGTCGCTGATGCAGTCGATGTCGGCCGAGCAGCGCCAGGAGCTGCAGGACATGATGGATGCGCTGCTGCGCGATGACAGGTTGCGTTGGGACCTGGCCCAGCTCGCCGCGACGCTCGACGCATTGCTGCCCGAGGGGCTGGGCCAGCGCTACGACTTCCAGGGTGGCGAGCAGCTCAGCTTGCAGGGCGCGCTCGCCCAGCTCAGCCGGCTGAACCGGATGGACGAGCTGGCACGGCAGATGGACGGTATGGGCACGCCTGACGAGCTGGCGAGTATCGATCCGGACGAGCTGGCTGAGCTGCTCGATGCCGAGTCGGCCGCCGATCTGCGCCGACTTCAGGAGCTGTCCAAGCTGCTCGAGGACGCCGGCTACGCGAAACGGAACGGGAAGCGGCTCGAGCTGACCCCGCGTGGCGCCCGACGCCTGGGCCAGGGCGTCCTCGACGAGCTGTTCGGCAAGCTGCGCCGCGACGTCTTCGGCGGCCATGCCAATCGTGCGTCGGGCGCCGCCGGCGAGCGCGACGCGGGGACGCGGCCGTACGAGTTCGGGCGGCCGTTCGACCTGAACCTGCCGCGCACACTGGCCAACGCGCTGACACGTCCGCAGCCCGGCCCGGGCATCCAGCTCGCACCGGCTGATTTCGAGATCCACGAGACGGAGGACTCGACGCGCGCGGCGACCGTGCTGCTCGTCGACATGAGCCGCTCGATGCTCCTGCGCGGCTGCTTCCTGGCGGCCAAGAAGGTGGCCATGGCGCTCGACATGCTCATCCGCACGCGCTATCCGCACGACGAGCTGCACGTCATCGGCTTTGCCTATTACGCGCGCGAGATCGCCCCGACGGCTCTGGCGACCCTGTCGTGGCACGGCTACGAGTACGGCACGAACCTGCAGCACGGCCTCCTGCTCGCGCGCCAGCTCCTCGGCCGCAGCCACGCGGCCAACAAGTCTGTCGTCGTCATCACCGACGGCGAGCCGACCGCCCATTTCGAGAACGGCCAGGTCGAGTTCAGCTACCCGCCGACGCGCCAGACGATCCGCGAGACGCTGCGCGAGGCAGCCCGCTGCACGCGCGCGGGCATCACGATCAACACGTTCATGCTCGAGCAGTCACGGCCGCTGGCCGAGTTCGTCGACCGCATGACTCGCCTCAACCGGGGACGCGCCTTCTACGCCGACCCGGACGAGCTGGGCGAGTATGTCCTCGTCGACTACGTCAATCGCCGCCAGCGGCGCGACTAGCAACCGGGTAAGGTCCGCGGCCATGCACGCCGATGATGTCCGCTTCCTATTCGGTTACGACGAGTGGGCCACTCGGCGGCTCATGGCCGTCACAGATGGTCTTGATCCGCCGGTGTGGTCGCGGACGCAGGTCGTCGACGAGCGCGGGTTGGGCGGCATCCTGGTCCACCAGCTCGGCGCGCTGATGCGCTGGCGCCATCGGCTCGGGCGACTCGAGGGCGATCTGCCCCGACCTGAGCGAGGTCCGCTGCCCACGCCGAACGGGCTGATCCTGCTGTTCGAGGCGGAGTGGCAGCACTACGCCGACTGGCAGGTCACGTGGACGGACGAGATGATGGCGTATCCGGTCAACGGCGTGCCCATCTGGCAGTGGCTCGCCCATGTCGTGAACCACGGGACGCAGCACCGCTCCGAGGCGGCAGCGCTCCTCACCGCGGAAGGGCGATCTCCCGGGGACCTGGATCTGGGCGTCTACGCCGAGGAACGTGCCGCCGCCATCTAACTGGTTTCCGTCAAGGGTCGGGTCCGCCGACATTAAGCGGGATTCGCGCGGTTTCCGAGATCCCAAGAGCACAGCGCTACGCTTGAACGAGGCCCAATGTCATGCCTGTAGGGGTGTTAATCCGCACAGTGTCGGCACCGCCGACAGGCGACCGAAGGTCCGGCCAGATACGGCCAAAGCGCGCCATACCGCCGATGGCGCCGACATATGACGAATGTCGGCGACGTCTGTCGCGGCACTAGCCGCCGGCGACGGCAGGTATGACGTGAACCACTGACCTCGACGACAGCGGTGCCGCAAGGTCGCGCTCGCGCTCGCCATCGATGAACACGTTGATGTGCTCGCGCAGCCGCGGCCCGGGCTCAAGCAGCCGGTCGCGCATGCCCGGCCAGCGTGCCTCGAGGTCGTCGACCAGCTTGCCCAGCGTGGCCGAATCGAGCTCTACATGGCGCGGTGGCGCGTCACCGAAGAGTGTCACCAGCGAGCGTGGCAGGTGCACCGTCGCCAACGCTCAGCCCTCGACGACGGCCGCCTCGACCGACCAGACGTCGGGCAGGAAATCGGCCAGCAGCGCCCAGTGGTCGCCCTCGTCCGCGCTGCCGAATACCTGACCAGTGCTCGTCCCGAAATAGACGCCCACTGGGTCGAGGCGATCGACACCCATCGCTTCGCGGAGCACGGTGAGGTACGCGTTCTCGCTCGGCAGCCCGGAATCGAGCTTGGTCCACGAATCACCGCGGTCTCGGCTGCGCCACACCGCGGCGTGCCCGTCGATCATGGTGCGGCCCTCGCCCGGACCCGTATGCGGGATGACCCACAGAGTCTCGGGGCGGTTTGGATTTACCCCCCCATCGGGAAGCCGAAGTCCGACGGCAGGTTGTTCGTTATCTCGGTCCACGAGGCGCCGCTGTCATCCGAGCGGTAGACGCCGCAGTGGTTCTGCTGGATCAGTCGCTTGGGATCGGTCGGGTCGACGAGCAGCTTGTGCACGCACTGGCCGAAGTCGGGCGGTGGGCCAGGATAGAAGTCGGCTCTGACGCCGTGGTTGCGCGTCTGCCAGGTCCTGCCCCCATCGGTCGTCTCGAATGTTCCAACCGACGAGATGCCGACCCAAAGATGATCCGGGTCGCCCCGGTCGAGCGCGATCGAGTGCAGGATCAGACCACCGGCGCCCGGCTGCCAATCAGGCCGGCTGGGATGCTCGCGCAGCCCGGCCACGTGCGTCCACGTTTCCCCCCGATCGTCGCTGCGGAACAGGCCGGCGGGCTCCACTCCGGCGTAGAGCGTCCTGCCGTCGGCGCTCGGCGTCACGTTCCAGACCGTCGTGATCTTGGGATCCTCGTCGCCGTAGGTCATGCCAGCGCTCGACTGCGTCCACGTCGCACCATCGTCCTCGCTGCGGAAGACGCTCGGTCCGTACCACGCATTGCCGCCCCCGGCATAGAGCGTGCCATCGCTCGCGCGCACGACGTGATGGATCGGCCAGGACTCGCAGAATGGACCGCGGACCTGCCATTGCTGGCGGGCCGCGTCTGAGTCCAGAATGAAGGCACCCTTCTTGGTGCCGATCAGAAGTTCGATCTTCTCGTTCACCCGTCAACTTTAGCGGGCGGGCGAGCGATATCCAGTCGGCGCACCTAACATCGAGCGCCTAGACGATGCAGGCGAGCGACCGCTGCGGGCGCCTCGACTCAGCCTTTACAGGCCGGATGTACCTATGTCCGGTACAAGGGATGGGCGCATGATCATGCTGGCACATTGATTGCGACTGCCCATCTGGGCAGCGCAGGCAGATCCAGGAGACGCTTTGATGTCATATCCCACGCCGTGCGGCTCGGTCAGCGAGCTCATGGCCGCGCTCGACGGAATAACGCATATCCACGACGGACGACTGGTGATCGACGACGAGCCGAGCTTCCGCGCGGCCGGCGTTCGCACTGCGGTCTGGTCGGCGACCTTTTCAGCTGAGAAGGACGTCATCGACGCGGCGCGCTGGATCATCTGGGAGGCGTCGCAGCAGCTCGGCGCGCGCTCGGCCAGCATCCACGACCTGTACATGGCGCGCGGCCGGGGCGAGATCCACGGCTTCACGGTGCCCGCGTGCAATCTGCGCACTCAGGTCTTCGACATGGCCGTCGCCATGTGCCGCGCTGCGCAGGCCACGGACGTGGGCACGATGATCTTCGAGCTCGCGCGCAGTGAGCAGGAGTACACGTACCAGCGGCCGGGCGAATACATCACGAGCGTCCTGGCAGGCTGCATCGCGGCCGGCTGGCAGGGCCCCGTCTTCGTACAGGGTGATCACTACCAGTTCAACGCGGCCAAGTACAAGGCCGATGCCGAAGCGACGACTGAGGCGATCCGCAAGGGGACGCGCGAGGCGCTCACTGTCGGCTACGGCAATATCGACGTCGACTCCTCGACTCTCGTCGATCTGGCCCAGCCAACCGTCGACGAGCAGCAGCGCACCAACTACCAGCGCGCGGCGGAGATTTCGGCGCTCATTCGAGAGTTCCAGACGCCCGATCTGATGATCAGCATCGGCGGCGAGATCGGCGAAGTCGGTAAGCAGAACTCGACCGAGGAAGAGCTGCGCACATATCTCGATGGCTACTATCGCGAGCTCGAGCAGCGCGCCGGGCGTGGCGTCCCGGGGATCTCCAAGGTCAGTGTCCAGACCGGCACCAGCCACGGCGGCGTGCCGCTGCCCGACGGTGGCGTGGCTGAGGTCAAGCTCGACTTCGGCACGCTCGAACGACTGGGCGAGGTGGCCCGCTCATACGGCCTCGCCGGCGCCGTCCAGCACGGCGCGTCGACCCTGCCCGACGAGCTCTTCCACCGCTTCCCTGGGGTCGAGACGGCCGAGATCCACCTCGCCACGGGCTTCCAGAACGCGCTCTACGACCATCCGGCGTTCCCGGCCGATCTCCTGCACGAAATCGAGGCGTGGTGCTTCAGCAACACGCTCGACGAGCGCAAGCCCTCGGACGACGACATCCAGTTCATCTACAAGACGCGCAAGAAGGCGCTCGGTCCTTTCAAGCGCCAGCTGTGGGAGCTGTCGACCAAGGACGAGATCATCGCCGACCAGGAGAAGAAGCTTCGCTTCCTGTTCGATCAGCTCAAGGTTGGCGGAACGAAGGAGTACGTCGCACGCTACGTCGTCGCGCCTGATCGCCATCAGCCCCTGCCGGCGGCACTGACGGCGGCCGCCGCCGCCAAGGGCTAGCAACAGCCCACGAAGGGCGATCCGCACGCGGCTGGGTAAACTAGCCGCGTACCACATCGTCACCCAGAAAGGGGTTACTCCGCGTGGTCGACGCGCGTCCCGCTGCGGCATCTGGCCAGCTTGGCCTCGTCCAGTCATTTCTCAATACCTTCGATCTCGAGTCCAGTCGCGACCTCTTTTCGGATACTGGCACGGCCGGCACCTGGCTGGTCGAAAGTCGGCTCGCTTCACCGGGCACCAGGTTCGATGACGACGATCTGCGCCGCCTGTCCGACGTCAGGCGGGCGTTGCACGATCTCGTTGCCGCAGACGGCAGTGCCGGGCTTCAGCGCCGGGCGGTCACGACGCTCAACGAGGCAGCGCGGCGCGTTCGCCTTGGCGTCCGCCTACACCCCATCGATGGGTACCGGCTTGTCGCTGAGGGCGTCGGTGTCGATCGTCCCATCGGCGAGCTCTTGATGGCCGTGACCTCGTCGATGGCCGCCGGCAATTGGAGCAGGCTCAAGGTCTGCGCCAACGAGACGTGCCAGCTGGCCTTCTACGACTCGTCGCGCAACCGTTCGGGCCGCTGGTGCTCGATGGCCACGTGCGGCAACAGGATGAAGGGCCGGGCATATCGGCAGCGGCACGGCGCTCCGCGGGCAACCGTCGCCGCGCGCGGCGGCCAACTCCACGCTCAGGCGGCGAGCTAGACGATGGCCATGGCGACGCTGACCGAGAGCGCGATCTACGACGCGCTCAAGACCGTCCAGGAACCCGAGCTTGGACGCGACATCGTGACCCTGAACATGGTCAAAGACGTCTCGATCAACGACTTGTCGGTTGCGCTCAAGATCGAGCTGACGACGCCGGCGTGCCCATTAAAGGACGAGATCGAGCGCAACGTCCACGCCGTCCTCGGCCAGCTGGGCGCGCAGGAAGTGACGGTGACCTGGGGCGCGATGGTCAGGCGCGCCCAGCCCGTGCAGGCCCAGCAGCTCCTGCCGGGCGTCAAGAACATCATCGCCGTCGCGTCCGGTAAGGGCGGCGTGGGCAAGAGCACGGTCAGCGCCAACCTGGCCGTGGCCCTGGCCATGGAAGGTGCTTCGGTCGGGCTGCTCGACGCGGACATAACCGGTCCGAACATCCCGCTCATGCTCGGCGTCGAGGGCGCGCCCGTGGCATCGGCTGAGGGCAAGATCACGCCCCTTGAGCGCTACGGCGTCAAGGTCATCTCGATCCAGTTCTTCGTGCCCGAGGGCCAGCCCATCGTCTGGCGCGGCCCGCTCGTGGGCGGCGCGATCCAGCAATTCCTACGGGACGTGGACTGGGGCGAGCTCGACTACCTGGTCATCGACCTGCCACCGGGCACGTCCGACGCACAACTGACGCTGGCCCAGGCCGTGCCCATCTCGGGCGCGCTGCTCGTGACCACGCCGCAGGAAGTGGCCCTGATGGATGTGCAGAAGGCCCTCGCGATGTTCCGGCGCATGAGCGTGCCGGTCATGGGCCTGGTCGAGAACATGAGTGGCTTCGTCTGTCCGCACTGCGGTGAGACGACGGAGATCTTCGGCAACGGCGGCGGTGAACGTTTCGCACAGCGCAACGAGCTCGAGTACTTCGGCGGCATACCGCTCGACGTCAAGGTCCGCCAGGGCGGCGATGCCGGCATCCCGGCCGTCGCTCAGCGCGAGCCGGGCGCCGCGGCAGACGTGATGCGCCACCTCGCACGCACCGTGGCGGCGCGGATGAGCGTGCGAGCCGCGCAACAGGCGCCGGCGATCACCATCTCCTAGTCCCGCGCGTCAGCGGCCGCGCTGCGCAACTCGGAAATCGTCGAGCGCGTCCCATTCCGATCCGCACGCCTCGCAGCCAATGCCAGGTGGTTGCTCCGCCTTGAGGTCGCCCATCCCGATCAGGTCATCCATCGGTCGGACTCCGCTGAGGTCGACGTCCGGGAAGTAGAGCAAGTGCAGCGCATGTGCGCCGCACACCGGACATGCCTCGCGCGAGCGGCCCGCGTCGCCGGCTCCGGTCACGTTGGCGAACCCTGGCGCAATGTCTCCCACAGTGCGGCGCAGGCCGCGAGCGCCGCTCGCCTGCGGCCCTCGTCACCGGCCATGAACGCCGTCCGTTGCAGCTCGACCACGCCATCGTCCGAGGCGATCGCGATGCGCACGTGGGTGTCACGCGCCTGGCGCGCGAGCAACGCGAGGCCCAGGTCGGCGCGACCGACCTCGCGCACGCGTCGCGCGTAGTGCCCAAGGTCCGTGGCAGCGCGATGCGTGTCGTCAGCTGCACGCAGCAGCTCGGCAAAGGTCAGGAAGTCGGCGTCCCCGAGCAGCGCCGCAAAATGTCCGGCCGTGCCGATCTCGACCGTGGCCAGCGTGCGCGTCCGGAGCTGCGCGGCCAGGGCATCCACCCAGGTCTGCTCGCCCTCGGCGAAGACGTACTGGCCGACCTTCCCGCGCAGCTCGGCCAGCGCTTTATCGAGCAGCTCACGCGCGCTGCGCCCTCGCTCCGCCTGGGTCGACACGACGACATCGACCGCGTCGGCGCGGGCGTACGTCGCGACCTGCGGATTCGCCGCCCGCAGCACGTCCTCGCCGATCAGCCCGACGAGCGCCGACTCACCGATGCCGGTAAGGCGCAGGGTGTGCGATGCGCGATCGGCCCCGAGGTTGCCGTCCTGCAAGCGGGGCAGGGCCCGTTCGCGCCACATCGGCCCCATCTCACGCGGCGGCCCAGGGAGCGCGATGACGATTCGCCCGTCCGGCCGATCGACCCACCAGCCAGGCGCCGATCCGTGGGCGTTGTGCAACGCGGTCGCACCGTCCACCAGCCAGGCCTGCTTGCGGTTTGCCGCGGGCATCGGCGCGCCACGGCGGCTGAACATCTCGTCAAGCCATGCGAGCAGCGTCGGGTCTTCGTGCACTTCAAGGCCGCACGCGGCGGCGATCGCCTCGCGCGTGAGGTCGTCCGGCGTCGGACCCAGGCCGCCAGTGGAGACGACGAGATCCGCCTCTGACAGCGCGTCCCTGAATGCGTCGGTGACCGCCGCCAGGTCGTCGGGCAGCGACATTGTCGAGAGGACGCGCACGCCGAGCGCGGTCAACTCTCCCGCCAGGTCACCGCTGTTCGTGTCCCGCGTGGCGCCCGTCGTCAGCTCGGTGCCGACGGCCAGGAAGCGGGCCGTCGCTATACGTCTTGGCACGCCGTCACGGTATCCGAACTCCCGGGCGGGGGCTTTCCGTCGAGGGCTATCGCGTCACCTCGATGCAGGAGCACAGCGTGCCGATGCTCGGGGTCGTGTACCACGTCGTGACTTACGAACGCCCGGCGGCGCGCGCTTGACTGCGCCGCGCTGATCTGTTAGCAATCTCGTACCGAGAGTGCTAACGGCGACGAGCCGCGAAAACCACCTGCCGGCCGCGCACGTCGCTCCGAATTGCCCCACAACACCCAGCCAGACGAGAGAGGAAGCCGACCCGACATGGCCAAGCTGATCCAGTACGACGAAGACGCCCGCGCGGCGATGAAGCGCGGCATGGACGCGCTCGCCGAGGCGGTCAAGACGACGCTCGGCCCCAAGGGCCGCAACGTTGCCCTAGACAAGAAGTACGGCGCGCCCACCGTGACCCATGACGGCGTTACGGTGGCGCGCGACATCGAGCTCGACGATCCGTTCGAGAACATGGGCGCGCAGCTGCTCAAGGAGGCCGCGACCAAGACCGAGGACGTGGCCGGTGACGGCACGACGACGGCCACGGTGCTGGCCCAGGCGATCGTGACGGAGGGGCTCAAGAACGTCGCCTCGGGCGCCAACCCGATGCAGATGAAGCTGGGTATCGACAAGGCCGCGGCGACGGTTGCCACGGCCATCAAGGCTGCGGCGCAGCCTGTCAAGGGCCGCGACGAGATCGCTCAGGTGGCGACCGTCAGTGCTGCTGATCCCGAGATCGGCAACCTGATTGCCGACGTCATGGACAAGGTCGGCAAGGACGGCGTGATCACCGTCGAAGAGTCGCGCACGATGCAGTTCGAGACGGAGTTCGTCGAGGGCATGCAGTTCGACCGCGGCTACACGAGCGCCTATTTCGTCACCGACACGAACCGCATGGAGGCAGTCCTCGACGACCCCTTCATCCTGATCACGGACAAGAAGATCAGCGCGATCGCGGACATGCTGCCCGCGCTCGAGAAGATCCTCCAGGCGGGCAAGAAGGACCTGCTGATCATCGCCGAGGACGTCGACGGCGAGGCTCTCTCGACGCTCGTCGTCAACAAGCTGCGTGGCGTGCTCAACGTCCTGGCCGTCAAGGCGCCCGGCTTCGGCGACCGGCGCAAGGAGATGCTGCGCGATATCGGCATCTTGACCGCCGGCACGGTAATCAGCGAGGAGGTCGGCCGCAAGCTCGACTCGGTCACGCTCGAGGACCTGGGCCGCGCGCGGCGCGTCGTCGCCAACAAGGACGATACGACGATCATCGAGGGCCGCGGCTCGGAGTCGGAGATCCAGGGCCGGATCAAGCAGATCAAGGCGCAGATCGAGGAGACGACCTCCGACTACGACAAGGAGAAGCTCCAGGAGCGGATGGCCAAGCTGTCGGGCGGCGTGGCGATCATCAAGGTCGGAGCCGGGACGGAGACCGAGCTCAAGGAGAAGAAGCACCGCGTCGAGGACGCCCTCTCGGCCACCCGCTCGGCGGTCGAGGAGGGCATCGTTCCCGGTGGCGGCGTGGCCCTGATCAACGCCCAGTCGTCGCTCGACTCGCTCAAGCTCGAGGGTGACGCCCTGGTTGGTGCGCAAATCGTGCGCGCCGCCTTGGAGGAGCCCATGCGCCAGCTCGCCGAGAACGCAGGCCTCAACGGCCAGGTCGTGCTCGAGAACGTCCGCCGCCGCCAGGCAGAGCAGTCCAGCTCGACCATCGGCTACGACGTCCTCAAGGACGAGTACACAGATATGCTCAGCGCGGGCATCGTCGATCCGGCGAAGGTCACCCGCTCCGCCGTGGAGAACGCAGCTTCGATCGGCGGCATGGTGCTGACGACCGAGGTGATGATCACCGACAAGCCCGAGCCCAAGCCGCAGATGCCCGCGATGCCGCCCGGCGGGATGGGCGACTTCTAGGGTTCAAACCGCGTCAGAACCAAGGCCGCCGAGCGCCAAGCGCTCGGCGGCCTTTCTGTTCGCCGCTCAGCGTGAATGGGCAGACAGGAATTCCCGGGCACGGCTCTGCGATGCAACCATGCAATGGCGGATATGCCGAACGGCGCTTGACCGATTCGGTATCCGGCGTGAGCATCTTGGCCAATGACTGACAGCCAGCGTCCAACCGGGCGCACCAAAACAAGCCTGCTCGGCCAGTTCCAGCAGACGCGCGCCTCATTGATGGCCCTGCTCAAGGCGCATATCGACCTGTTCAAGGCTGAGCTCCACGGGATCATGGGCGAGATCAAGATGCTCGCCACCCAGGCCGGCATTGCCCTCGTCATCGCGCTCATGACCGGGATCCTGTTGTGGGTCGGCGGCTTCCTGTTCGCCGGCGAGTGGCTGTTCGGTTCGATCGGCTGGGGTTTGGCCCACGGGACGCTGCTCGGACTCGCCCTGATCGTCGCGCTCGCGCTGGCGATCGTCGGAGCTCAAGCGCGCTACGCGCTGACCAGCTTCCTGGTCTCGTTCGTGATCGTCATCCTCGTCGCGCTGGCGTGTGGCTCCAACGTCGGCTACAACCAGGCCGCCCAGATCGGGGCCAATCTGGCCAGCCCGTTCGGTGCGCCGGGGGTCGTCGCCCTGCTCGGCGGCGTGATCATCGGCGCTCTGCTCTTCGCCGTCCTGCTCGTCTTCGTCGGCGGCGTGCGCGGAGCTGTCGGCGGCCTCTTCATCGGCATCGTCCCGGGCGCGATCGTCGGCTGGCTGATCGCGGGTGCGCCTTGGACATGGCCGCCCGCAGTTGGCTTCGCGATCACCATCGGGCTCATCGCGTGGCCCATCCTGAACGTCATCATCTGTTTCCCGCGACTCGATCCGGAGGAGCGCTTCAAGCGCCTCTACCCGCGCCAGTCGATCGAAGCCGCAAATGAGACCCGAGCATGGTTGGAGGAGCAATGGCAGACGCGACTGCCGAAGCGCGGCAACAAGTAGCCGACGCGCGGCACAACGCGGCGACGCAGCTCGACGCGCTAGGTGTCAGCGCGCGCGCGGCGATCGACATCCCGGCCAAGCTCAAGCGCCACCCGGTCGAGACGGCCGGCGTCCTGGGCGGCACGGTGTTCATGCTCCTGGGCGGGCCCAAACGCGTGGCGAAGGCCACCGAGCGCCGACTATTTCCAGCGCGCGCGAACCGGCCACCGACGCTGCTGCCCAAGGATCTGGACAAGACGATCGACCGCCTGCCGGAGGAGGATCGCGAGCAGATCCGGGCGCATCTCGAGCGCGACTTCGCCGGCTACCTCCAGAAGGAGCACGCCAAGGACCCGGCCAATGGTCGGCACTCGTTCTGGAAGACTTATGACCTCGTGCTCGGTATCGCGGGCGCAGCCGCGACGCGCGGACTGATCAAGCGTGCGCTTGCCGTGCCCGCCGATGCGGACGTGGACCAGACAGGGACGACACCTAAGCCCAAGTAACATCCAGAGCGGGCGAGTGGCGTAATGGCAGCCGCGCTGGGTTTAGGTCCCAGTGCCGCGTAAGCGGCGTGTCGGTTCGAATCCGACCTCGCCTACCAGCCTTATGAGCCCGTGATGTCCGCGGCGAGCCGCGTCACTTCGACCGTGGCTCGGACGTTCAGCCCGTCGGCCGCGACCCATGCTTCCTGGAGCTGCCACGGATCTGACGGCGCGGGCTGGAGCAGCACGATCGCCGAGCCGACGCCCGGGTCGAGCACGAGCGCGCCACCGGTAACAGCCAGACGCGCGGTCGCCTCGACGCCGCTGACGCGCACGCTCACGCCGCTCGCGGCCACGGTCACCGAATCGATTGTCACGCCCGCGCGCTGCCCGGCGAGCCGGATCAGAGCCTCCGTGTCCGCGGCCGAAAGATGGGCCGTGGCGCTCGCGGCGTCAGCCGGCCCGTCGAGCGTGACCTTGTCGAGATGCGCGCTGTCGCCGGTCGTCGTCCTCAGCGTCACGTCGTCGATCTCGCCCGTGACCGTGGCAAATGTTCGGTCGAAGAAGGACGCGTCGCTGACCGAGACGTTGAGGCTGCCAATCGTCGCGGGTGACTGAACGACGTCCGTGGCCGAAAGGGTCACGCGCCGCGAATGGCCGGTCAGCAGGCTCGGGTCGAAAAGCGCCACCGACACGTCGAGCGACTGTGCCTGGATGCCCGTGTTGCGGACCATCTGCGTCAGGACTGGTCCCAGCAGGAGAGGCAGGCCGACGAGCACGAACGCGACGACGAGCACGGCGAACAAGGCGACGAAACGGAGAAAGCCGGCCACCGCCCTATACTCGTTCCTTCCAATGATCAGTGCCGACACGAGGCAAATGAAGGTAACAACGCGGCCCGCGGAGCGCTCCTCCGTGGTTCTCGAGGTCGAATTCCCCGCCGATCAGGTTCGGCGCCAGATCGATGAATCGGTGCGCCACCTGGCGCAAAGAACCAATGTCGCCGGCTTCCGTCCGGGCAAGGCGCCACGCGCGCTGCTCGAACGCGCCCTGGGCATGCGCCGTGACGACCCGGACGCTGAGAACCCGATCCACGACGACGCCAAGGAGCATCTCTTCGAGCGCTCCGTGCTCGACGCCGTGCGTGAGAAGGAGCTCGACGTGCTCCAGGTCCCGGACCCGGAGTGGACCAGTTTCACCGAGGACTCGGGCGCGACGTACACGGTGACCCTGCCACTGCGGCCGGACGTCAAGCTCGGCGCGTACACGGACTACCCGTTCACGATCAGCGTCGACAAGATCGACGACGAGGCGGTCGACAAGGTCATCGAGCAGCTGCGCGATCAGCAGGCATCGCTCGTGCCGGTCGAGGGCAGGGGAGCGGCAACGGACGACTACGCGGTGATCCGCTTCACCGGCTCGCGCCAAGGCCAGCCGGTCGAGGGCGCGTCGAGTGATCGAATGCCGCTCATCCTGGGCCGCGAGCGTTTCGTTCCCGGTTTCGAGGAGAACCTCGTTGGCCTGCGCGAAGGTGACACGAAGAGCTTCAGCGTGACCTTCCCCGACGACTACCAGGAAGCGGACCTTGCCGGCAAGCCGGTCGATTTCGAGGTCGGCATTCTCGAGCTGCGCGAGAAGAAGATGCCCGTCGCCGACGACGACTTCGCTCGCTCGCTGGGCTCGTACGACGACCTTGATGGACTCCGCGTCGAGATCCGTGCGCGCCTCGAGCGCAACGCGCTCGATCGCGCCCGGCACAACTTCGCCGACCGGATCATCGACTTCGCCGTCGCCAACGCGACGCTCGTGCTGCCCGATCTGCTCATCGACAGCGAGCAGGACGTGATGCTCGACGAGCTCAAGGTCCGCCTCGCCGAGCAGGGCATCGGATACGAGGACTACCTGCGCATCACCGAGCGCGACGAGAAGCAGGTCGTCGACGAGTTCCGGCCGGACGCCGAGAAGCGCGTCAAGACGCTGCTCGTACTGTCCGCGGTCGCGGACAAGGAGAACGTCGAGGTCACCGACGCGGAGCTCGACAGCGAGCTCGAGCGCTCGCGCGAACGCTACGCGGGCAACCCGCGCCTGATCACCTACCTCGAGTCGGCCCGCGGCCGGACGTACACGCGTTCCCTGCTGCGGCGCTCGAAGACGATCGAGATGCTTGTCGACCGCTACATTGCCGCGCACCCGGAGTTCGCCGACGTCCAGCACATCGAGTCGGACGCCGACGGGCATATTCACGATCACATGCACGACATGCACGCAGCGCAGGAGGCCGACTGATGCTCGTCCCGATGGTCATCGAAACCTCGAGTCGGGGAGAGCGCGCCTACGACATCTACAGCCGGCTGCTGCGCGACCGGATCATCTTCCTGGGCGATGCGATCGAAGATCACGTCGCCAACCTGATCATCGCCCAGCTGCTCTTCCTCGAGGCCGAGGATCCGGAGCGCGACATCTCGCTGTACATCAACTCGCCCGGCGGCGTCGTCACCGCCGGCCTCGCCATCTACGACACGATGCAGTACCTGCGCGCGCCGGTCAGCACGATCTGCATCGGCATGGCCGCGTCGATGGCGTCGGTCCTGCTCGCTGCCGGCGCGAAGGGCAAGCGCTACGCGCTGCCCAACAGCCGGATCATGATCCACCAGGGCAGTGGCGGATTCCGCGGTAACACACCAGACGTGCTCATCCAGGTCAAGGAGCTCGAGGCGCTGATCAACATCAACCACGGCATCCTGTCCAAGCACACCGGGCAACCGGTCGAGAAGATCATCAAGGACACCGAGCGTGACAACTTCATGTCGCCCGAGGATGCCAAGGCGTACGGCATCATCGACGAGGTCTACTCCGTTCCCGACCAGTCGCTGATCTCAGAGGCCAAGCATCGCGGCCTGCTGGGCGGCGAAGGCGGCGCCGCGGCGGCCGCACCCGAGGAAGACGGCGGAGGCGCAACTCCGGCCAAGAGCTGACCGTCTCCACCGGCGACCTGCGGTCGAAATGGGCCGACCGCATCTTGTCGGTCGGAGTACGCTCTGCGCCCGCGGCTGAGACGAGCGGCCGAATCGGAGGCTTCACGATTCCTCGATGACCACCACCACCAGCAGCAAGGGCACCAAGGTTCCCTACCGCTGCAGCTTCTGCGGCAAGAGCCAGGAACAGGTCCGCAAGCTGATAGCCGGCCAGGGCGTGTACATCTGCGACGAGTGCATCAACCTGTGCCAGGAGATCATCGAAGAGGAAATGCTCGAGGCGCCGCGCGCCAAGCCTCAGCAGACCAAGCTCCCCAACCCGCGCCAGATCATGTCGGCGCTCGACCAGTACGTCATCTCGCAGGACCGCGCCAAGAAGGTCCTTTCCGTCGCTGTCTACAACCACTACAAGCGGGTGGCGGCGGCCCACGTCGTCGACGATGTCGAGCTGCAGAAGTCGAACGTCCTTCTCGTCGGGCCCACCGGTAGTGGAAAGACTCTCCTCGCACAGACGCTGGCCCGGGTGCTGGATGTGCCCTTCTGCATCGCCGATGCAACGTCACTGACAGAGGCGGGCTACGTCGGCGAGGACGTCGAGAACATCCTCCTCCGCCTAATCCAGGCGGCCGATTTCGACGTCGCGCGCGCCCAACGCGGGATCATCTACATCGACGAGATCGACAAGATCGCGCGCAAGTCGGACAACCCGTCGATCACGCGCGACGTCTCTGGCGAGGGTGTCCAGCAGGGCCTGCTCAAGATCCTCGAGGGCACGGTCGCCAACGTCCCGCCGCAGGGCGGCCGCAAGCACCCGCACCAGGACTTCATCCAGATCGATACGACGAACATCCTGTTCATCTGCGGTGGCGCGTTCGAGGGGCTCGAGAAGATCGTCGAGGAGCGCGTCGGCAAGCGCACGATGGGCTTCGGCTCGCAGGCGCAGATCGTGAAGTTCGAGCGCGACAAGGTGCTCGAGCAGCTGATGCCCGAGGACCTGCTCAAGTTCGGGCTGATCCCCGAGTTCGTCGGCCGGCTACCGGTAATCGTGTCGCTCTCGGCGCTGACACGCGACGACCTGATACGCGTGATGATGGAGCCGAAGGGCGCCGTAGGGCGGCAGTTCCAGAAGTTCCTGCAGCTCGACAAGGTTGAGCTCGTGTTCACGCCAGGCGCGATCGAGGCCGCGGCAGAGCTGGCCCTGGGCCGCAAGACTGGGGCACGCGCGCTGCGCTCGATCGTCGAGGAGGCATTGCTCGAGGTGATGTTCGACATCCCCGAGCGGACCGACGTGCGCAAATGCATCATCACCGAGGAAACCATCCGCCACGGCCGAGCGCCGCTGCTGCTGACCAAGGCCGAGCTCGACCGCGGCGTCGACGAGAACAACTACTCCGAGCTCATCGAGCGCCCCGGCGCCTAGCCCCGCCGACCCGCGGCCGACCCGTGCCGACGTGGCAGTATTCTCTGACCGGCATATATCTGGCCCTGAGCCCACGTCACCGCCGATGACCCGTTCCGACACGATCGAGCGTGTCGTCGCGATGTTTGCGAACATGGGCGGATGACAAGCGAGAGCGCGCAGAACAACGGCCTGGGCGGGTACGGCGGCCGCAAGCTCGGCGCGCTGCTCGGCCCGCTGAACGCGTGGAGCTTCGCCCTTCAGCGTCTCTCGGCCGAAGACGAGGCCACGGCGGCCCGCCGCCTGGAGGAGCTCGACTATCGCGCGATCTGGATCCCGGAAAGCCTGGGCAGCAAGGAGCTGATCGCCCACGCCTCGCTGCTGCTCCAGGCCACGGACAGGGCGATCCTCGCCTCGGGCATTGCCAATATCCACGCGCGCGACCCGATGGCGATGGCCAACGGCGCGAAGACGCTGGGCGAGCAGTTTCCGAACAGGTTCGTGCTCGGCATCGGCGTCAGCCACGCGCCGAGCGTCAAGGCGCGCGGCGGCGAATACGGCAATCCCATTGGGCAGATGACGGCGTACCTCGACGGCATGGCCGCGGCCCAGTACGCGGCCCCGGCGCCGAACCCGCCCGTGCCGCTCGTCCTGGCCGCCCTGGGTCCTCGGATGCTCGAGCTGTCAGCGCAACGCGCAGACGGCGCCCACTCGTACTTCGTTCCGGTCGAGCACACGCCCTTCGCGCGCCGTCACCTGGGCCCGGATGCGGCCCTCATCGTCGAGCAGACGGCCGTGCTGACCACGGATCGCCGGAACGGGCTCGATATCGCCCGCGCTTTCGGCAAGCACTACCTGGCCCTGCCCAACTACGCCAACAATCTGCGCCGCCTGGGCTGGTCGGATCAGGACATTGGCGGCGACGGCAGCGATCGGATCCTCGAGGCTGTGATCGCGATCGGCGACGCCGAGGCGATCGTCGGCCGTGTCCGCGCCCACCTCGACGCCGGAGCGGACACGGTCTGTCTTCAGATCCGCGCGGAGAAGTCCGCCGACCCCGCGCTGGCCGCCTTCGCCGAGATCAGGGCGGCCTTCGACCGCTGACCTAGGCCGCGGCCGCGCTCTGTGCCGGGGTGTGGTCGCGAATGAACTCGAGCACGCGGCGCCACGCGTCGGTCGACGCATCCTGGAACTCGGCCGCCTTGCGGTCGAAGAACGAGTGTGGCGCGTTCGGATAGCTCACCAGCTCGTGCTCAACGCCCGCCGCGGCCAAGGCGTGGTCGAAGTCGTCGACGACGTTCCGAGGGATGCCCTGATCCGCGCCGCCGAAGAGGCCCAGGACCGCGCAGCGGAATTCCCGCGCGTGCTCGGTCGGCGACGGCACGCCGCCACGGCCGGCACCCGGCGCCGGCCAGCCGTAGAAGCCGATCACACCAGACAGATCCAGGTCTGCCTGAGTGCCGGAGATGAAAGCAAGTCGGCCACCGAAGCAGAAGCCCGTGGCGAAGACCGCGCGAACACCGGGACGTGCACGGAGCATGGCCGCGGCCGCGCGAATGTCCTGGAGCACTGTGCTCCATTCGACCTGCTCGACATGGGTTTGGTATTCGAAGGCATCGCCACGGCTGTCGTGGCTGGCGAGGCCCGCGGTTCGCCCGAAGTAGTCGAGCGACACGGCCTCTACGCCGGCCTCGGCATAACGCAGCGCGAGCTCCTCGTAGAACGGATGCAGGCCGCGGACGTCGGGCAGGATCACGATCCCGGCGCTGCTTGGTGTAGTGGGCACCGCATGGAACACGGAGAACTCGGTTCCGTCGGCAGCATGCAGGTGGGTCAGCTCGCCGTCGATCGCAGCGCCGGCTAGGGGAGGGATGGGTGGTCGGCTATCGAGGTCGAAACACATGGCGGGGATGCTAGCGTGCGATGGTAAGATCGGCGCCCACGACAGGGACCGGAAGGAGTAGCGCCGCTCCGGCTCGAGCAGAGACATCCGGCCAGGGGCTGAAAGCCGGATCGGGCATGTCGGCGCGAACGTCGTCCGCGAGTCGAGGCGGATGCGCCCGATAACGCGCATTGAGAGCGCCGGCGAGCAGGTCTGCGGGATGACCGCGGTACGGCCGACGCTGAACCAGCAGGTGGTACCACGGCCCCGTTCGTCCGCTGGACGATCGGGGCCGTTCTGTTTTCCGGAGGAGACGGTGGCGACCGACCTCAAGCCTGAGCTCGAATCGAATACGACACAGCAGCCTATGCCGCCCACGTACAGCGCTGCCGACGTAGAGCCGCGCATCTATGAGCGCTGGCTGGAGGCGGACGTCTTTGCGCCCGACGGCAAGGGCGGCCGCGCCGACTGGTCCAAGCCGCCGTTCGTGATCACCCAGCCGCCACCAAATATCACCGGCGCGCTGCACATCGGTCACGCGCTGACGGCCACGCTCGAGGACGCGATGATCCGGCGGGCGCGGATGCAGGGCTATCCGACGCTGTGGGTGCCCGGCGTGGACCACGCCTCGATCGCGGCGCAGGTCGTGCTCGACCGGATGCTGGCCAAGGAGGGCGAATTGCGCTCGTCGCTGGGCCGCGAGCGTTACCTCGAGCGGATGTGGCAGTTCATCAACGCCACGCGCTCGGTCATGGGCGACCAGCACCGCCGGCTGGGTGCAAGCGTCGACTGGAACCGGCTGCGCTTCACGATGGACGAAGGATCGGCGCACGCCGTGCGGGTCGCCTTCAAACGGCTGTACGACGACGGCCTTGCGTATCGCGCCGAACAGCTCATCAACTGGTGCCCGGGCGACCTGACGAGCGTGTCCGACCTGGAGGTCATTGCCACTCCGACCAAGGGCACGTTGTGGTCCGTGCGCTATCACTTCGTCAACAACGACGGCTCGATCGATCCAGAGAACGGCATCGTCGTGGCCACGACGCGGCCGGAGACCATCCTGGGTGACGTCGCGGTCGCAGTGCATCCCGACGACGACCGGTATCGCGCGCTCGTCGGCCGCAAGGTGCTCATCCCATTCATCGACCGTGTCGTGCCGATCATCGCCGATGACGTCGTGCGCCAGGACTTCGGCACGGGCGCGGTGAAGATCACGCCCGCGCACGATGCCGACGACTTCGCCACGGCCAAGCGCCACGGCCTGGCGACGATCGACGTCATGACCGACGACGGCCACATCAACGAGCGCGGCGGCACGTACGCCGGCTTGACGCTCGACGACGCACGCCAGAGCATCCTGGCCGACCTCGATGCGCGCGGCGACCTGCTCGCGACCGTGGCCCATGAGATGACGGTCGGTCGCTGCGAGCGCAGCGGCCACGTGATCGAGCCACGGCTCAAGACGCAGTGGTTCATCGCCGTCAGGCCGATGGCCGAGAAGGCGATGGCGTCGGTGCGCGACGGCCGGACGAGCTTCGTGCCGAGGCGCTACACGAAGGTCTTCTTCGACTGGATGGAGAACATCCACGACTGGAACGTCAGCCGCCAGCTGTGGTGGGGCCACCAGATTCCGGCGTGGTACTGCCCTGACGGCCACATCACCGTTTCGGACGACAAAGACGGTCCCGCATCATGCGCAGCCTGCGGACGCCCGGCAAGCGACCTCGTGCAGGAGCAGGACATCTTCGACACGTGGTTCTCGAGCGGGCTGTGGCCGTTCTCGACGTTGGGTTGGCCCGAGCACACGTCCGACTACGAGCGCTACTACCCGACCAGCGTGATGGAGACGGGTTACGAGATCATCTTCTTCTGGGTGGCGCGGATGATGATGCTGGGCGAGTGGCTGACCGGTTTGCCGCCCTTCCACACTGTCTACCTGCACGGCATCGTGCGCGACCCGTACGGCGCCAAGATGTCCAAGACGAAGGGCAACGTCGTCGACCCACTCGAAGTGATCAAGGAGATGGGCGCCGACGCGCTGCGCTTCGCCCTGCTCCACGGGCCGGAGCCGTCGCAGGACCAGAAGATGTCGGCGCCGCGTCTCGAGGACGCGCGCAACTTCGCCAACAAGCTGTGGAACGCGGCACGTTTCGTCGTCGGCTCCC
>DATCGV010000062.1:0-19862 GCA_036508755.1 Candidatus Limnocylindrales bacterium | reverse complement strand
CGACTTCGTGGCGGTCGTCGGCCTGCGGACCGTGTCGCGGCACGCGGCCACGGCCAACCTGCCGCTACTCGTGCTGATGCTGACGGCGGCCTTTGGTGCATTCGCGTCGGTCGTTGCGTCGAGCGTCGACCACGGCCAGGTCGCCGCCTCGTACCTCCAGGTAGGGGCGGACTTCCGGCTCGAGGAGATCGGGATCGGGGGCCTTCCTCCGTCGCTTGACCCGACCACGATCCCTGGGGTCGAGGCCGTTGCCCCCGGAGTCGTCGACGGCACAGCCGGCCTCGCCACCGGAACCGGCAGGCGCGCGACCGTCGATTTCGACGCGGTCGACACCGCCGCCTACGCGACTGTGACCGCAGGTACTGCGGCTCAGCCCGCGTGGCCGAGCGCCTTCCTGGAGCCTCCGACGGGGGACGGCATCGGCACCGACGCCAACCCCATTCCGGCGATCCTGTCCGCACAGCTCCCGCCCGGGATCAGCAGCCTGAACCCGGGGGACACCTTCACCATCGGCGTCGCGCAGCAGTCGCTGACGTTCCGGCTCGTACAGAAACAGGACGCCTTTCCCGGGCATGGCAACGGGACGATCTTCGCGATCGTGCCGCTCGACTGGGTCCGGGCGGCTGTTCCGGGACAGTCCTTCGTGCCGACCGTGCTGTGGCTGCGGGCGTCAAACGAAGCCACAGCGCCGCTGGCGGCTATGGTCGGCGCCGCCTCTGAGGGGGTTCGGATCGTTTCCCGACAGGATGCGTACGCGGCGCTCCACGATGCGCCTCTCGGATCCGCCGTTGCCGACTTCTTTGGCGTCGCGTTGGACGTGGCCGTGTTGTACATGGCGGTCACGCTGGTCGGGGCCGTGCTCATGTCGGCCGCCGGCCGCACTCGGGATCTGGCCTACCTGCGCACCCTCGGTGTATCCGGGCGGCAGGCGCAGGCACTGACAGCGGTTGAGAACGCGCCGCCCGTCCTGGTCGCGCTCGTTCCCGGCGTCCTGCTCGGGGTCGGCGTGGCGATCCTGGTAGAGCCGGGCCTGGGCCTCGCCGACTTCGTGGGCGCGCAGGGCGTGCCACTTTTCGTGGATTGGCCGAAGCTCGGACTCGTGATCGTGATCCTGTCCGCGGTCGTCGCCGTGGCTATCGGAGCCGGCACCTGGCTGTCAGGGCGTGCGCGGCTGGTGAATGCGCTGAGAATCGAGGACAGTTGACGGTGATGGACGCACGGCTGATCGGGGAAGGCGCACTCATCGTGTGCGACAACCTGGTCAAGATCTACAAGGTCGCCGACCTCGAGGTGGTGGCCCTGCAGGGCCTCGATCTGGTCGTCGAGCCCGGTGAGTTCATCGCGCTCGTCGGCGCATCAGGCAGCGGCAAGAGCACCCTGATGAACATCCTGGGCGGCTTGGACGTGCCATCGGCGGGGCGGGCGACCGTAGATGGCCACGTGCTCGGCGAGATGGGCCGCCGGGAGCGGACCAACTATCGGCGACGGGTGATCGGCTTCGTCTGGCAGCAGACGGCGCGCAACCTGCTGCCGTATCTCAGCGCTCGTCAGAACGTGGAGCTGCCGATGCTGCTGAACGGGGTCGGTCGCGGCGACCGCGGCCGTCGGGCGACCGACCTGCTCGCTCGGGTCGGGCTGGCCGACCGCGCCGAGCACCGGCCCGAACGCCTGTCGGGCGGCGAGCAGCAGCGCGCGGCCATCGCCGTCGCGCTCGCCAACGAACCGGCAGTGCTCTTCGCTGACGAGCCCACCGGCGAGCTCGACACGGCCACCGCGCATGCCGTCTTCGATGTTCTACGGACGATCAACCAGGAGCTCGGGGTGACCATCGTGGTCGTCACCCACGACCCGCTCGTGAGCGGACAGGTCAGCCGCACCATCGCCATCCGCGATGGGCGCACGAGCACCGAGACGCTCCACCGGCGCACCACCAGCGAAGCCGGCGACCACCACGTCATCAGCCAGGAGTACGCGGTCCTCGATCGGGTCGGCAGGCTGCAGCTTCCGCCCGCGTATGTGGAAGCACTCGGGCTCGAGCGGCGGGTCCGCCTGGCGCTGGAGTCCGACCACATCACTGTCTGGCCGTACAGCGACGATGCGCGGTACCGCCGGCCGGGCGGCGAGGTGCCCGCAGCCGACGAATCGCGCTATCGCCGGCCTGTGGCTGAAAACGGGCCCTGGAGCACGAACGACGGGGGAGGTCATGACGCAGACCTGGCATGACTCTGTCCGAGCGCCCGTTCCGGCGATGGAGCCGACTGACACGCCGATGGTCGAGACGCGCGGTCTGACGCGTGACTATCCGATGCCGGCCGGCGTCGTCCACGCCGTGCGCGACGTGACCATCAGCGTGGGCCGTGGCCAGCTCGTGGCGCTGCGCGGGCGCTCGGGTTCGGGCAAAACGACTTTCCTGTCGATGGTCGGAGCCCTCGATCGGCCCACCGCGGGCAGCATTTCCGTCGACGGGCAGATCATCTCGGATCTGCGCGAGTCGGAGCTCATCGAGTTCCGGCGGCGGAAACTCGGCTTCATCTTCCAGGCCTTCGGCCTGCTGCCGGTCCTGTCGGCCGCTGAGAACGTCGAGGTGCCGCTCCGGCTGATCCGGGCCGACCCGAAGGAGCGTGATCAGCGGGTACGGGAGCTTCTGGAGCTGGTCGGCCTGGGACAGAGGGCAAAGCACCGACCGCACGAGCTATCGGGGGGCGAGCAGCAGCGCGTCGCGATCGCTCGAGCGCTCGCCAACCACCCGGACCTGCTGCTGGCCGACGAGCCTACGGGCCAGCTCGACTCGCGCACGGGACGCGGCATCATGACGATGCTCCAGCAGCTGGTCCGCAGCGATGGCGTGACGGCCATCGTGGCGACGCACGACACCACGTTGATCGACCTGGCGGACGTGGTCATCGAGCTGCGCGACGGCCAGGTGGTGGACGGTAGCCGACCGCAATTGGCGGTACGCTGAGGCCGGGGAGTCCTAAGCGCGTGGGTTGCCGTTGCGTTCTAAATGCCCGACCGTGCCAGGCGTCCGTCAGGTGGTCGGACGCGTGATCTGGGTGTGCAGGTAGGCCTTTAACTTGATGCCGAGATAGCCCTGCACCGGGTGGATCGACACGCCGTGCTTGGTGATGAGCGTGCTGATCGCCTGGCCGTTGCCGATGTAGATGCCGATGTGCTGGTTGTTGCCCCACACGACGAGGTCGCCCAGCTGCGGGTCAGTCTTGCTCACCAAGCCGCGCTGCTTGAACCAGGTGAAGTAGCCGGCGACGCTGCGATAGCCGCCGATCTGGCCCTGCAGAGCGTTCGAGTGGAACGCGTACCAGACCAGTCCCGAGCAGTCGAACACGTTGGGGCCACGGCCGCGCTCCTTCCACTGGTCTCCCAGCTTGGAGTGAGCCGTGGCGTAGACGAGGTCGTACTGCGTCGGCGAGCTTGCCGCAGCCGTAACCGGCGCGAAGATCTGCATGAACGCCGCGATCAATACGGCAATGAGTCCGATGCGCGCGGAATGAGCACGAAGCGAGGCCATCCAGGTCCCTCCACCTTGACGGACGCGGCACGCATTTGCTGGGGCGCTGGGGCGCGTGCCTCGTTACACGCACAGTCGCCTATCCGAGCGACACGAACAATGGACCGTCAGTGCCAGAGGGTCATAGGCCAGAGTCGCTGTGCGCAAAAGCGCCACGCATTAGCGTCTGCGCGTGCGCGAACCTCCAGCCGACCTTCCAATCGCCCTTTTGCGCGACGCGCTCGCCACCGACTACGAGCTAGCCGCAACAGACATCACGTTTCTACCAGTCGGCCACGACGCGCACGCGTGGGCCTTTCGGGCCGACACGCGCGGCGACGCGAGCTACTTCCTGAAGGTTCGCCACCGGATCACGAACGAGGCAGGTCTGGTGATCCCGCACTTCCTGCGTGAAGGCGGCGTCGCGCGTGTCGTCGCGCCGCTGGCCAGCAAACGCGGCACGCTGTGGGCCACGCCGGGCGACTACGCACTCGCCGTCTATCAGTTCATCAGCGGCGCGACGGGCCTGACCGCCGGCATGTCAGATCGGCAGTGGATCGAGTACGGCGCGACGCTCCGCGCGATCCACGAGGTCGTGCCGTCATCAGCCGTCCGCGCGCTCCTGCGTCGCGAGAATTTCGTCCCCGACGGCGCGGCCGCGATTCGCACGCTCGACGAGCACGTTTCTTCTGGCACGTTGAACGATCCGGGTAGGGCGTTGATCGCGGAGTTCTGGCTGGAGCGTCGCGACCTCATCAGGAATCTTGTTGCGCGCGCGGAGGAGCTCGGACGTCGCCTCGCGGACAGCCAACCGGCACTCGTCCTGTGCCACGCCGACATCCACACCAACAACGTCCTGCTCGACGGCGACGACCGCATCTGGATCGTCGACTGGGACGAGACGATGCTCGCGCCGCGCGAACGCGATCTGATGTTCGTGATCGGTGGTATCGCGCGCGAGTTCGTCAGCCCGCCGCAGGAGGAGCTTTTCTTCGTCGGCTATGGCACCGTAAGCGTCGACCAGGTGGCGCTGGCTTATTACCGCTATGCGTGGACGACGTCAGATATCGGTGCCTATGGCGCGGAGGTATTCCAGCGCGATGATCTCGGTCCGCTCGATCGGGTCGAAGCGGTCGAACGCTTCCAGAGCCTGTTCGCGCCGGGCGGCATCGTCGACATCGCCCTCGGCTCGAGGATGCCCGACTAGCATCGCGCCATGAAAGCGCCTGAAATCCACACGCCCGCGCATCTCGAGCACCGCATCCAGACGGCAGACGGCCGGACTTTGGCCGTGGCCGAATGGGGCGACCCGAATGGCGTGCCCGAGATCGCGATGCATGGCACGCCCGGCGGTCGAATCACCTACTGGGAGGATCCCACCATCTACGCCCGGCACGGCCTGCGGCGGTTGACGTACGACCGACCCGGCTACGGTGAGTCGACTCGCTTCAAGGGCCGCAGCGTCGCGGACGTTGTGATCGATGTCGAAGCGATCACCGCCGCCCTGGGTATCGACCGTTTCGTCGTCACGGGCGGTTCGGGCGGCGGTCCGCATTGCCTGGCGACAGCCGCGCTGATGCCGGATCGGGTGATCCGTTGCCTGGCCGAGGTGTCGATCGCGCCCTACCCTGCGGACGGCCTCGACTGGCTGGCGGGCATGACCGAGGGCAACGTCGAGGAGTTCAACGCCGCCATGGAGGGCGAGGCGCAGCACCGACGCATCGCCGAACGCGAGCGCAAGACGACGCTTGACCGCCTGGCGCAGGGTCGCGCGGACTTCCTGGGCGACAGCTATGAGCTGTCCGATGCGGACAAGGCGCAGATGGCCAGGCACCTGAGTCGGGTCGCGGACCAGTTCTTCAACGGCCTGAGGCCAGGTGTCGACGGCTGGGTCGACGACATGCTCGCGTTCGTCAAGCCGTGGGGCTTCCAGGTCGAGTCGATCCGCGTGCCCACGGCGCTCAAGTTCGGCCGAACGGACAATCTGGTTCCTCCGGCACACGGCGACTGGCTGGCAGCGCACATCCCGAACGCGATGGTCGACGCGCATGACTCGGCCGGCCACACCGGCGACGACGCGGACGTCGAGCGGGTGACCGCCTGGCTGGCCGGCGAGGTCAGTGACCTTTCAAAGCCCGCATGACGGCACCAGCAGCGCCCACCAAGGACAACGCCACTCCCGTTGCGACCGACCAAGCGCCGCTGCCGGCCGCCGATACGAAGCTGCCTGCCCTGTACCTGGGCCACGGCGCACCGCCGTTGCTCGAGGATGCCGAGTGGATGCGCGATCTGGGCAGGTGGGCGGCAGGCCTGCTGCGGCCCAAGCAGATCCTCATCGTCAGTGCCCATTGGGAGACCGCGCCGATGGCGATCGGCGCCACCGAGCGGGTGCCGCTCGTATACGACTTCTACGGCTTCCCGCAGCACTACTACCAGCTTCAGTACCCCGCGCCGGGCGCGCCGGAGCTGGCGGCCAAGGTCAGGGCATTGATGCCGGACAGCGAGCCGGTCATCGATCGGCCTCAGCGCGGCCTGGATCATGGCGCCTGGGTGCCGCTCATGGCCATGTACCCGGATGCCGATATACCGGTCCTGCAAGTGTCCATGCCCGACCTGGATCCGGAGCACCTGTTCGAGATCGGTCGCCGGCTGGCTCCGCTACGTGACGAGGGCACGCTGATCATCGGCAGTGGCTTCCTGACCCACGGGCTGCCCTACATCCGCGACTACTTCATGGGCAAGCAGGGCGCGCCATCGTGGTCGGTCGAGTTCGACCGCTGGGCAGGCGAGGCGATGGCGCGCGGCGACATCGACACCCTTTTCGCCTTCCGCCAGAAGGCACCCGGGATGCCGTACGCGCATCCGACGGTCGAGCACTTCGCGCCGCTCTTCGTGACCCTGGGCGCCGCCGCCAAGCCCGAGGACGCGCCGCGGACGGCCATCGAGGGCTATTGGTACGGCCTGTCCAAGAGGTCCGTCGAGGTCAAGTAGCCCACACCCCGCGCGATCGCCGGGACCGTCGGCCCTGTCATATGTGACGTATGGCCCGCGGCCTCTATAGGCGATAGACATATATAAGTGCAGCGCGAATATAAGCGCATCGCACTTAGATGGTGGCAGCGAACGTGCTGACTCTCGGCGACGATCTGGACGAGCTCCAGTCCTCGATCTTGCGCGCCCTCGCGAGCCGGACACGCCTGCGCTTCATCCATGCGCTCGCCACGGGCCCGTGCGAGGTGCACGACCTTGCTGACGCGCTCGGCCTGAGCCAGACCGCGACCTCGCAGCATCTCGCATCGCTTCGCGCGGTGGGCCTTGTCGAGGCCACGCGCGAGGGCAGGACCGTCAAATACCGGCTGAGCGATCCCGACATCGTCGCGGCCTGCGATCTGATGCGCTCGGTGCTCGTGCGCCGACTGACCTATTTCGGCGACTTGGCAGCCAACGCGGAGGAGACCGGTCGCTTCGTCCGGCTCAGCAGCGTCGGTGCCGGCGTCGAGCACTGAAGGGAGATCTGGAATGGCAGACCAGGAGAAGATCGTGATCCTCGCCACGCACGGGCCCACGTCGCCCGAGCTGGCAACCATCCCATTCGTCATGGCCTGTGCCGCGCTCGCGTCGGACGTGGAGGTCGTGATGGGCTTCCAGGGTGACGCGGTGTGCCTGATGCACACCGGCGAGGCAGCAACAGTGGAAGCGCCCGGCTTTCCGCCGCTGGCCAAGCTCATTGACGACTTCCGCGAGCTGGGCGGGACGGTGCTGGTGTGCGGGCCGTGCGCCAAGAGCCGCCACATCGAGGAGGCGCTTCTGCCCGGCGCCGAGATCGTCGCCGCGGCTCGCTTCGTTGCCGAGATCACGTCAGCCAAGGCAAGCCTTACCTACTGATCTAGCGCCACAGCCTCTTGAAAGGAGTCAAGGAATGCCAGCAATCGCCGAGATGGACCTCGCCACGCTCACCGCGGACAAGGTCGTCGACGCTCGCGGCGCGGCCTGCCCCGGTCCGCTGCTCGAGGCCAAGAAGGGCATGGGTGCCGTTCCTATGGGCGGTGTGATCGAGGTCTGGTCCAGCGATCCGGTCACCAAGTCAGACATCGCCGCCTGGGCGAACAAGGTCGGCCACGAGTCGCTCGGCCATGTCGAGGCCGAGGGCTACGACCGCGTCTTCATTCGGCGCGGCAAGTAACCGAAGCAAATAGCGGCAGGCTGAGAAATGGGCTCCAGCGCAGGCGACAACGGACCTACGGGCGCAAGCCAGCGGATCCTCGTCTTCTCGACCAACACGATCTCCGATCCGGGCATTGACCTGGCCGGCAGCTCGCACATGAGCTACTCGCCTGGAGTGATGGTCATCAGCCTGCCGTGCACAAGCGGCATCCGCCCCTCGTGGATCCTGCACGCGATCGAGCACGGCTTCGATGGTGTGTTCGTTGCCTCGGACGGCGACGAATGCGCCTATCTGCCCGACTGCTCCGAGCGAGCCTCGCACATCGTCGCCGAGGCACAGACGCTGCTCCGCGCACACGGCCACTCCCCGCAGCGGCTCAAGTTGGCCGCGATCTGTTCGGTATGCGCCGAACCGTTCACGCGCCATGTCGCGCAGTTCGGCGAGGCGCTGGCCAAGCTTCCCCCTGAGCCTCTAGCAGCGGCGGTGGCGTGAGATGGATCAGCACGACGTCCTCGTGGTCGGCGCCGGGATCGGCGGCATGGAATCCGCTCTGAAGCTGGGCGACATGGGTTATCGCGTCCTGCTCGTCGAGAAAGAGCCCAGCGTCGGCGGCAAGATGATCCTGCTCAGCAAGGTCTTCCCGACGCTCGACTGTGCGAGTTGCATTTCGACGCCCAAGATGGCGGCGTCGATCCATCACCCGAACGTCGATACGCTGACCTACACAGAGGTCGAGCACATCGAGCGCGGCCCAGATGGGCGCTTCCACGCGCGCATCAAGCACAAGGCGCGCTTCGTCGATGAGGACGCGTGCACTGGCTGCCAGATGTGCGAAACAGCGTGCACAGTGTCCGTGCCCGACCAGTTCAACGCCGACCTCGTCGCCAGGCATGCCGCGTACATCGCGTTTCCGCAAGCCGTGCCCAAGAAGGCGGTCATCGAACGCGCCGGTTCTTCGCCGTGCTCGTTCACGTGCCCGGCCGGCATCGCCGCCCACGGCTACGTCTCGCTCATCCGGAGTGGCGAATACGAGAAGGCGTTCCAGCTCGTGCTCGATGCCACTCCGCTCGTCGGAACGCTCGGGCGCGCGTGTTACGCGCCGTGCGAATCTGATTGCTCGCGCGGATCGCTCGAGGGGACGCTGCCGATCAGGCTGCTCAAGCGCTTCATCGCCGACCGGCACTATGCGACGAGCGACGGCCCGGGCCTCAAGGTGTCCGAGCCGAACGGCCATCGTGTCGCGATCGTCGGGTCGGGCCCCGCCGGCCTGACTGCCGCATGGCAGCTGGCGCGCAAGGGCTACGAGGTCAAGATCTTCGAGGCCGCGGCAAAGGCCGGCGGCTTCCTGCGCCTTGCCATCCCCGCTTATCGATTGCCGCCGGAGGTCGTCGACCAGGACATCTCCAACGTCACCGCCATAGGTGTCGAGATCGCCACCAATTCGCAGGTGTCTGATCTCGCCGCGCTCCACGACGAAGGCTATGAGGCCGTGCTGCTCGCAACGGGCACGCAGCGCTCGACGCCGCTCGGCGTGCCGGGCGACGATGCGCCCGGTGTCACGACCGGCGTCGACTTCCTGGTCGGCGTGAAGCTCGGCGAGGCGCTCGATGTGCACGGCAAGAACGTCGTCGTGGTGGGCGGCGGGAACGTGGCCATGGACTCGGCACGGACCGCACGGCGCCTGGGAGCGGCGAGCGTCACGGTTGCCTACCGTCGCGGCCGCGCTGAGATGCCGGCCAACCACGTCGAGGCGGAGGACACTGAAGCCGAAGGCGTTCGCTTCGAGTTCCTCGTCGCGCCGACGGCGGTCGTTGCCGGCACCGACAACGGTGCGCAGGCACTGCGCTGCACGCGCATGGAGCTCGGACCCGCCGACGCCTCCGGGCGGCGGTCACCCCAGCCGATCGCCGGCAGCGAGTTCGAGCTGACGGCCAACATCATCATCGCCGCGATCGGCATGTCACCCGACGCGTCGGCGTACCGCGGCTTTGCCGAAGTCGACAAGCGCGGGCGGTTGAGTGTCGATGCCCACACTCTCCAGACGAGCGTTCCGTGGCTGTTCGCCGCCGGCGACGTCGTGTCCGGTCCGTCCGACATCACCCGCGCAACGGGCCTCGGCCGGCGCGCGGCGTTCATGATCGACCGCATCATCGAGGGCCAGCCGACTTCGGGTTTTGCCCTGGATACGCAGCTGCCCGTGGTCGACCAGGCGGGCGTACTCGCCCGCCAGTCGGCCTATCGCGCGGCGCCACCCGCTCCGTCGACGCTCCGACTTTCGTCGGCTCCGGTCGACTTCGCGGAGGTCGAAGCGGGCCTGACCGAGGCGCAGGCGAGAGAAGCGGCGGGTCGCTGCCTCGACTGTGGCGTCTGCTCGGAATGCCAGGAGTGCGTTGCCGCCTGTCCGGCCGACGCCATCCACCTGCGCGCCAAGGACGAGGTCTTCGACGTCGACGTCGACGCGGTCGTCATGGCCACTGGCTTCAAGCTCTTCGAGGCTGACAACAAACCGGAGTACGGCTTCGGCAAGTTCAAGAATGTGATCACGGGCATGCAGATGGACCGTCTGCTGGCACCAACGCGGCCGTTCAACACGATCCTGCGCCCGGGCGACGGCAAGGTCCCCGAGCGGATCGCGTACATCCTGTGCACGGGCTCGCGTGACGAGACCGTGGGCAACCCGCTCTGCTCGCGCTTCTGCTGCATGTATTCGATCAAGCAGAACCAGCTGATCATGGGCGCCCTGCCGCTCGCCGACGTGACCGTCCACTACATGGACATCCGCGCACCGGGCAAGCGCTACGACGAGTTCTACGAGCAGGCCAAGTCGATGGGCGCGAACTACGTCAAGGGCCGCGTGGCCAAGATCACCGAGAAGCCCGACGGCAACCTCCTCCTGCGCTACGAGGACATCGAGCACGGCGGCAAGATCGCCGAAGTCGAGTACGACCTGGTCGTGCTGGCTATCGGCGTGCAGCCCAACCTCGACCCAGGCCTGCTGTTCGACGAGGGCGTCCTGCCCCTGGACGACTCGGGCTATGTCGCCGAGCCTGACGAGGACATCGATCCGGGCATCACCGGCGTGCCGGGCGTCTTCGTCGCCGGCGCGGTGTCGGGCGCGAAGGACATCTCCGAATCGATCCTGCACGCGGAGTCGACCGCGGCACAGGTTGCCGCGCACCTCGAACGACTGCACGGCACTGCATGCGTGAACGAGCCGGCGCTGGTTGCCGCGGAGGCCCGAGCATGAGCGCGAGCGAACACGAGGATCCGTCCGCCCGCCGGATCGGCGTCTACGTCTGCCACTGCGGCGGCAACATCTCCGACTACGTCGACATCGACCGCGTCATTGCCACCGCGGAAAGCGAGCCGGGCGTCGTCGTCGCGCGCCAGACGATGTTCGCCTGCTCGGATGCGAGCCAGCAGGAGATGGAGCGCGACATCGAGGAGCAGCACCTCGACGGCCTCGTCGTGGCCTCGTGCTCGCCCAAGCTTCATGTCACGACATTCCGCGCAGTAGCGAAGCGGGCTGGCCTCAACCAGTTCGAGTACAGCCAGGTCAACGTGCGCGAGCAGGCATCATGGATCCACACCGACGACGCCGAGGGCACGACCAACAAGGCCATCGGCCTGGTCCGGGCAGGCATCGCCCGGACGCGCCTGTCGGAGCCGCTCGAGCCGATCGTCGTCCAGACGACGCAGAAATCGCTCGTCATCGGCGGGGGAGTGGCCGGCATGCGTGCGGCGATAGGGCTGGCCGACATCGGCATCGGCGTGTTCCTGATCGAGCGCGAGGCCAAGCTCGGCGGCCACGTGGCTGGTCTCGGGCGGATGTACCCGCATGAGCGCGACGGGCGCCAGCTCGCGGCCGAGATGATCGATCAGATCGCGCGCCGTCCGCAGATCACGGTTTTCACCGGCGCTGAGGTGCTGAGCAAGGCCGGTTCGTTCGGCAACTACCAGGTCGGACTGCGCGTCGGCGGCCCGAGCTCCGAGACGCTCACGGTCGAGGTCGGCTCGATCATCGTCGCCACCGGCTTCGACAGCTACGAGCCGCAGGCCGGCGAGTTTGGCTACGGGATCGACGGCGTCGTCACCCTGCCCGAGTTCAAGAAGCTGATCGACTCGAGCGACGGAAGCCTGGCCTACAACGGTCGCCCGGTGCACGAAGTCGCCTATGTCTACTGCGTGGGCAGCCGCGAAGCGCCCGACAAGGAAGGCTGCCATGCGTATTGCTCGCGCTACTGCTGCGCGGCGACCGTGGCGGCGTCCGTCGAGCTCTCGAAACGCGACCCGAGCGTCCACCAGTACCACCTGTACCGCGACATGCGCACGTATGGCAGTTACGAGACGATGTACACCGAGTCGCGCAAGCTCGGCTCGGTCTACCTGAAGTTCGAGCCCGAGGATCCGCCCGAGGTAGCGAAGGGTGCCGATGGCCGGCTGCAGGTGGTGGTTCGCGACGTGCTGACGCAGGGCGAGCGAGTCGCGATCCCGGCCGATCTCGTCGTGCTCGTGACCGGGATGGTCGCGCGCGACAACAGCGACCTCGTGTCAACGCTGAAGCTGCCACTGGGCCGCGACGGCTTCTTCAACGAGATCCACCCCAAGCTGCGGCCGGTCGAGACGACCGTCGACGGCGTCTATATCGCGGGTGCCTGCCAGGGGCCGCGCAACTCGGCCGAAAGCGTCTCCTCAGGGCTCGCCACCGTGACCCAGAGCGCGGTGATCCTCAAGAAGGGCTTCGCCGAGCTTGATCCACTGGTCGCGATCGTCCACGCCGATGCGTGCACCGGCTGCGGCGATTGCCTGGCCACCTGCCCGTATGCGGCGATCGAAATGAGCGAGGGCGCGGATGGCCGCAAGCTCGCAGTCATCAGCGAGACGTCGTGCAAGGGCTGCGGCGGCTGCGTGCCGCTCTGCCCCGAGAACGCGATCGACCTGCTTGGCTACACCGACGCCCAGATCACCTCGATGATCGACACACTGCTGGAGGTAAGCGTTTCATGACCGGCCCGCATCGAGACCCGCGCGAGGTAATCCGCGAGGAGCCGATCATGCGCCGGCGCATCCTCGACGCGGTCGCCGAGGAGCCGCACACGGTGCCCGACATCGCCACGGCGATTGGCGTGCCTACGCACGAGGCGCTCGTCTGGGTGATGGGCATGCGTCGCTTCGGGTACCTGCGCGAGGTCAAGGGCGTCGACGCGGATGGCTACTTCCGCTATGAGCCGGCCGGCAGGACTGCGTCATGACCGTGGCCACGCTGCCCGCCGGCACGCTCCCGGTGGACACGCATCTCTTCGACGACATCCAGCGCTTCGGCGCGGCCGACGTCAAGGCCTGCTTCAGCTGCGGCGTGTGCACCGCAACCTGCCCGCTCGTCGGCGAGGACTCAGGCTTCCCACGACGCATGATCCGTTACGCAGAGGTCGGCCTGCGCGACAAGCTGCTGTCGAGCCCAGAGCTCTGGCAGTGCTACGCCTGCGGTCAGTGCTCCGAGAGCTGCCCGACCCAGGCCGAGCCGAGCGCGTTCATGGCCTCGGCACGGCGCTACGCCATCGCCAGCTACGACCGAACTGGCTTCTCCCGCCTGATGTACACGCGTCCGTTCCTGGGCGCCATGATCAGCCTCCTCCTGGCCGCGTTCTTCGCGCTTTTCATGTACGCGGCGCACGGCCCGATGAGCGGCTCGACGCTGGACATCTTCGGTTTCATCCCCGAAGAGCTGATCCACAACTCGGGCATCGTGGTCATGATCGTCATATTCGGCGCCGGCCTGCTCGGGCTGGCAACGATGGCGCGCCGCGTCTCGCGCGATAGCGGTGTGACGCTGCGCTCGATGTTCGGAGGCCGCGCGGCGCTGTCAAGGGCAGCCGGCGCGGCGTGGGACGCGATCGCCGTCGACACCCTGGCCCAGCGGCGCTATCGCGCTGATTGCGAGTCACCCGAGAACGCGGTGCCCTGGTATCGCGCGCGCTGGTTCATCCACGCCGCGGCCATGTGGGGCTTCCTGGGCCTGCTCGCCGCGACCATTCTCGACTATGGCCTGGCCGTGGTCGGGATCAAGGCGACTGGCACGCCGGTGCCAATCTGGTACCCCGTCCGCCTGCTGGGAACGGTCGCCGGCATTGCCCTCGTCTATGGCACCACCATGCTCATGTGGCGGCGCTACCGACACACCGACCGGTCCCTCAAGACGTCTACCGCGGCCGACTGGACTTTCCTGATCCTGCTCTTCGTGGCCGGCGTTACCGGCTTCGCGATCGAGCTCGGTCTGTATCTGCCCGAGCCGCCCGTATGGGCCTACTGGCTCTTCCTCTTCCACGTTGCGGTGGCGATGGAGCTTGTGCTTCTGGCCCCATTCATCAAATTCGCGCACGCGATCTATCGACCGCTGGCGCTGTTCTTCATCTCGTTTGCCCAACTGCCGCGGGCAGCGACACACGGGAACCAGCAGGAGGCGCAATCGTGACGGCGACCGGCGTGCATGGAGCACCAATAATTCACGAGCATCATGAGCGACTGGCCAGGAACGTCGACCGGATACCCGCCACTGCCGATCTGATCGGCCAGGCCGACGCGGCCAAGATGTCGGCCGCGCTGGAGCAGACGTGCACATTCCTGAGCGATCTGCTCGTTCCGCACATGGATGCTGCCGAGCGGGCCGTGTATCCGGAGCTCGAGCGCCTGTTCCAGAACAAGCATGCGATGACGCCAATGCGGCGCGAGCATGCCCAGATCCGCGCCAGCATTCGTGACGTGGATGAGATCCGCGTCAAGGCCATTGCAGGTCCGCTGACCATGACCCAGCAGATGCGTCTCCGGCGCGCCCTTTTCGGGGTCTATGCGCTACTGAAGATCCATCTGGCCGAGGAGCTCCTCTACGCCGACATCATCGAGGCGGGCGCAACGCCGGAGAAGGAGGAAGCGCTCGCGGCCGCGATGGCTCACGCGGGGACCGCGTCGTTCTGACGCAGCTATCCTCCAGAGGCATATGAATGCCGAGGCGCACAACGACGATGCCGACTCCGCCGCCGACGTTGCCGCCGTCGCCTCCGGCCGCGATGTCAGAGGCACGCCGGTTCATCGTGGCTGGGCGCCGATTGGCGCCCGACGGCGGTGGATGGAGCCCTTCGTCCTTGTCCTGCTGGCCGGCGGCGGCGCATACGGCTACTCGATCATCACCCAGCTCGAGGAGATGGGCATCACCGGCACGAACGTTGACGTCGGTCAGGTCTACCGCACGTTGCGCGACCTGGAAGCGTCCGGGCACGTGACGTCGCGCTGGTCGGACGATCCCACGGGACCGCGCCGACGCGAGTACAGCCTGACGACGAGCGGCTACGCCGAGCTCGACGAATGGGCGGCAGTCATGAAAGAGCGGACGCGGCTGATCGCGGAGTTCGACGCTCGCTACCTGGAGTGGGTTACCGCCGTCCGACGCTGACGCGGCCCGCCGGTCAGACCGGTTGGCTGGCCGCGTGGTCCGTGGCGCGCGCCAGGAGGTCCTTTTCCTGCGCCGACAGATCGCGGTCGATGACCGCGAGATACATCTCTTCTTCGGCAAGATGGACCTTCAACAGGCTGTACAGCCTGAACAGGACCCGCTGCAGGGCGATGGTTTCCTCAGCTTCGAACTGGCCACGCTCAATGGCCTGCCGGTAGTGGCATAAGTCGCTGAACAGACGGCGCAGGCGCGCATGCTCTTCGCGCATCGGATCCATCGAGTGACGATGCTCCATGAGCCGGTCCAGCTCGCCGTAGAGGTTGGTTTCGATCGCCTCGATGTGCGGCACCAGCTGGGTTGAGATGAACTCGCACTCAAGCTCGAACTCGGCGCTGAACGAGGCCATGTCCGCGCTGCCGAGCAGGCCCGCGAGCACAGGCAAGCGATCCACGTGAGCCATGATCCGAGCGTGATGCTCATGCGTCGTGGCGGGTAACGAACGCAGCTCCGACTGGTCATTCATTGTGCTCGGCCCACCATCCGTCAGCGCCGGGCTGACGGCTCATGCCGGCGGTCCCGAAACAGCATGCCAACCAGCCCTGCCACGGCACACGGCGACCGCTCACCTTTGGCGCGTGATCGCTCGATGCCTTCAGCCAATACCCGGTCTGGGTCGGACGGCCGCGCCTTGAGCAAGAAGTCGGAGCGGCGGGCGAGGGCGGCCATTCCATCGACGCCAAACGCGCGTCGAAGCGTGGCTGGCCGCTTATTCAGCGTGCGCTGGCTGGCCGCAGGCGCGGCGACGCTCGCCGTCACCGCGCTGGCCGTCGTCGTCGTCGCGATCGCGCTGAACGGATCCTCGAAGCCGGCCGTGCCGCAGTCGAACATCGGCGGCACGGTAGTCCAGGCAAGCGGTGGAAGCTGGACCAATGTCAGCGCCGACCAGCTCGCGTCGATGCTCGAGCAGCACAGCTTCACGCTGCTCAACGTCAAGACGCCGTACAGCGGTGAGATCGACGGCACGGACCTGTACGTCCCATACGACCAGTTGACGGCACGAGCCGCCGAGCTGCCCGCCGACAAGAAGGCGCAGATTGTCGTCTACTGCCGGTCCGGCCACGAGAGTGCGATCGCTGCCCAGGCGTTGATAGGCCTTGGCTACACGAACATCTACAACCTTGATGGCGGTATGACCGCGTGGATCGCCAGCGGTCGGCAGCTCATTACGCGCGACCGCACTAACAGCTGAGCTCCCTGCGTTAGGTTCAGGAGGCCGGCGTCGCGAAGTCCTGAGCCACGGCGCTCGCGTCCCCCGAGACGCCAAGCAGAATGCCGATGCCCATCCTGTAGAGCATCTCGGCCATTGGCGGACCCAAAGGTAAAACGACGGCGGCCGTGCTGCGGGCCGGCCGCCGTCGTCGTAGGGATATTCGATTAGCGGAGTGGGCCGCGTCTCAGACGCGGCCCTTTGGAACGGTCATCCAGTACGCCTTGTTGAACATGACCTTGCCCAGGTGCCAGATGCGGTTCGGCTTGGGCGGCCGTGGCGGATGCTCGTAATCGAAGCGAAGCAGAGTGCCCTTGCCGTCGCCGATTTCGAAGAAGCACATCACGTTGCCTTGGTAGCTGGCGTGCTTGGCGTCAGGCTGGCGGCCGGTGATGGCTGCCGCGATGCGCTCGGCGACGATCGGTGCCTCGAAATGCGCCGTCGAGCCCGCCTTGGAGAGGGGCAGATCGGTCGCGTCACCGAGCGCGTAGACGTTCGCCCGACCACCGACCAGGAGGGTATGGCGGTCAGTCGGTAGCCACCCACCCGGCGCCGGCGCGAGGCCGGAGTTGATCAGGAACTGGGCGCCCTTGTGCGGCGGGACCAGCACCAGCAGGTCGTACGCCAGCTCTTCGCCTTCGAGACTCTGGAGGACGTGGCGCTGAGCGTCGATCGTCTCGACATTGAAGAACGTGTGCAGCTCGATGCCCTTCTGCTCGAGCACAGGCGTGGCCATCTCACTGACCGATTCGATCGTGAACGCTCGACCGATGGGCGAGCAGAAGTGGACTTCGCTCTTGGCGCGCAGCCCGCGTTGGCGCAGCTCAGCTTCGATCAGGAAGCTGACCTCGAGCGGTGCGGGAGGGCACTTGTAGGGCATGCCGGCGATGGCAACGACGATCTTGCCGCCCTTGAACGCGTTCAGCGCGTCGCGCAGCTTCTGCGCTGCCTCGGCGCTGTAGAAGTGGAAGGCCTCGGTGGCGAAGTTGTCGAGCAGCTCGGGCAGAATGCGCGAACCGGTGGCGAGCACGAGCTGGTCGTAGGCGAGGCTTCGACCGCCGGCCAACTCGACCGTTTGGCTTGTCTCATTCACGACGACGACTTCGCCAATCACGAGCTCGACGCGCTTGTCGAGCAGGCTCCGTTCGGGCCGCTTCAAACCCTCCGGCCGCTCGTGGCCAAAGGCTATGTACATGAAGCCCGGCTGATAGACGTGGCTGGGCTGCTGATCGACCACGGTCACCGAGACCTCGCCACGGTCGAGCTGGCCCTTCAGCTTCCTGGACAGCAGGTTGGCGACGATCGTGCCGCCGACCCCGCCGCCCAGGATCACTATTCGTTGCATGGCTTCGTATCGGCCGGTGCTCAGTGCAGCTTCTCGACGACGATCTCGTCGAAGCCGCCGCGGTCCTCGAGGCCGAGCAGCTTGTGGCCGGCCTTCTCGACCCACTTCGGGATGTCGGTCCGCGAGCCCTTGTCAGATGAGTAGACGGAGATGACCGTGCCCACCTCTGACTCGCGGATCGCGCGGATGAGCTCCATCAAGGGTCCCGGGCAGAAAGAACCGCGCGCGTCGATTACTCGGCGAGCCGTGGCTGCTTGGGTTTCGAGTGTCATAGCGATCACGCTTTCTAGATGAACAGGCTGGCCGTGTTGGGCTGGGTCATCAGCTCGATAACCGTTGCGGCGCCGGCTGGCTCGCCCAGGCCGTCAATCATGTCCTCGCGCTTGAGGCCGAACATCTCCATCGTCATCTGACAGGGGATGAACTCGACGCCCAGCGCCTGGCATGCCTCGAGCAGCTCTGCGGGCTTGGCCACGTTGTACTTCTTGGATAGCGTGCCGATCATCCACGGGCCCATGCCCAGGAAGTTCATCTTGGACAGTTTCAGGTGGTCGATGCCCGGACGCTGCATCAGCGTCAGCATCTTCTGCATCCAGTTCTCACCGACGATGCGGCGCTGGTTCTTGACGAATGGCAGCAGGCCCCAGAAGGTGATGAACACGCTCGTCTTGTAGCCGGATGCGGCGGCGGCGCTGGACATGATCAGCGTCGGCCAGATCTTGTCGAGCTCGCCACTCCAGTTGATGATCACGAGCTGCTTGGTGGCTTCGGCGCTCGGCTCGAAGACCTGCGCGAACTCGGTCGGGACGGGCGTCTCAGCGACGGCTGGGCGCTCGGCGATTGCGGTCATCTCTTGGACCTCACTTCCTGCGCAGGACGAAGTGGTAAACGCCGTCCTCGACGCTCTGGCCGACAAGCTCGTTGCCGGTGCTGCGGCTCCACGCCGCGAAGTCGGCGACCGACCCGGGGTCGGTAGCCAGGACCTCAAGCAGATCGCCGCGCGAGACGACCTTGATCTGCTGTGCGGTCTTGACGATGGGCATCGGGCACTTCAGCCCGCGCGCATCGAGGATCGTTGTCGAAGGCATTCGCTCTCCTTCCCTTCTCTCAGATGAAGACGACTTGGCCGCTGCCTGCGTTGACATAGAACGCTGCGACACCCTCGACGCCGTCGACGAGCGGGTCGAGCTCGTCAGATGAGATGCCCAGCACGTCCATCGACAACGAACAGGCCTGGATGTCGACCTCGCCGATTTCCTTGGCGACGCGCATCGTTTCCGACCAGGACTGCTGGCCGGCGGCCCGCATTCGGTCGACCGCCGCCTGTCCGGCCTCGCCCGCCTCGGGCGCGAGCGGCAGTGGCTTGTCGATGCGGTCGGCGCGGAAGGCGTCGAGCGCCCAGTACTGCAGGAAGATGTGGACGGGCTTGCCCAGCGCCGCTGCGCCGGCCGTCAGCACGGCGGCCGCCTGAAGCTTGTCGTCAGTGCCGGAAAACAGGACGAGGTTGATGGGTTCTTCTTGTTCTTCTTCGCTCATGCTTCTACTCCTGCCGGCACGCGCTCATCGGCGGCGACGGTGACGGTTGACAGACGGTCGATCCGACGCTGCAGAAAGCCGCGCATGATCGAGCAGGCCGCGATCACCTGCGGATCCGTCAGCTGATAGCGGACCTCGCGTCCATTTCGTTCGATCTCGACCAGCCCGGTCTGGCGCAGCAGCGCAAGGTGCTGGCTGGCGTTGGGCTGGCTGATCCCCAGGCGCTGGGCGATTCGGCCGACTTCCATCGGTCCGTCAGCCAGCACATGAATCATTTCCAGGCGGCGCGGGTTCGCCAGCATTCGCAGCACGCTTGCCTGGAGTTCGTAGATCGGTTCCACGACTTCAGTCTTCGGCATATGCGCATGCGCGCATACGTGGCGGACGGCGCTAAGTCGGCGGGCCGGAAGTCACAAGATCAGGGGCCGCCGACGCGGTAAACGCGCCGGCCACGCGGGTCAGCGCCTTGTAAGGAGGAAGAGGGCGCCTGCAACCACGAGCACCGCGATTCCGGCGCTAAAGACCCAGTCCCCCACCAGATGTCTCTGTTGATCCGGCCGACCACGATGAGGATCGCGGAGACCACCGCCAGCAGGG
>DATCGV010000061.1:0-12236 GCA_036508755.1 Candidatus Limnocylindrales bacterium | reverse complement strand
GTGGCTGGAGCGGCTGAGTGGCTGGAGCGGCCGTGAGCGACCAGCCGATCAGAAGGGCAGCAACCTCGTTCGCGCAACCTGCTCGAGCCACGGCAGCTCGGCCGCGATGGTCGAACCTCGTCCGTGGCCGGGCAGGACGCGCAGGTCGGTCGGCATCGCGGAGAGTCGGGCGAGCGAATCGATCATCTGCTCGTCTGATCCTCCGGGAAGGTCGGTCCGACCCCAGGAGCCGGCGAACAGCGTGTCGCCGGTGAGCAACAGGCGCTCGCCGCTTGCCAGCAGGCATACCGAGCCTTCCGTATGCCCAGGCGTGTGCAGCACCTCGAGGTCGATCTCGCCGAAATGGATGCGTGAGCCCTCGGCCAGATCCACGGCGGGCACGCAGGGTGGAATTGGAAAGGGCGCCATCAACGCCGACGGGTGCTCCAGGCCTTCGCGGTCGAGCGCGTGGACAGCAATCTTGGCCCCCGTCGCGTCGGCGAGCACGGCGTTGTCGCCCATATGATCCCAGTGCCGATGCGTGGTGACGATGAGCTGCAGAGTCCAGCCACGCTCGGCGAGGGCGGCGGTCAGCCATTCCACGCACGGGATCGCGGTGTCGATCGCGATGGCCTCGCGAGTCTGCTCGTCGGCGAGCACGTACAGGTTCGTCGCGATCGGTCCGACCGCTCGCTGAAGGAGCCTCACGTGCTCCCCTGCTCCTGCTCGGTCAACCGAAAGAAGACACCGACGGCCCGGACCTGGCCGCGTCCCAGGCGATAGACGAGGTTGCCTGGAAAAGGATGCTGTCCGGTGGACCGAATGACCGACTCGCGTTCGCCGCCGGCCGCGAGCCGCGTCGCGCTGAACGGCCAGAGCACGCCGTTGTGGTAGTGGACGACCCCGGCTCCACAGGCTTCAAGATCGCGCGTCCAGCCGACCTCGCCATTTGGATGGCCGACGTAGATGCGGCCGTTTGCGTGCACCAGCCCGACGAGTCGTCCTCGGCCCGCGCCGCCCTTCCGCCGCGGCACCTCCAGATCGACGATGTTGCCCATGCCGAAGCGCAGCCACTCGGCACGGACGAGCGGATCGATGAGCGCGAGAATGCGGTACTGAAAGCGAAAGGCCGCGTGCCAGAAACGAGAGCCATGCTCGGACACGCATAGAGCATACGGAGACCCGACCAATGACCGATGCGACAGGCACATTCACCTGGTACGGACACTCGTGCGTCGAGCTGCGCACTCCGGGCGGCAAGGTGCTCATCTTCGATCCGTGGTTCGGCAATCCAACTTCGCCGCGCGCGGCGGCGGACGTGAAGCAGTGCGACCTGATGCTCGTCTCGCACGGCCACTTCGACCACATCGGTTCCGCGCCGCGCGACGTCGCGAATTCCGACGCACTGAAGATCGCGCGGGCGACCAAGCCTGCCTGGCCATGCATCCACGAGCTGTCGCTGTGGCTCGAGCGCCAGCTCGACGGTGCCGGTGTCGAGATCGTCGGCATGAACAAGGGCGGCACGGCCGAGGCACGCGGGCTCAAGGTAACGATGGTCCACGCCGACCATTCGGCCGGCGACTGGTTACCTGCCGGCGAACCGATGGTGGGCTGGGCCAAGACGTCCGAGGGCCCCATGTACCTGGGCGAGCCGGTCGGCTTCGTCGTCGAGCTCGAGGACGGCATGCGCGTCTACTTCGCCGGCGACACGGACGTCTTCGGCGACATGAAGATCATCGGCGAAATGCACACGCCGGACGTCGCGTTCCTGCCGATCGGCGGCCACTACACGATGGGGCCGGCAGGCGCGGCGCGCGCCGCGGCGCTGCTCGGTGCGCGCGCCGTCGTGCCCATCCATTACGGCACTTTCCCGATCCTCGCCGGCACGCCCGACCAGCTCCGCGACGAGTTGCTGGGCGTGGGCGTGGACGTCGACGTCGTCGCTCCGGAACGGGGCGTCGCCACTCCCCTGCCCTGATGCGAGTTCGGCTGGCTGACCCCGAGCGCGACGCCGAGCGCATCGCCGAGATCTACCGGCCGAACGTCGAAGCGACCGTCATCTCTTTCGAGGAGGTCGCACCCAGCGCGGCGGAGATGGCTGGGCGCATCCAGTCGGTACTCGCGTGGACTCCGTGGCTCGTCGCGCTTGATGAGAAGAGTCGCGTGATCGGTTATACGTACGCATCGCGCCATCGCGAGCGCGCGGGATATCGGTGGTCGGTCGACCCCGCCGTGTATGTCGACCCGTCGTTTCAGGGTCGAGGAGTCGGCAAAGTGCTGTACGGCGAGCTGCTACCGATCCTCCGCCGCCAGCGATTCGTGAACGCCTACGCGGGCGTCGGCCTGCCCAACGACGCCAGCGTGGAGCTACACGAGTCGATCGGCATGTCGCGCGGTGTCTACGAGAAGGTCGGCTGGAAGCTTGGGCGGTGGGTCGACGTGGCGTGGTATGGCATGCGCCTGGTTGAGCCGGTTGACGACGGCCCGCGGCCGGCGGAGCCCGTGCCGTTCAGCTCAATCGCCCGGGAAGTAGCGCGCGTTCTCGAGGCCGGAACCGTCAGTCAGGGCTGATGCGGGCAGCGGTTCGGAACCGCTTGCTTCCCTGGACAGACCGTGCGGAGATTTGCCTCTGAGCGATGCGACACGCGCATCACCCGCGTGATCGATCGGGCGATCGCTCTCTAGAGTCCCTGCGGGGTCCACGAGACGATGCCGATCTTCGTCGGCGTCCAGTCGAAGGCGAAGCGGCCCTCGCGCTCCGTGAGGACGTCGCGCGCGAGACGGGTCAGCTGTGCGTCCTTGGCACTGCCGCGACGAAGCCAGAGTTGACGGCGCGCGGTGTCCACTGCCTCATCGAATGTGGCGAACGTTGGTGGCACGCGGTCGACCAGCGTGATCTCCGGGAGCCGGCCGCGGGCGAGGAGCAGCATCACCATTTCCGGCAGTGCCGGCAGCCGAACGCGCTCCTCGCCGTGCACCGGGCGCCAGAACAATGCGCCCGTCGTCTGCATTGCCGACGCGCCCATGACCGCCACGCGCAGGCGATTCGCGCACCCTTCCATCTGGTCGAGGAACGGACCGATCTCGGCGATGTCGTAGCCCACGTGGGCCATCAGCGCGACGTCTGCACGTGGTGGTTCGGGCATCGGCCAGCGCGACTCGATCACGCGAGTGTTCTCAATCTGGTTGGCGGCCGCGTCCTCGGTCAGCGCGGAGAGCATCGCCGGCGACGGGTCGATGGCAATCAGCTCCTTGACGTGCAGGGCGATGGGCAGTGCGTAGCGGCCGCCGCCCGCGCCAATGTCGAGCCAGGTCTCATCCAGACGGGCAAGCGACAGCAGGACGTTGAGCGTCGCATCGTCCGTCCGATGCGGATCCATGCGGAAACGGCTGGCGGTCGGAGCGTAGAAGTCGGTGGGATCGGGCTCTTCACGCGAGCGCTCGACCTGCTCCTTGTCGGCCGCAACCCGTGCTCGCCAGGCGGCCTGCAGCGAATCCGCAGATGGGCTCAACGGGTCGTTCATGCGGTCAGAGTAGGCCCTGGCCCTAAACTCGGACGCAGGATGAGCAAGGAACTCCAGCTTCGCGAATTGATGCGCGAGCGCATCGTCGTGCTCGACGGTGCCATGGGGACGCTCATCCAGCGCCACGAGCTGACCGAGGAGCAGTTTCGAGGTGAGCGCTTCGCGGGCCACGCGCGCGACCTGCGCGGCGCGAACGAGGTGCTCAACCTGATTCAGCCCGGGATCATCGCCGACATCCACCGCCAATATCTCGACGCCGGCGCGGACATCATCACGACGAACACCTTCAACGCCAACGCGATCTCGCTCAGCGATTACGGCCTGCAGGAGCTGTCCGAGGAGATCAACCGCGCCGCCGCCACGCTGGCACGCCAGGCAGCCGACGAAGCGATGGTTGCCAATCCCGCCAAGCCGCGCTTCGTCGCCGGATCGCTCGGCCCCACGAACAAAACCGCCTCGATCTCGCCCGACGTCAATGACCCGGGCGCGCGCAATGTCACCTGGCAACAGCTGGTCGACGCATACCAGACCGCGGCGCGCGGCCTCGTCGCGGGTGGCGTCGACATCCTGCTCATCGAGACGATCTTCGACACGCTCAACGGCAAGGCCGCGATCTTCGCCGTCGAGTCGCTCTTCGAGGAGCTGGGCCGGCGAGTGCCAGTCATCGTCAGTGCCACGATCGTCGATCAGTCAGGGCGCAACCTGTCCGGCCAGACCGTGGGCGCGATCTGGAACAGCCTTCGCCACGCGCGGCCGCTGGCGATCGGCCTGAACTGCTCCCTCGGCGCGGAGTTGCTGCGGCCGTACGTCGCGGAGCTGGCACGGATCGCCGACGTGCCGGTCATCACTTACCCGAACGCCGGGCTGCCCAACGCCTTCGGTGGCTACGACGAGCAGCCGCCGGAGACGAGCTCACAGCTGGCGCGCATGGCCCGAGAGGGAGCGCTCAACATGGTCGGCAGCTGCTGCGGCACCACGCCCGACCACACCCGGGCGATCGTCGCGGCGGTCGCAGGCCTGCCTCCGCGCGTGATCCCGGAGGTCGAACCTGCGACGCGCCTCGCGGGCCTCGAGCCACTCGATATCCGCACCGATTCGCTGTTCGTGAACGTGGGTGAGCGGACGAACGTAACGGGCTCACGCGCCTTCGCGCGACTCATCAAGGAGGAGCGCTACGACGAGGCGGTGGCCATCGCCCGTCAGCAGGTCGACAGCGGCGCCCAGATGATCGACATCAACATGGACGAGGCGCTGCTCGACTCGCAGGCCGCCATGGCGCGCTTCCTCGACCTGATCGCGGTCGAGCCGGACATCGCCAAGGTGCCGGTGATGATCGACTCATCGCGCTGGGACGTGATTGAAGAGGGGCTCAAGCACGTCCAGGGCCGCCCAGTCGTCAACTCGGTCAGCCTCAAGGAGGGAGAGACGGAGTTCCTGCGCCAGGCGGCGCTCGCGCGGCGTTACGGTGCCGCGGTCATCGTCATGGCCTTCGACGAGCAAGGCCAGGCGGACAGCGTTGAGCGCAAGGTGGCCATCGCGCATCGCGCCTTTGACCTTCTCACGCAACAGGCCGGCTTCGACGCGACCGACGTGATCTTCGACCCGAACATCTTCGCCATCGGCACGGGCATCGAGGAGCACGCCGACTACGGCAATGCCTACATCGCGGCGGTGCGGCGTATCAAGCGCGAGCTGCCCGGCGTGCCGATCTCGGGGGGCGTGAGCAACGTCTCGTTCTCGTTCCGCGGCAATGACGTCGTGCGCGAGGCGATCCACGCCGTGTTCCTCTACCACGCCATTCGCGCCGGCATGGACATGGGCATCGTCAACGCGGGCGCGCTCCCGGTCTACGAGGCCATCGATCCCGTGCTCCGGGAGCGTGCTGAGGACCTCGTGTTGAACCGCCGAGCGGACGCGACCGAGCGCATGCTCGAGATCGCCGAGGAGGCACGCGGCGGCGAGCGCGGCGGCACCGGTTCCGGCCGCGACATGAGCTGGCGCGAGGCGCCTGTCGCCGAGCGCCTGCGCCATGCCCTGATCGAGGGCGTCAGCGACTTCATCGTCGAGGACACCGAAGAGGCACGGCTCGCCGCCGCGCGCCCGCTGGACGTGATCGAGGGTCCCCTGATGGCCGGCATGGACGCCGTCGGCGACCTGTTCGGCAGCGGGCGCATGTTCCTGCCCCAGGTCGTGAAGAGCGCGCGCGTCATGAAGCAGGCCGTCGGCCACCTCATCCCGTACATCGAGCAGGAGAAGGCGCGCATGGCGGCCGCGGGCGGCAACGGCCACGGCCACGGCAACGAGCCGCGCAACGCGGGCACGATCGTCATGGCCACGGTCAAGGGCGACGTCCACGACATCGGCAAGAACATCGTCGGCGTCGTGCTGGGCTGCAACGGCTATCGCATCCTCGACCTGGGCGTGATGGTGCCGTGGACCCAGATCCTCGAGACAGCGCGGCGCGAGAACGCGGACGCCATCGGCCTGTCGGGGCTGATCACGCCGTCGCTCGAGGAGATGCGCACCGTGGCCCAGGAGATGGAACGCGAGCACATGACCCTGCCGCTGCTGATCGGCGGCGCGACGACGTCACGCGCCCACACCGCCGTACGACTTGAGCCGGCCTACAGCGGCCCGGTCATCCACGTCCAGGACGCGTCGCGCGCGGTGGGCATCGTCAGATCGCTGCTCGACGAGAACGCGCGCGACGGCTTCGTCCGCCAGACACGCGAGAGCTACGCCGAGCTGCGCCGCCAGTTCGCGGATCGGGATGACCGGACACGGCGGCTGACGCTCGACGAGGCGCGCTCGCGACATGCACAGATCGAGTTCACGGGCGACAAGACGCCGCCGCGGCCGACCTTCCTCGGCAGCCGAGCGCTGCGCGACATCCCGATCGACGAGTTGAGCCGCTACATCGACTGGACGCCCTTCTTCGCCGCCTGGGAGCTGCCCGCTCACTACCCTGAGGTGCTCCAGCACGACCGAATGGGCGAGGCCGCGCGGTCACTCTTCGCCGACGCCCAGAAGCTCCTCGAGCGCATCGTCGACGAGCACCTGGTGCGCGCCGACGCCGTGGTCGGCTTCTGGCCCGCAAACTCCACACCCGAGGACGACATTGTGCTCTTCACCGACGACGGGCGCTCCACCGAGCTCGACCGGCTGCACGCCCTGCGCCAGCAGATCGCCAAGCCGGGCGGTCGGCCGGACATCGCTATTTCGGACTTCGTCGCCCCGCTCGCTTCGGGCGTCGGCGATTACGTCGGCGCCTTCGCAGTGACCGCGGGTGGAGGGTTGGAGGCCGCGAAATCGAAGCTGGCCGAGGCGGGTGATGACTACACGGCGATCCTGCTCAGCTCACTCGCCGATCGGCTGGCCGAGGCCGCCACGGAATGGCTGCATGCGCGCGTTCGGCGCGAGCTGTGGGGCTACGCGTCCGACGAGGCGCTCGACAACGACGCGCTGATCGCCGAGCGCTACGTCGGGATCCGGCCGGCGCCGGGCTACCCGGCCCAGCCCGACCACACCGAGAAGCGCACGATCTTCCGCCTGCTCGACGCCGAGCGGCAGATCGGGATGCACCTGACCGAGTCGATGGCAATGGTTCCCGGCGCGTCCGTCAGCGGCCTCTACCTCTGGCACCCCGACGCGCACTACTTCGGCCTTGGCCGGATCGGACGCGACCAGCTTGCCGATTACGCGCGGCGCAAGGGCTGGTCGCTGGCCGAAGCCGAGCGCTGGCTGGCGTTGAACGTCGTCGACGAGCGGGCGAACTCACCGACCGGGGCCATCTAGCCGTCGTATACTCGGCCCCGGCCGGTCGCGCCGCGCTCAACGACCCGCGCGGTCGGCCACTTCCACGCATCGCTTCGAGTCAAACCCGCGCCCTTCGGGAGACCCGGTTGACTTCCAACGTCGCCCAGAGCTATCCGTACTCGACCGAGACAGACGCCGAGCGCCGAGCAGCGATCGAGGCTGCCACGGCCAAATTCGACGGTCTGGCCAAGAAGATCGCCGACGAGAGCGAGGCGCTGCCCGATTCGGGCCCAGACGAGCCCGGCCGGCCCAACCGGAACTGGGTCTTCATCTGCCCCAGCCACGTCCCAGCACAACTCCACGTCGCCGGCTATGCGCGCGAGCGGCACGCTCTCTACGTCGTCTGCGAAGAGGGCGGCGAGACCTACCTGCGCTGATCGGAGCCGCTGTTGACCACGCCTGACGGCGCTTCCGAGACACGGGCCACGATCCGCTGCAACCAGTGCGGCAACGTCGTGCCGCGCATGGAGTACTGCATCCGCTGCGGCGATCCGCTGAGCGACGAGTACAACGTCGAGGGCCGCGCCCAGGCACGTGACCGCTTTGCCGCGGCGCCCCACGAGCCAGTGTTCACGGTTGCCTTTGTCAGCACGCTCTTTCCGCAGCTGCCCAGGGCCCACATGCGGACATTCCGCATCTCGTTCCTGGCCGGTGCGGCGATCATCGGCGTCCTGGCCCTGTTCGGCCTCTACCCGGTCGCACTCGTCGCCGCCGCAGTGCTCGTGCCGTTGCTCATGGTCATGTATGTCTACGTCGTCGACATCTACGAGGATGAGCCGCTGTCGATCGTGGGCACGACGATGCTCTGGGGCGTCGGCGCCGGCGTCCTGTATGCCCTGCTACTTCGCGCGCAGCCTTCGCCGGCGTCCTTCACGAACGACAACATCGGCGTGCTCGCCCTGAACGCAGTCGGGCTGCCGCTGCTCGAAACCGCGCTGATGCTCGCCGGGGCACTCTTCCTGCTCCCGCAGCGACGCTTCAACGACGTCCTCGACGGCGCCACGTTCGGCGCAGCTTCGGCCGTCGCGTTCACCGGCTCACACCTCATCGTCCAGGCGCTGCCCATCCTGAGTGCCGGCCTGCGCCCGGCCGGCGACCCCGGGCCGTGGATCATCCAGCTCATTTCCCTCGGCATCCTCCAGCCGATCATCGCCGCCGGCGCCATCGGCGCGGCCGCCGCTGCCTGGTGGCTGCGCTACCGCTCGCCGGTCACCGACCGCCGAGCCCTCGGCCTCGTCGGCGTTCCGCTGGTCGCCACGGCCGGCGCCGCGCTGCTGATCGTTGCTGCCGGGGTCGTCAAAACGCTTCTGCCGCTCATCCCGGCGACGGTATTGCTGGTGCCACTGGCCGGACTCGCCCTGCTGTGGCTGCGCGCGGCACTGCACCTTGGGTTGATGCAGGAGTCGCGCGAGGTCCCCGTGGGCCGCGCGATCGTCTGCCCCAACTGCGGCCACGCCACGCCCGAGCACACCTTCTGCGGCCATTGCGGCATCTCGCTCCGGGCACTGCCCAAGGGCGTGCGCGAAAGGGCCGAGGCAGCCGCTGAGTCAGGCACCGGAAGCGCACCCGCCAAGTGAGCGGACCATTCGGCGACCCGCCGCCGGGCTATGGCCGGCCCACATGGGCGCCCTCGCCGGCCCAGTCACGGACGAGCTCGGGCGCGGTCGTGGCCGTCTTCGTTGTCATCTTCATAGTCCTTGCCCTGGTCGTGGGCCTGATCGTCTTCGTCAGCCAGCCGCCACCGCCCGTGGCGCCGTGCCAGCCCGGCCAAGCGTGCGCGCCTGTGCCGTCCCTGCAGCCGGTCGCGGGCTCGCCCGTCCCCATCGCGACGCCTGTCTCCCACGCTACGCCCGCGCCCACCTCGCCGGTTGCGTCAGGCCCGGTCGGCCAGCCCACGCCCGGCGCAAGCCTGGTCCTGCCCGGGCCGACGCCCAGCGACAACACGCCGGCCGTCATCTCCGGCGAGCAGTTCACGGACGCCTCACTCGGCTTTGGCTTCGAGTACGACCCCGCCGCGTGGTCACTGTCCGACTCCGGCGCCGGTTTCGCGGTCCTGAGCAGCAACTATTTCGACTGCCAGCTGTGGGTCGACGTCATCACCGCCGATACATCACCGCAGAAGATGATGGACAGCGAGCTGGGCCAGGTCGACCGCTTCCTGGTCGGCCGGGTGGCGGACCCCGACACGTACGACGCGGTGCTTGGTCCGAGCATCGGCTACGTTCGCGGTGTCAGCAGCGTCTGGTCGGGCACGCTTACGAGCAGCGACGGCACGCCGCTCGCGCCCGGCGGAGTGACGATCGTCTCGTCGACCGACGGCCGGATCACGGCCGCAGTGGTCGTCATCGTCGGCACGCCCGACGCCCAGCAGGATGGCGACACGCAGCAATACCAGGCGCGCAAGGCGGCCGATGACATCCTCAAGACCTTCGATTGGGGCGGCCAATGAGCGCGCGCGCCCTGACCCTGCTGCTGTCCGCGATGCTGGTCGTTGCAGCGTGCGGCGCGGCGAGTCTGCCGGCTGCCACGACCGCGCCGGCCGTGCCTGGTGCGCCGGCCGTGGCTGATCCATCGGCCGCGCCGATTGACCTTGGGCCGACGCGGTCCGACGAGCAGGTCGCATTCAACGTCAGCCTGCGCCTGCCCGGCCAGGCCGACCTCGATTCTTATCTCGCCGGCCTGAGCCAGCCCGGGTCGGCGTCGTACCGGCAGTTCCTGTCACCGGCGCAGTTCGGCGCCCGTTTTGGCCTGCCCGACGCTGCGGTAGCACAGGTCGTCTCGTGGCTGAACGCGGGCGGCCTGAGCGCCCAGGCTACGCCGCAGAAGACGTCGATCGCGGTCAGCGGCACGGCCGCCCAGGTCGACAGCCTGCTCGGCGTCAATCTCGTTGATCGTGTGACCCCGAGCGGCGTTCGCTACCACGTGCCGTTGGGGACGCCGACCGTGCCCGTCGCGCTGAATGATGACGTCGCGGTGGTTGTCGGGCTGGATACGGAGCCCGTGCAGCAGTCGGCCTGGCCCGGCATCTATCTCTCCGGTGTGCCCGATCCCGGCATCACGCCGAGCGTAATCGCCAGTGCCTACGAGATCTCGCCGCTGCACGACGCCGGCTACTTCGGGGACGGGCAGACCATCGCCATCGTCTCGTTCGACACGTTCACGGCCAGCGATGTCGCCACGTTCGACAGGCAGATGGGCATCAGCGGCGCGCCAGCGGTCAAGAAGGTGACGCTCGCAGGCGGTCCCGACCAGCCCGGCGCGGGCACCGGCGAGGTGTCGCTCGACCTCGAGGTCACGCGCGGTATTGCGCCGCATGCGCAGATCATCAGCTACGAGGGAGCCAACACGGCTGACGGCCTTGTGGCGATCGTTTCGCGCATCGTCGCCGACGGCAAGGCCAAGATCATCAGCAACAGTTGGGGCACGTGCGAGATCCGCAACAGCAAAGCGGCGATGGCCGCCGAGGAACGTGAGCTTGCGGCCGCGGTCGCCGCCGGAATCACCGTCTTCGCTTCGAGCGGCGACGCCGCCGCCTACGACTGCCGCCGGGAGAAGATCTCGAGCGACCCGTTCGACCGCGACGTCTCGCCCGGCGTCGATTGGCCGGCGGCAAGTGCGAACGTCGTCGCGGTCGGCGGCACTTACCTCACGGTCCACCAGGACGGCGCATACCTCGACGAGGCCGGCTGGGAGGAGCCGCTCAGCGGCGCGGGCAGCGGTGGCGGGCTGTCGCAGTACCAGCCGCGGCCGTCGTGGCAGCAGGGCGCGGGTGTCGACAACGCCCAGAGCACCGGCATGCGCCAGGTCCCGGACGTGGCCGGCCCGGCCGATCCGAGCAGCGGTTTCTTCATCATCTACACCGACCCTGATCAGGGCCTGGTCAACGGCCGTGTCGGCGGCACGAGCGCGGCAGCACCGTTCTGGGCGTCATCGATGCTCCTCGCCGAGCAGCTCGCGGATGCCCAGGGCATCAGCAACGTTGGACCGCTCGGCCCGACGCTCTACCAGGTCGCGGCCGCGGCACCCGCCGGGACGCTCTTCCACGACGTGATCAAGGGCGGCAACCTGCTCTACGACGCGACCCCTGGCTGGGACTACGCGACGGGCCTGGGCAGTCCGCGGGTCGCGCCACTGGCGGCTGCGATAGTCGACTTCCTCAAGCGCTAGCCGCGTCGGGCTGAGCGCTCGCCGCGCTGAGCAGCAGCGCGGCGAGCAACACAACCCGCGGAGCGATTGAGTCGACCTCGGTGTACTCACCGGGAGCGTGGTCGAGACCACCGACCGGGCCAAGGCCGTCGAGCGTGGGCACGCCCATGCCGGACGTCGTGTTCGCGTCCGACGCGCCGCCCGTCGCCGCATCGTGCAGCTCGAAGCCGAGCCTCTCGGCGAGGGCAATTGCGTCGGCCGCCAGCCGCGCGGTCTGCGGCCCCTTTTCCATGGGCCACCAGCGATGGCGCCGGTTCACGGTGGTCACTACGTCGGGCACGGTCGAGCGCATGCAGATCTCGGTGATCGCGTTCTCGGCGAGCTCCATGTCGGTCCGTGCAGCGGCGCGCAGGTCGATCTCCAGCTCGCAGTGCTCGGCGATGACGTTGGGCCGCGTTCCACCGCTGACCACGCCGATGTTGACAGTGACCCCCGGCCAACGGCCGTTGAGCGCGGTCAGCTCCAATGTCTTGTGCGCCGCCTCGAGGATCGCGCTGCGTCCCTTCTCCGGCTCCACGCCGGCGTGGGCGGCGCGGCCATCGATCTGGACGATGTAATCAGCAATGCCCTTGCGCGCGCTGACGATGTCGCCGTTGGCGCGCGCCGATTCGAGCACGAAACAGACATCGGCAGCCTCCGCCGCATCCCTGATCACCGGCGTGCTGGCGGGCGAGCCGATCTCCTCGTCGGGGTTGGCGACGAAGGTGAGCC